>CAJUNS010000065.1 GCA_910587995.1 uncultured Oscillospiraceae bacterium | reverse complement strand
CCGTCGCCGGACTTCTCATGGGTCGTAACCGTGACTATACCGGCTCCATCCAGATAGGCGGCGTGGAGCTGACGGACATCTCCGAGGCAAGTCTGATGGAAAACATCACCTACATCAGCCACCAGAGCTACCTATTTAAGGGCACCGTGCGGGAGAACCTGCGAATGGGAAGGCCCAACGCCAGCGACAGCGAGCTATGGGCGGCGCTAAAAAAGGTGAAGCTTGACGGCTTTCTCCGGCAGGAGAATCGCCTGGACACTCTCCTCACCGAGCAGGGCGCAAATCTCTCCGGCGGCCAGCGGCAGAGGCTGGCCCTGGCTCGGGCGCTGCTCCACGACAGTCCAGTGTACATCTTCGACGAGGCCACCTCCAACATCGACGTGGAGAGCGAGAATGACATTATGGCAGAGATTCACCAACTGGCCAGGGAAAAGACGGTCATTCTCATCTCCCACCGGCTGGCCAATGTGACTGGCGCAGACGACATTTATGTGGTGGAAAAGGGCCGCGTTGTGGAGCACGGTACACACTATGAGCTGCTGGAAAAGCGGGGCGCTTACGCTGCCCTTTGGAACGCCCAGCAGTCTTTGGAGAACTACGGAAGGGAGGCCATCTGAATGAAAAGGAGCGGATTCAAGGTAATGCTGCGGCTGATAGGGCTGGTACAGCCTTTAGCCGGGTTCATGGTGCTGGCAATTCTCATGGGCCTGGCCGGACACCTGTGCGCGGCGTTTATCACCATCTTCGGCGGGTACGCGGCGCTGGATTTATTGCAGTTTGACACGCCCTTCAGCCTGACCGCCATTTTCATTTCCGTGGGCGTGTTCGCTCTGCTGCGGGGCGTACTGCGCTATGCCGAGCAGGCCAGCAATCACTTTATCGCCTTCAAGCTGCTGGCGCTCATAAGGGACAAAGTGTTCCGGGCCCTGCGCCGCCTGTGCCCCGCCAAGCTGGAGAGCCGGGACCGTGGCGATTTGATAGCAGTCATCACCTCGGACATTGAGCTGCTGGAGGTGTTCTACGCCCACACCATCTCCCCGGCGGCCATTGCCGGGCTGTTTACGGTGGTGATGTGCCTGTTCATCGGCAGCTGCCACTGGGCGCTGGGGCTGCTGGCCCTGGGGGCTTATGTCGTGGTGGGAGTAGCTGTGCCCATTCTAACCTCCCGGCTCAGCGGAGAGGATGGCATGGTGTTCCGGCGGGAGTCCGGGGAGCTGAGCGCCTTTGTGCTGGACAGTTTGCGGGGTCTGGATGAAACCATCCAGTACGGCCAGGGGGAGGCCCGGCTTGCTCAAATGAACGCCCGCACCGATGCCCTCTCGGAGAGCGAGTCCAAAATGAAGCGCAAGGCGGGGTACAGCATGGCAGTCACAAATACGGTGATTCTCCTGCTGGATTTGGCAATGCTGTTCACCTCGGCAGCGCTGTACAGCCGGGGGCAGGTGGACTTTACCGGGGTGCTTATTCCCACAGTGGCGCTCATGAGCAGCTTTGGCCCCTGCGTGGCCCTGGCCAACCTGGGCAGCACTTTGCAGAGTACCTTGTGGCGCAAAATTACGGCGCGGGCCAGGGGGAGCGTTGCAGAAAAGGAGTACG
>CAJUNS010000064.1 GCA_910587995.1 uncultured Oscillospiraceae bacterium | reverse complement strand
CACAGCCTGCCCCCAGGGAAGTGCCCAGAAAGGGGAGCAGTAATTCTGCCAGAACATTTCGTACCATTTTTCTGCGTTTTCCTCCCGTTTTACGTTTGGGTACTGTGTACATTATGCGCTGTTGTCAGTTTGAAATACTCTCGTCAGCCATCTGCCGGGATTGTCTTGACCCCAAAGCAAAAATACAGGATATGGAACACCCACACGCCCCCCAGCACAATGCGCCCCACCGGCACGGCATGCATCATCACAAAGCCGATGGACATGAGCAGGGTCACCGTCACCATAATGCGCACCTTTGTCTTTTTCGTCATGCCCTTGCCCTGGACAAAGCTCTCCAGGTTCTCCTTATAGAGTTTCGTCCCCTTGAACCACCTGTCCAAGCGTTCCGAGCTCCGTGCGAAGCAGAACGCCGCCAGCAGCAGGAAGGGAAATGCAGGCAATAAGGGCAGAACCGCCCCCACCGCACCCAGCCCCACGCCGATGCACCCCAACGCTATGTACCCGATTTTCTTAATTTTCATGCCTGTTCCTCCAATCTCCGTTTCTCTTTTCTGGTCTCGATTACGTGCCGCACCGCCTGCACCGGGCAGACAAGAAACATCCTGGGCCCGGAAAAGCGCATCACCGCCCGGATTTTCTCCCGCATTTCCGGCTTGTAGCAGTGTACCCGGCAGTTGGAGCAAAAGGTCTTTGTCTCCATGAACGGGCAGTGGTCGCTGTGCTGTCGGGCGTATTCGGCCAGTGCCGCGCACTCCGGGCAGAGTCCCTTGGTGTGGTGGTTTTTCCGGCAGTAAAGGGCAATCATCTTGGCCACCATCGCCTTTTCCCGCTCCCGTTTTGTCTGTGCGTCCATCAGCTCAGCCTCCCATTCTCCACCGAGTACACCCGGTCCGCAATACGCATGGTACTCTGCCTGTGAGACACCAACACCACGGTCTTGCCGCCCCGCTCCTGGCCTAGGGACTTCAAGATTACCGCCTCGTTCAGGCTGTCCAGATTGCTGGTGGGCTCGTCAAGAAGCATTAAGGGCGCGTCGTGAAGGAATGCCCTTGCCAGCCCCAGCCGCTGGCGCTCTCCGCCGGAGAGGGTGCCGCCCAGCTCGCCCACAGGGGTGTCGTAACCTTTTGGCAGGGTCATGATGAAGTCATGGACAGCGGCCTTTTTGCAGGCGGCGACGATTTCTTCATCTGTGGCGTCCAGCTTTGCAATGCGGAGATTGTTCTTGATGCTGTCGTGAAACAGATGGGTCTCCTGGGTGACGAAGCTCTCCATGTCCCGGAGGTTTTGGGTGTTAATCTGCCCTACGTCCCGGCCCGAGACCTGCACCTGCCCAGGCCCTGCCTGCCAGAAGCGCATGAGCAGCTTTAAGAAGGTAGACTTGCCACTGCCGCTTTTGCCCACGATGCCCACCACTTTCCCTTTTGGCACGTCCAAGCTCAACCCGCTGAGGACTTGTTCGCCGCCATAAGAAAAGCTGAGGTTTTCCGCCGCCGCGCCGGTAAACTCTACCTGGGTCTGGCCGCTGACCTCCTCTACCAAAGGCGCCTCCTCCAGAATGTCCAGCACCCGGTTTCCGGCGGCGAAGGTACTCTGCAAAGTGCTGCCCAGGTTAGCCAGAGCCACGCAGGGGCCAAAGCTGCTCATCAGGGCGATAGTTGGGATGAGTACCCCGGTAAAGTCCACCTGCCCCCGGCTGTACAGCGCTACCGAGGTGAAAAGCATTGCCAAGTCCAGCAGCAGAATCACGGTATTGGTGACAGCCATGCTGTACCCCGCCTTGCGCTTCATTTTGGACTCGCTCTCCGAAAGGGCATCGGTGCGGGCGTTCATTTGAGCAAGCCGGGCCTCCCCCTGGCCGTACT
>CAJUNS010000063.1 GCA_910587995.1 uncultured Oscillospiraceae bacterium | reverse complement strand
TGATGATGCCAACGCCCTTTTTGTGCCGCCAGATAAAATTGGCGGTGTCTTTGGACTTCTCCGCCGCCTTTTTCGCGGCCTTGGCGGAGTTCTCCATTGTGGCGGCGGCGGTCTGGCCGGACTTCACCGAGGCGGCGTACTGCTTCTGAATGGCCCGTTTCTGCTGCCAGCGGGAGAGGGGGCTGCTGGCAAGCTGAGGGTTGTCGTGGAGGTGCTTCTGATACAGCGCGTTCACATTGGCCTTTTCCAGCTGCCGCTCCGCCTTTGCCGCCTCCCGGTAGGGCCGCAGCTTTTGGGCGCGGTAAGAGTATGCCGCCAGCCGGACCCCGCCCTCCGCCGCCTCCTCCAGCCGGTGGGCGCTCTCCAGGCCCGTGTTGTCCTGTTCCGCCTCCCGGATTTTCCGGTGGGTCTGGACCGAAGCGGCGTTCAGCGGCGCGGATTGGACGGCGTGGGTCAGCTTGGAGGGGGGCCTGGGCCGGTCCACTTCCTCGAAATAGAGGTGCTTTTTGCCCCTGCGGGCCTTGCCGGACTGCTGCTCGATCATGCGGCGTTTGAGCTTTTTCCGGTCCCTGGGAATCTTCTCCCGCGCCCGTTCCACCTTGTCCGCCGCCCGCTCCGCCCGCCGGACATGCCGTTTCAGCTTGGGGGACAGCTCTGCATCCGTAAACTGGAGGCGGGGCTGGCGCTTCATACCGCGACCTCCTGGGGCTTGGTGGTGAGGAGCCGGTACAGCTCCGTGTCCTTGGGGAAGCGGTCCACAAAGGGCAGGATCACATTGCCATAGAACAAAAGCCCCTCCCCCTCGCCGGAGTGGGTGACATAGGACAGCTGGTGGGGGGAGATGTTCAGCTGCTTGGCGAGAATCTGCCGGTCCCCAGCGGCCTGATTGAGCATGTAAATGAAGTCGCTGTTCTCGAAAATGTTCTCGATTTCCCGCGAAGCCAGCAAATCCTTTATGTTTTGCGTAATTCCGGTAGGAATCCCGCCCCATTTGCGAAACCGCTTCCAAATCTCCACGCTCCACGATGCCAGCTCGCCTTTGAGCAGCAGATGGAACTCGTCCACATAGTAGCGGGTGGTCTTGCCAGCGGCCCGGTTGACGGTGACGCGGTTCCATACCTGGTCCTGGATCACCAGCATCCCCAGCTGTTTCAGCTGCTTGCCCAGCTCCTTGATGTCGTAGCAGACGATGCGGTTGTCAATGTCCACATTGGTGCGGTGGTTGAATACGTTCAGACTGCCGGTAACGTAGATTTCCAGGGCGGTGGCGATGAAGTGGGCCTCCTTTTCCTCCTGCTTCAGCAGAAGGTTGTAAAGGTCCTCCAGAATGGGCATGTTCTCCGGGCGGGGGTCCTCCAGGTACTGCCGGTAGACCAGCCGCACACAGCGGTCAATGACCGTTTTCTCCACGGGCTGGAGGCCGTCCTTGCTGCCCACCACAATGTCGCAGAAGGACAGGAGGAAGTCCACTTTCAACGAAAGCGGCGATTCATCATCGGAATAGTCCAGGTTCAGGTCCATCGGGTTTACATACTGCCTGCTGGTGGGGGAGATTTTAATGACCTGACCGCCCAGCCGCTGGACCAGGGGATAATACTCCGCCTCCGGGTCTGCAATGAGAATATCGTCATTGGTGGCGAGGAACACGTTGGAGATTTCCCGCTTTGCGGAGAAGGACTTGCCGCTGCCGGGTGTGCCGAGGATAAGCCCATTGGGATTTTTTAATAGCTTCCTGTCCACCATGATAAGGTTGTTGGACAGGGCGTTCAGCCCGTAGTAAAGGGCCTCCTTCCCGCTCTGGAAAAGCTCCTGGGTGGTGAACGGGACAAAAATGGCGGTGCTGCTGGTGGTAAGGCAGATCGGAAGAGCGTCGTGTAGGGAAAGAGTGTAGATCTCGGTGGTC
>CAJUNS010000062.1 GCA_910587995.1 uncultured Oscillospiraceae bacterium | reverse complement strand
TACACGGAGATTTACTTTCCCAGTAAAGGTGTTCGCTATATTGCCGTAAATGACAATGTAGACACTCTTAACGGTGAGAACGAGCTGGCCCCATTCCTTAATATTCTCAATGAAATGCACGCCCGGCAGACCAGCAAAAAGGTAAAGGCGGCATTCCGTGCAAGGTTTGCCAATGGCGCTCACTATGGTGCCTGCGCGCCTATTGGGTATGTGAAAGACCCAAATCAGAAGGGGCATTTGTTGATTGATGAGGACACCCGGTGGATAGTAGAGAAGATTTACAATCTTTCTCTGAGTGGTGTTGGTACTGAAAAAATAGCCCGCACTTTGATTGCCGAGAAGGTCCCTACAGCGGCTTGGCTCAACTTCCAGCGCTATGGGACGAATGCCAACAAGTATGCCGGCCAGCCGGAAAACAAGCGTTACGCCTGGACGGTGGGGCAGGTGAAAAACATTCTCCGCAACGAGACTTACATTGGCGACAGCGTTCACAACAAGTCGGGTACGGTTTCTTTCAAGTCAAAGCAGAAAACGACTAAGCCGAAATCTGAATGGTTTATCGTGGAGAATACCCATGATGCCATCATCTCCCGAGATGATTTTGCCCGGGTGCAGCAGCAAATTGCCAGCCGCCGCAGGGAACGGAAAAACGGTACGACACAGGTCTTTGCGGGACTGGTAAAGTGCGCGGACTGTGGCTGGTCGATGTCTTTTGTGGAGAATCATCAGGGCAAAAAGCCATACTGTTACTACCGCTGCGCGAAGAACGCCTTTGCTCTGGGCGAGTGCTCTATGCACTATATACGCTACGGTGTGCTGTATCCCTATGTGCTTTCCCGGCTGCAATTTTGGATTCAGGCGGCGCAAAAAGACGGTGACAGGCTGGTGAACCGGCTGATGAATGCCAACGGCAAAGGGCAAGCCGCTATCCAAAAACGTCACCTAGCAGAGCTAAAGCGGGCTGAAAAGCGCAAAGTGGAGTTGGACAGACTCTTTGCCAAATTGTATGAGGATTGGGCTGCTGGGCGCATTTCTGAGCGGAATTTTGCGATGCTGTCGGAGAAGTACCAGGTGGAGCAGGCTGATGCGGCCGCGAGGATTGAGCAAGCCCACACTGCCATGGAGACTGCCGCAAAGGGCGCTGAGGATGCTGGAAAATGGGTCGAACTTATCCGGCAGTATTCCAGTCCCACCGAACTCACGCCGGAATTGGTGAACGCCCTGATAGAGAAAATCACGGTACATGAGGCGGTGAAGTCTGCTGACGGCTCAAGGGAGCAGGAAGTGGAGATTTATTACCGTTTTGTTGGCAGGATTGATTGATGTTTTGATTTTATAGCTTTAAGTGCAGAAATACGGAGTCTTCTACCTCCTGTACTGACGGTTAACGCCAAGGGCCTTCTGAAAAACAGAAGGCCCTTTTTTTGTGCTCTCTTTTAACACTTATAATAATTATCAGAAAGGAACGAGATATATGCAGAAAACAATGAAACGAACTCTGGCCTTGATTCTGGCCGTTATGCTCTGCTTGAGCGGCCTGCCTTACTCTGCCTTTGCCACAGAGGCCCCGCCGGATGAACCTCTCTCCTCTCAGGCCCCGCCCAGCGAGGCCCCCGCAGAGAGCAGCCAGCCCGAACCCAGCGCCGGGCCGGACGTTGCTCCCCAGCCAGACCTGGAGGCCACACCAGGACCGGAGAATTCCCCGGAACCTGACGCGGCAGCGGAGCCCAGCCCCGTCCCCCTGGCGGAGGCAAGCCCCAGCCCGTCCCCATCCGCCCAGCCGGACAGCCCCTATGAAACCGAGCTGGCCCAGGTGGACGCCACGCAGATCTGGTCCTCCCTTCAAAGGGCCAGGACCAGGGCCGCCGCGGGAGCGGGCACGGCTGGCGTCCTCCAGATGGGGTATTACTGTTTCAAATCAGATGTGGGAACCTTGACTACATTGGGAGAATATGTGAGCCAGATGCCCGCCAAGACCATGCTCATTAACGGCACCAATATAGCGGCGTACTGCCTGGAGCATGAAAAAGGCGCGACAGGCGGAACCCCCTATACCTGGACAGACCTTACCGTAAACGCACAGGATACGGTAGGAACCATCATGGCCCTGGGCTTCCAGTGGAACGCGGCGGACTTTTGGGCAGGCCCCAGCGACAATGGCGACAAGTGGGCTGTGACCCAGCTGCTGATTTGGGAGACCATAAACGGCCATGCCTTTATGCAGGGGGACGGACTGTTCGGCGTGGAGGCCGCGGTGGACGAGGATATGGAAAAGTGCGCACCCCACGCTTACAATCCCACCAAGTTTTTGGAATACTACCGGGATTTCAAGAAACGGCTTAACGACTACATGAAGGTGCCCAGTTTTGCCAGTAAAGAGCCTGACCAAGCCAAAGTTATAACCATGAAGTGGGATGG
>CAJUNS010000061.1 GCA_910587995.1 uncultured Oscillospiraceae bacterium | reverse complement strand
TAAGCTGCAGAAGCCCAGCGGCTCGTGGCAGTAGCTTAAAGCTCAGCAGCCGCCAGAGGCGGATAAAAGTTTCTTAAGCTGCAGAAGCCCAGCGGCTCGTGGCAGTAGCTTAAAGCTCAGCAGCCGCCAAAGGCGGGTTAAAAGCTTTTGAAGATTCTTAAGAAACTTTTCTCGAAAATGTTTCTGCGACTTCATCTTCGATGAAGTCGGCCGCCGGAGGCCAGAGCCCTTTCCCGGGACCAAGTCCCGGGGACCAAGTCCCGGCAAGCAAAGCACAGGCCCCTTTGAGAAAGGAAAGTGATTATACAATGAAAGTACGTCCTTCCGTAAAGAAGATGTGTGAGAAGTGCAAAATCATCAAGCGCAAGGGGAAGGTCATGGTCATCTGCGACAACCCCAAGCACAAGCAGCGCCAGGGCTAAGGCCCGCGCAAAACTGACGAAAGGAATGGTCATCCAATATGGCTCGTATTTCCGGTATCGACCTGCCCAGAGACAAGCGCATTGAGATCGCGCTCACCTATATCTATGGCATCGGCCGCAAAACCGCCACCAATATCTGCGCCGCCACTGGGGTCAACCCCGACATCCGCGTGCGCGACCTCACCGAGGACGACGCCTCCAAGCTGCGCGACTATATTGACAAGAACTGCCATGTAGAGGGCGACCTGCGCCGCGATGTGGCCTTCGACATCAAGCGTCTGGTAGAAATCGGCTGCTACCGCGGCGTGCGCCACCGCAAGGGCCTGCCCGTGCGGGGCCAGCGCACCAAAACCAACGCCCGCACCCGCAAGGGCCCCCGCAAAACCATGGCCAACAAGAAGAAGTAAGGAGGGATTCGTCAAATGGCACAAAAGACCACCAAGGGCGCTGTGCGCCGCCGGCGCGAGCGTAAAAATATCGAGCGCGGCGCCGCCCATATCCAGTCTACGTTCAACAACACCATTGTCACCATTACCGACACCCAGGGCAACGCCATCTCCTGGGCCAGCTCAGGCGAGCTGGGCTTCCGGGGCTCCCGCAAGTCCACTCCCTTCGCCGCCCAGACCGCTGCCGAAACCGCCGCCAAGCTCGCCATGGAGCACGGCATGAAGTCGGTCGAGGTGTATGTCAAGGGCCCCGGGGCCGGCCGCGAGGCCGCCATCCGCGCCCTGCAGGCCGCTGGGTTGGACGTGAGCATGATCAAAGACGTGACCCCCATCCCCCACAACGGCTGCCGCCCGCCCAAAAGACGGCGCGTGTAAAAACCCATAACAGGAGGTTACTGATAATATGGCAAGATATACAGAGGCCGTTTGCAAGCTGTGCCGCCGCGAGGGGCAAAAGCTGTTTCTCAAGGGCGAGCGCTGCTATACCGATAAATGCGCCATCTCCCGCCGGGCCTATGCCCCTGGCCAGCACGGCCAGGGCCGCAAAAAAACCAGCGAATACGGCCTGCAGCTGCGCGCCAAGCAGATGACCCGCCGTTTCTACGGCGTGCTGGAGGGCCAGTTCCATCACTACTATGAAATGGCCACCACCATGCCCGGCAAGGCCGGCGACAACCTGCTCATTCTGCTGGAGACCCGGCTGGACAATGTGGTCTACCGCTGCGGCTGGGCCAGCTCCCGGGCCGAGGCCCGCCAGCTGGTGGTGCACGGCCACTTCACCGTCAACGGCAAAAAGGTGGATATCCCCTCTTATCTCTGCAAGCCCGGCGAGACCGTGGCCATCCGGGACAAGAGCCGCCAGAGCGACAAATTCAAGGCCGTAATCGAGGCCAACTCCGCCCGGCCCACTCCCAAGTGGCTGGACGTGGACGCCGCCAATGCACAGGCGAAAATCGATGCGCTGCCTACCCGCGAGGATATCGACCTTGAGGTGGATGAGACCCTCATCGTCGAGTTGTACTCCAAGTAATAAAAGCCCGAATAAAAGCAGCTGTATTAGGTTTGTCTGTGTAGAGGAGGATCGCGGATGATTGAGATAGAAAGACCCAAAATTGAAATCGCGGAAATTTATGAAAACGGCACCTATGGACGGTTTGTGGTCGAGCCCCTGGAGCGGGGCTTCGGCACCACCCTGGGCAACTCCCTGCGGCGGGTGCTGCTGTCCAGTCTGCCGGGCGTCGCCGTCAAGTCCATTCGCATCGACGGCGTTCTCCACGAATTTTCCACTATCCCGGGGGTAAAGGAGGACGTGACCGAGATCATTCTCAACATCAAGGGCGTCGTGGCCAGGCTCTATTGCGACGGTCCCAAGACAGTGGAGATCTCAGCGGAGGGGCCCTGCCAGGTCACCGCCGCGTCCATCAAGGGCGACAGCGAGTTCGAGGTGCTGAATCCCGACCTGCATATTGCCACCCTGGGCGATGGGGCCAGGCTCTATATGGAGCTTACCCTGGATAAGGGAAGGGGCTATGTCTCGAACGAGCGCAACAAGCAGAATATGCCCGA
>CAJUNS010000060.1 GCA_910587995.1 uncultured Oscillospiraceae bacterium | reverse complement strand
TGATCGCATTCGTGCTATACGCATGGAGCGTGGACTTACCCAAAAAGAACTTGGTAAACAGTCCTGTTCGCGTATACGAGCATATTGAGAATGGAATCCAGGTTTCATCGTGTACCCGGGGAAAAGAATCCGGCACGACTTCCGGTACATACCGTTCTACAAAATATGTCACGCCGTCCACATCCAGATATTATAGCAGCCGGCAGAAAAACGCCAGCAGCACCGGCTATGCGGGAGGCGGCAGCATTCAGCCTGTGGTGATTTGGGACACTGAGGCCAACGATGACGGCACTGTGACCGTGACTGGATGGCACGGTAATGCGAGTATTCTCAATATTCCGGAAACCATTGATGGGAAAACGGTAACTAAGATTGGAGATCGAGCCTTTAGGAACAACCAGATAATCCGGCATGTTATTATTCCCAAAACGGTAGCTAACATTGGGACATGGGCTTTTTCCGATTGTGGCAGTTTACGCTCAGTTCAAATATTAGGAACCATAGAAGAATCGGATTGGTCTTTTTCTGGCTGTAGTGAGTTAGATGATATAGTCTTTGGCTCTGAAGTGAAAAAGATCCCAGGAAGACTATTTCAGGACTGTACTGGATTAACTCATGTTGAAATTCCTGGAGGTATAACTGAAATAGGAAACTTTGCTTTCTCAGGTTGCACCAATTTAGCAAATGTTACCTTCAATAAAGGACTCAAAAAAGTTGGGTTCGACGCATTTTTAGGCTGCGTAGCCCTAAAAAATATTGTTCTCCCTGAAGGACTCAACTCTTTAGATGCGAGCTTTAAAGACTGTATCTCAATAGAGTCAGTTTATATTCCTGCGACAATTGAAGAATCTGACTGGGCTTTCTCTGGATGTCAAAAGCTGTCAAATGTGACTTTTGGATCTGGAATAGAAAAAGTTCCTGGAAGATTGTTCCAGGATTGTACTGGCTTAACGCACATTGAGATTCCAGGAACCGTGACAGAAATTGGAAATTGGGCTTTTTCGGGTTGTGATGCACTAAAATCAATTTCATTCGGCAAATATATGAGTTCTATAGCATTTTGTTCCTTTTCAAAATGTACTAATCTTACTGATGTTTACTACGGTGGTACCCAACCCCAATGGGCTGAAATCAAAATTGATTCCAACAACGATCCTTTAATTGGAGCCACCATACACTATAATGCCGACATTCCCAACACCCCGGATACCAAACCTGAACCAACGCCTACTCCTGGTCCAACAGATAAGCCGACACCGACACCACCTGTGACTCCTACTCCAAGCCCAACAAGCACACCTAAGTTTACAGATGTAAAAAGCGGCGCTTACTATTACGACGCCGTTATATGGGCGGTTAAAAAAGGTGTTACCAGCGGAACAGGAAACAATAAATTTTCTCCTAATGCATCGTGTACACGTGGGCAGATTGTGACCTTCCTTTGGCGCGCGGCAGGCAGCCCTGACCCGGTTTCATCCGCAAACCCATTCAGCGATGTAAAGCCTAGCGACTACTTCTACAAGGCTGTGCTGTGGGCCGTTGAGAACAACATCACCAGCGGCATTGGCGGCGGGAGGTTTGGTCCGGGCGGGGCATGCACCCGAGGCCAGGCGGTAACCTTCCTATGGAGGGCAGAGAAAAGCCCGAATGCCTCTGCTGGCAGTTTATTCAGCGATGTGAAATCCGGCAGCTACTACGAAAAAGCCGTGGATTGGGCCGTATCGAAGAACGTCACCAGCGGCACCGGCAATGGGAAGTTCTCCCCCGACGCCAGCTGCACCCGAGGACAGATTGTGACATTCCTCTATCGCGCTAATGGCTAAAGCGCTTATGTGGTTTTAGAAACAGGTTGAAAGTGTTTGCGACAAATGAAACAGCTTGCCGTAGGCAGGCTGTTCTTCTTTGCTTTTTTCTGACAAATACCATTGACAACGACTTTAGAAATACCCATATCACGAACAAGTCCTTATCTACGCCCAGCACCCGGAGGCCACAGCCTGCGCCAGCTACGATGTGTGGAACACGCGCATGGCCATGGTGTCCGGCGCGGCAGCAGGGGTATCACCCTCATTGATATGACCGGGGAAAAGCGCCCTTCGCTTTTTCTATTCCCCAGGAGGACATCGACCAAGTTTTGCGTTTTGGCAGCAACACAGAAAAAGCCGTTTGCGCGTGGCTGCGGAGTTTATGAAACAGAAGTCCCCGGAGGAGATTGCCGCCTTTCTGCAAAAGGAATACCATGGCGGCTATGGCATCAAAGGCAGGGACGGCGATATTGCCGCATGGTATGCGGAGGATGGCATTCACCTGTCCATGGGGTTGAGTGCGCGGTATGTCCAATATGCACAGGTCATCTCCTGGGAGGATGCCGCCGTCCGCATTGAGGTAATGCTGGATACCGGCATCTTTGCCACCAATGTAGAGCTGATAGAAACGCCGGGGTATGAGCGTGGCCAGATCACGCAGGCCCTTTGGTATATGTCCCATGACATGAGCGACGCGGCAAAGGAACAGGGCTTTATGCCCTCGCTGGGCACCCTGCGCGGCGTGGGCTTTCCAGAGGAAGCAGAACAACTGACCGCTATGCTGGCTGACCCGACAATGTAAACACCCTGATCTCCGAGCTGGAGACCTTTACGGAGGCCCACGCGCAGGACAGGGATCTAATGCTCTTTCAGTATTACAAACCGTCCTTTGTTCTGGAACAGCTCCGCGAGCTGTCCCTGCCCCGCAGCGAGTATACCTCCGAGCTTACGGAACTTTCCCCGCCGGAGAGCTTTATCACCGAGGACGAGATCGCGCGATATGCCAGCCGAGTGAGAGAGTTTATGCCCAGGCCCAACAGGGCATCAAGAGAGGCCGTCCGTTAGCTTGGAGAGTGTACCTCCTGTACTCTCCCCAAAATTCTCATATTTATTTTTTGTCTTGGACTTGACATACGTGTGCCGGAGCGTATGCGGCGTCATTACCTTTGGCAAGGCTTCTTCATGGCA
>CAJUNS010000059.1 GCA_910587995.1 uncultured Oscillospiraceae bacterium | reverse complement strand
CTTGGCAGTACTAATAGGCCGAGGGCTTGACCATTTGTTAATCCCTTTCATCTTTCTACCTGCTTCTCTCCTTTTATCCAGTTTTTTGTGTATTGGCCCTAGTAAGGGCTGTACAAACAGATTATTACAGTCCATCCAGACGGATGGGCTGTTTTTTCATTTGAAATCGACGGATTCACTTATAAGATTTTTGAAACGCTGGGGCTACTCTTAGGAAAGCGGTCTCCTCCGTTTTACAGCGTTTTTTGTAGGATTAATGGTTGACATTCTTACTATCTTGTGCTATACTAGTTTTGCTGTCCAACCAAAGACAGCAGGTACAGCTTTGTGCTGTGTAACGGATTACCCGGCCTGCCGAGGAAAGATACGCAAATGTACCAGGATAAACGCAGTTTCTTTGCGTTTGGTCATAAGCGTTTTCATGCCTTTCCACGGTAAATGCGGAAAGGCATTTTGTATTGGTGTGGATGGAAGTCAGTTTTGGAGGTGAACAATTTGCCCAGCGAGAAGATTTTGGAACAGAAAAAGCAGCAGGTTGCCGAGCTCTGCGAGGCTTTTAAGGCCGCTAATGTGGGTGTGCTGGTGGACTACACTGGCATCAGCGTGGACAAGGACACCAAGCTGCGTAAGCAGCTGCGTGAGGCTGGCTGCGAGTACAAGGTGGTCAAAAACACCCTGCTCTCTCGTGCTTTTCAGGACGCCGGCATTGATGGCCTGGACGAGCACTTGAACGGCGCGACCGCCATTGCCTACAGCGACAAAGGCTATACCGATGCGCCGAAGATTCTTTCCGACTACGTTAAGGCCAACCCCAACACCGCGTTCAAGGTGAAGGCCGGTTTTATTGATGGCGGCGCTGTAGATGCGGCTGGCATCGATGCCTTGGCCAAGCTTCCGCCCAAAGAAGTTTTGGTGGCTCAGGTGCTTGGCGGCTTGAATGGCCCCATCCAGGGCTTTGCCAATGTGTGCAGCGGCGTGATGCGCGGCCTGGTTATCGCGCTCAACGCCATCGCCGAGAAGCAGTCCGCCTAAGGATGGCTTTCGGCGGAAGAATCAAAAATCTTGTGAACGCTCAATGAGCGCACAAAAATAATCTGAAATGATGGAGGAAATTACTCATGTCTGAGAAAGTAACCAACCTGATTGAAGAAGTTAAGGCTCTTACCGTTCTGGAGCTCTCCGAGCTGGTCAAGGCTCTGGAGGAAGAGTTCGGCGTATCTGCGGCCGCTCCCGCCGCTGTGGCCATTGCCGCTCCTGCTGCTGGCGATGCTCCTGCCGCTGCTGAGAAGACCGAGTTCGACGTAATCCTGAAGTCCGCTGGCGCCAACAAGATCAACGTGATCAAAGTGGTTAAGGAAGCTACCGGCCTGGGCCTGAAGGAGGCCAAGGCTCTGGTTGACGAGGCTCCCAAGCCGGTTAAGGAAGGCATCTCCAAGGACGACGCCGAGGCTCTGAAGACCAAGCTGACCGAGGCTGGTGCTGAGGTTGAGCTGAAGTAAGAAACCACGCCAAATGGAGCGGACGGAAGTTTTCTTCTGTCCGCTCTTTCTTTATGCCGGTTTTCCGGCTGCGGGCTGGGATTTGGCCAGCGGCACCGGGAAAGTCTTCCAATTTATTCACAATCCAGGGGGAGCTTTGTGAATAAATTGTTAAACTTCAAAAAAGGGCTTGCAATCTGGCTCAGGACATGTTAAAATGTAACCAATTTGTAACACTTGTGATAAAGTTGTAATCTCTGCTCGACATAATACGCGGGACAGGGCGGAATGAGGGAAGAGTAATGCGCCGTAAAAGCTTCGGCCGGTGGGCTTCCGTCTTTGTGGCCCTGGTTCTCACAGTAGTTGCAGTCGCGGTGCTAAGCTTCTTCAACGGGAATGGGCCCAAAGAGATTCCAGAGATCAGCGCCCAGTCCGCTGGGCCCGCGGAGCTTTCCGCTCCAGCCTTGGGCCAGCAGGAAACTCCGATTTATGTGAGCATTGGCGGGTTTGTGCTCATTCTGTTGGTTCCAGCTTTGGGATGCCTAGCCTTGGTTAGACCGAAAAAGCCTCCCAAGCCCCAGCGGCGTTCCCGGAGTGGCAAGACGGGGGCAAGCTCCCGAAAAACAAGAGTATAAGGGTTTTCGTCCTTTCATATTTTACCTCGAATTGAGCCGGCGTTTGCCGGCTCAATTTTTTGCAAAAAAAGTCCGCCCTATTAAGGGCGTTGCCATAAGAAAACATGAGAAAACCCAGTAAAATCAATGTTTTTAAGGGCAGCGGAAAACGGGGCGGCGCAAACAAGTGAACAACAGCACAGAAAACGGGCGATGTCGGCAAGACACCGCCCGTTTCTGCGCCCCGGCGAACGCCGCAGATTTTGAAAAAGTCTGCGGCGTTTTTTCATGTCCAGACACCGAAAGGAGCGGAGAACCATGCCAGTATTCCGCGTGGAGAGGAACAAGGGGTACACGGTGATGTCGAACCATCACCTGCGGAACAAAGACCTGACCCTAAAAGCCAAGGGCCTGCTTTCGCAAATGTTGTCACTCCCGGAAGATTGGGACTATACGTTAAAGGGCCTGGCCCTTATCAACCGGGAAAAGATCGACGCCATCCGGCAGGCTATCCGGGAGTTGGAGCAGGCGGGTTACATCGTCCGTTCGCGGGAGCGTGACGAACGGGGACGGCTGCGGGGCGCGGACTATGTGATCTATGAACAGCCGCAGACGCCGCCTGCATTGGATTTACCTACGTTGGAAAATCCAACATTGGATAATCCTACGCAGGAAAAACCTATGTTGGAAAATCCAACGCAATTAAATAAAGATATACAAAGTAAAGACCCAAGAATTACAGACCTATCAATTACCCATTCCTTTCCCTCCCTTTCGCCCCCTCCCGCTGGGGCTGTTGCGGCTTCGCCGCCGGAAAGGAACGGAACGGAAGCGGCCACACAGAGCACCGTTGAGATTTATCGGGAGATCATCAAGGAGAATATCGAGTACGACCACCTCCTGCACCACTCCAAGATCGACCGGGAGGAATTGGACGGCATCGTGGAATTGCTGGTGGAAACCGTCTGCACGGCCCGCAAGACAATCCGGGTGGCCGGTGACGACTACCCCGCCGAGCTGGTAAAGGCCAAGCTGCTGAAACTCAACAGCGGCCATATCGAGTTCGTCATGGACTGTATGCGGGAGAACACCACGAAAATCCGCAACATCAAGAAATACCTGCTGGCGGTGCTGTTCAACGCCCCCAGCACCATGGGAAGCTACTATACCGCCCTCGTCGCCCACGATATGGCGGAGGGAAAAATCTAATCTGACAAGGAGGCCCCGAACATGAAACAGGGCGCATTGATCTTCGACGAGCG
>CAJUNS010000058.1 GCA_910587995.1 uncultured Oscillospiraceae bacterium | reverse complement strand
ATTTCTATTAGAACTCGGCCAAATCTCTGTCCACCCAACTCCAAAATTCCCAGTGTTTTCAGGGCCTCCCAGCCCCTTCGGTTCCACTCCACCCGCAAGATTTCGAGTGCGGACCCTTCAACCACTTGGGTACATCTCCGTATATAAAATTGTGTCGTTTGTTATCTTAGAATTGGCCTTAGAACTCGACCAGCCCCGCGACCGCCGAATTCCAAAATTCCCAGTATTTTCGAGGCCTCCCGGCCGGTTCTGTATGCTTCTAGACCGCCAAGCCAATTGGCGCGCTGAAAGGCTTGCCCAGCGCTCCCCTCTCCTTGGTCAAAACCAGAGGGCCCGCCAAAGAACTAATTTTATTTTACCTTCTCCAGGCGGAATTGTCAAGCATAAATTTGCCGCTTGGTCCCCTACTGCCGCCAGCGTCCGGGATGAGGCTCTCTCCATTTCGGTCCGGCTTTGCCCAATCCCAGCCGCTTTGGGGGAACACGCTTTTACCGCCCTTATTTCATACAAAAAGGGAACTGCCAGGCAGTTCCCTTTTGCTCTTTATTTCGCCTCTTCGCCTGGGGCTTGTTCAGCGGCCTCCGCTGGGCCGGATTCACTCACGCGCTCCATGCCGCTCCAGGTGGGCAATAAAAGCCCGCAGCACCTCCCGGTCGCTTTCGTAGGTGACCAGCTTTAGGGCCTGGCTCAATGTGGCCCATACCATGTCCTCTACCTCGGCTTCCTGGCGTTTGGGGTCCCCGCCGGTGGGCCGGGCCGCAAAATAGACCACGTCTTTCATCACCTGGGGCTTGGGCGAGAACGTCACCACACGGCGGAAGCTCTGGTCCAGCTTGACCTTGAGCCCCGTCTCCTCCCGGATCTCCCGGCGGGCGGTGTCCGCCTCGGTTTCTCCCTGCTCCACATGGCCTTTGGGAAAGGCCCAATGTCCGCCGTTTTTATGCTGGATTACCAACACCCGGGGCAGCCCGTCCACCTCCTGGCAGACAATGGCTCCACAGGATTTTTCCATCTGAAATGTACCGGGTTTCATACATGCCTCCCTAATCCCCAAAAAGGCAGGAGCCCGTTGGCCGCTGCCCTCCTTGGGAAATTATATTACCGGTTGGAGAATTTGTAGGCTGTCACGCTGGCGAAGGCCTCGTCCGGCTCCAAAATGCCGCCGGGGAAGCTCTCGTGGTTCACCGCGTCCGGGTAGAACTGGGTTTCCAGGCAGAAAGCCGTATGGGGGCCCATGGGCTTGCCATCCTTGCCGGTAAGCCCCGCCTCCGGGCGGTTGAAGGTGTACAGCTGCACCCCGGGCATGTCTGTAAAGACTTCCATCACCCGGCCGCTTTCCGGCTCATAGGCTTCGGCAATCTTCCGGTATCCCTGACCGTCGGTGCAGAAATTGTGGTCAAAGCCGCCGCACAGCTGAATCAGATGGTCCTGAGCGAACATATCCTGCCCCAGCTTTTTGGGGCTGCGGAAGTCCAAAGGCCCGTCCGCCACATGGAGCAGCTCTCCGGTGGGAATAAGCCCATCGGTAACGGCGGTGACCCGCTGGGCGTTGATGGTCAGGCTGGTGTCCAGCACCGTCTTGGCCGGGTCGCCGGACAGATTGAAAAAGCTGTGGTTGGTAGGGTTATAAGGGGTCCGCCGGGTGCTTTGCGCCTGATAGGTGATCTTCAGGGCGTTTTGGGCGGTCAGCTGGTAGGTAACCGTGGTATGCAGCGCCCCGGGGAAGCCCTCTTCCCCGTCCGGGCTGTCCAGCGTAAAGCGGACCTGGGGCTCATCGCCATCTTCACACTCCGCTTCCCACAAAGCCTGGTGGAAGCCCCCCGGGCCCCCGTGCAGGGAGTTCTCCCCGTCGTTTTGATTCAATGTATAGGTCTCGCCATCCAGCTGAAAGCGGGCCCCGCCAATGCGGTTGCCCCAGCGGCCGATGGTAGCCCCCTGGTAGTTGGAGCCAAAATACTCCGGCAGGGTCCGGTGGCCCAGCACCACGTCCCCAGGCTTGCCGTCCCGGTCCGGAACCAGCAGCCGAAGCACCCGGCAGCCGTAGTCCGAAAGGACCGCGGTCAGGCCGCCGGCTTGCAGCGTATAGGCATGGACCGGACGTCCGTCTGGCAGAGTGCCGAAGGGCTCGACTTTTACGCTGCCCATGACTCAGCCTTCTTCCTTGCCCAGCATGGCCGCGCCGATGATGCCCGCATCGTTGCCCAGCTGTGCCTTGCAGATCTTGGTCTTGGCGTCGGGGTTATGGCCGTACTGCTCTTTGTCCACAATGGCGCGTACGGGAACCAGCAGGTTTTCGCCCTCGTTGCCCACGCCGCCGCCAACGCAGAGGATGTTGGGCTGGAAAATGTTGATCATGTTGATCAGGCCCACGCTGAGGTACTTCACATACTCATCCACAATCTTCTGGCCTACCGGGTCGCCCTGGCGCATAGCGTCAAAGGCGGTGCGGCCGTTGACCTTGTTAATGTCCCCCTCCGCAATGGTCCACAGAGGAGAATCCTTGGGGGCCTCTTCCATATGCTGTTTGGTGCGCTTAATCAGCCCGGTGGCAGAGGCATAGGCCTCCCAGCAGCCCAGGCGGCCGCAGGTACAGGGCCAGCCATCGGCCACAATCACAGAGTGGCCCAGCTCGGCCCCGGCGAAGTTGCTGCCGGAGAAAATCTTACCATCAATGATGACGCCGCCGCCTACGCCGGTGCCAAGGGTGATGGCCATAGCCACCTGAGCGCCCTTAAGGGCGCCGGCCATATACTCGCCGAAAGCCGCCGCATTGGCGTCGTTCTCCATGTAGACGGTCTTCCCATCCAGACGCTCGGAGAGCATCTTTTGCATGGGGGTGTTGAGGAAAGGCAGGTTGTTGGCATACTCGATGATACCGGTGGCCTTGTTAACGGTGCCGGGGGACCCCACGCCGATCCACGGCACATCGTCCAAAGTGAGGCCGGCCTTTTCCAGGGCGGCGCGGGCGGTGGCGGCCATGGCGTCGGCCACCTGCTCCGCGTTCTCTGTGGCGGTGGAAGAGCTGACCTTTGCCACGATTTTGCAGTCTTCATCCACAATTCCTACGGCGATGTTGGTGCCGCCCAGGTCGATTCCCAGATAATGCATAGTATTTTCTCCTTCGAAGGTTAAATTGGGACATGCCCGATTAAGAATAGTATACTATATTGGAGCCATGAAAGCAAATATTTTCGGCCACATTTTTCAACTTTTTTTACTTTTCTTTTTCTCTGGCGGACTTGCTTTTTTGGATAAGCTGTGGTAAAATATAAAAAATATGCCGCCGTGGTGGAATTGGCAGACACAAGGGACTTAAAATCCCTCGGTAGCAATACCGTACCGGTTCAAGCCCGGTCGGCGGCACCATGTTTACACATCTTAAAAGATGCCACACCGAAAAAACCCCGGGATTCCGGGGTTTTTTGGCGTTCAAGAGGCCAAAAAAGGACCGTCACGGCGTGACGTGTTTTGGGGGGATGCCAAAGACATTGCCTGCGGCAAGTCTTCGATTTTGGGATCTGAACCTGCGTGGTTGACAAACAGCGAGTCAGGGCAGAAGAAAAACAAAATATTTTTTGAGAAGGGCCATGATGAAAATGAAGTGGCCCCAAAAAGTTAGACAAAGTTAAAAGGGAAAAATTGTTCAAACA
>CAJUNS010000057.1 GCA_910587995.1 uncultured Oscillospiraceae bacterium | reverse complement strand
CCGAGTTGGCTCTGCCAACTCGTATGCAGGCAACGTCCTCCAACGTTGGCGGGAGTTCCTCCCGCCAAGTGGGCCCCATCTAGGGGCCTCTTTTATTATACCATTCTGTCAGATTTTGTCAATCGGGCCCAGGCCTCAGGAGTGTCCGTTTCGAAGAGCTTTTCGTGTTCCCCCGCCCGTAGGGCGGGGGAACACAGATGACTATCTCTGTGGTTGGGACACTTCCTAGTCCTCCACCTCCAGGTCCAGGAGGATGTCCTTGACCTGCTCCCGCAGGAGGGCTGGGACCTGTTCCAAGGTCTTTCTGCCCTTTACAATCAGGGCTGCGTACACAACCGCCATAGCTTCCACCTCCTTTCCCAGCAGAATCCC
The DNA here is from genome assembly GCA_910587995.1 of uncultured Oscillospiraceae bacterium. GTDB lineage: Bacteria > Bacillota > Clostridia > Oscillospirales > Acutalibacteraceae > Acutalibacter. The sequence goes on along the minus strand of CAJUNS010000057.1, from coordinate 3,946 downwards.
CACCGCCCACTCCCAAATCTTACTCATTGGCAGGCTCCTCTAAGAGCGCCTTTACCTCCGCCTGCAGAGGAGCCGGAACGTCCTCCAGGGTCTTTCTGCCCCGGCGGATCAGGTTCGCGTAAATCATGGCCACTACAATTCACCTCCCGTCAGCATGGCCTCATACACATCGCAGAGAGCCAGCTGGGTGTCCTCCAGCTGGGCCTCTAGGATTTTTATTTTTTCCTTTAGGCGTTCGTTTTCCCGCTGCAGCTGCTCCCGGGTAGGAAGCTTTTTCCCGCCGGCCGCGGGGCCTAATTTGTTTAGTCCCATCACTGAAACCCTCCTTGTATGGATGTAAAATACCCGCCCTGGCCGCTGCCGCCGCGTTCCGCGGTAACGCGAAAGTTGAACGCAGCGCCGTTTGTAGCGGTCTGGTTGGTGAAGATGTGGTTCAGCCCGTTTCGCACCGCCGTGGTGCAGTCCTCCCAAACCGGAGCGGGGTCCTTGGCGTTGTTGGTGACCTCCACCTGAAAGGCCGCGTCCGCCGGGATGCTCCCCGAAACGGACAGGGCGCACAGGGTGATGGCCTCCCCGGCCTCCATAGGCTCGGCCAGGGTGACGGAAGCGGAAGTCACCCGCTTGGAGAAAGAAAGCTCATGCGTGGCGGTGATTTTTCCATCGCTGGCTTGAATCAGCATGGCGTGGGGGCCGTTTGAGAGCTTCATGAAGGTCTCGCCGGTGACTGCGAAGCTGTTTGCCCCCTCTCCAGCCTGGAAGGTGCGCTTGGGGGTACCGTCCAGGATTTCCGTAACCGCAACCGCGTCATTTTCTTCATCGGAAACATGGTAGCTGACTGTGAAACCAGCGGTTTTCTCCCCCAAATCGCCCGTTTGGGCGCAGTTAATCACCGGGGCGGTGTTGTTGTCCACCTCCCGGACCGGGGACGCAGCATAGCCGCCAAAGGCCCCCAAACCATCCGCCGCCCGCACCCGGTAGGCCACGGTCCGCCAGCCCTTGGTGATGGAATCGGTGAAATTCTGGTCCGGGCCGCTGTAGATTTCAGCCCAGGCGCTGCCATCCACGCTGCGCTCCAGGTGGTAGGCCGACAGGTTGCCATCGCTGTCCGTGGCCGCGCCCCAGGCGATGGCCAGGGGCTGGCCCCCCAGCACGGCTTCGGGCAGGGTGATCCCGGCGGGCGCGCTGGGGGCCACATTGTTGACAACCGTGACCGCCCCGCTGGTCCGCCAGCCGGAGCTCAGGCCTTCCGAGTCGTAAGCCTTGACCCGGTACATCACCGACTGGGCGCCAAAGGGCACCGTGTTGGCCGTGCTCAGGGCGCTGCCCTGGTAGATTTGGGTCCAGTTTGTGCCGCCGTTCACACTGCGCTCCACCACATAGCCCTCCAGGTTGCCCTGTTCGTCCGTGCTGGCGCTCCAGCTGACCGCCACGCTGGTCCCGCCCTGGATGCTCGCGGGAATGATGATGCTCCCGGGCGTGCTGGGGGCGGTGTTGGCAATCACCGCGCCATCCTCAGAGACCAGAAGGGTGGAGGGAAGAATCAAAGCAGGACGGATGCCGCCGGAAGCCGAGCAGAACATAGAAGCGGCTACACCATAACTGTTTACACCCCAAGGAGCTTGCTGATCGTAAAGATACGGAGTACGCAAGCTCCAATACTCGGCTACCCCTTTGAAGTGCGCAATTTTTTCCGATGTACCAATGCTCTCCTGGAAAAAGGATAGTTTCGTTCCGTCTTGGGGGAGGAACTGACCATACCTGACGTTGCTTGAGGTGAAACCAACTTCATATCCGGACAGTAAGAAGATTTTCACGGATAGGCCGTTGGCCCCGCTGTATACAGTCATGCCGCCTCCGTGGGGACAGTATGGGATTTTTGCCTGCTTGATCTGCGTCTGAAGGTTGGCGTCAATCAGGTTCAGGAAGGTGCTGTTTAGGTAAGAGTGGATCGTGCTGTTGGCATAGCTGTGAACATTGCTACTGTTCCACTGCCGTTTTTCATAGATGTCCTCCATCAACAGCCATGTGCCGTTGCAGCTTTCGTCATACATGGAAGAGGGCTTGCCCTGGTGGACGATGATGAAGTCCCGCAAGGTCCCGTCCACCTTGATTTTCACGATGCTGCCCACGGGCCTTGTGCCGATCGTTACGTTCGCCATCTTTCATCCCCCCTAAAATTCCAGCCGGTTCAGCGCTGTGTTCCACACGCCCTGGGCGGTCAGGCCGGTCAAGGTCTCAAAGGTCGCGGTAAACGGGTTCCCGGAAACATCCGTGTTAAACAGCAGCTCCAGCAGAGCCAGCCGCGCGTCCATGTCCCGCTGGGCCCCGCGCAGGTCCGGGTGGGACTGGTTGTGGGTGTTGTGGGCGGCCAGCTCCGCCAGCACTTGGGCCAGGGGCCTCCCCTCCACATCCACATCCTCCGCTGTTTTGGCCCCGGCCAGCACCCAAATGTAGGTATCGCCCTCCCGACCCACGCAGATGTACTCCCGCCGGGACTCCGTGTCAAAATAGTGCTGGCCCAGCTGCCCCGGCGTGTCCGGCCCAGGGGGCTCCGCGCCGGTTTCGGGCTTGGCCTGGGCCGCGTCCTCCGCCGATGCCTGGGCCTCCCGCACCGCCTCCCGCAGGTCCGGGTGGGCCCGGCCGTCCTGGTTGTGGGAGGCCATGACGTCCGCCAAATATTGGGGCGTAACCACCGCCCCGGACCGGCTCAAATCCACCTCGAACTTCACGCCATTGGTGATTTTGAGGAAGCCGTAAAATTCCAGCAAAAACGTGGGGCAGCCGGCCTGGGCGGGCACCTCTATCCCGCCTTTCCGGCCCCGCTGGTCCCGGTCCTGGTAGACGCACAGCAGCTGTTCCGGGCCCCCGTCCACCTGGGCGAACACGCCGATCTGGTGCAGGGTATAGCCCTCCTCCACGCCGGTGTTGCTGATCTGGATTTTTACGGTTTTCCCCTCCAGCCCGTTTTCCACGTCCAGCAGCTCCAGGGGGACCCGCTCCCCGGCCAGGTCTTCCAGCTCCGCCAGGGCCTCCGGACTGGTTTCGCCCGTGCCGCCCCAGGCGCTCAGGACCGTCAGCCGCCGCCCGGCCAGCAGGTCGTTGAGCATGGCCTCGCCCCCTTTGGTGACCGCCACCTCACTCCAATGTGCCATTTTCCTCACTCGCTTTCTGATGTGTATCTATTTTCTGATAGCTTCCCAGCAGCGCCGCGCCCACGCCGGTCCCGGCGCGGCCCTCCGGCCAGCGGGGTTCCGCCGCGGTGATGCTGCCTCCCAGCCGCAGGTGCTGGCCCAGGTACGCGCCGCCCGCTTTCAGGCCAATATCCACCTGGGGCCAACCCGCGTAACTTGGCCCGGCAGCCGCGCCAACGCGGCCATGGACCCCTAAAAAACACGCCCCGGCGGGGGCCTGGGCGCGGCTTTGCAAAAAGTAGGTTACGCCGTCCAGATGGGACCGCAGGTTCTTGTAGTATTGCAGCCTCTTTAAAACGCCGCGCTGTTTCGCGCTGTCCGCCTCATCGTCCGTGATGTTGATTTCCAGCCGGAAATGGTAGGGCTCCCCGCCATAGTCGAACCACTCCCGCACATGGGTGTGGGGGTAGATGGCCCGGATGGCGGTTTCCACCGCCGCCTTGGTTCCCAGCGTCTTGTGCACCTGCCAGCTGGTGGAGAGCGTCCGGCGTTTCTCTTCCAAGCTGTAATCGCCGTCCCACCAGTCCACCTTGAAGTCGTGGGATAGAATGTCCAATAAGTCCTCGCTCAACTGGTCCATATTAGGGTAAATTGCCAGCTGTTCGATTTCCTCCCGGCGCTGGGCCAAGAGCTCCGAAATGCTCTCCGCCAGAGCCAGCATTTTGGGGTCGCCGGAGAGGGAGGCGGGCAGGGAGCGCAGAAGGTTTTCTTGGGTCAAGCCGTGCTCATCCATCATAGAACTTCACCTCCGCGAC
>CAJUNS010000056.1 GCA_910587995.1 uncultured Oscillospiraceae bacterium | reverse complement strand
GCTGTTAAAAATCAGGAGCTGATGACCCCGCAGGTTACCACTGTGAGTGCCGAAAACAGCTACAGCTCAAGTTCCCCGGCAAAGCTGCCTCTTGACTGCCTGCAACCGGACAGCGAAGGTGGGGTGCATCTTTACGAGATTTATGAGGGTACCGGCTGGGAGGCCGGGGTGCGGGTCCGGGAGGTGCAGGGGTTCTCCTTGGACGAGGACAATGTACTCCTGGACAATGGCGGCTGGGGGGAGTACGTCCAGTACGCCTCAAAAACGCTGACCGATGGCGAGCTGGTAGAGGTAATCCGGGGCGGGGACAAGGCCGCCGATCAGTGGCTTGCCGTGTTCCCGGAGGACGCGCCGGAGCCAGATCATCTCCCCAGTGGCGTGGAGATCGTGGCCCGGGACGGCAATGCCCTGCTGCTCTCTGTGGAGTCCGACCAGCAGCCCTTCATGGAGGGCCGGGCCAAGAGCCTTGTGCCAGAGCTTTCCGGGGCCAGGGTCTACAGCCTGTCGGCTATGGAGCAGTTCCAGGGCAACTTCATCTGCATGGGCCTGCTGCTCATGATATTTGTCATCCTGTTCTGGATGTGGGGCTATGCTTGGTATGAAAACCAGCTTCCTAAAAAGTACCCCCGTATGTGGCCCATGAGCGTTGGCGTCAGCATTGTGCTCCTTGGAGGAATCGCGGTAATTTTACACTTTGTCAGCCTGCCCTCGTCCCTGCTGCCGCCGGAGCAGATCACGGACCTGTGGTTTTACGGCCACGATTTCGGCCAGGCTTTCCCAGCCCTGGAGCGCTTTGGGGCGCAGTTTGAGAGAGGAAACCGGCTGGTTATAATGCAGACGGCCGCACTCTTTTGCAGCCTTGTGTTTATGGCCGTGGGCGCGGGGATCGGCTACCTGATTGCGCGGGTAGAAGAGTTTTATATGGAGGAGATCTGCGTTAAGAGGATGCGCCGGGGGGAATGGCGGTAACTGACGGAGGATGAAAAATGGGAGGACGCCGCAATTTTTGCGGCGCCCTTTTTTACAGCCCATACTTTTTCTTAACATACTGGAGAAAATGCTCGATCTCATATTTCGCCTCATCGGGGAGTTTTCTTGCCGTTACCCACTTCGGGATGACAACGTGAGCCGTCCCTTCCTCCTGCCTGTGAAACGTCGCCTTTTCCCGCTCAAAGTCCAGCTTGAACAGCTTATAACCCTCCGTCACCCAAGCCTCCGCCATGGCGTTCTGGTCGGGCCGGGTGTACCAGCGAGAGCTGTGCTTTCTTGCCGATGGGGATAGATCGCGGCCCAGGATCGTTTCAATCTCCTTAAATTTGAGGGTGATAGAGGCGTCGTTCTGTTTTGCAAACCATTTTTTCAAAGGCATGAACGGCCAGTTCGACCGTAGCGGGCCAGGGACTTTCTCTCTGGCATCCGGGCCGAGGGCAGTGGTCATCTCCTGCGCTCCATCCACCAGTTCCCTGTGAGTGTAAACGCTGACGTCTCCCAGCACTTCATGAACCGTCAGCTCGTTAGGTCTGCACAGCTCATGCACATAGGCAAAATTGGAGGGCAGCGCGGGGCCTGTCGGGTCGATCAGCACCACTTCTCTGGGTTGGTCCGGCAGAATCGGCCTGCCGCAGTAGTAGCAGCGCCCTTGCTGGCGTTTCCAAATGTCCAGATACCGGCCTGTTACCCCGACAATAGCTTTCCGCTCCTGACGGCGCTGGAAGTATTCTGTGTCAATATACGGGTTCTGGGCTGGTTCGTACTGTTCGGTGAGTCAGTCGTAACCATAATGACGGATGTAGGCTCTCTTGTTACGGCCATCCTTACCGGACATCCCGCTTATTCCGTGACGATGTGGGCGTGTACATAGGCCTGGGCGTTGCCGAGGGCGTGGAAAAAAGCCAGCAGGATATTACAGCATCTATCCTGGACGTAAACGCCAGCATGATGGAGGCTTTTTCCCAAGCTGTCACCGGCGTGTGGAGCGGCATGCAGGCCAATGTGCGCCATCTCTTTGACCAAATGGTCAATGGCATGGCCGAGTCCATGGAAATGGGCTATGAGATGGTTATGGTAAAGTGGAACGATATTTCGTCTGGAAGCCTGGCCCGAGTTAACAACATGGTCAATGTGGTAACTCTGGGATTCTCCAAGCTGGGCGGAGCGGTATCGTCCAGCCTGCAAAGCGTGCAGGCCATCGCCCAGTCCTTTAACTGGGCCGGAATTGGCCGGAACATGGTTTCTGGTATAACGCAGGGCGTAAACGCAGCCGCCACGCAGCTACCTGATCTTTGTAGGGATTGGCGTGCTCTTCTCCCACACACCCCTTAACATGGATTCCTGGGGCTATCTGGATACCACCCAGTACTTTGGGACCATTACCCAATGGGGTTGCGCGGAGTTTGACACAGATTCCAACACCCTGTGCCTGTCGGGCCGGGATTCCTATGGTGAATACGTATGCGGCCTGCTGCGGTTTCACGCCCGGTTCGACTATTCCAACGATGGGGCTTGGCTGCCCTACATTGCCAGTTCCGGGGTCCCGGCCTGGATTAAGGCCAAGCCCGGCGGGGAGGCCTGATATGGTGGCCAATTACCGCCCCCTGCGGGCCCCCGTGTATTTCACCTGTCTGGCCCAGTCCTCAGACCCAGACCTGGGAACCGTAACGGGCAGCGGCAAGTATTTGGTGGGAGAGACCGTCACCCTTACTGCCCAGCCAGGAGAGCGGGCGGATTTTGCCGGGTGGATGGACGAAGAGGGGCAGCTGGTCAGCCAAGAGTCCCGATACTCTTTTTCCATCACCCAAGACATAATCCTAACCGCCCAGTTTGTGCGGATTTACGCGGTGCTGGTCTCTGTGGAGCCGGAAGGTTCCGGCACGGTTCAAGGAGCTGGGAACTACCGGCAAGGTCAGGAAGCGGTCCTTGCTGCCCAAGAGTCGGAGGGCTGGCTGTTTACAGCCTGGACCGAACAGGGCGAGACTGTGGAGGCATCCCCGGAATACCGCTTTGTGGTGGACCGGGACCGCACATTGGCCGCCCGGTTCGCGGTTGGCCGCGCTCAGTCCGTAGCCCCGAATCAGCATGGCAGTCTGAATCACCAAAAAGTACCGGGGCGACAGCATACTGGGGTCGGCCAGTTCTGTGAGAGCCACGGTTTTGTTGCCGGTGATGATGTCCTTGGCCACCGCGAAACAGACATAGGACATAGCGTCCAGCCGCCGGGGCTTCATGGCCTCGATGTCGATCTCGTTGGTGCCGATGTGGTTCTCGGCCTGGTGCCAGAGCCTGGGGTCAGCCGTCAACAAAAAAAGGGCTGCGGCAAATCGTCTGCTGCAGCCCTTGTGATACCTGATTTCTTTCTCGAACAGCACGCCGTGCTTATCGTTTCGGAAGATCATTTTACATTCCACCCATTTCTATTTTGTTTTGTGGTCTCGGCGGCGGACCGCCCTCTTTTGCTTCCCGGAGCTTCGGCAAATTGCTGTTCCAGTTGCTTATGTTGAATTGCCTCGGCTCTGGAGAGTTGATGACGAATTTCTGAAACAAGCGGGGGAAGTAGTTCGGCAGGTCGTAGGCTTCGTAGGGATAATTAATCCCCTCGCCATACTCGATATCTGCTTTCAGAGCTTCTTCAATCATCTCCCCGGTGGTCTCACTCATATTGTCAAAGGCGTCCTCTCCGGTCAGCTCCTTCAGTGCGTAATACCCGGCATAAGCGAAGCTCTCAAACCAGTACCCGTCGCCAGGGTCCAGAGCCGCCAGGGTATCCGGCTCCTTCAGCGCGGCGAAGTACGCCTCTTTGCCCTGGGAAATCAGCCAAGCGCGGAAGTCCGTAAACCCATCATCCGTGGCGTGGCCCATGAGCCTCACAGCGCTCCAAAGGCCGTACTTGTAGGCTAAGTCCTCGTATGCGTGGACGGCGTCGTGGAAGTCCTGGGCATATTCGGGGCCCTGCTCCTTGAGCCGGGCCTTGAGCATATCCATATACTTGTCTTGGTCTTGGCCGCAGGCAGCGTTGACCTCCGCGATGAGGTTCCAAAACCCCTCTTTGCTCATGACTCTGCAGCCCGGTATGCGGTTATTTTGATTTTCTGTCATGGGGTTCCCCCTTCTGACGCTGCTTTTTCTCCAGGTCCCGTTGGATGGTTTCTGCCTCCGGTGGGTCCCGCTGGAAACCGGGAATCTGTTGCATAAAACTCTCGTAAGCACGGTCTGTCTTGCTTTCTGTAAATTTGGGCACTTCACGCTCACTCCTTTCTTTTTCCCTTAGAACGCAAAAAAGGGACCAAAGATTTGAACTGCCCCCCATTTGTTAGACAAGTATGGTATACTTAAACTAACGAATGG
>CAJUNS010000055.1 GCA_910587995.1 uncultured Oscillospiraceae bacterium | reverse complement strand
TCTTGGCGTCCTCAATGCCCTTGCGGATGGCGTCGGGCACCTCGGCGGCCTTGCCAATGCCAAAGCCCACAGTGCCCTTGCCGTCGCCTACCACGACCAGAGCGGAAAACTTCATGACGCGTCCGCCCTTTACGGTCTTGGATACGCGGTTAATGGCCACCACGCGCTCCTGCATTTCCACGCCGTTTGGATCGAAATCTCTTTCTCTAGCCAAAACTCAATTCCTCCTCGCTTAGAAGTTCAGGCCGCCCTCGCGGGCGCCCTCGGCCAGCTCTTTAACCCGGCCGTGGAAGATATAGCCGCCCCGGTCGAAGACCACGTTGGTAACGCCCTTGGCGGCGGCTCTCTCGGCGATCAGCTTTCCTACCTTGCGGGCGGCCTCTTTGTTACCGCCGGGGCCCTCAAAGCCCTTTTCCAGGGTGGAGGCCGCGCAGATGGTGCTGCCAGCCACGTCATCAATCACCTGGGCGTAGATATTGGCGCTGGAGCGGAACACATTCAGCCTCGGCCGCTCCGCCGTGCCGGAAATTTTGCCGCGCACGCGCTTGTGCCGGCGCATCCGCGCCTTGTTGGTATCTGGTTTATTGACCATGGAAATTTACCCTTCTTTCTTTAAACGCTTTGCATACGTTTAAACTATTGGCATATCTGGAATGTCCTAAGCCTTTTGCCTTAAGAAACTTCAAAGGCTTTTCCGCCGCCCCGCGGGGGGCCTCTGGCAGACTGTTCTGTGCTGGCCCGCGCGGCCTCCTGGTCCTAACAACCGGAAGGCAAACGGCGCGGCGCCCTGCCAGAAGTTTTTCGGTTCCGCTGGGCGGAACCCCAGTCCTTTGGACTCAAAGGCAAAATGGGAGCTTGCCTTCAGACGCAGCTTACAATTAGCCCTTCGCGCCCTTACCGGCCTTGCCTTCCTTATGCCGCACATACTCGCCCGCATAGCGAATACCCTTGCCCTTGTAGGGCTCCGGCGGACGCTTCTCGCGGACTTCCGCCGCAAACTGGCCCACCTTCTGCTTGTCGATGCCGGAGATCACGATAGTGTTGGCGTTAGGGGCCTCAATCTTGATGTCCTCGTTCTCGCTGACCACCACCTGATGGGAGTAGCCCAGGTTCATAACCAGGTCCTTGCCCTGCTTCTGCACACGGTAGCCCACGCCCTGCACTTCCAGGGTCTTCGAGAAGCCCTCGGTCACGCCCACCACCATGTTGTGGATCAGCGTGCGGGTCAGGCCGTGGAGAGACCGGCTCTCCTTCTGGTCGTCCGGCCGGGTCACCAAAATCTCGCTGCCCTCCTGGGCAATGCTCATCTTCGGGTTGAAGGTCCGGCACAGGGTGCCCTTGGGGCCCTTCACGCTTACTTCGCTGCCGTTGAGCTTTACCTCAACGCCAGCGGGAATATTTATGGGTTTTCTTCCAATTCTCGACATTTCGCCGCGCCCCTTTCTTTACCAAATAAACGCCAGCACTTCGCCGCCAACGTTTTGCTGCCTTGCGGCCCGGTCCGTCATCACGCCCTTGGAGGTGGAGACAATGGCCACGCCCAGGCCCTTCATCACCTTGGGCAGCTCTTGGGCGCTGGAGTAAATGCGCAGGCCGGGCTTGGAAACCCGCTTGAGGCCCTTGATAACCGGAGCCTTGCCCTGGGCGTACTTTAAGGAGATGGTGATGACGCCCTGCTTGCCGTCTTCTTTTACGGAGTAATGCCGCACATAGCCCTCGTCCACCAAAATCTGGCAGATGGCCTTTTTCATTTTGCTGGCAGGCACCTCCACGGTATCATGCTTGGCCGCCTGAGCGTTGCGGATACGCGTCAAGAGGTCCGCGATGGTATCTGTAACTTGCATGAATAATACCTTTCCTTTCTCGCTGGTTTTGTTCGCCTGGCTTGGCTCACCAACTAGCCTTCTTCACGCCGGGAATCTCGCCCTTGTAGGCCAGCTCCCTAAAGCAGATGCGGCAAATGCCAAACTTGCGAAGATAGGCGTGGGGCCGGCCGCAGATCTTGCAGCGGTTGTACTGCCGGGTGGAAAACTTCGCGGGCCTTTTCTGCTTAATTTTCATTGATGTCTTTGCCACAAAAATCCCCTCCCTTTATCGTGTGAACGGAGCGCCCATAAGAGTCAGAAACTCACGGGCCTCTTCGTCGGTCTTCGCGGTGGTTACAAAGCAAATGTCCATGCCGCGCACCTTGTCCACTTTGTCATAGTCGATCTCTGGGAAGATCAGCTGCTCGCGGATGCCCATGTTGTAGTTGCCGCGGCCATCAAAGGAGTTGGGGTTGATGCCCCGAAAGTCCCGGACCCGGGGCAGGGCCGCGTTAAACAGGCGGTCCAAAAACTCATACATCCGCTCGCCTCTCAGGGTCACCTTTACGCCAATGGGCATGCCCTCGCGCAGCTTAAAGTTAGCTACGCTCTTTTTGGCCTTGCACACCACGGGCTTCTGGCCGGTAATCTTCATCAGGTCGCCCGAGATGGCGTCAATGGCCTTGGAGTTCTCCTTGGCCTCGCCGGCGCCCACGTTAATGACAATTTTGTCAAGCTTCGGGATCTCCATGACGGACTTGTAGCCGAACTTCTTCATCAGGGCGGGGGCTACGTCCGCCTTATACATCTCTTTCAGTCTCGCTGCCATATTTTTCGTCTTCCTCCCTTACAGCGACTCGCCGCACTTGCGGCAAACCCGCTCTTTGGTGCCGTCCGGCAGGATATTGTGGCCCACGCGGGTGGGCTTTCCGCAGCGGGGGCAGACCACCTGGACCTTGCAGGCGTAGATGGCGCTTTCGGCCTTGATGATGCCGCCGGGTTCGCCCATTCTGCGGGGCTTAACATGCTTCTGCACAAAGTTGGCGTTCTCCACGATCACCTTGCCCTCTTTGGGAGAGACCTGCATGACCTTGCCTTTCTTGCCCCGGTCGCGCCCGCTGATGATGACCACGGTGTCGCCGGTCTTTACGTGTACCTTCTTATTCATTGTTGCCAACCCTCCATCAAAGCACTTCCGGGGCCAGGGACAGGATCTTGAGATATTCCTTGTCGCGCAGCTCCCGGGCCACGGGCCCAAAGATGCGGGTGCCCCTGGGGTTTTTGTCCTCGCGGATGATGACGGCGGCGTTCTCGTCAAAGCGGATGTAGGTCCCGTCGTCCCGGCGCACGCCGGAGGCCGAGCGGACGATGACCGCCTTGACCACATCGCCCTTTTTCACCACGCCGCCGGGCGCGGCCTTCTTTACCGAGGCCACAACCACGTCGCCAATATTGGCATACCTCCTGCCGGTGCCGCCCAGAACGCGGATGCACATAAGCTCCTTCGCGCCGGTGTTGTCGGCCACCTTGAGGTAAGACTGCTGTTGAATCACAGTGTGTTCCTCCTTTTTTCTCGGTCAGGTCTGGGGGCTGGGGCTTGCCCAGCGGGCCCTTACTTGGCCTTTTCGATGATCTCCACCAGCCGCCATCTCTTGTCCTTGGAAATGGGCCGGGTCTCCATAATGCGCACCCGGTCCCCTACGCCGCACTGGTTCTCCTCGTCGTGGGCCTTGCGCTTCACGGTCCGCTTTATAATTTTGCCGTACATGGGGTGTTTCACGCTGTCCTGAATGGCCACCACCACAGTCTTATCCATTTTGTCGCTGACGACGCGGCCTACGGCCGTTTTTCTCATATTCCGTTCGCTCACTTCTTAATCCTCCCTTCCCTTATGCGTTGCCGGCGTGCAGCTCGTTCTCACGGATAACCGTTTTGACGCGAGCAATGTCCTTTTTGACCGCCGGAATGCGCATGGGGTTGTCGAGCTGATTGATCGCGAGCTGGAAACGCAGGTTAAAAAGCTCCGCCTTCAGGTCGGAAAGCTTGGTGTTCAGCTCGTCGGCGCTCATTTCTCTGATCTCTGAAGCCTTCATGACTGCGCCTCCGTTTCTTTCATTACAAATTTGCACTTGATGGGCAGCTTGGCGGCGGCCAGGCGCAGGGCCTCCCGGGCCGTGGCCTCGGGCACCTCGCCCAGCTCAAACATCACCCTGCCGGGCTTTACCACCGCCACCCAATATTCGGGCGAGCCCTTACCGGAGCCCATGCGGGTCTCGGCGGGCTTTTGGGTCACAGGCTTATCCGGGAAGATCTTGATCCAGACCTTGCCGAAACGCTTGCAGTAACGGGTCATGGCCACACGGGCCGCCTCAATCTGGTTGGAGGTAATCCACGCAGGCTCCAGGGCCTGCAGGCCATACTGGCCATAGGTTACCTTGTTGCCCCGCATGGCCTTGCCTTTCATGCGGCCTCTTTGTACTCTGCGGTATTTCACGCGCTTGGGCATCAGCATTTACCTGCGCCCCCCTTCCCTGTTGTGGTTGCCGCGGCCGCCCCGGTCGTTGCGGTCCCGGCGGGGCCCCCGGTCGTCCCGGCGGGGACGGTCGGAGCGGTCCGGACGGGGCCCGCGCTCCGAGCGGCTGTCGCGGTTGTCGTTGAGCACTTCGCCTTTGTAGAGCCACACCTTTACGCCAATGCGGCCATAGGTGGTGGCTGCCTCGGCAAAGCCGTAGTCAATGTCCGCCCGCAGGGTCTGCAGCGGAATGGTGCCGTCGTGGTACTCCTCGCTGCGGGCAATTTCCGCGCCGCCCAAACGGCCGGAGACCTTGGTCTTAATGCCCTTGGCGCCCAGGCGCATGCTGCGGCCAATGCAGCCCTTCATGGCCCGGCGGAAGGAGATGCGGCGCTCCAGCTGAGAGGCGATGTTCTCGGCCACCAGCTGGGCGTTCATGTCCGGCTGGCGGACCTCGATGATATTGATGACAACGGGCTTGCCCAGCATTTTTTCGCACTGCTGGCGCAGCTTCTCAATCTCCGCGCCGCCCTTGCCAATTACAAGGCCGGGCTTGGCGCAGTGGATGTGGATGCGCACCTTGGACGCGTCCCGCTCAATCTCAATTTTCGGGATGCCCGCCTGGTACAGCTGCTTTTTCAAGGTCTTGCGCAGGTTGTAGTCCTCTACCAGGGTGTCGCCAAACACATTGTCTTTGGCAAACCAGCGGGAGTCCCAGTCCTTAATCACGCCCACGCGAAGGCCGTGGGGATTGACTTTCTGTCCCATAATGTCCCTCCTTACTC
>CAJUNS010000054.1 GCA_910587995.1 uncultured Oscillospiraceae bacterium | reverse complement strand
CCACCCATGATATCTTGTTCCCACCAATTATTCCCCATGTCCTGCGGCATACATTTTGTACAGAAATGGCAAATGCTGGCATGGACGTCAAGACCCTTCAGTACCTGATGGGCCATTCGGACGTGAATACCACCCTGAACATCTATACACACTCCAGCTACGAGACAGCGGCAGACACCTGTTGACACCAGTTTTGACGCCAAAAGGTCTCAAAAATATGGAGATTTGCGGAGATTTTCGTAAGCAGGCCAGAATCCGCCAAACGAGAAAAACCGCGAAAAACCCAGCAATTAAGCCAAAAAACAGACTTATAAAGAATTGAGATGAGGCTATGAAAATATTGTTCGTCTGCACAGGCAACACCTGCCGCAGCCCCATGGCGGAGGGGTTGTTCCGCCAGCTTTTGGCCCAGCGCGGAGCGGAAGCCTCCTTTGCCTGCGCCAGCGCGGGGCTTTCCGCTGTCAACGGCGCGCCCCCCTCGGAAAACGCCGTGCTGGCCTGCCGGGAGGTGGGTGTAGACATCGCCGCCCACCGGGCCCGCCGCCTGAGCGCCGGGGATTTGGACAATTGGGACCTGTTCTTCGTCATGACCGCCACCCACGGCTATATTTTGGAGCAGGCCGGGGCTTCCGCGCAAAAAATCTACGTCCCCCAAAACGTGGCCGACCCCTTTGGCGGCGATTTGAACGTTTACCGGGCCTGCCGGGACCAGCTCTCCGCCTGCCTGGAGGAGTTTCTAGGGTCTCTGCCCCAGGAGGCACGGCCATGACTTTACAGCCTATGCTCCCCCAGCATCTGCCCGCCGCCGCGGCTTTGGAGCGCCTCTGCTTCTCCCTGCCCTGGAGCCTGGAGAGCTTCGCCGCGGAGCTGGAAAACCCCAGCTCCTACTATGTGGTGGTTGTGGAAGGGGACCGCCTGCTGGGCTACGCGGGCATGCGCTTTGTGCTGGACGAATTTTACGTGGACAACATCGCCGTGGCCCCGGCATGCCGCCGCCAGGGCGTAGGCCGGGTTTTGATGGGCGAACTGATCCGCCGGGCCCAGGAGGGGGGCGCCCGGTTTCTCTCTTTGGAGGTACGGCTCTCCAACCTGCCCGCCCAGGCCCTTTACCGGGGGCTGGGCTTTGTACCCGCGGGCCTTCGAAAAAATTTTTATGACCAGCCGAAAGAGGACGGGCTTATTATGACCCTCTTCTTTGGCGGACAGGAGAATGCATCATGATCATATTAGGAATTGAGACCTCCTGCGACGAGACTGCCGCCGCGCTGGTGGAGGATGGCCGGAAGGTTTTGTCCAATGTGGTGGCCAGTCAAATTGAGGAACACAAAATCTATGGAGGCGTGGTGCCGGAAATCGCCTCCCGGCGGCACAGCGAGGCCATCTCCGCCGTGGTGGAAGAGGCCCTGACCCAGGGGGGCATAAGCCTTGCGCAGGTCTCCGCCATTGCGGTTACCTGCGCGCCGGGGCTGATTGGGGCCCTGCTGGTCGGGGTTAACTTTGCCAAAGGGCTGGCCCTTTCCACCGGACTGCCCCTAACGCCGGTCCACCATCTGCGGGGGCACATTGCCGCCAACTACCTGTGCCACCCAGAGCTGGAGCCGCCCTTCCTCTGCCTGGTGGTCTCCGGGGGGCACAGCCACATCGTCATGGTCCACAGCTACACCCAGCTGGAAGTGCTGGCCCGCACCCGGGATGACGCCGCCGGAGAGGCCTTTGACAAGGCGGCCCGGGCCATGGGCATCCCCTACCCAGGGGGCGTGGAGCTGGACCGCGTTGCGGAATCGGGAGACCCCCACGCCTACACGCTGCCCCGGCCCCGCGTGGAGGGCGCGCCCCTGGATTTCAGCTTCTCCGGCTTGAAAACCGCCGCCTTGAACCTGCTGCACAACGCCGCTCAAAAGGGCCAAACCGTCCATGTGCCGGACCTGTGCGCTTCCTACCGCCGGGCTGTGGTGGAGTGCCTGGTGGAGAGCTTCCGCGCCGCCGCTTTGGAAACCGGGGCCAAGGCCCTGGCGGCGGCAGGGGGCGTGTCCGCCAACCGGCTGCTGCGGCGGGAGCTGGAGAGCCTGAGCCGGGAACTGGGGCGGCCGCTGTATGTACCGGAACTGAACCTTTGCGGGGACAACGGGGCCATGATTGCGGCCCAGGGGTATTATGAATATCAAGGGGGAGTCCGGGGAGGCATGGACCTAAACGCCTCCCCGCAGTGGGAGATCAGCCAAGCCCTAACCGTATAGAGTAAACACAGCAAAAATACCGCAGGCGCAGCAAAAGTTTTTGAAAAAGCGAAAGGAACTTCTTTCCGGAAGTTCCTTTCCAATCTTCAAGCCTTTCCCT
This sequence comes from uncultured Oscillospiraceae bacterium, assembly GCA_910587995.1. GTDB lineage: Bacteria > Bacillota > Clostridia > Oscillospirales > Acutalibacteraceae > Acutalibacter. The sequence goes on along the minus strand of CAJUNS010000054.1, from coordinate 2,925 downwards.
GCGCCTGTGCTATTCGGATGCTACTCCCTCACTGTTGCCGCCCAAACGGTAGGACTGCGCCAGCGCTGCTTTTAAATCCGGGATCAGCACTTTTCCGCTTTCCCCATCAACCAGCTCCACCCGCTCAAAGGGCTCCGCTCCATACTTCGCTACCAGCCACTCCGGCAGGTACATGGCCATCTCTAGGTAGAAGCAGTCCTCTCCCGCCTCGCCCATGTTCCAGGACGCAAAGTAAGAGCCCTCCGGGCCTCTGCCCTGTTCTGGGCCATCTCTCTCAAAGGTAAGGGGAAAGCTTAGTGCCTGCACCGCCTGACCCTCCAGATAGCCATACAACGTCAGGGCCTGCGTGCAGAATGGCATCTGAAGGGAGAATCTTTGGGAGTACCCGCTGGGCGATTCGGCGTCAAAAGACAGGTCCCCTACATGGAACACCCGAATGCCATCCGTCAGCCCAACCCCCGTCAGGCTGGCCGGGTCCCGGGTAATGTCCAGCGGCTCCCGGCCCTCTTCCCGGAAGTGCTCGCTGGCATAGACCCGCCCGGTGCTGGGGTCAAAGGTGAACTCCGCCAGCACCCGCCGCAGAGCTAGAGCGTCCACCTGGTTGCCATAGCCGTCTTCAGCGGGCAGCTCGTAAAAGGTCAGCCGGAAGGGCCCCTGGACCCGCTGGGGGTTCGTCTCGCTGGCAAAATGAACCCGGACACCTAAAGAACTGGAGCCCGCTTCCAGCGGTACCCCGGAATCCAAGAATTCCACTTTCTCCATATGGTACTCCACGGGCTGCCCCGAGCAGTCCACCAGCTCCGGGAAGAGCCCCAGGGGCGCTTTGTCGCCGTAAAGCTGGCTGTCAAAGCCCGTCAGCAACGTGTCTTGGAGCAAGCCGGTAAAGGGCAGCTCCGCGTCCACCGCCACCCGGCTGGGCGCATAGCACAGAGCGCTGATGGCCGCGCCATTCTGCTGGGCGGCGGCGCGCACCGTCAGATTCCGGCTCCGGTCCGCCTCCAGCGTGAAGCTTCCTGAATAGCCGGGCGCATAGGCGTCCACCAGCTGAGAGGGGTCTCCCTGGGCGCAGATGCAGTAGTTGGGCAGGTCCAGGCCGATTTCCACGCTCTGGCCCACCTCTATGTCCGCCAGATCGGCTGCGGCCTGAGCCTTCACCGTCTTCTTCCCTTCATAGGGAGCAAATTCCAAATTCCAGCGCCCCTGCATGTCCAGGCCGTTGACCCGAAGGGAGGCGTTATTTTCCACCCATTGGGCCGCGTCCTCCATCACCGGCGTCCCGGCCCAAATTTGATAATTGAATTCCCCATAACCCGTTTCCGAATAAAACGGCGGCACGTCCAGCTCTTCGGGAATCTCCGCCTGCCGCTGCAGCAGCACCTGGACCTCCTCCGGCAGGTCCATTTCCAGGTCCAGAAAGAGGGTTTTGCCATCGGTCCAGGCGTTGGCCACGGTCAGGTCTCCATCGTGGTCCTTGCTTGGCAGAACTACTGGCTGGAACTCCGGCCTGGGGCTGGGAGAAGGAGTGGGCCCAGGCGTTTTTTCGCCATTGATGGCCTGAAAAACCGGGCCCAGGCCGGGCAGGGCCTCGGTAAGCTGGGGGTATGCCTGGTTTACCCCCAGCAGGGAGCAGAAGGTAAGGGCCAGCACCGCGCAGGCGGCCGCAGCCTGCCGCACAAAGCGCCGGAGGGGGCGGGAAGGCACGGGCAGTTCATCGGGAAGGCTTTGGTAAGTTTTTTCCATGGCCTGGCGGAAGGATGCCGGGGGCTTTTCCACCCCATAGGCCTTGGCCAGCTGGGTCCGAAAGGCTTTGTCCTGTCGGAGGCCGGCTGGGGCGCCGCTGTGTCTGCCTTTTTGGAACATGCTAAAGACCTCCTTCCGCCTGACCGGCAAGATAGACTTCCCGGAATTTTTTCCGCCCGTGAGAGAGGCGCATCTTTGCCGCGCCCTCGCTGATGGAGAGCAGCTTGGCAATCTCTTTGACGGGCAGGTCATTTAAGTAATACAGGGTGAGGACCAGCTGGTCGTTCTCGCTTAAGGCGGCCAGGGCGGCCCGCACATCCAGGGGGGTGTCGTTGTCCTCCTCCCGGCCCTCCTCGGGCAAAACCTCCAAGGGGAGCAGGCCCTGGCGCTGGCGGAGCAGGTCGTAAGAGCAGTTGATGACCACCCGGGTGAGCCAGGTTTTGAAAAACTTGGGCTGGCGGATGGAGCTGATCTTATAAAAAGCCCGGTACACCGCCTCCTGGACAGCGTCTTCCACATCGTCCTCGTTCTGTAAAATCGCCTTGGCGGTGCGGTACATGGGGAGCTGGTACTCGTCCATCAGGCGCAAAAACGCGTCCTTGTCGCCTTTTTGGGCTTTGCGCACAAATCTCTCCACGAACTTCACCCCTTTCTCTGGCGATGCTATGAATTAGACGGACGGGAGAGGCAAAAGGTAAGACGGAAAAACCGCCGGCAGAAAAAATTCCTCCCTTTGTAGAGAGAACTTGCTGTTCCTATTGTAGCGGATTCTGACGAAAGATGCAATGGGTTTTTGCGGGGAACCCACGCGGTATTTCCTCCACGCTTTACACAGCCCCATACGCTCCCCCGCGCCGCCCAGGCTGGAGGCGGCGCCTCCCGCTAAATTTTGCGGAGAAAATCATGAAATCCATTTGACAAATACGCGCAAATCGTTTAAAATAGAAAAAGTCCAGCCCACATACCGTTTGCCGGGCTGGCGGGAAATTTTATAAAAATACGCCTCCTTAGTTAAATGGATATAATACGCCCCTCCTAAGAAAGTGTTCCAACGCTCGCCTTGGGAGGGCAAGGAAAATGTTGCGAGTTCCACAATTTCATAGTTTTTATAAATGTTTCCGTAGCTCAGTTGGATAGAGCGACCGCCTCCTAAGCGGTAGGTCGGGTGTTCGAGTCACCTCGGGA
>CAJUNS010000053.1 GCA_910587995.1 uncultured Oscillospiraceae bacterium | reverse complement strand
CCATTCGTTAGTTTAAGTATACCATACTTGTCTAACAAATGGGGGGCAGTTCATTCTCATCATGGCCCTTCTCAAAAAATATTTTGTTTTTCTTCTGCCCTTACTCGCTTTTTGTCAACCACGCAGGTTCAGATCCCAAAAATCAGGGTGGCATCCCCCAAAACACGTCACGCCGTGACGGTCCTTTTTTGGCCTCTTGAACGCCAAAAAGCCCCGGAATTCCGGGGTTTTTTCGGTGTGGCATCTTTTAAGATGTGTAAACATGGTGCGGGCGACAGGACTTGAACCTGCACGGTTGCCCACCAGAACCTAAATCTGGCGCGTCTGCCAATTCCGCCACGCCCGCGCATGGTAGTGATTTGCTTTTATTATACTCCATAAACTCCCATTCGTCAAGCCCTTGCGGCCAGACGGGATTGTCCCAACCGCAGAGATAATCATCTGTGTTCCCCCGCCCTACGGGCGGGGGAACACAGAAAGCTCTCCGAAACGGACACTCCCCGGCCAGACAGGAGTGTCCAAACGCAGAGTTTATGACGATAGAATGGAGTCTCACCTGCCGGTTCGGTCGGGTCAGGGCGCTCCCCACCGGGGGCCTTCCCCTCTACAGCGGTGGAGACTTGACGCAGTCAAATCTTGGGCGTTGATTCTCGGCTGCCGCCCCCAAAAACCCCGCAACCTTTGAAAAGGTTGACGAAACTTTTACCGTTTGTTCATCGGAGCCTCGCCTTTTCACTCTTTCTTTTAGACACTCCCTGGCCGGACGAAAGTTTTCCGCATACACATTTTATGAATTTCTTCCCCTAATATCACATCAATATAAAAAGCCCCCGTTTGGGCGCGGCGCAAAGCGCTTACCGCTTTCCCTCCCGGCATTTTTCCAGCAGTATTTTGTATGAATCTGGGTGCCTGCTCTTTAGCGCCTGCAAAAAGTGCTCCGTGTCTTTTGTGGGCAAACCATCGAATATGCGCAAAAGAGCTTCGATTTCAGAAAGGCCCCAGGTTTTGTAAATGTCATAATAAATCAAGGTGCCTGTGTCGTGCACTTCGTTGGGGCGGGCGTCTCCGTGGGGGCGCAATGTACCGCTCTGCTTATAATTTTGCTCCAACCATTCCACCGCAGCGGCAAAAATCTGTGGCTGGCATTCCCGCAAATACAGCAGTGCGCTCCACTCCGCATGAGTCTCATTGAGCCAATCCTCCCAAGTAGCCGTATCTGCCCCTGCACCATAGATATGGCCCAGCTCATGGGCCAAGCCGTGTATTTTGTCTCCCATTTCCCCTTGCAGTTCGCTGAAAACCGTCAGCCGCTCCCGCTGGTAGGCGCCATAGTTGTGGTACTTCTCCGGCAAAACAACCAGAGAAACGTCCTCCGCGGTGATATGTCCATAGAATTTTTTGTAAAATTCGCGTATGGAAGCATAGTGCTCCGCTAATTGGCCAACGCGGTCCCCATGGGATGGTTCGAAATACCAAAAGGAAACGCCCTCCTGTTGGACGCAGTGGTAACGGGATTTGCAAAGCAGAAGGACGTTGCAGTCCGGAACCTCCTTGTTATCGCAAACATAACGCCAAAGCCCCAAATCCGGGTCATACCGCCCATTGATTAGCTGGTACTCGTCTCCCGCGTGGAGGGACATATCATACTTTTCCTCCGCATCAAAGTCAACCGGATACCAGCCATTATAAAAGCTGAAGTGGTAAATTTCTGGCTGCATGAATAGAAAAGCTCCCTCAAGGCCGCCCTCATACTCGATATATAGAGTTCCAGGCTCCAAGTTGGAAAAGAAATACCGGGTCATGGCAGGGCGAAATTGCAGTTCGCAGGGCTCTATACGGTCCGGATGAATGGCCTTGCTGTTATTCTGGGCAGCACATAGCCGCAAAAGCTGGCCCAGAGCAAAGGAATGGTCCGGTTTCTTTACGGTCCATTCACATTTCACATAAATTCTTTGGCCCCTCACCTGTAAGTCGATGTTCATAAAGCTTTGCCTCCTCACAAATTCGCCAAAGATTCCATCTGCTTTTGCAGCTCGCCTACAATTTCCTCATTGGTTGACATTCCCTGGGTAATCCCAGCCATGTCCTCCACCAGGTTCTGGGTGCGGCCAGCCGCACCGTTCACGCCTTCCGCCGCGCCGCCAATCGCGTCGGAAATATTGGCAATGGAGCCCGCAACCTCGTCCATGGCGGCCCGCAGGCGCTCCACCCGGCTGTTAAAGGCCTCAATGCTGCCCTGCACATAAATCGCGTCGTCCCGGTACTGCTTGCCGGAAGCCGCCGAACGCTGGAACTGCTCCAGCACGGCATGGCCCAAATAGTCCACCAGCTCCTGGGCGCTGCTGGAAAGGTAGTCCACCGCCCCGGTGACCACGCCGCTTACCTGCTGGATGTGCCCGGCCGTTTCGGCGCAGGAATCAGCCAGGCTGCGTATCTCCTGGGCCACCATGGCAAAGCCCCGGCCCGCCTCCCCCGCCCGGGCCGCCTCAATGGATGCATTGACGGCAATCAGGTCGGTGGACGAGGAAATGGACAGAATGTCCTTGGTCAAACTGCTGATTTCCTCCACGCTTTTGCTCTTCTCAATGGCTGTGCTTAGCTGAGACACAATTTCCCCGGTCCGTGTGCGGACCGATTCCATATTCTCCCGGGCGGTCTTCTCAATTTCCTCGGCCCGCCCCCGCATCTCCACCGAATAGGCGGTAATGGCCGCGCACTCTTCCGCCATATCCTGGGCGTCGGTCCGGGTTCCGGCGGCGCTGCCGCTGATGTTTTCCACACTGCCAGATACTTCCTCCAATGCGGCGGAAAGCTGGGAGGTCAGGCTGGAGAGGGCCTGCACACTGCCGCTGGAGCTGTGAATGCGGCTATGTACCTGCCCCACCACGCCCCCCAGGCGCTGGGAGCTGTCTTGCAGGGTGCCCATAGCCTGGCGCATGGGGGCAACCACATATTTCTTCACAATCCGGAATGCCGCGGCCACCAGGACAACCCCCGCCACCAGTGTGCAAGCGCTAATAAGCAGCGAGGTCAGGTACACCACGAATAGTTTATCCTGGGCCGCACCCGCCTGAGCGCTGGCAGAGGCGTACAGCGCGTCAATCCACCCCTCCGCCGAGCTGCCGTAAGAGGCCACATCCCCGTTGGCCATGGCGTAGGCCTCCTGGGTTTTGCTGTCCGCGCTGGCGCACACCAGCCTTACCAGGGCATGCTTGAAAGCGGCGTAATCCGCCAAAAGCGCCTGGTATGTTTCCACCTCCGCCTCTGGAACAAAGCTCTCGTAAGCGGCCAGCTGCCCGTCCAGCGCCGCCTCCTCTTCTTTGATTTCCTGCACCAGCCGGATCATGGTACTGTGGTCCGCCGCCACAATGTGGGACAGGGCCAGCCGGTGAATGCCCATCATGGAGCGCCGGATTTCTTCCAGCTTCGTCTCGCTTGCCATGTAGGTGTCAACGATCGTACCGGCGTTGGCGTTGACGTTGTTGACGCCGGAAACGGCCAATATGTTGGAAAGCAGCGTCACCAGGCCCAGTAGGATAATGGGCAGGGTCAGGCGCTGCTGCAGGGTCAGCTTTCCTTTCATAGAATCCCCTCCGAGTAATAATTTTAGCATCTGTGCCGCCGGGCAAAACCCCTACCGGGCCGTTACCCCCTCGACCAACCGGTCCAGCTGCTCCTGTAAGGGGACGCCGCCCGGGTTGCCCAGGGCCATATTTCCGGCGAACTCGGTAACCGGGTCCCAGAATTTTCCGCCCACCCGCTGCAGCTGGGAAAACTCGGACTGAGCCAGCAGGGCCGCAATGGCCGGCGAGCCCTGCACCTCGGGGGAATTGGCTGCGCGTATGTTGGAGGGCCCCTGCCCCCGCACCGCGAAACGGCGGGCCTGCCCGTCCTCGCCGGTGATCCATTCGGCCAGCCGGGCCGCCCATTCCGCCTCAGGCGAATAGGCGTTGACCCCAATCAGCTTGCACCCAGAGAAGGAGGCCATCTGGATTTGCTGCCCGGCACAGGTAAAGGTGGGCAGCTTGGCGGCTCCGGTGTTTTCGCCCCAGGCCTCTTCCACCGCCACCGCGTTCCACACGCCGCTGACTCCCGCCGCCACCGACCCGTCCTGCACTCCGGCCAGAAAATCCGTGTCTACCCGGTTGGCAAAGCCCGGGCTGGCCGCGATGTCCAGCATAGCCTGGGCCACGTCCACCCCGCGGATGGAGCCCTCGGCGCTGTTCCAGGTACAGGTGTTGGTGATGCCGTCCTCGTTGATCCGCACCTCCATGCCGGTGTTGCCGAAAAAGGCATAAACATACCAGGCGGAGGACCAGTCCATGGTCACTACCTTTCCAGCCTTCGCCGCCGCTTCTACCAGCCGGTTGAAGCTCCGCACGTCCTCTTCTGTAAAATAAGCTTTATTATAATATAAGAAATAGCCGTTGTCCGCTGTCAGGGGATAGGCATAGAGGGTACCGTCCACGCTGGCCGCTTCCACGGCGGCAGGCAGGTTGGCGCTGCTGATGGACGCCGTGTCCTCCAGAGGCGCCAGCGCTCCGGCCGCCGCCAGCGCCGCCAGCTGGTCGTCCGCAAAGGCGAACACGTCCGGCCCGCCCTCCAAACCGGCCAGCAGGGCGTCCTTACAGCCCGATTCGCTTTGGGCCTGATAGGTGATGTCAAAATCCGCCTGCCCCGCATACTGCTTCTGGAAGGAAGCAAAAAGCTCCCTCAGCAGTTCTTCATCCTCCTGAGCCCCCCAAACCGTCAGGGCCACTGTCCGGGAGGCGGGCTCTTCCTCCTGAGGTGGGGATTCCTGACTGGTACAGGCTGCCAGCAGCAGCAGTAGTACGCCCACCGCCAGCCAAACGAAACTTTTCCGAACCATAAACCATCATGCCTTTCCGTGACTTTTAACGGCCGCGCCTGCCGCCCGGCAAGGCGGGCCGCTCTTTGCACACAACGGCCTACCCAAGGCGCAACTATGTTATAGTATACCATAGTGTGATTATTCTGGCAAGTCTTTTCGCGGCAAGGGAGTGTCCGTTTCGGAGAGCTTTTCGTGTTCCCCCGCCCATAGGGCGGGGGAACACAGATGATTATCTCTGCGGTGGGGACATCCCCCGCGGTAAGCGTTATAATGGAAGAGTTAATTGTGACAAGGAACTATTTGCCGCAGAAAGACGGCGTGACACTCGGTCACGCCGTCTTTCTGCGGCCATAGGTAGTTTGCGTAATTACAGGTTCGCTGATTTCCGGTACTTCCACTTCCTCCAGGAAGTGGAAAACGATCTTGACCTTCTGCGTCCGCTTACCGTTGACCTTCTCCGGGGCGTAGACAATGATCTGCTTGATAAACTCGTTCACGATGGTCGGCGTCAGCTCCGGGATGTCCACATACTTCTCCATCAGGGCGAGGAACTGGTCAACATTGTCCTCCATTTCCTCACGGGTCGCAACCCAGTCCTCAAGGCCGATGACCTCGTTGTTAAGCGCCGCCTGCTCCGCCTCGTAACCCTCCAGCATCTTCTGGTAACGCTCCTGGCTCAGACTGCCGAGTACCATGTCCTCGTAGATACGGGTGATGAGTTTGTCGATGTCCGCCAGCCGCTTTTTCGCTTTCTCCAGACGCCGCTTGTCCTCCCGGATGGATTTCTCCTGTTCTTCCCTCCGGCACATCAGCCAGTCCTCTTGAAAGCCCTCCACATCGGCCCGGATATAGTCCGTCACGGCCCGAATGCGTTCCAGCACAACCTCCCGCAGAACATCCTCTCGGATAAAGTGAGAAGAACAGGTTCCACGTCCGCTCTTGTACTTGGCGCAAAGAT
>CAJUNS010000052.1 GCA_910587995.1 uncultured Oscillospiraceae bacterium | reverse complement strand
TGGACTGTATATGAATCAAACAAGCATTATCCCGAATCATGTTTCTGAAAATGCCATTTTTGATAAAGATACCGGTTGGAGAATAGATATCCCATCCTGCATTGAACCGGGAACAAGGGTTTTATGCCTTTACCGCGTTTCCACCGATAAACAGCTCTACCAAACTGACAACAACGAGGCAGACATTCCCATGCAGAGAAGCCCAGTTGTTGGGACTAACGTCAGACACAGCGGCAGAAGCCGGGATAGCGGCGCTTACGATAGTGACAAGCATAATAATCGCCAGCACCAGCGCTTACGGGTCCTGATAAGACTGCCGCCGGAGCGCGCGGCTGTGTTTCACGTTTCTTTCATAGCAAAGCCTCCCTGGTTTCCACATATTCCTCCAAGCAAAGTCCCTGCTCGTACATCTCAGCGGCGGCTTCTTTGCCTACATAGCGGTAGTGCCAGACTTCCTCCACCGTGCCGGTGATGTCCGTCTTGCTGCCTGGATAGCGGAAGATAAACCCATACTTCCAGCTGTTCTCCTGAAGCCAGAGGAACACATCGTAAGTGGCCCCCTCCACGTCTACCGCCAGACCCAGCTGGTGCTCACTGGTGCCGGGCAGAGCCACCCACTGGCCCGCCCCGGCCTTTGCCTCTTCCTCTGTGCAGCCCTCTGCCTTATATTTGCTGACTTCCTCATCATACAGCCGCTGCTGTTCCTCCTGGGTGCGGTAGCCGGAAATGACCCGGGGCAGCTCGTCCCAGTTGCCCTCTCTGGCGGCCTCCAGCATCTCCATTAAAGGCTCATAGATACGCTCGTCCACCTGCTCTCCTCCGGGCAGTTCCTTGAGGCTCACGTTGTACCCCTCTGGGATGGGGTTCCAGCGGTTCACAAGGCGGAGGTTCCAGTCTGTGCCGTCCTCATAGACCGCCGGCTCTTGGGGCTGGGTATCCTGGGCTGGCGGGTCCAGCTTGGTTTCTCCCAGCACCAGGCTGGGCAGGCCGGAGCTCTCCGGGGGCGGGAGCTTTTTCACATAGTCCATGCATCCCATTGCCGCCAGAAACACCAGCATAGCCGCGCAAACCGCGCCTACGATCCAAGTAGCGATGGTGTTCCTCCTATGCCGCTGCTGGTATCTCCGCCTGCGTTCCATAATTTTTTCTGTCATGATTTATTCCTCCTAAGCAAAATAATAAAGCGTTCCCACTGGCAGTTGAATACTGTTTGAAAGCAAAGCGGCTGGCTGGTCCGCTCACTTTCTTTTAAAAGTATACCAGATGGGAACGCTGGGTTCTTTAATATGAAATTGTGTCTTTCCTAAGATAGTCTTAAGCTTGGGCGGGCAGGGTGGCCGTAAACGTCACGGTTTCATTCAAGCTTTATGCTATGAAGCCGAAGAAGGCTGCACAAACCATTGCTCCAAACGCCGCTATTCGACATCCATTCTGCTTTAACTCTGAAAGTGGCTTCAGCGTGTCAAATTTAAATTTCTTAAATGCATTTTGCATAAAATAATTTTGTGAAACCGCTTGACAATTTGAAACTATCGTTGTATAATCTCAGACAAATCATTTCTCGTAAGATGCATGGATGAAGGAGGAGTCGTTTTGCAATCCCGCACATTTACCGCTTCCACTCGTTATTTGCTGGCGCCCATTGCCCAGGAAGCCCATGTTTTTCCGCCCAGCGGTGAGTTGCAGATTTTGGGCCTGTACCGCCAAGGACAGCTTTTGGAGGAGTATGAGTTACAGCTCTCCTCCCAACCCCGGGCCTGGAGCGTACTCTTTTTGCAGCCTTACGCCGGTGAGGAACTGGAGCTGCGCTTGGAGGGCGGCGATGAGTCCCTTCTGGACCTGCTGGAGCTTTCCAATCAGTTTAAGGACGCGGAGGAGCTCTACCATGAGCCTGAGCGGCCTTTGGCCCACATCACGCCTGCCCACGGATTCATGAACGACCCTAACGGGTTATTTTACTATAATGGAACATACCACTACTTTGCCCAACTGAACCCCTATGGCTTTTCCCCCGGCAATACCCATTGGATGCACATGGTAAGCCAGGACCTGGCCCATTGGCGAGAATTGCCCTACGCCCTGCTGCCGGATGAAACGGGACGCATGTACTCTGGCGGCGGTGTTGTGGACGAGCACAACACTTCGGGCTTGGGGCGGGAGGGGGTCCCGCCGGTTTTCCTGTTTTACACCGCAGCGGGGAGCAAATCCCGCTGGAGCAAAGGGCGGCCTTTTGAAATTGCGGCGGCCGTAAGCGCCGATGGGGGGGAGACCTTCCAGAAGCTTCCGGAAAATCCGCTGGTGCCAAACCTCTGCTTTATGAACCGGGACCCCAAAGTGGTGTGGGAGCCCGCAGGGGAAAATTGGGTTATGGCGGTCTTTTTGGACAATGACCGCTATATGCTTCTCTACTCAAAGAATCTGCTGGACTGGGAGCAGGGCGAAACCCTCCATCTGTACGGAGCCGCCGAGTGCCCGGACCTGTTCTGCCTGCCATTGGATGGGGACCCGGCGCGGATGAAGTGGGTTCTGTGGGGGTCTACCGACTGCTACATGATCGGGCGCTTTGAGGGGCGGCGCTTTATACCGGAGACCCCGGCGGTGGCGGGCAGCAGCCACAAGCTTTTTTCCGCCTACAGCGACTCCGCCTGGTCCCCGGGCGGGTACGCGGCCCAAACCTTTACCGGACTGCCGGAAGGACGGGTGGTACAAATGGCGTGGATACGCGCCTGGAGGTCCAGCGGGCCCTTCAGCAGCTGTGCCAGCGTGCCCAATGAGATCAGCCTGCATACAACGCCGGAGGGGCCAAGGCTGCGGATATGGCCCGCGCGGGAGGTGGAGACTTTGTATCAGAGCAGCTTTTCTTTTCAAAACCGGGGCTTGGAGGAGTTTGAGCGCATTCCCCGGCAGGCGCTGGGCGAAGCTATGGATATGACTATGCGGCTGACCGTGAAGAAGGGCTGTCCCATTGCGGTTTCCGTGCGTGGCGTGCTGATGGTCTATGAGCCGGAGCTGCACCGCCTTTTGCTGCCCAGCGGCGCTTATGATGTGGGTCCGGTGGGGGATATTCTGGAGCTGCGGGTTATTACGGACAGAATGTCAGTGGAGATTTATGTGAACGGCGGGCAATTCCAAATTGCGCTGGCAGGGGTTCTGGACCCGGCGCATACGGAAATTAAGCCGGTCTATCTGGAACCAGGGGTGGGCGTGGATTTTGAAGTCCACCGGCTGGGCGGTTTGTTTGACAGGGAGCCTTGAGAGGGCTTGCTGGTTTGGTTGTCAATCTATTTTAAGGAGGAATTTCCATGAGCTCAAAATCCGATTTCTATCCGTCCGCGGCCCTAAACTGCGCCATCACCAGCACGGCGGGCAGCTTTGACCCCCAGCTGCCCTTAGGCCGGGAGGCTGGCACCGCGCTGCATTCCACCAGCGAAGACCTAGTCCCGCCTGGGATTATGATGTTGGAGGGCGGCAAAATGCGGCTGAACTTTATGGCCGCTGGCGCCCAGTCTGTAGCGGCGGAGGTACACCGCCAAAGGTATGAGCTGGAAAAAACCCAGGGCGGTCTGTGGACCACCGTGGTGGATGGCGGCGAAGGAGGCTTCTGCCCGGTGATGTTTTTTGTGGATGGCGTAGAGGTGCTGAATCCCCTGGCGCCCGTGGGATTTGGCGCGTCCCGGCCCATCAACTATGCGGATATTCCCCAGGAGGAGGATGACTTCTTTCTGTGCAAAGATGTGCCCCACGGCTCTGTGACCCAGGAGTTTTACAACGCGAAGACCACCGGCACGGTAAAGAGCTGCTTAGTTTATACGCCCGCGGGCTACATGAAGGAGTCTTCCGGCCAGTACCCGGTCCTCTACTTGCAGCACGGGCACGGCGAAAACGAACAGTGCTGGGTGCACCAGGGCAAGGCCAACTTTATTCTGGATAATCTGATTGCCCAGGGGAAAATGACGCCCTGCGTGGTGGTGATGAATAACGGCATGGTCCAGAAGGAACAGGACGGCCTGCGGGTGCTGGATGTCGAGCGCATCGAGCAGCTGCTCCTTGCGGACTGCATCCCCTTCATTGAGTCCCGCTACCGGGTGAAAACCGGCAAGTGGAGCCGGGCCATGGCGGGCCTGTCCATGGGTTCCATGCAGACCAGCGCGGTCACCCTCAGCCATCCGGACATGTTCGGCTATGCCGGGGTGTTCAGCGGCTTTGTCTCTCCCCGGAAAGGCCGCTTTGAGGGCTGCGATTTCCTCAAGGCCCTGGACGATAAGGAGAGCTTCCAGCGGGAGTATAAGGTGTTCTTCCGAGGCTGCGGCAGGGAGGACCTGGTGGCCATTGAGAGTTTCCAAGCGGACAGCGCGATGTTTGCGGAAAAGGGCCTGGCTCCCAGCGAATGCCCTGTGCATGTGGAGAAGCTCTACCACGGGGAGCACGAGTGGAATGTCTGGCGCAAGTGCCTGCGGGATTTTGCCCAGTTGATTTTTAAATAAGCCCGGCTCTTTGACAGGCCGCTCCCCTTGAGGGAAGTGTCCCAACCGCAGAGATAATCGTCTGTGTTCCTCCACTCTACGGGCGGGGGAACACGAAAAGCTCTCCGAAACGGACACTCCCCCTTGAGTTTCATGTTGACAAATTGGACGTTTTATAGTAAGATATTATTTATCGGTGCGGTCCCCTGCGGGGCCGCGGTTAAAATATCTTGCTGCGATTTGTTTGCGGGTTTGGAGTGGTGAATATGGCTACCCTGAAAGATGTGGCGGCCAAGGTCGGTGTGTCGATCACTACAGTGTCCCGGGTGCTGAACAACCGGGGCGCTATCAGCGAAAAGACTCGGGAAAAGGTGTTCCAGGCCATGAAGGAGCTGGATTATTTTCCCAACGAGATGGCCCGTTCACTGTCCAACCGGAACAGCCACTTGCTTGGACTGATTGTGCCATATATAAACCATCCCTTTTTTTCACTGCTGACGGATGCGGTAGAGCTGGCCTGCCGCCGGGAGGGCTATAAGCTGCTGCTATGCGCTTCCGGCAACTCCGCCCAGCGGGAAAAGGAACATTTTTCCATGCTGCGGGCGAACAATGTGGCCGGTGTGCTGGTATGCAGCCGTCTGGATGACGCCACGGACTATTTGAAAGCGGATTTCCCTCTGGTAAGCATAGAGCGCACCATTTCAGACATTCCCTCTGTTTCCTGTGACAATTATAAAGGTGGAACGCTGGCGGCCCAGGAGCTGGCGGAAAGCGGGTGCCGCCATGTGCTGCTGCTGGGCAACCGGGTGAAAAAATATATGCCCGCCTATCTGCGCTACCAGGGCTTTGAGGAGGAATGCCTCCGGCTGAGGCTGGCGCTGCGGAAGTACCACCTGGGGGAAGAGGATCTGTTTGCTGAGGGCTTGCAGGATAATTTGGCGGCGGTGTTCGATGAGGACCCGCTTTTGGACGGGGTCTTTGCCACCAGCGATGTGCTTGCGGCTAGGCTGGTTACCAGTTTGGCCAGTCTTAGAAAAAAGCCGGAGCGGCTGGCCGTGGTGGGCTTCGATGGGGTTAATGTGTCGGAGTATTGCAATATAAGCACAGTGGTCCAGCCCATTACCCAGATGGGCGCCTATGCGGTGCACAATTTAATCCGGCGGATTAACGGCGAAATGGTGCCGGACCGGACAGTGCTGCCCGTCAGCTTTTTGCGCCGGGACAGCTCCGGGCCGGGAGCCAATGTGCTGGGCCGTTGAGAAGGGCATCAGGTTTTGAATACAAAAAAAGCGGGAAAGCTTCGGCTTTTCTGCTTTTTTGTCATTTTAGCGCGAAATATAGGACAAACGATTGCGTTGCAAAAATGGAAAAATCAGAAACAGGGACAATTATAATGACTGGAAAGGGATTTCAAGAGAGAAAAATTGAATTTCGACTAAAAAACTGTTGACATTTCCTGGGGAGAGTACTATAATGTCCATATAAGTTAGGTTTAGCGCTTGCGTAAACTTGGCGAAAACATGAGGGGGTACCCCCTCATGTGCATGATCCCGCTGGGATCATGCACAATTCAAAGTCCCGGCTGCAAGAAAGATAGAGCCCGGGCGAAAAATACTTAGGAGGTAGATTTTAGGCCTTGTTTGAAAAATAAATATTGCACAAATTGCGGGTTAGTGCGAAAATA
>CAJUNS010000051.1 GCA_910587995.1 uncultured Oscillospiraceae bacterium | reverse complement strand
GTCCGCTTCCGCTTACCGCCTCCGCTTTCGGCTCCCTCTCTCGAGCGCTTGACTATAATACCACGGACCAGGCCAAAAGTCAACACCTTTTTTCGAGTTTTTTCGAGTTTTTTTCGCTCCCCCTTTTTCCATCTATATCCTGTAGTGTGCCCTCTTCTTTTTCCAATATACGGATGATTGATTGAGAGCCGCCATTTCTTTCCAGGCATAGTTTTCCTCTCCCCGCGTAAAGATAGACACAGAAGGGAGGACGGGCCTTATGAATTTGAAGCAGAAAAGGACTTTTCTTTTCCTCTGGCGGGGGATGCTGGTTGTTCTAATTAATTTAATGATCTTTGCCATGCTCTCCTCCGGGACCTCCCGGGCTCTTTCGAAATATGGCTCCACAGGCGGCGAGGTGACGCAAATTCAGCAGCGCCTGCAAGAGCTGGGCTACAACCCCGGCAAGGCGGATGGCATTTATGGGACCCAGACGAAAAACGCCGTTATCTCTTTTCAGCGGGATTATGGCCTGGACGATGACGGCATTGCCGGGCCCAAAACTCTGGAGGCCCTGGGCCTTACCGGCGGGGGAGGCTCTGGCGGGGGCTTCGGCGGCTTTTCTGAAGGAGACGTGCAGCTGCTGGCCACCATTATTTCCGCGGAGTCACGGGGAGAGCCCTACCAGGGCCAGGTGGCCGTGGGGGCGGTGATTATGAACCGCATCGCCCACCCCTCCTTTCCCAATACTCTCTCCGGGGTCATCTATCAGGAAGGCGCTTTCTCCTGCTTGTATGACGGGGGCGTGAACGCTCCGGTGGCAGACTCCGCCTATACCGCCGCCCGGGAGGCCATTAACGGCAGCGACCCTACCGGCGGGGCCATCTATTATTATAATCCGGCTAAGACCACAAATAAATGGATCTGGTCCCGGCAGGTGGTGGCGGTAATTGGGGCGCACAATTTTGCCATTTAGACACAAAAAGGAACCATCCAAAGGCTTATCCCATGTCTTTGGATGGTTCCTTTTCTACTCTTAAGCCTCCCAAAATCGTTAGGCTTCCCTTTCCTTCACCGGCAACCAGATGAAGCTTTCATAATCCGGGCCGCTCTCCCCTTCGCTGTACATTTCCAGGTTGATGGGGAAGGCCAGCTCGTAATGGGCGTTGCCTGGCAGCCACTCCTGAAAAATTTGGGTGTTGAGGCTTTGCAGGGCGCCGGGCATGGGGCCAACCGCCCGGAACATGGCCCAAGTGGCGGCGGGTATCTCCACTACCTCCAAGCCATCGGGCACAGGGCGGCCGTCATAGCGGCCCGCTACCAGGTAAGAGAAGGTATCAGGGCTGGCTGCCCCCTCTATGCAGGCGGCAAACATACCGATCCCGCACTGGGTAATGGCCCGTTCCAGCTCCGTTTCCGGGGCCTTGCCCTTGCACAGGGGGCCCAGATGCTTTTGGGTGACTTCCTCCCAGAACGCCGGGCACAGCCGGTAGCCCTGGTCCATGGGGATCTCCCGCTTGAAACCGATCAGCTGAAAGCTTTCTTTTTTCTCCACTGTGTAGTCCACGTCTTTTCCTCCTTGTATGCTGATTTTCAGTTTTAGGGGCAGAAAGGGTCTGACCGCCATGCGCTCCTTTTTTACCTGCGACGGTGAAAACCCATGAAACCGGGTAAATGCCTTTGTAAAGCTTTCGGGAGTCTGGTAGCCGTACTGATAGGCAATGTCAATCACCTTGTCCTCTCCGGCCAGCAGGTCCATGGCAGCCATGTAGAGCCTGCGGTTTCGCATATACTCCCCCAAGCTGTAGCCTGTGATGATTTGAAAGCCCTTTTGCAGGTAAAAGGGCGACATATGCACGGCCCTGGCCACATCTCCGGGCTCCACCGGCTCCAGCAGGTGCGCTTCCATATACTCAATGGCGGAACTCAGGCTTTTGAGCCAGTCCATGGCGATCGCCTCTTTTCTGTTTGAATGGTATCGTTACCGCGGTTCAAAAGAGGTGATGTCTCTTTTAAACCTGGCGGTACGGGCAAGCGCGTTAACGATATGGCCTCAGTATATCATGGACCGGCGGGGAAGTCCTGTCCAAAAGGAAACGCTTTTGTCCCTGGATGCGTTATAAGGAAAAAGTGCGGGCCAAAAGCTAGGCTTCCCCCTTCTTCCGCAGAAACGACAGCAAAAAGATCCCCGCGCTCAATAAGTACAGCCCTGTCACAGTCAGGTAAAAGGGCTTTGCTCCTATGGCGTCAAAAATCACGCCTCCCAGCAGGTTGCCCACAATACCGGCCACAGAGGCCACAGAGGTAAAAAACGCCTGGGCGCTGGCTTTTAGGTGGTCTGGCGCCAGCTCATACACATAATTGAGGGAGGAACCCAAAAACAGGCCGCTGCCCAGCCCGAAAAAGGTGCAGCATACCAGCATGCCCGCCAGGGACGTGGCGAAAAGCCCAAAGCCCAGGCACTCCAAGGACATGAGCACCGTGGCCCCCAGCACCAGCACCCGCAGGGGGAAGCGCTGCCGCAGCCGGACCATCAGCAGCAAAAAGGGGATCTCCAGCAGGGCCCGGTAGCCCAGCAGCACTCCATACTGCTGGGAATCCACCCCCACGCTTTTCATAAAATAGGGGATAAAATTGGTCTCGCAGGCGGCCGCCGTGTAATAGAGAAAGCCAAACACCAGAAAGGCCACATAGGCCTTGTTCTGAAAGAGCTCCCCCAAGTTCAGGCCGCCCTTCTTCTTCCCGCCGCTTTGCTCCGGGGTCTTGGGCCGGGGACCGGCGGCGGGCTCCCGGGCAAAAAAGGTCATCACAATGGGGACGCTCATCAGCAGCCCGGACACCCAGAAGGTGCTGGGCACCCCAATTGTGGGCAGCAGAGCGGAGATGATCATGCAGCCAATGGTAAAAAGCAGAGAACCCAGGCTGCGCAGCATACCGAAGTTCAGCCCCAGCTCGTTGCAGTTGCGCACCAGAATGTTTTCGGCAAAGGGCGCGCTGGAGGCCCGAAAGAAGTTGACCGCAGGCACGTAGCACAGCAGCAATATATTTGAAAAAGCCAGCCCTGTGGGCACAAAGGGTATGAGCCCATAGAGCACCGCGGACCCGGCCAGCACGGTAATCAACACTTTTTTCAAGGAACCAATCCGGTCGCTGGCCATGCCCCAAAAGGCCACGGACACAATGCCCACAGCGGAGGAAATGGCGTTGATCACTCCCATGGAGGAGGCGGAGAAGCCTACGTTTTGCAGGTAAACGGTTTGGTAGACGCCAAAAGCCCAGGCGAACCAGAACACCCCGTTTACTCCCACCAGGACCAGCGCCTGCCGCCCCAACATGCCCATGCGGGCAAAGGGCCCCGCCCCAAAATGAAATTTTCTCATAAACCTTCCAGCCGCTCCTTCCGCGTGACCCGCCGGTAACTCAAGATGATTATAACCGTTCCGTGGGGGTTGTCAAGGGATATTGGAGAAATTTCTGAGAAAAAGAGAGCGGGGCTGGCTAAAGGGTACCAACGGCTTGACCCGTGAAGCCTTTTGCCGCGCCTGCGCTTCCTTTTCCTTGGGTTTCGCTGTTTCGCTAGGCTTCGCCTTTTTCTGTCAAACTTTTTTTGGGCGCTTTCCTCTCTTGCATTTTTTCCACTCTGGTGCTATAATTTTCAGTTAATAACATCCCCGCCCAGTCTGCGGATTCCGGAAAAGAGGTCTTACAATTTTATTGAGAAAGAGAGTGATCTCCCCATGCTGCACCCCGAAATGGACTTCCAGAAGAAATTTCCCAAAGAGGGCCTTACCTTCGATGACGTCCTTCTCATTCCTGCCGAGTCCCATGTTCTGCCCAGCCAGGTGGACTTTTCCACCCGCCTGACCAAGACCATCTGTTTGAACTCCCCTATTCTGACCGCCGCTATGGACACTGTCACCGAGTCTGACATGGCCATTGCCATTGCCCGGGAGGGCGGCGTGGGCATCATCCACAAGAATATGTCCATCGAGCGTCAGGCCGATCAGGTGGACCGGGTGAAGCGCTCGGAAAACGGCGTCATTGCCAACCCCTTCTTCCTCTCCCCAGACAGCCTGGTCCGGGAGGCGGAGGAGCTGATGGGCCGCTTTAAGATTTCCGGCGTGCCCATCTGCCAGGACGGCGTGCTGGTAGGCATCATCACCAACCGGGACCTGCGCTTTATGGAAGGCGAAGATTTTGACCAGCCTGTAAAAAACGTGATGACAAAGGACAACCTGGTCACCGCCCCTGTGGGCACCACCTTAAAGGAAGCCCAGGAGATTCTCCGGCGGCACCGCATTGAGAAGCTGCCCCTGGTGGACGCGAACATGCGCCTAAAGGGCCTGATTACCATTAAGGATATTGAAAAGGCCGTGCGCTACCCCAACTCCGCCCGGGACTTCAGCGGCCGCCTGCTCTGCGGCGCCGCCATTGGGGCTACGGCCGATGTGCTGGACCGGGTGGCCGCTTTGGTTGAGGCTCAGGTGGACCTGGTGGCCCTGGACTCTGCCCACGGCCACAATGACGGAGTGCTGAAGGCGGTCAGCAAGGTTAAGGCCGCTTACCCCGATTTGCAGGTGATTGCGGGCAATGTGGCCACAGCCGAGGGCACCCGCGCCCTCATCGACGCGGGTGCGGACTGCGTCAAGGTGGGCATTGGTCCCGGCTCTATCTGCACCACCCGGGTGGTGGCGGGCATCGGCGTACCCCAGATTACCGCTGTTTTCGACGCGGCGGAGGCGGCCGGCCGGTATGGAATCCCCATCATTGCCGATGGCGGCATTAAATACAGCGGCGACATTGTAAAAGCCCTGGCGGCTGGGGCCAGCGCCGTGATGCTGGGCTCTATGGTGGCGGGCTGCAAGGAGGCCCCCGGCGAATATGAGCTCTACCAGGGGCGGCAGTTCAAGGTCTACCGGGGCATGGGCAGCCTGGGGGCCATGGGCAAGGGCAGCGGCGACCGCTATTTCCAGGCGGAGCAGAAAAAGTTTGTGCCCGAGGGCGTTGAGGGCCGGGTTCCCTTTAAGGGCCCCTTAGCGGATACGGTCTTCCAGCTGCTGGGCGGCCTGCGTTCCGGCATGGGCTATACTGGCTGCGCTACCATTCAAGAGCTGCACGATAAAGCGCAGTTTGTGCGCATCACCGGCGCGGGGCTTAAGGAGAGCCATCCCCACGACATTCACATTACCAAAGAAGCGCCCAACTATTCCATCAACGCATAAGCATAACTGAAGTAAAAGAACCCCGCGGACAAAGGTCTGCGAGGTTCTTTTTTTGCGCCGGAAGCATGCCATGCCGCTCCTATTCGATAAGATCCTCCCCCTCTCTTCAATATGGCACATTGTGGAGTTATACACAATATGCCTTTCACCCAAATCACCCTATAATTGATAGAAAAGCCAGCCCGGGTTTCCAAGAATCCAGGCGCTTAGGATTGGGGTGGTCCGCATCATCGACTTCAGCCCACTGTGGAAAACCATGGAGGCCCAGGGTATCAGCCAATACCGGCTCTTGCAGTCTGGCATTGACAACAAAACCCTGGACTCCTTAAAGAAAAACAAGAACATCACCTTGCTAACCTTGGAGAAGCTCTGCCAAATTCTTGCCTGCACCCCCAACGATGTGGTCCGCTTTCTTGATGGCGGGGAGTGAATCCCCCTAGCAGGCCCTGGCAAGGCCCGATTTGTAAAAAAACTTTCTTTTTCTTCCAAAACCCCTTGACATTCTCTCTTTCATCCACTATAATAAGGAACGTCCCATAAAGCGGGACGCTAATATGGCGGTATAGCTCAGCTGGCTAGAGCATTCGGTTCATACCCGAAGTGTCGATGGTTCAAGTCCATTTACCGCTACCAAACGGCCCGGTGGTCAAGCGGCTAAGACACCGCCCTTTCACGGCGGTAACACGAGTTCGATTCTCGTCCGGGTCACCAAATTGGCGGGAGTTGCAGTGTTTTTCCCTGACTCCGGCAGACAATCACTTGAAAGGGCGCTGGGCTGTGAGCCCCGCGTTTTTTCTTTTATCTTTGAAAAAGGTGGCTGTGTTATGACAAAAAAGCTTCTGCTCTTTCTCACGGTTTTACTTCTGACTCTCTCCCTGGCTGCCTGCGGCGGGCCAATGGAGCAGCTGGAAACTCTGGAAGCGCCCTCTGCCTCCTCGGGTCTTGAGCAGGAACCGGTATCCCCAACGGGCTTTGACGGAAACCTTGCGGGCCTCTGCCAATATATGGAGCAGAACCAGGCGGTTACTGGCGAAAAGGTGGAGATGTCCTACAAGGAGATCGGCGCGGTAGGCGGCTTTCGGTACCGGTTTAAGTTCAACGGCAGCACGGTGCAGGCGGAGTTCTATGAGTTCGACTTGGACAACCAGGACGCAAAGGCCCAGGAGTGCCTCTCCAGCGTAAAGGAAAAAGGCTTCTTCACCATTTTGAGTAACGAAGTGCCCGCTGTGCTCAACGGCGATTTTCTAATGGTCTACTCCGACCCCAGCAAGGACGAAGGCAACACGGCTCAGGCGGAGAAAGTAAAAAGCCTGTTTATGGATTTTAAGCAATAACAAAAAAGGACCGCCCGAGCGTCTCAGCTCTGAAGTGGCCCCAAAAAGTTAGACAAAGTTAAAAGGGAAAAATTGTTCAAACAG
>CAJUNS010000050.1 GCA_910587995.1 uncultured Oscillospiraceae bacterium | reverse complement strand
CCTGCTCCCAAAGGAAGCGCATCAGTTTTTCCTCACTTTTTGTTAGCGGTACATACGCCATTGGTATCACCTCATTTTAAATAGAAACAGTTGGTTTCTAAGCAAAGAAAAAATATGTCTTATAGCTCGTGCTTAGTATATCACCTGACACAGCCAATGTCAAGAGTATTTCATGAAAAAGCTGGCATTTTCACCAAATAGATGGCGCTTTTTTGCCGGATCTCTATGCTAAACGTTGGGTGTTATTCTTAGAAAGCACAGTTTGCTATCCAAACCGACACATGATTTCAGATAACGAGAAGGGCAAGTCGATTTTGATTTTGGACAAACGGTTCTTCCCAATATCGCGAGTCGTAGGAGCTTTGAGTATTATCACCCAACACATAAAAGCACCCCTCCGGTACTATCATTCGCCGGCCTTTGTGTTCCACAACGTCCCCTCCTACAGCGGCAATCCGTTTCACCAACTGCTTTCCCTCATGCTCGAAGACGATAATATTCCCCACCTTCAGCTCACCAAAAACACGGCTGCCAAAGCTGCCCCGGTTCGCGGACAGCCAGCCGGGTGGAAAATGTGTCGTGCCGGTGAATCTTATCCTGGACGAATTTAATAACGTCGGCAGGATTGGCGGCGCGGCGGACGGCTCGGATTTTGCCAGATCCCTCTCCGTGATTCGCTCCCGGGACATCCGAGTGATGCTGGCGGTGCAGAGTCTGGGGCAGCTCCAGAACCGGTACCCAAACAATCTCTGGAGCGAAATCATCGGCAACTGCGACATACAGCTGATGCTGGGCTGCACGGACGATATGACCGCCCAGTATTTCTCATCCCGGAGCGGGGACATGAGCATCCGGGTGGACTCTACATCCACCACCCGCCAGACCATGGCTGTGGCCCAGTTCATTCCCCAGTACCGGCAGACCGAGGGCCAGGGACGGAGAAAGCTGCTGATGCCGGATAAGGTGCTGCGGCTGCCCAATGAGGAACTGCTGTGTATCATACGGGGGTGTAACGTGCTTAGGCTCAAGAGGCTGGATTACACCAGACATCCCATGGCGGGAAAACTATCCAGGACGTCCATCATGGATTACCACGCCAAGACCCCGCCCGCACCGGTTGTGCGCGCACCCAAGCCGGTTCCCCCAGACCTACCCTGAAGCCACTCTGAAGGCGGGCCGGCAGCGGAAGACGGCCTCAATTTCAAACCGGTCTGATACAGAGCCACCCGCACCCGGCGACGGCGTCGTGATCAGGCGGAGGAAAACTTTTGGACGGGCAGTCTGATTTACGGCATCCTGCGGGATGAACGCTATGTTGGCAGGATTGTCTATGGAAAGCATACTCGTGACCGGATCGGTCATGCCCATGTGGTTCGGGTTGACCGTGAGGACTGGATTGTTGTAGACGATACTCATGAGGGTATTGTTACTCAGGAAGAATTTGACCGCGCACAGGCGGCAATACGAGCCTTGGAACGTAGAGCGGTCAAACATCATAGGCATCCTTTGCAGAAGAAAATCCACTGTGGAATCTGCGGCTATGCCATGAGCCGGGTACAGGGGTCAGCGCCGTATTTCGTGTGCCGTACTTCTCGCATGAATTCCGCCTATACTTGCAGGGTGAGGATACCCGAAGGGGACGTTCTGGATACTGTGTCCGAAGGGCTTCGTATGCAGGCGTTGATAGCGGTGGAACTGAGCCAGTTATGGGAGGAACAGTGCCAGGGCCGGAAAAAGGATATTACCGCCATGAGGAAAAAACTCGCGGGACTGCGGGAGAAACACCAGCGGCTTTCCCAGCAGGTCAGCGGCCTCTATGAATCCTTTGCATTGGGCGAGATCAGCAAGGTGGAATATCTCACCGCAAAAGCCGCCGCCGCAAAACAGCGGGACGATGCCGCTGTCCAGATCACCGAGTTGGAGGCCTCGTTGGAGAATATGGACACGGACGGCAGCTTGCGGAACGGTTTTGTTTCTGCCTTTGGAAAGTATCAGGAGGTAGAGGAAATTACCGATGAGATTGTGGCGGATGTTTTGAAAGAGGTCCACATCCACCCTGGCGGGCGAATTGAAACCGTCTGGAATTACCGGGACGAGCTGAAAAAGCTGATACTTGATTTGCAAGGAGATCATCAGGATGGAGAATAAAAGAGCCTGGATTTATTGCAGGGTCGCACACGCGCTGGCGGCTCAACAGGCCAGTCTGGAGGCATATGCGGAAGCGCACGGTTTTAAGGTTGTGGGCACGACTGCTGAACAGGCCAGCGGGTTAGACTTCTCCCGCCGTGGGTTGGCCGAGGTTTCCGGTGCGGTGGCTGATGGGAAAATCGACCTTCTGCTGGTAGCAGACCTCTCCCGCTTGGGGCGGGATGTTGGAAGGACGGACGCTTATCTGCGCTGGCTGGAAGATCAGTTTGTTGAGGTGGTCTGTGCTGACGGCGCTGTGCCACAGACGGCCACCGAGATACTGCGTGAGTTGGTGAACACAAGCAGGACAGATTACAGATAGTCCCAAGCAGGGGCCTCTCCATCCAAGAACTTGGACGGAGAGGCCCTTAATCCGTATAAAATTGGGGTGAAATACCATGGATATTAGATTTGCCGATACGACAGAAGCCGCCTATCAGGACCGGGTTTGCAGTATCCTCGCATCACTCAGCCTAATGGTAGACGCTCAAAAACATTCGGGAGATTGTAACGGAAATCTCCGGTGGCTGTACCGACGTGAAATGGAGTACCATTACAGACGAGCGGTTTTTGAAGCCCTTCGGTTGCTGGGTATTCTGATTCACGACACCGGCATTGTAAATGAAACAAACCTGAACCGACTTTGCGAGAACGGGCACACCGCGCTGGAAGATTTAATTAGCAGATATGCCAAGTGTTTTGATACTGAGGTCGAGTAGTCCCGCAGTTGAAACCATTCGGAAGTGTTCATAGTTTATTTACATTTAATTTTTGTTCCGTGCTTGACATTGGCGGACCCCGGTTTTTCCGGGAGCAACCTGAACCGGCCGCAGATGCAGCGGCTGATTGCCGATGTGCAGGCGGGGAAGGTGAGCGCGGTGGTGGTTTACAAGCTGGACCGCCTTTCCCGCAGCCAAAAGGACGCCCTTTACTTGATTGAGGATATTTTTATTCCCCACAATGCGGCCTTTGTGTCTCTCAATGAGAACATCGACACCGGCACGCCCTATGGCCGGGCCGTGATTGGGATTCTCTCCCGAAAAAGCAACACCGGCGTCCTTTGTCCCTCCACCCCAAAACGCCTTGTCTCTCTAGGCAAAATGTGGTAGAATAAACCCAGCATCTGAAAAGAAGGGGGCGCGGCCCATGGACAAGCTGGGGCTATTAAAAAACTTTTTCGGTCACACGGCCTTTCGCGAAGGCCAGGAGGCGCTGGTGGACGCTCTTCTGGCCCGCCGGGACGTGCTGGGGGTGATGCCCACCGGCGCGGGCAAGTCCATCTGCTACCAGCTTCCCGCCCTCATGCTCCCCGGCCTATCTCTGGTAATTTCTCCCCTAATCGCGCTCATGAAGGACCAAGTGGCCGCTCTGCGTCAGGCAGGGGTCCCTGCCGCCTACCTCAATTCCTCCCTTTCTTTTGTCGAGCAGAATGAAGTCATCCGCTCCGCTCGGGCCGGGAGCTATAAGCTGCTCTATGTGGCCCCCGAGCGCCTGCTGGCCGGGGACTTCTTACAGTTGGCCTCTGACGTGGAAATCAGCCTGGTGGCCGTGGATGAGGCCCACTGCGTCTCTCAGTGGGGTCAGGATTTCCGGCCCAGTTACTTGCAGATCCCCCAGTTTATGCAAGAGCTGGCCCGCCGCCCGGTGGTGGGGGCCTTTACCGCCACGGCCACAGCCCAGGTCAAGGCGGATATCCAGTCTCTGCTGCTTCTGCGGGACCCTTTGTCCATGACCACAGGCTTTGACCGGCCCAACCTCTACTTTGAAGTAGCCCGCCCCAAAAACAAGGACGCTTGGCTGGAGGCTTTTCTGGCCCGCCGCCCCCAGCAAAGCGGGGTTGTTTACTGCGCCACCCGAAAAGCGGTGGAGGCGGTATGCCAGCGGCTGGCCGGGGCCGGGGTCTCCGCCACCCGCTACCACGCCGGACTGGAGGACCAGGAGCGCCGCCAGAACCAGGAGGACTTTGTCTTCGACCGGGCCCGGGTGATGGTTGCCACCAATGCCTTTGGCATGGGCATCGACAAGTCCAATGTAAGCTTTGTGGTCCACTACAACATGCCCAAAAATATAGAGAGCTATTACCAAGAGGCGGGACGCGCCGGCCGGGACGGAGAGCCCGCCCACTGTGCGCTGCTGTTTTCGCCCGGCGATGTGCAGACCGCCAAGTTCCTCATCAACCACGCCTCGGAAAACGAGGCCCTCACCGGCCAGCAGCGGGAGCAGGTGCGCCAGCGGGAGCTGCGCCGCCTAGAGCAGATGGCCGCCTACTGCAAGACCACCAGTTGCCTGCGGGGTTATCTGCTGTCTTATTTTGGGGAGGCCGCTCCAGAGGCCTGCGGAAACTGCGGAAGCTGCGCCGCCCAGCTGGAGCGCCGGGATATTACCCTGGAGGCGCAGAAAATCCTCTCCGGCGTGGCCCGGGTGGAGCGGAAATACCGCCGCAGCTTGGGTGCCGCCTTGATTACGCGGATGCTTCATGGCAGCCGGGAGCAGCGGGTGTTGCAGCTGGACCTGGACAAGCTGCCCACCTATGGCATCATGAAGGACCTGAGCCGGGAGCAAATTCGTGACTACATAGATTTTTTAGCCGCAGAGGGCTATTTGACCCTGGATGAGGGGGAATTCCCGGTGCTTCGGCTGGGCCCCCGGGCAGTGAGGGTCCTTCGGGGCAGCGAAAGTGTTCTCTATGCCTGTCAGGCCCAAAGTCAGGAGGAAAAACGCTCCGCCAACTGGGGCCCAAGCTCTGGCCCGGCCTTGAGCGTCCAAAACGCCAGTCTGTTCGAGGCTCTGCGGAACCTGCGGGCCCGGCTGGCTGAAGAGGCCCGGGCGCCCGCCTACATGGTGTTCTCCAACGCCGCTTTAGCGGATATGGCGGTCAAGCAGCCGGGCAGCATGGTGGAATTTCAGCAAGTCTCCGGCGTAGGCGCGGTGAAAGCCGCCAAATATGGCCAAGCCTTTTTGGAGGAAATCGCCCGTTGGCAGGGGGAAACATCCTCTGTGCCAGAGGCATAAGCGCGAAGCGTGTAAAGCAAGGTCTAAAGTGTTTGACAAGCCGTCAAAGGAGAATCATCATGACTAACTCAATTCCAGACCAGTTTCATTGGTATGACTTTGATTCCTACCCCGCCGGCGCCGCCCCGGCGGAGCGGTACCAAGCCCTGTGCGCCTGGGCCTTGGCGGCTCGAGGCCAGAACCCAGAGGCTTTTGACAGGCTGACCCGCTGGCTTTTAGACAGCGGCTCCTGAACGCCGGAGACGCTGGAGGTAAACCGGACCCTGCTGGTCCGGCAGGTGGTGGAGCGGTTCCAAAATCAGAACGCCTGGCTGCGGGCGCGCCTGCGAGAGCTGGAGCCAGAGGGCGTGGTGAATCTCGCTGTTTTTCCAGCTTTGGACCGCTTTGACCAGGGCTTGGCCGGGGCTCTGCCCGACTGCCCCGGCGGGGCTCTTTACGCCCAGGCTTTAGAAGATTTCACCCACATGCTCCGGCAGGAGGTCCGGGAGGAAATTGCTGGCATGCCCAACGGTCCCACAGGCACGGACACAGTGGAGCGCTTCGGCTATTTAATTTTTTTGAAGGATATGGACGCGGGGGTCCAGTGGGCCCTGTTTATGCCGGACTGTGTCAAGCGCCAGCAGGAGGGCTTCCAGGTGGAAAGCTTCCAATACCGGAGCCTGCCCGCCCTGCGCTTTATCGGCCGGGAAGAAGACCTGGACGCGCCGGAAAACCGCCGGGAGCTGTTCCAGGTTTTGGACGGCCTTGGAGCCCGCTCCTCGGATTTTGCCTATGACCTGTTCTTTATGCACCACTATGGGTTGGGGGTGGACGTGGAACGCATGCATGGATTTTGGGGCCGCTTCACCGTAGGCGGACAGGTGTTTCTATTGGGTCCGGGGGAGACGCTGATTATGCCCAAGGATGTTCCTCATGCGGTGTTTGGTGAGGAGCGGTTCAAAATGCAGCTGGTGGTATCTTTCTGAACAGGCAAAGCCCTTGACTTTGCGGCTGAAAACAGATAGAATAAGTGGGACAGGTTCAGGCCTGTCCCACTGCTTTTAGAAAGGATGAGTATTATGAAGTATAATAACTGCCCGGTTTATCCTATCACCAGGAGGGCAAATTTCTGACCCTCCTGTAACAACGGAGGTATTCTATGTCATTTCACTGGATTAACCCAGCTGATATTTCCATCAACTGCATCCTTCTCATGGACCACCGGCTTGTGGGCCAGGTCTGCGGCCCCTGGTACGGGGAGGAGTACGACAAAAGCCTGGCCATTGCCCTGGCAAATCATCCGGCCGTGGCCTGGTACTGTAAGGAGAAGGCTCCGGAGACAGCAGCCTATGTGGATGCACTCCTGGCGTCCGCTCCTCAAAATGTTCCGGCAGAGGAAATCCGCGCTGCGGAATGCTTTGTCCTGGACCAAATCGACTGGGCGGTGGTCTATGTGTACCCAGAGCTGATGGAGCAAAACTGCCCCTATATCTACGCCTGGGACAAGGCCCGGCTGTTTGAGCTGGCGGACTTTTCCGGCAGGCTGGTGCTGGATGTGGGCGCTGGCACTGGGCGGCTGACCTTCGCGGCAGCGGAGCAGGCCCGGCACGTGTACGCCAGCGAGCCGGTGGACCGGCTGCGGGAGTTCATGCGGGAAAAGCTGCGGCGGGAGGATGTTTCAAACGTCACTGTGCTGGACGGCATGTGTGACTGCCTGCCCTATGAGGACAGCACCTTTGACGTGGTCATGTCCGGCCATGTGCTGGGCGATGACTACGATAGTGAGCTGGCTGAGCTGGAGCGGGTCACCAAGCCCGGCGGCTGGATTCTGGACTGCCCGGGGGAGGACGACCGCTGGATGGAGCCCAAGCCCGAGATGCTCTC
>CAJUNS010000049.1 GCA_910587995.1 uncultured Oscillospiraceae bacterium | reverse complement strand
GTTTGAACAATTTTTCCCTTTTAACTTTGTCTAACTTTTTGGGGCCACTTCAATTCCGCATCCCGGTCCCTTTTCTTTCTATATTATAATGTTAAATCCGGCGCGTTCAAACGGCGGGGGCTTGCGAGCCGCCTTTTGTTCCCTCCCGCGCTTGCACACTTCGCCCGGGAGTGTCCATTTCGAGGAGTTTTTTTCGTGTTCCTCCGCCCTACGGGCGGGGGAACGCAGATGATTCTCTCTGTGGTTTGGACAATCCCTCTTCACCCCGGCCGGTTGACTTTCCCGGGCTTTTCGGTGTACAATGAAGAAAAACCATTCTCCAAAGGAGGGCCTATGTTCCGCTTGCTATCAAAACTTCTTCCTTTGACGCTGGCCCTCTGCCTGGTCCTGGCCTCCTGCCATTCCGCCGGTACCGGCCCCGCGCCCTCCCCCAGCCCCGGCGGCCCCACCCAAACCCTGGACGCCGCCCAGTTTGACAGCCTGCTGGACCAGCAGCCGCTTTCTGTGGAGTCGGCCAGTTATGTGGTGCAGGACCAGCAGTATAAGGCGCTGTTTCCCGACATGCTCCAAGCCACGGTGCGCAACGGCACCGGCGAAACGGTGACAAAGGCCGTGGTGGCCTTCGCCGCCTGGGACATCAACGGCAACCCTGTGGCCATTGAGGCAAAGTACGACTTCATCCGGGGTTTTTACATTCGGGAGGTCACCTTTCAAGACCTGGCGGTTCCCGCTGGCGAGACCTTTGGGGAACGGTACGGCTTCAAAATTGAGGAATCCTGCCGCGTCGCCCGGGTGAAGGCCATTGCCGTGGGCTGCGAGACCAGCGGCGGAACCACCTGGACCAACCCCTGCTATGAGGCCTGGCTGCAGCTCTATGAAGGGGTGGGCTTCTCCGAGCACCGCACAGTGGAAGTCCCCCTGGAGCTGGTTTCCCCCTCCCCCAGCCCCACATAAAAGAGAGACCGGGCCTAGCCGCGGCCTCTTTTTTATGGGCAAAACCGAACCGCAACAGCTGGTCTGGCCAATTTATTGTAAAAGCTATTAAGATTCCATTAAGAAACCATTTGCATTTGGTGAAATCGCTTGACGAGAATTTCCATTGGTTTTATACTATAGAAAAGCGCCGGAGCCGCGTTTCCCCCTCTCTGGCCAGTGACTCATCTGATTGGAGGCATCCTCATGAAAAAATGGTTCTCTTTCATTCTGACCCTGGCCCTTCTGGCCTCGCTCCCTGCCTGCGGCCAGCCCAAAGCCGCAGGCCCTCTTCAGGTCCTGGTGGATATTGAGTTTGCCGGAGGCTTTTCCAATGTGGATGCTTCGCCCCTTTGCGACAACCTGCTCTTTAACCTGTCCCTGATGGAGGGCGCGCCCCAGGATGTGGAATTCCAGTACCTCCCCCAAGAGGGCGAGGAGCGGGAAGCCGCCCTGGCCCATGTGCGCACCGAAATCCTCAGCGGCAAGGGGCCGGACCTGTTTCTCTGCTCCACCGAGTACCCAACCAGCGACGCCCAGTCCCTGTTCCGCTTTCCCGAACAGGCCATGGGCCGGAGGATCTTCCTCCCCCTGGACCCGTACATCGAAAAGGCCCGGTTCATGGAATGGGACAAGCTCGTCCCCGCCGTGATGGAGGCCGGCCGCAGCGAAGCGGGCCAGGAGCTGCTTCCCCTGGCCTTTACCCTGCCTGTCACCTGCTACCGCCAGTCCCAGGTCCAGCACCAGCCCTCCCAGTCCATGACCTATGCGGAGATGGAGCAAGGCGGCCCCGCCCTTTTCGCCGCCTCCATTCCCCCAGAGGCCAACTCCTTCACAGCCCTGTCCAGCTATTTCACCACCCTGGCGGACTGGCAGGCCGAGGAACTTACCTTCACAGAAGAAGAGCTGCTGGCCTGGCTGCTAAAGGCCCGGCAGAAGTGGGAAAGCTACTATTCCTGGGACAAGGAAACCGGCCTCCAAAAAGCCGGAGACGCGCCTCCCTTTTTCCAGTTTGGCCTGCAGGTGGGGTATCTTGAGGATTTGAGCGCCATGACCACCCAGTACGAAAACGACCCCTTCGACGGCATCGACACCGGCAAGGAGCCTTTGGCCTTTGTTCCCTTCTACTCCCGAGACGGCGGCTATGTGGCCACGGTCACCTGCTTTGGAGCCGTGAACCGCAACAGCGCCCGGCCGGAGGACGCCTTTTTCCTTCTGGATTACCTTCTGAGCGCCGAGGGCCAGCGCTCCTCTTTCACCGGCCGCTTCACCCAGGCCTGCGCCTGGCCGGTCTATCAGGGCATCTGCTCCCAGGAGCTGCCCGGCCCGGGCAGATACTACACCCTGGACGAAAACATCGCCGCCCTGGGGACCCTGCTGGACAACTTGGCCGGGGCCCGCTTTGCCAGCACCCTGGACAAGGAGATTTGGAACCTGGACGTGGCCCTGAGCCAGAACGACTATGCGAAGTCCCAGGGAGAGCCCTTCCAGCCCCCGGAAAAGCTGGCGGAAGAGGCCTACCGGACCATGAAGATGATGGTGGCGGAAAGCTAAGGGGGCCAAGACGCCGCCCGGTCTCTCCCTCTGCCTTTGGGATTGTCCGTTTCGGAGAACACAGAGATAATCCCTCTGCCTTTTTGGGGCTTGACCCGCCGCGCAAAGTGGAGTACAATGACCTCAAGAACGCGCGCAAGCCCGCGCGCCATATGAGCTTTGAAAGGAGCAACCCTATGACTTCCCTGACCCCCAAATTTCCCCACCTGCTCCACGGCGGCGACTACAACCCCGACCAATGGCTGGACCGCCCGGATATTCTGGAACAGGATATCGCCCTGATGAAAGAGGCCCACATCAACTGCGTCTCCCTGGGCATTTTCGCCTGGGCCAAGCTGGAGCCCCAGGAGGGGATGTACCAGCTGGACTGGCTGGAGCAAATCATCCAGACCCTTTACGAAAACGGCGTCTACACCGTGCTGGCCACCCCTTCTGGCGCCAAGCCCCGCTGGATGAGCGAAAAGTACCCGGAGATCCGCCGGGTAACCGCCGCTGGCCAGCGGGAGCTCTCTGGCGGGCGGCACAACCACTGCTACACCTCCCCGGTCTACCGGGAGAAGGTGCGGGCAGTCAATACGGTTCTGGCCCAACGCTTTGCCAAACACCCTGGGGTGATTCTGTGGCATCTCTCCAACGAATATGGGGGCGAATGCCGCTGCGAGCTGTGCCAGGCCGCTTTCCGGGAGTGGCTGAAGAAGAAGTACGGCTCTTTGGAGGCCCTCAACAAACAGTGGTGGACGGATTTCTGGAGCCAGACCTTTAACAGCTGGGAGGAAATCCACGCTCCCGCTCCCCGGGGCCCCTGGGGCAATGCGGAGCCGGTTCACGGCCTGAGCCTGGACTGGAAGCGCTTTGTCACGGACCAAGTGGCGGACTTTATTGCCGCCGAGGGGAACGCGGTGAAGGCCGCGGATCCCTCCATCCCTGTTACCGCCAATCTGATGTATGATTTCTACTACTACAACTATTTCAAGTTCAAGGACCTGCTGGACGTGGTCTCCTGGGACGCCTACCCCCAGTGGAAGGGCACCGGGGAGGACATTGCCACGGCGGCGGACTTCGCCCTGTGGCACGATGTGATGCGCTCCTTGAAAAAGCAGCCCTTTTTGCTGATGGAGTCCACCCCCAGCGTCATCAACTGGGGGCCGGTCTCCCGCCTCAAGCGTCCGGGTATGCACCTGGCCTCCAGCATGCAGGCCGTGGGACACGGGGCCGACTCGGTGCAGTACTTCCAGTTCCGGAAGAGCCGGGGCGCCACGGAGAAGTTCCACGGGGCGGTGGTGGACCACTGCGGACACAGCGGCACACGGGAGTTCCGGGACGTGGAGCAGGTGGGCCGCAGGCTTCAGCAGCTGGACGAGGCCATTTGTGGCTCGCAGGTAAAGCCCGAGGTGGCGCTGGTGTTCGATACCGAAAACCGCTGGGCGGTAGAGACCGCCGCCGGTCCCCGCAACTGCGGCATTCATTACGCGGAGGACGTGCGGGCCCACTACCGGGCCCTGTGGCGCATGGGCGTGCCGGTGGACATTGTGGATGAAGAATGCGGCATCGGCGGCTATAAACTGGTAATCGCCCCCATGCTGTACCTGCTGCGGGCGGGCTTTGCGGAAAAGCTGCGGGCCTTTGTGGAGGCTGGCGGCGTTCTGGTGGGCACCTACCACACCGGGCTGGTCAACGAGAACGACCTGTGCCATCTGGGCGGCTGGCCCGGCGAGGGCCTGGGAGAGGTCTTCGGCCTTTGGCACGAGGCCACCGACGGCCTGTGGGATGGGGAGAGCAACTGCATTCTGCTGGACGGAAAGAGTTATCCGGTCACGGAGCTGTGCGCCCTCATCCACGCCAAGGGGGCCCAGGTGCTGGGAACCTATGGCCGGGACTTTTACCAGGGCGAACCGGCTTTGACCGTAAATGCCTACGGCGCAGGCCAGGCCTATTACCTGGCGGCCCGGGCCGGGGCGGATTTCTACCGGGACTTTTACAGCGGCCTGACAGAGAAGCTGGCCTGCAAGCGGGCTCTGCCCGCTCCCCCGCCAGAGGGCGTGGAGGCCTGCCTGCGGGAGAAGAACGGAGAGAGCTACGTGTTTTTGCAGAATTTCAGCGGCGAGGCCCAAAGCGTGCCCCTGCCGGAGGGCTGCGTGGACATGGCCAGCGGCCAAGCCATCGCAACGGCGGAGCTGGCGGCTTACGACTCGGTTGTAATCAAACGGGGTTAAACGGCCCGGCATGCCATAGATAGAAAAGAGCATCTTTCACATCCAAAAAGACCGCCTCGCACCGTAATGGGTGGGAAGCGGTCTTTTTATTTTCAGCTCCTTTTCAGCGAGGGTTAATGAAGCGCCTGCCCCGGCACATCCCCGGGCTTTCACGCAAAGGCGCTCACAGGTATTTTATCATCTCGGTTTCACCGGCATAGGTACGTCTGGATATTTAAGCGCCCGGGGCCGGAGGCCTACGGCTTCAAAGCCAAAGCTTTTGTACATATCCAGGGCCCGCTGGTTATGGGCCACCACGTCCAGCTCCACCTGTTCGCAGCCCTGCTGTCTGCACCAGGCCAGGCAGTTCTCCATCAGCCTGCCTCCAATGCCCAGACCCCAGAAAGCTTTCAACACCACAAAGCCAACCTGGGCCCTGTGCCGGCGCCTTTGCCACCGGCCGTTCACCAGCCCGGCGGAACTCTGCCCCACCAACCGGCCCTGGCAAAATGCTGTGTACCACTGTAAATCCGGGTTTTCCTCCATGGTCTTGATAAGCGCGGACTCCTGTTCGATGCTGAAGCTGAATTCTCCCGGGTTGCGGGCTAAAAAGGGCTTTCGGCATCCATCTGGCGCATTACCTGGATGAGGGCCTTTGCATCCTGGACAGTTGGCGGGCGCAGGGTGAGCGCCTCGCCGTTTTTTAATCTAAATTCCATATCCAATCCCCTGCTATAGCTCAAGCTTCAGCATCATTATATACTCGTTTCGCAGGCTTCCATCCTTCATCCGGAAAGCATCCGGCCGCACGCCTACAATGCGGAAGCCCATCTTTTCATACAGAGCCCTGGCCCGGGCATTGCCCTCTACAAATTCCAGCTCCAGCTGGGTAACGCCATCCCAGCCTTTGGCGATTTGTATCATCTCCTGAAACATGGCCGTGCCGATGCCCAGGCCCCAAAACTCCTTTGTGAGTGCGACGCCGATACTGGCCCGGTGGCGGAGTTTCAGCTGGGTGTGCCGGACGACCTCACAGTTTCCTGCAATTTTACCGTCCACCTCGCAGACCAGTGTCGCCGAGGTCTCGGAGGCGTTCATTGTCTCTATCCACTTGGCTTCGCCCTCGGCTGTATATTTGCCGCACTCCTCCGGCGAGCGCAGGATGAACTCGCCGCTCTCGTCCGCGGACTTTACCAGGTAGTCCAACAGCCCCGTTATGTCTCTGTTTTGGGGATTGCGCAAGAGGGCTTTGCGGCCGTCTTTCAGTGTGAAGGGAACTTCTCTTGTGTGCATGGGTAACAATCCTTTCGCAAAAATATTATTTTACCTCACCCCTTAGCTCCACCCGGCGAATCTTCCCGCTGAACGTCTTGGGCAGCTCTTGGCGGAACTCCACAATGCGGGGATACTTATAGGGCGCGGTGTGCTTTTTCACGTAAGTCTGAATCTCTTTCTTCAGCTCGCCGCTGGGCTGGGTGCCTGCCGTAAGCACAATGGTGGCCTTGACCACCTGGCCCCGGATGGGGTCCGGCGCGGCGGTGATGGCGCATTCCAGCACATAGGGCAGCTCCATAATCACGCTCTCAATCTCAAAGGGCCCAATGCGGTAGCCGGAAGACTTGATCACGTCATCGGTGCGGCCCACATACCAGAAGTACCCGTCCTCGTCCCGCCAGGCGGTGTCGCCGGTGTGGTACATGCCATCGTACCAGGAGGCCTTGGTGTTTGCCTCGTCCTGGTAATATCCCCGGAACAGGCCGCAAGGCGCTTTCCCGCCGGTTCGAATGACAATCTCGCCGGTTTCCCCTACCGGGGCGCTGGTCCCGTCCGGGAGGACCAAATCCACATCATACAGGGGGCTGGGCACGCCCATGGACCCCACCTTGGGGATGGAGCCCACCGGATTGTAGATGACGCAGGTGGTCTCCGTCTGGCCAAAGCCCTCCATCAGCATCAGGCCCGTGGCCCGCTTCCACTGCTCATAGACCTCCGGGTTCAGGGCCTCCCCAGCGGTGGTGGAGTATTCAATGCCGGACAGGTCGTACTTGCTGAGGTCCTCCTTGATGAAGAAACGGTACATGGTAGGCGGGGCGCAGAAGGTGGTGATGTGGTATTTTGCGAACATGGGCAAAATGTCGTGGGCGTCAAACCGGTCGAAATCATAGGTGAAGATGGCCGCCTCGCACATCCACTGGCCATAGTACTTGCCCCACATGGCCTTGCCCCAGCCTGTGTCCGAAATGGTGAAATGCAGGCCGTCCGGGTTAACATTGTGCCAGTAGCGGGCCGTAATGTAGTGGCCCAGGGCGTATTTATAGCTGTGCTCGGCAATTTTGGGGTACCCGGTGGTGCCGGAGGTAAAGTACATCAGCATCAAATCGTTTCCGCAGGGGGAGTCCGGCTTGCGCTGGTACACGTCCGAATGGGAGGCCATCTCCCGGTCAAAATCATGCCAGCCGGTCAGTCCGCTGTGGTTTTCGCCTACCAGAATTTTCACTTCCACCCCGGGGCAATGGTCCGCTGCCCGGCCGGCCTCTCTGGCGGTTTCGCCATCCGCTGTGCAGATAACAGCCTTGACCCCCGCCGCCTGGAACCGGTAGTCAAAGTCGTGCTCCATCAGCTGATTGGTAGCGGGAATGACCACCGCGCCCATTTTGTGCAAAGCGGTGATCACATACCAGAACTGGTAGTGGCGCTTGAGCACCACCAGCACCTTGTCGCCCCGGCGGACGCCCAAAGATTCCAGATAGTTGGCGGTCTGGTTGGAAAGGCGGCTGATGTGGGAGAAGGTGAACCGGCGCTCGTTTTTCTCCCGGTCCACATGGAGCATGGCCAGCTTATCCGGGGTCCGCCGGGCAATTTCGTCTACAATATCAAAGGCGAAATTGAAATTATCCTCGTTTTTAAAGCGAATCCCGTTGAGAACGCCGTTTTCATCCAGGGAGGTTTCCACAAAGGGGCCGGATACATTGTCCCGGTTCTGCCGGGCCAGCTTCCGGTCAATCAGCCGCTGGAAGCGGTCCTCCTGGGGAGGCTGGTCCTCAGTGCCCTTCATCACCATGGCGTAAAGCTGGCAGTCCTCCCCGCCGGTGGCAATCATGCCGTGGGGGGTGCCGGAGTTGTAGTAGATGGAGTCCCCCTCGTTGAGGAC
>CAJUNS010000048.1 GCA_910587995.1 uncultured Oscillospiraceae bacterium | reverse complement strand
AAGCGCCTGCACGAGTACAAGCGCCAGCAGATGAACGCCCTGTATATTATCTGGAAATATAAGCAGATCAAGGCCGGCCACAAGCCCGCCCGGAAGCTGACCCTGCTTTTTGGGGCCAAGGCCGCGCCCGCCTATATCATTGCCAAAGACATCATCCATCTCATCCTCTGCCTACGGGATATCATCCAGAACGACCCGGAGGTGAGCCCCTGGCTGGACGTGGTGATGGTGGAAAACTACAATGTCACCTGGGCGGAAAAGCTGATTCCCGCCTGCGATGTGTCCGAGCAGATCTCCCTGGCCTCGAAGGAAGCCAGCGGCACGGGCAACATGAAGTTCATGCTCAACGGCGCGGTTACTTTGGGCACCGAGGACGGGGCCAATGTGGAGATTCATGAGCTGGTGGGGGATGAAAACATCTGCATCTTCGGCAAGTCCAGCGAAGAGGTCATCCACCTCTATGAGGAGGGACCGGACCGCTACAGCCCCGCCGCCTTCTACCCGGAGGACCCGGAGATCGAGGAGCTGCTGGACTTCATCATCAGCCCCACGATGATGCGCCTGGGCGACCCGGAGAACCTGGGCCGCCTCTACAAGGACATGAGCCGCAAGGACTGGTTCATGGCCCTGCTGGACGTGAAAGAGTATATCCAGGCCAAGGAGGCCCTGCTGGCAAGCTACGAAGACCGCCAGGCCTGGGCCAAGAAGATGCTGGCAAACATTGCCAAGGCCGGGTTCTTCTCCTCCGACCGGGCCATTGCCCAGTACAACGAAGACGTTTGGCATCTGCGGTAAGCGGACGCAAAAAAGGTACCTCCCAAAAGGAGGTACCTTTTCTTTTTATTGGCTGGGCGCTCCGCCGCGTCCGTTTATCCCAGGGTCTTGCCCACGGCTTCTTTCAAAATCTCCAGGCCCCGGCGCAGGGCGGCCTCGTCAATCAGCAGCTCGGGCATCACCTTAACCACGGCGTTGCCCCGGCCTACCCGCTCCACAATCAGGCCCTTTCGGAAGCACTCATCCAGCACCCGCTTGCTGGCCGCGCCGGGGGCATCGGGCTCGTCGCATCCAGCCAGGTCCACGCCCCACACAAAGCCCAGGCCCCGGGTCTCAATCTTGTCCGGCGCAATGGCCCGAATTTCATCCATATACTGGGCGATGATCTCCCCTTTTTGCCGCACGCCCGCTTCCACCTGCTGGTCCAGCATCAGCTCCAGGCCCGCTTTGGCGGCCACCATGCTCAGCTGATAGCCCCGGAAGGTGCCGTTGTGCTCGCCGGGCTGCCAAATGTCCAGCTGGGGCTTAATCAGCACCAGAGCAAAGGGCATACCGTAGCCCCCAATGGACTTACTCTGGGTGACAATATCCGGCACAATGCCCGCCCGCTCAAAGGAGAAGAACCAGCCGGTCCGGGCGCAGCCCACCTGTACGTCGTCCACAATCATCAAAATGTCATGCCGGTCGCACAGGGCCCGCAGGCCCTGGAGCCACTCCGCCGGGAAGGGGTAGATGCCTCCATCCGCCTGCACGGTTTCCAGAATGATGGCCGCGGGCTTTTCCACGCCGGAGTGGTCGTCGGTGAGAAGGGTCTCGATATATTGCAGGGTGTCCAGCCCCGGGAACATATAAGGGGCGGGCACATGGGTTACGTTGGTAAGGGGCACGCCCGCCCCGGCCCGGCTGGAGGCGTCGGTGGTCAGGGCAATGGAGCCCAGGGTCATGCCGTGAAAGCCGCCCATCATGGCGAAAATATTGGTCCGCCGCTTTACCTTGCGGGCCAGCTTCAGGGCAGCCTCCACCGCGTTGGTGCCGGTGGGGCCGGGAAACTGAATCTTATAGTTCAGCCCCCGGGGCTTTAGGATTTTTTCCTCATAAAATTCAATAAACTCCCGCTTGGGCCGCGTATACATGTCTAAAGCGTGCATCACGCCGTCTTTTTGCAGATACTCCACCAACCGGTCCCGAATCAAATCCGGGTTGTGGCCGTAGTTCAGCGCCCCCGCGCCGCAGAAGAAATCGATATACTCCCGGCCCTCCTCGTCATAGAGAAAGGGCCCCTTAGCGGTGGTGAAAACCGCCGGGAAGTTGCGGCAGTAGGACCGGACCTCGGACTCGTAGCTCTCGAAGACATCAGTGTTTTGACTCATGTTTTACCATCCTTTCTACCATGGGTGCTGCCCATGATTCAGCGATCTTCGGCTGGGGGAGGCCACGAGGCTCTGCCTCGCGCTCCGCAAACTTTTTGAAAAAAGTTTGATCAAAAACTTTTAGACGATTTTTCGAGGGCGGTGCGGCGGGCTTGGGGCCCGGTTTGGGGTCCGGTAGGAACGAAGCCTGCCGCTTCCAAACATTAACTGTGCCCAACCCGGCCACTCGCCAGTAACAAATTAAAAAATGCAAATAGAAGTTTTTGTCCACCTTTTTCAAAAGATGGCAGGCTTGCAGGCGTGAGCGTCTGCCGTGGGAAGGCCCTCAGTGGGGATCGGGCAGACGAGACTCAAAGTCCCTGCGGCCTTAAGAGCCCCCAGCCGGGGCTGTTCGCTCCCCCAGGGCGGAGGAGCCAGCGGCAAGGGCCAATTGACATAATTTATTTTGGCCTAAGAGCATTCTACCACAAAGGGCCAAAAAAGGGAAGCCTTTGAAAAAAATTTACAAATGGCTTCCCTTTTTATTGGATTATGGCGTTATGTGGAGAAAAAGAACACGTCCCCCGGCGTACCGTCCGGGTAGGCCGCGTCGGGGCGGCTTTCCACCCGGTAATTTCCCTGGGTGTAGTCCCCCACCACCTTATCCCAAAAAGCCACAGAGGGCAGGTTCTTGGGGTGCCGCTTCAGCTGCCAGGAACCTTTGAAGCGGTCGAAGAGCTGGCGGACCGCCCAAGCGCCTAAGCCGCAGCGCCGGTACTTGTACATAACAAAAAACTCAGACATACAGTAGTCTGTTTTCCCCGCCTCGGGGTAGTCGTTGACCATAGCCAGCCCCGCCAGCCTGCCATCCGCCTTGAGAAAGAACGCCCACCGGCCCTCTTCGGTCCAGTAGCAGTCCAGATAGCTGTAGCCATAAAGCCCCAGAGGGTTCACGTCCTCCAGCTCATACTGGGAAAACTCATAGAGATATTTTTCCAGCAAATTCCGCAGGATCTCCTTTTCCTCCTCCTTCACCGGAACCAGTTCAAAATTCATGGTTTTTCTCCTTATTCCAGGTTTTCGCCCAGGGTCCCCTGGCTTTGGGCGGTAAGGTAGGCATTGATAAAGCCATCCAGCTCCCCGTCCATCACGGCGTTTACATTGCCGGTTTCATGGCCGGTGCGGTGGTCCTTTACCATAGTGTAGGGCATAAATACATAGGATCGTATCTGGCTGCCCCAGGTGATCTCCTTCTGCTCGCCCTTGATGTCGGAAATCTTCTCCAGGTTCTCCCGCTCCTTAATCTCCACCAGCTTGGAGATCAGCATTTTCATGGCCACTTCCCGGTTCTGGGTCTGGCTGCGCTCCACCTGGCAGGCCACCACAATGCCCGTGGGGATGTGGATCAGCCGCACGGCGGAAGAGGTCTTGTTAACCTTCTGGCCACCCGCGCCGGAGGCCCGGTAGACCTCCATCTTTATGTCGTCCGGGTTAATCTCCACGCTGTTGTCCTCCTCAATTTCGGGCATCACTTCCAAAGAGGAGAAGGAGGTATGCCGCCGGCCCGCCGCGTCAAAGGGGGACACCCGCACCAGCCGGTGCACCCCGGCCTCGGACTTGAGATAGCCATAGGCGTTCTCCCCCTCCACCAGAATGGAGGCGGACTTGAGCCCGGCCTCGTCTCCGTCCAGGTAGTCCAGGGTGGTGACCTTAAAGCCCCGGCGCTCGGCCCAGCGGTTGTACATGCGAAAAAGCATTTCCGCCCAGTCCTGGGCCTCGGTGCCGCCGGACCCGGCATGGAAGGTGAGAATAGCGTTGTGGCCGTCATACTCCCCGGTGAGCAGGGTGGAAAGGCGCATGGCCTCCATCTCCGCGCCCACGGCGTCAAGCTCTTCCTGAATCTCGGCAATCAGGCTCAGGTCCTCGGCCTCGTCGCCCAGCTCAATCAGGGCGGCGGCGTCCTCGCAGCGGGCGCAGAGCTTCTGGAAGCTCTCGTCCTTGGCCTTTAGGGCGGCCATCCGCTGGGTGATTTTTTGCGCCTGCTGCATGTTGTCCCAAAAGCCGGGCTCCGCCGACTTGTGCTCCAGCATCTCCACTTCCTCCCGCAGGCGGGGAAGGGCCAGGGACTCGCCCAGGGCGGCAAGGCCCTCTTGGTGGGCGTCCAGCTGGCGTTGCAGTTCCTCAAATTGGATCATATAGGGTTCGCTCGCTTTCTGAGATTCTGTAAAGGGGCCGCATGGGGCGGAGCGGCCGGTTCTCGATTGATTTGCGGTTAATAAACTTCATTATACTTGATTTAGGGAAAAAAGTAAAGCGCGGCGCGGGAAAACTTCTGGAAGATTGTTTCCGCTCAACCTCTGGTTGAGAACTCTCCTTTCAAGTTAACCCCGCCGTTTATTGCGCCCCCATCCACTCTGTACTATAATAATCCCGTAAGGCGCCTGTCAAAAAAACATCCCAACCTCAAAGGAGGCATTCCTATGGAAATAAACCCCATGAAAGTGGGAGCCCGCATTTACCGCCTGCGCAAAATACAGGGGCTCACGCAAAACCAGCTGGGCGACCGCCTGCACATCAGCTTTCAGGCGGTGAGCAAATGGGAGCGCGGCGAAGCCCTGCCAGACGTGGCTCTGCTGCCTAGCCTGGCCGAAGCTCTGGACACCACCATCGACAACATTCTGCTGCGTGATAACCCGGCCAAGGGGCCCGGAGAATTCACCCGCACCGTCACCATCGCCCAGCTGCGGGAGGGCGTGGAGTGTGTGGAGCGCATGGGCCAGCTGCTGGGCAAGGGCAGCTTCTTCTACACCGGCGCTGTGGGCGGCATCGACCTGAAGATGAACATGGAGTTCGAGAAGTATATGGCCGAGCCCTACACCCGGGAAGCCATGACCGCCGAGGCGGCCTGTC
The DNA here is from genome assembly GCA_910587995.1 of uncultured Oscillospiraceae bacterium. Taxonomy (GTDB): domain Bacteria; phylum Bacillota; class Clostridia; order Oscillospirales; family Acutalibacteraceae; genus Acutalibacter. The sequence goes on along the minus strand of CAJUNS010000048.1, from coordinate 3,344 downwards.
AGGCCATTATGGACGGGGCCTACATTGACCCCAAGGACATAGAGGCCAGCTTCCAATTCCCCCACTGGACAGAGAACGTGCGGGAGTTCGCCCGCAAATATGGCATATAGTTAACGCAGTTCAAAAGAGGTATCACCTCTTTTGAATCTGACGGCACGGGCACGCCCGCGCCGCCAGACTTAAAAATCGGTATTTACCGATTTTTAAGTGCGCTTACTATAACATAAGGCCCATGGCCGGGAAAGCTCCTTTGCGGCGGAGCTTTCCCGGCCTTTTGCCGCCCCAAGTTGTTAACAGAATGAAAATTCATGTCCGCCCCGTTGCACTTTTCGGCGGAATCGTGTACAATAGTCAATATAGTTCCATCGAATTGCCGCACCTAGGCAGAATATATGGATTTTTCATTAGAGAGGGAATGGCTTTTGGCTATGATTGATTTTACCGGCATAAAATGCCCCGTCTGCGGGGTTCCTTTCAAAGAGGATGACGATATCGTGGTCTGCCCCCAATGCGGCGCGCCCTACCACCGGGACTGCTATGCCCAAAAGGGCCAGTGCGTTTTTCCCGAGCTCCACCAGGCTGGCAAAGAATGGGCTCCTCCCCCGCCGCCCAAGCCTCCGGTTTCAGCGGAGGTCAAGGACCGGGAGTGTCCCGCCTGCGGCTGCTTGAACGCCCACAGCGCCATGTTCTGCAACCGCTGCGGCGCGGCCTTGACAGAGGGCTCCCAGCCCGGCCAGCAAGCCCAGCCCCACACCCAGCCGCCTCCTTATACCCCATACGGCGCGTCCTCCCGCGGCCCCTACCCGGGCCAAGCGCCCTATTCCAGCCGGGGCCAGTACCCTGGGGCCATGCCCTTTGCCTTTGACCCCATGGGCGGCGTAAACCCCGCCGACACCCTGGACAGCGGGGTCAGCTATGGAGACGCTTCCAAGCTGGTGAAGCAGAACACCGCCTACTATATGCCGGTCTTCCGCTACATGAAGCAGACCGGCCGCAATAAATTCAGCTTTTCGGCCTTCCTCTTTTCCGGGGCCTGGATGCTCTACCGCAAGCAGTATAAGCAGGGCGCTGTCATCACCGGGCTGATGCTGGTGATCTATCTGCTGTACCTGTCCTCCTCCATTTTTGTGGCCACCCCGGCCCTGATGTCCCTGATGGAGCAGGCGGGCATGGACGTGACCCGGGGCTTTGCCCCTACCAGCGAGCAGATGATCGTCATCAGCCAGCTTTTGACGGAAAACCCCGCCCTCTACCTTAAAATCTGCCTGCCTATGCTCTGCCTGCTGCTGCTGCTGGCGCTGATGCTCTTTACTGGCATTCGGGGCAACAAAATGTATATGAACCACTGCATCCGCACAGTCCGGCAGGTCAAGGCCGCCAATTTGGCCGACTATCCCAACATGACCCTGGACGCCAAAGGCGGCGTGAACACCTCAGTGGCCGTGTGCATGTTCGTGTGCTACTTCCTGCTGGTCAACGTGGTGCCCCTGCTGCTTTAAAGCCCTCTGCCCGCTCTCCGGCGGGCGCGCCCCACAACCAAATGGCGGCGGCCCAAGGCTGCCTGCTCAAACATGGAACCATTGTTGGAAGCCCTCCGCGGCTTCGCCGAAGAGGACGCTGGGAGCCTCTCTTCACGAATGTTTCCAGAAGTTCCCTTCGCGGACCCGCGCCGCCGGAAGGCCATATTGAAAAGGAGAAATTGTCATGAAAAAAGTACGGAAAGCGGTGATCCCGGCCGCTGGCCTGGGGACCCGGGTCCTGCCCGCCACCAAGGCCATGCCCAAGGAGATGCTCCCCATTGTGGACAAGCCCGCCATACAATATATTGTGGAGGAAGCCGCCGCTTCCGGCATTGAGGATATCCTCATCATCACCAACCGGGGCAAGGGGCTTTTGGAGGACCACTTCGACCGGGCGCCCGAGCTGGAAGCCCGCCTGGCCCAGGACCCGGATAAGGCCGGTATTCTGGAAGAGGTGGTCAGCATTTCCCGTCTGGCCAACATTTGGTATGTGCGCCAAAAAGAAACCCTGGGGCTGGGCCACGCGGTGAACCGGGCCCGGAATTTCATTGGCAACGAGCCCTTTGCCGTGCTGTATGGCGACGATGTGATTTTGGGCGGGGACCCCGCCTGCGGCCAGCTGATCCGGGCCTATGAGAAGCACGGCCTGGGCGTGGTAGGGGTGAAAGAGGTGAGCCGGGCGGCCATCCGCAAATATTCCTCCCTAAAGGTGGAGCCCCTGGAGGATAACCGCTTCCGGTGCACGGATATGATCGAAAAGCCTCAGCCCGGCCAGGAATTCTCTCTTTATTCCATTTTGGGCCGCTGTGTGCTGCCGCCGGAAATCTTCGACATTTTGGACCGCACCCCGCCGGGGGCTAACAACGAGATCCAGCTGACCGACGCCATGAAGGAGCTGGCCCGGGGCCCGGGCATTGTGGCCGTGGACTTTACCGGGACCCGCTATGACATGGGCAGCAAGCTGGGCGTGATGCAGGCCGGGGTGGAGACCGCCCTGCGGCACCCGGAAATCGGCGAAAGCTTCCGGGCCTACTTAAAGGAGCTGGCCGCGACCCTGTAAAAGCCAGGGCTTTCGGGCGGGCGCTCCCCTGAAAAACCGCCCCGACCCATAAGAAACAGCAGAAAAAGGCACGCCGGATTCCGGCGCGCCTGCTTTTCTGAGCGAAAGCAAATGGTTATTTGGCCCCCAGCTCGTCCAGCTTCTGTTTGCTGCTGATAATCTTACTCAGCTCTTCCATAAAGCTGTTGATGTCCTTAAACTGCCGGTACACCGAAGCAAACCGCACATAGGCCACCTCGTCCACGGTTTTCAGCTTTTCCATGGCATAGGTGCCAATGCGTTGGGAGGAGACCTCCTTATCCAGCGAATTTTGCAGTAAGACTTCAATCTCATTGACGATGTGCTCCAAGGTGTCCATGGACACCGGGCGCTTTTCGCAGGCCCGCAGCAAACCGTTAAGCAGCTTCGAGCGGTCGAAAGCCTCCCGGGACCGGTCCTTTTTGATGACCACAATGGGCACATTCTCGATGACCTCGTAAGTCGTAAACCGCTTGCCGCATTTCAGGCACTCCCGGCGGCGGCGGATGCGTTCGCCTTCGTCGGTCGGCCGGGAATCCACCACTTTGCTTTCCGTATAGCCGCAGTATGGGCATTTCAAAGTCAACCATCTCCCTCTGTGACACTGTATTTTGTATTATACACGAAACCCACAGCAAAAGCAAGGGAAAAATGTTTTAGGGTGTGTCCCAACCGCAGAGATAATCATCTATGTTCCCCCGCCCTACGGGCGGGGGAACACGAAAAGCTCTCCGAAACGGACACTC
>CAJUNS010000047.1 GCA_910587995.1 uncultured Oscillospiraceae bacterium | reverse complement strand
ACATTCCGTGACTGGAGTTCAGACGTGTGCTCTTCCGATCTATCGCCCAGCTTAATGCTCTTGGTCTTGCCGTCCAGGGTGATGTTAACGGTCTGCTCTTTCAAGTATTCGGCGCGGTCCTGGCGGTTAATCAGCGGAACCTCGCCCGTGCCCTCGCCGGTAGGTCTGGAATCCAGATTAAAAGTAGTGTTGCCATCGGCATCTGTTGACCCAAAAAGCTCTTTCAAGCCGCCGCTGGCGTTGGAGATGCGCAGGCCGTTTCCCGTGCCCTTTTCCTTGAAGGAAATAACCCCATCCACTGCCACCGCCTCAATCTTATCGCTGGCGGGGCTGGAGCCAATCTGCTGCTTGCTCAGCTGCTCGTTAATCGCCGCAGCCATCTCGTCCGCGTTTTGGAAAACCTGGCTTTCCGAAAAGCGGATGTTCAAGCGGGTCGCCTTGCTGGAGTCGGCCATGCCGCCGACCAAGAGGGTCATAGAGCCGCTTACATTGCTGGTCTCAATGGGGTCATCCCATTTGATGGCCTCGGTAGCCGCGCCTTTGCTGGCCAAGCCCTTGGCGTCCACCGCGTAAGTGGCCGCCTGGGCCAGCTGCTTGATGCGGTCAATCTGCACATTGCTGGTGCCCTTGCCCGTTACGCTCACCTTAGAGGCGTTGGCGCCGTTGGCAATGGCGTTCACTGCCTTGCTGAAGAAAGAGGAGCTCATCAGGTTGGTGCTGCTGGTAAAGGAAGTGTACTTGTTGAGAATATTGTTCATCTGGCTGATCAGGTTGCGGTAAGCGTCCTGCTTCCACTGCAGCTTGGTCATCTGCTGCTGCAGGCTGGTGATCTTCGACTTATAGCCCGCAACGCTGTTTTCGATCATGGCCTCGGTGTCCATACCGCTGGCCAGGCCGCTGATCACGTTCCGGTTGCCATACAAACTGCTGGTGCTGCTGGTACTGCTGTTCATTAAACTTGTGATAGAAGCCATTGCATTCACTCCTTTTTTGTGTTACCATAGGACTAGAGAACGAATTGGGCTGTTCCAAGCGTTCCACCCCGGGAAAAAATTTTGCTTCTTCCTGAGAATTCACGCGAAAACACTTAACTCTTCATCTATTTATATCGACATTACTAATAGAAAGATAAGGGCTTTCCGTAAAATTTTGCTGACGGGCAAATTTTCATCAACTTTAGGAAAGGACCGGTACCGGGCCCCGGCATTGCCCGTACCGCACGGTGATTTGCTTATGGAAAAAATCATTGCCGTAACCAACCAGAAAGGCGGCGTGGGAAAAACCACCACCTCCCTCTCCCTCATCAACGCCCTGCACATGCGGGGCTACCGGGTGCTGGGCGTGGACCTGGACCCCCAGGGAAGCCTGGGCTTCTCCGCCGGGCTGGACATTGAAAACAGCGAAACCGTTTACGAGGTGCTCAAGGGCTCTGTGCCCATTGCGGAAGCGATTGTGGCCACGGACCTGGGCGACATGCTGCCCTCCAATATTCTGCTCTCCACCGCCGAGCTGGAGTTTAACGCCCCCGGCCGGGAATATCTGCTGAAAAACGAGCTTACCAAAGTAGAGCGCCATTACGACTATATCATCATCGACACCCCGCCAGCCTTAAATATTCTCACCATCAACGCCTATGTGTCCTCCGGTGCGCTGATTATTCCCATGGCGCCGGAGATTCTCAGCCTGCTGGGCATCTCTCAGATCCGTGACACCATCAACACTGTGCGCAAGTACTACAACCCGGACCTGCGGGTGCTGGGCATTCTGCTGAACAAATTCAACGCCCGCCTGACGCTCAACCGGGAGGTCCTGGAGCTTTCCAGCGAGATTGCCCAGCGCCTGGACACTCAGGTGCTGGAGACCAAAATACGCACCAGCGTGGTGGTGGCCGAGGCCCCCGCCCACGGCGAAAGCGTACTTTCCTACGCCCCCAGCTCCAACCCCTCCCATGACTTTCAGGCCCTTTTGGACGAGCTGCTGGCTTTGCCCTAAGCCGCGCCCAAGCAGCGCCTGCCCGCTCACTATTTTTTGAAAGGATCGTGGTCCATGTATGGCTAACAAATCCAACAACAAAAATTCCAAGTCCAACAAAACGCCTACCAAGTCGAACAAAACCGCCCATGTGCTGAACCTGCTGGCCGGAGACTCCCACGAGGCCGCTCCCAAGCGCCAGAGCCATGTAGCGCAGTCCGCCGGAGCCCCCGCGCCCATGGCCCCTCCGCCCACAGCCGCCGAAAACGAGGCCGTGGCCGAGTCCATCCGCAGCGCCCTGGAGGAGGACCTGCTGGCCGAGCTGGAGGCGGAACCCGTTCAGGCCCCCGCGCCTGTCCCGGTGGAGGAAGATTTCCAGCCCTTCCAGCCTCCTGCGGCGGAGGCCATCCCCGCGCCGGTGGAAGCCGCTCCGCCTCAGCCGGAACCCCAGCCCGCGCCGGTAGAGGCCGCCCCGCCCCAGCCGGAGCCCCAGCCTGCGCCGGTAGAGGCCGCCCCGCCCCAGCCGGAGCCCCAGCCTGCGCCGGTGGAAGCGGCCCCGCCCCAGCCGGAGCCCCAGCCCGCGCCGGTGGAAGCGGCCCCGCCTCAGCCGGAGCCCCAGTCTCCGGAGCAGCACGACCGAATGGAGGAAGTCACCTACCTAAACGTCATGCAGGCTCTGGTAGAGGACCGGGTAGACAAACTCATGGAACGCTTCCACATGTGCACCTGCCCGCGCTGCCGCACGGACGTGGTGGCCCTCACCCTTTCCAGTCTTCCGGCCAAATACATTGTGGTGCCCGAAAGCGAGGGCATCCCGATGCTTTCTGTGTACGAAGGCCGTTATGAGGCCGCTGTCACTGCCCAGCTGATGTGGGCCTGCCAGAAGGTCTCCGCCCACCCCCGGCACGCCGCCAACAGCGATGGCTCCATGCGTTTGGGCGCGCCCCGCAAGTCCGATGGTTAAGCTCCTGCCGCCCCCGGTTTTCGGGGGCTTTTTTTGCCAAAAATGAAAGACGCGGAACAATCCGCGTCTTTTTGTCAGTTTCCGCTGGGCTCCCCGTGGGGCGGGTCCTTGGCCAGCATGGAGAAAGCCGCAAGCAGCTCCTGAGGCAGGCTTTCCTCGTTAGCGGCGTCCCGGTTGGCGCTCATGGCGTAAATCAGTTCGCTGCGCAGCACGGGCACCTCCTTGGGGGCGTCAATGGCAATTTGCACTTCCTTATCTTTCGTGGCAATGATTGTGATCTTCACATCCTCCCCAATCAGGAAGGACTGGCCCATACGGCGGCGAAGGATCAGCAAGGTTTAGCCCCCTCTCCTTCAAACTCCGACAACATGTGGCGCATGCCGTACTCGTCCCCGTCCAGAATCACCTGCATGCAGCGCCGGGTGTCAATGTTCACCACCACGGGGCATTTTAGGTTTACTGTGCTGGCCGCTACGGGATTTTTCACCACACAGAGCACATAATAGCATAGCTCCGTGCTCTCTTTCACCCCCAAATATTCCAGCTCTTCCGGCTGAAGCACCGGGGTGTAAGCGCCATCCAGGGCGAAGGGGTTCATGGCCACAAAAGCCAGCTGAGGCGTTTTTAGGCTTTGCAGGCAGAGCAGCGTCCCGTTGCTGCCAGAAAAGGGCAGCAGCAGAAACTCCAGCTCATCTTCAAAAGCGAAAAGACCCTTGGGAAAGTGGAGCACATCATCCCCATCGTACTCGATCTCTCCAAAATACTTGGTTAAAAGCTTCAAAAAGGCTCCTCCCGGCGTTAGGCCTTAACGTCTACCGGCTGGTAGTTGGGGTCGGCCGAAGGCGGAACATAAACCGCGCCGCCAATGTACTTGATGATAACCTCCGGGCGCTGCGTCATGGTGAACTCAATGTCCCCCGGCGTAAACTCAAAGCCCACGCCGCTGGTCTTCCAATCGAAATTCATCTTATCCATCTCATAGCGGATCTGCATCTGCCCCGGCTCCCAGTCCAGGTTAATGCCAGCCTCCGGCAGGAATCCCAGGCCGAAGTCACTTACGTCCCGGCCCATTTGGGCGTCCTGGGTCTCTTTGGCAAACTGGCTGATGAACTCCTGGCCCAGCTGTCCGTCCATGACAATCTGCCCCCGCTGGGCATAGGTGGCCGTAGCCGAATAGGCGGCCTGCTTGCCCCGCTGGGCGGCCTGGTCCACACTCTGCATGGTGGTAGGACGCACGGTGCTTCTGGCTTGGAAGGAGTCCACCTTCAGCTGGATAGGCCGGCTTTTGATGTTTAAGCCGCCTTTGTCTCTGGAGATCTCCATCTCAGCGGTGCCCCTGGAATACAGAAGCTGCGCGTGAGTGGTTTTCATCTCGATCTCGATTGGTACCGTAGTAATCTCAATTAACGGGCCCAATGATAATCCCCCTCTTCTCAGAAATAATCAGTTCATATAATCGATAAGCGACTGGGACAACAAGTTGGTGCCGATACGCAGGGCTGCGTTGTAAGAATACTGGGCCCACATCAAGGAGGTGATGGCGTCGGCGGGATCAATGTCCTCCATGTCGACTATCTGCTCGTTTAAGGTGTCGTCCAGGCCCTCCAAACGGGTCTGGTTGGTCTTGACAAAGGCAGCCTGGGTATCCAGCGTCACATAGCGCTCATGCAGCTGGTCCAGCCCCTCTTGCAGCTTGTGCTCCAAAGCTTCAATGCGCGCCATATCCTCTTCGCCGTTGGGCAGCGCGCCTGAATCCGGGTCTGCCTGGGCCCAAATGCTGCCCAGCTCGTTGAACACGGAAACCAGATTGTTGGGCACATCCTTCACAACCTTCTGGTTGCCAGCCTTGTCCGTATAGGTATAGTCCGACTTGCCATAGCCCAGAATGTCCAGGCCGGTAATGGCGGTGTTAAAGGCGCTGGAGGAGATCAGCTCACCGTTGTTGTTCTCCGACATGCCCATGCCCAGGTCCACGTAAGTGGTCTCCTTCAGCGTGGCCTCCAGCTCAGGCGTCACCTCGTCCACCGGCATGCCCCGGTAAAGCAGAATGCGGTCTCCGTTGGCGTTCTCGCCCCAGCTGAAGGGAACGGTGTCGCCATCCGCGCCGGAGAAAATGAAGCGCTCGCCAAACTTAGAGTTCAAAGTCTGCACCGCCGCGTCCGCCGCGCCCAAAATCACATCGCCCAGGGCTTTCCGGCCCGAACCCTGCGTGCCGTTTTGGGCCAGCAGGTCCGAATATTTCACCTTACTGTTGCCCAGGTCCTGGTAAAGGTTCTCCATGCAGTTCCAGGCCTGCTGGAACTTGTGGGTCACATACTTGCTGTTGGTGATCTGGGTCTCGGTGTTCCAGCGCTCCCGCCGGAGCTGAAAGGCCTGGCTGGCCTTGGCCGGGCTCTCCGCGTAGGAGTTAAAATTACGCTGGGTGGTCACCTTTTCACTGATCTGCCCCAGCATTTTGTAAGAGCTCATCAGGTTTGCCTTGTAGCTCATCATCATGCCGTTTGTGGTTACACGCCTTACCATGCCGCTTCACTTCTTTCTATGCATAATAGTGTTATGTTTTATCTGTAATTATTCTTTAACCCCATAATCAGCGTCCGGCAATGCCGGTGCCGTTAATCAGCTTATCCAGCAGCTCGTCCAGAGTGGTCATAAGGCGGCAGGCCGCCGAATAGGACTTCTGGTACTGCATCAAGTTCATGGCCTCGTCGTTTAGGTCCACGCCAGAAACCGAGTCCCGGCTGACCGCCAAATCCTGGGCCGCCGCGCTGTAGTTCTCCAGCTTCTCCAAAGTGGACTTGCCGTCCTCTGCCAGCACCTCGTTGATATAGGTAAGCATGCCATGGAAGCTGCCTTTGAAGTAGGAGCCCGGCTTAAACAGCGTGCCGTTCACCAAGTCGCCCAGGTCATCCGCCCGGTAATCATAATCGGTCTGCATAGCGGTAATCAGGTGGGCAACATTGCTGTTGGCGGAACTCAAGGGACCCCACTGGCTGTTGGGATCATTGGGGTCCAGCTGCTTCATCTCCGACTCTTTCTTTGTCTGGATGATGCTTACCTCCCGGTGCGCCCATTTGTTGGAAATGCAGATATTGGAGGCGGTGATGCCATCCGGGTTGTCGCCATCGGCCTCGCTGCTGAACAGGGGGCCGGACTGGGCCACATAATCTTTATATTTATCCTGAACCACCGGCGGATCCGTCACGGGCTGCTCATACACCCAGTTCTCGTCCGGGTTGTTTGGGTCGAAGGTGTTGGCCTCGTTAAACACCTTGGCAAACTGACGGGCCAGCGCGTCCAGGGCTTTTTGATAGTAGGGGATGCCCCGCTTGGTGGAAGCCCGGGGATCGCTGTTTACTTCCTCTTGGGTTGAAAACTCGCCGTTGCGGGTCAGCATTTCCCGCAGGGCCTGAATGGAGCCGCTGGTCAGGTCCATTTCATTTAAGTCCACAGGGGTAGAGCCCTTGCGCCCGGGTCCAATGACTTCGCCCCGCATATCCGTCAAGGCGGAGAGATGCAGCTTGTAGGCCGGGTCGTCAATGTAGGCGGCGTCTGCCGCGTCGGCAACAATGTTTCCGTTCTCGTCCAAAAAGTCGCCGTTCGCATTCGTCTTGGGCACCTTCTGGAAGGAGACGTCCGCCCCGTAGACCCCGTCCACCAGCACCGCGTCCGTGCGGCCGGAAAGGGTGATGGTCAGCTTCTCCACGTACATGCCGGAGCCAATGGGCTCATCGGAATACTTTACGTCAATGTCCACCAGCTCGGCCAGCTCGTCGATGAGCTTATTCCGTTCGTCCCGCAGCTCCAGGGCCTGGCTGCCCCGTTCGCCAATCAGGCCCTGCCGGCGTTCATCCTCGGTCATGGCTCCGTTGGCAATCTCCGCCTTTTTGATGGACTCGTTCAGCTCCCGAATGCCGTGAAGGATGTTGTTCATCCGGGAGACCTTCTCCTGCAGGTTTTTCTCTGTGGTGGCCAGCCGCTCATCCAGCTGCCCGGCGTATTCATTGAACCACTCCACCAGAGACTTGGCCGACTCGCGCACGGCCGAGTCAAACTCCGCTGTGCCGGCATGCTCGGTGTTCATGTTTTGCAGCTGCTCTAACAGGTCGCTGAGTCCGGCTTCAATGACGCCGTTGTCATCGGTGCCTTTGCCCACCTCGTCAAAAATCAGGGCCAAGTCTTCCAAAACAGACAGCTTGCCATCGTAATAATGGACATTGGAGACCTCGTTGCGGTAGCGGATATCCAAATAGGGGTCCCGCAGCTGGGAAACCCCGGTGGTCAAGGCGCCGCTGCCCACCCGCACGTCAAATTGAGAGGCATAGCGGTCCGCGCCTCCCACATAGAGGGCTTTCTGCTCCAGCCTTTGGCGGGTGTAACCCGGCGTATTAATATTTGAAATGTTGTTGCCTGTCACTTCCATGGCTTTTTGAGAGGCCATAATGCCCAGCCGGGCCATGGTAAAGCCGCTGAATGTAGATATTGTGCTCATTGGTTCGATCATCTGCCTTTCCCGCAGCCCCATTTACTTGGGAGAGCCGCGTTTTGAGATTGGGCTGTATGCCGCCTCCGTGCCGCCCGGGAGGCCTAAGGTCCCAGCCGGACGGTACCTGGTTAAAACTCTTTTTTACCTCCGCTATGCCCGGAAATCTGTGCGCATCCGGGGCGGCGGGGCCACCTCGCCGGGTTGGGCCTGGGTGCGGCCCTCCTCCGGCATCATCCGGCCGATGTCATGGAGCACGCACTCCATAGCGGTCAACGCGGCGTTGGCGGCGCTGACATACTCCTCATACCGGTCCAAAGCCCGCTCCGCTGCCCGGGAGGCCTGCGCCTGCAGCGCCTCTGGGTAATGCTCCGCCAGCCGGGACAGGGGCTTGCCGGGAATCCCCATAACTTCCAACATTTTTTCCCGTTTCTGGTCCATGCCCCGCAGGGCCATGCTGAACGCCTGCTCCTGCTTCATGCACTGGTCCAGCTCCACCAGATCGCCCGCCCGGGCGGCCACGGTTTTGGTCCGCGCCGTTTCCCGCATGTGCTCCAGCAGCTGGGATAACTCCTCCAAATGGTCCAAAAACTCCTGGTAAACCGGCTCCAACTTCAAACCTCCCCCAAGAGCAGCAGCTTTTTGGCAATGCTCTCGGCGTTGATGCGGTACTCTCCCTTTTGCACCTGCTCCCGCAGGGCGGTTAAGGTGCCTGTGGTGGTGGCGGTGCGCACCTCTTGAGAAAGCTTGCTTTGCAGCTCCAGTTTATAGGGGTCCTCCCCTTCACGGGCGCTCAAGGTCACCTTGTCAAACTTCTCCCCCGCCCCGCTGGGCTGGGCGCTGGCCGGGGTCCCGTGGGTCCGGATCTGACTGACCCCCCGCACGGCTCCGCTGACCGGGTTGATAGAATAAGGCGATGTGATCATTCCGCGTCCCTCTTTTCTGTCTTAAAATTGATTCTGGCATTTGCTTTCGTTTTTCTTACTATATAAAGTATCGGATGGCCCCTAAAAAAAATAAGAGGCCATCCGCGATAATTTGCATTTTCAATTGATTTT
>CAJUNS010000046.1:2987-9206 GCA_910587995.1 uncultured Oscillospiraceae bacterium | reverse complement strand
TGAAACAGCTGGCGTCCCCAAAACTGGCGATTCCCCTGCCTTGATATCTTACACCGAAGGTGTGGGCAGCGTCATAGAGCACTTTCAAGCTGTACCTGCGGGCGATTTCTTCCATGGCCTCTACGGCGCACACATTGCCGTACACATGCACGGGCAGGATTGCCGAGGTCTTTTCGGTAATCAGCGCCTCGATTTTTGAGACGTCTATGGTAAAATCTGTGGGGTTTATGTCGCAGAACACCGGCGTCAGGCCGTTTCGCGCAATGGCCTGGGTGGTAGAGGCAAAGGTAAAGGGCGTGGTAATCACCTCGCCGGAGAGCCCAAACGCCTGTAGGGAGAGCTCCAGGGCCATGTGCCCGTTGGTCAAAAGCTCCACCCCGGCGGCTCCCAGATACTCTGCCAGCTTAGACTGAAGCTGCCGGTGCTTCTCTCCCATATTGGTCAGCCAGCGGCTGTCCCACAGGTCCCGGATTTCCTCACAGTACTCCCCAAAGGGAGGCAGGGTGGGCCGGGTGACCGGGATTTCTCTGTTCTTGTCCTTCATGCCAGCAGCCACTCCACTTCCAGTTGGATTCGGGCCAGCTCCACCTCCGGCTTGACCTTCTCTCCGTGAAAATCGCTGCCTCCCGTGATGTGCAGGCCGTACTTTTGGGCCAAGCTCAGGTAAAAGGCCTCCTGCTCCGGCGTGTGCTTGGGGTAAAAGCATTCAATCCCCGCCAGCCCATACTCCTTGAGCTGGCGCACCTGCTCCTCCAGGGGGCCGTTTTCCAGCTTCAGCTGGTAGGGATGGGCCAAGACGGCCTTTCCGCCGGCCTGGCGGATCTTCTCCACACACTGGCGGGCCGTAGGCTTTTTTCGCTCAATGCGGGCATATTCCTCTGTATCCAGGTAGCGGTCAAAGGCCTCACGGCTGTCCTTCACCCAGCCGTGCCGGACCATCACCTGGGCGAAGTGTGGCCGGCCAACGCCTTGGCCTCCCGCCAACTCCTCCACCTCGCCCAAGTCGATCTCTATGCCCTTCTCCCGCAAAAAGCTGTGGATGCGGCGCTTCTGCCACTCCCGCCCGGCCTGCATTTCCGCGCAGAACGACAGCAGCTCCGGACTCTCCGGTGAAAAGCCGTAGCCCAGAATGTGCAGGTTCCGGTACTCCCTGGCCCCCAGCTCAATCCCCGGAATCAGCTCCAGGCCCAGCTTCCGCGCGGCCTCCGCCGCCTGGGGGATTCCATCCAGGGCGTCGTGGTCGGTCAAAGCCAGTACCTGAATCCCCCGCCGGTGGGCAAGCTCCACCAGCTGGGCCGGGGCGTACTGTCCGTCCGAAACCCTGCTGTGGGTGTGCAAATCCACAATCTTCATGTCCCGGCCTCCCGTAAAAGTTTCACCGTCCGGCCAATCGCGCCGCCATCTTCTCCGGGCTTCCAGCCCAGGGCCTCCAGCTTCCCGCTGTCCAGCACCTGCCGTGCGGGAGCCGAATGGCTGGCCGCCCGCTCCTGGGGAACCGCAAAAACCGCCTTGCACCCGCCGGCCTCCGCCGCCTTCCGGGCAAAGTCCCCTATGGTCATCTGGTACCGCCGGTCCGCGATGTTGTAAGCCTCTCCCGCTCCGCCCTGTGCCAATACCAGCAGCAAGGCCGCTGCCGCGTCCACCACATAGCAGTGGGAGCGCTCCTTCCTGCCATCGCTTTTCAGCACAAGCTCCCGGCCCTCCGCCGCGCTCCAAAGGAATTCCGCCGCCGCCCGGCTGTCCCTGCGGGACATGGTGGGGCCGAAGAGATGGCAGGGCCGGACCATTACCACATCCGCTCCATACTGGCTGGCATAGCTTTGGCACAGAACCTCCGCCGCCCGCTTCCCCTCCGGGTAGCAGCTTCGGGGGTTAAACAGATCCAGCGGACCGCAGCTGGCCTCTGTAAAACTGTCCTCCTTCCAGTTCGGCTGGCCGTAGACCTCCCCGGAGGACACAAACAGAAAGCGCTTCATCCTGTGGCTTAAGCCATACTGAAGCAAGTTATCCGTTCCCATGACATTGGCCAGCAGGGTGTCCACCGGATACTTGGCCATATTGGCCGGGTCCGCATTGCTGGCCGCGTGGATGATATAATCCGCCTGCTCCGGAAACCCTTTCAGCGGCTGGCACACATCCTGTTGAATATACTGAAAGCAGCTGTCTCCCAGATAATCTTGAAACCGCTCCGCCAGTTTTTTCCCGCTGCGCCCTACCGCGGCAATCTGGCAGGGCTGGGAATGCTCCCGGTTCCAAAGCATCACCGCGTCCACCAGGCAGCTTCCCAGCATCCCCGCCGCGCCGGTGATCAGCAGCCTCTTTCCGCTGAGAAACGCCAAGCCCTTTATGGCCCGCAGCTGCGCCAAATATTCCGGATTCTCCGTCAGTCTCATGCCTGCTCCTTCAGCGCCAACAGCGCTTTAAATATCTTTAGATCATCCGGCGTGGTCAGCTTGATGTTGGTCTCCGCGCCGATGGAGAAATGTACGCTCTCCCCCAGCTCAATCATCAGCGTACAGCTGGCGGTGGAGTTCTCGATTCCCTGTTCCAGCGCCCTGCGGTGGGCCTGGGCCAGCTTCCCCAGCCGGAAAGCCTGGGGGGTTTGGGTGAGGGCCAGTTTCTCACGGAGCACCACCTCGCTGGAGGTCTGCTCCGTGGTCCGCCGCAGCGCCACTGTGTTGCAGGGAACCACCGCCACCGCCGAACCGCGGCGCTTGCACTGCACAATGCAGTCCGAAATAATCTCATGGGAGACCATGGGGCGGATCGCGTCATGCACCAGCACAATGTCCTCCGGGCCATAAAGCCCCTCCGCGTGGAACAGCCCGTTGCGGATGGAGGACTGGCCGTTTTCCCCGCCGGAGACCACCCATTCCAGCTTCGATATCTTGTACTGCCGGGCATAAGCCTTCAAGATGTCGTGCCAGCCGTCCACGCACACCACACCTATGGCGTCAATGTCTGGGTGGGACTGGAAGGCCTCCAGGGTGTAGATGATAACCGGCTTGTCGTTCACATTCAGAAACTGCTTGGGAATCTCCTGCAGCATCCGCTGTCCCTTGCCCCCGGCGATGATCAGCCCGATGTTCATACTCCGTCCTCCAGGCCAAAGGCCCTCCAGATCCGCTCCACAATGGCCTCCGGCTCCTCGCCGCCCTCGTTTTCAATAACCAGGTCCGAGCTGTCCGGCTCGTCCCAGGGCAGGTCCACCCCTACCACCTGCTTTACACCAGGAGAGTACAGCCCCTTCTGGTTGCGCCGGCGCAGGGTCTCCATGCTGGCCTTTATGTAGATTTCCCGGTAGTTTTCGATGTTTTCCCGGCACCAGGCCCGCACGTCCGCGTACATGCCGATGCCGCAATAAATGGCGTCCACTCCCCGCTCCGCCAGCTCGTTGCACTGGGCCAAAAGGTTTTTCGCCCCCTGCCGCCGGGCCTCTGTGGAGTAGTCCTTGGGCGCCCGGGCGTTGGCCTGGTCCCGGTTTTTGTCCCCGTCAATCAAAACAGCCTCCGGCCGGATCTCCTTAAGCCGCTGGTAGAACAGGCCCCCAATGGTGGTCTTGCCCGCGCCTGCCAGGCCCGTGAAAAAATATACGGTTCCTTTTTCCATCCTTGCCCCTCCTTATCGGTACAGCGGCTGCTCTAAAAGCTCCGGGTCCAGGTCCAGCCGGGGCATAAACTCCAGCGGCTGGCCGTCCTTTGCCACAAATTTCAGGCCTCCCAGCAGCAGATTGGTCACGCTCATGGTCCGCTCCTCCTGCTGCCGCATATATTTCTCCAAGGACTGCGCCGCCTCTTCCTCTACTGTATTGGCATATTCCTGCTCTTCGCCCGCTTCCGCCGCCTTCTCCCTCATTTCCACCACTGTCTCTTCAAAGAAGGTTTTCATGCTCTTGCGGATGAAGGAATATATTGTGTCAAAACGCTGGGCCTTTTCCCTTATCTTCTCCGGACTGGCAGGCTGGCCGTCATAATACTTAAAATCATATCCATAGTACCGGTAGGCGTCCTGGAGGAAGTACTCCAAAAACCAGCGCTCTTCGTCACAGGCAAAGTCGTCATAGGTCTTATATACAGATGTGGTATCAAACCCATGAACCTCCTGCTTTAACATCACCTGGGTGGGCAGCCCGTTAAAGGAGCAGTAGGTCATGGACTTGGTATAAGGCAGGTCCAGAAATTTGGCCAGAGCCGTAAAGGTAGCCTTCGGGTTCAGCTTGCCGTCCTCAAAGCGCACCACCACGCAGTCCCGAAAAATCCGAATCCGGCTGTCCACCAGGTAGCCCCGGTACAGCACCCGCTCCACCACCTCGTTGGTGACCCGCCGGTACTTCCCGTCCTCATTTCTGCCGCTCATGCTATCCATAAACCGTACCGCACCGCCATAACTGGTGGTAATACGCCGCATGGGGGCAAATGACTTGATATATTTGAAGTACTTAATCAGGGTTGACTTTTCTATAGCCTCATACTGCTCTGAGGTGACAATGGCGTGCCCCTTGTTGTCGCCCTTGATGTCGGTGTGAATATATCCAAAATGGGGCTGGTAAAAAATCGCCGGCACAATGCGGGAATTGGGGTCCAGCCGCTTGGTAAAGCGCTTGCAGCAGAAAAACGTTGCCACCAGAATGTCCTTGTCCGTCCGGTCCCGCATAAAATACAGGTCCCGGATCATGTCGAAGTTTTCCCACTCCCCGTTGGAGAACACCTCTTTCACCTCCGCCCAGCTCCGGGCGTCGTTCAGTGTGCTGCGCAGGTCGTCCATGGTCTCTTCCATGGAGTCGTGGAAAATTGAGGAGCTGGACAGCAGGTTCGGGTGGGCGTCCATAATCTCGTTGAAAAAGTCGCCGCCGTTGTGGTACGACAGCTGCATGTGCCAAATCAGCCGGTTCACTTCTCTAACCCCCACCGGCCGGAGGGGATAGATGCTGTAGTCAATCCCAAAGCGCTCTTTAAAATCTATGGGGTACTGGCTGATCTCATCCTCCATCAGGAACACCAGCTTCCGGTCTGCCAGAAGTTTCCGGAAGTTCAGCACCTGCAGATAGGCGCAGAACTCCGCCCAGCTGGAATAGTGCAGGTAAACATGGTTTTCCCGGCTTACATGCTCGCTTAGGCGCACATTATCGTTTAAATACTCCAGCTCATATTGGGAGTAAACATCCTTTGCCAGGATGGGGTTTTCTAAATCATGAAAATAGTTCCGGGTAATTACCGGGTCGCTGTAGTCCGTGACCTCCCCAAACCGCCCCTCTTCCACATAGTACGGCACGTAGTGGCCATCGTCAAAGGGATAAAACCGTATGGGCAGTTCTTCAAAGGGAATAAACTCTTTTTGGAATAAATAGGGATACTTTGACAAATACTTACAGTTGTTCTCATAGTGAGAGCGAAGGAGTTTTTTATTGGGCTCGTAAAAAGCCTCTGTGATAATGGCCATGGCGTCCTTTGCGTACTGGCTCTCCTTGCACAGCTCCAAAAACGCCAGATAGGCATAGCGGTACTCGCCGCAAAACTGCAGCACAAACAGCGCCGCTTCCATTTTTTCATCTGCCGAAACAATATTCTGCGCCCGCAGCACCAGCTCGTAGGCTTTTACCGCGTCCTCTGTCTCCCCCAGGCTGACCAATCTTCTCGCCACATCAATGGGTTCCATACGCTTACCTTTCCAAGCAGAAAATTGGGACGGGCACACGCCCGCCCCAACTCTCGCTTTGTGAATTCACTTTTTGCGCCGCGGCTATGCGGCGCGGCATTCGGGCATAGAAGGATTAACCTTACTGGAGCAGCTGCAGAACGCCCTGGGGCACGGAGTTGGCCTGGGCCAGCATGGCCTGAGCGGACTGGATCAAGATGTTGTTCTTGGTGTAGGACATCATCTCGTTTGCCACGTCTGTGTCACGGATGCCGGACTCGGCGTCCGTGATGTTCTCGTTCATGACGGACAGGTTGTTCAAGGTGTGATCCAGACGGTTCTGGGTGGCGCCCAGCTTAGCGCGCAGGGTAGAGATTACGTTGATTGCGCCGGTAGCGCCGCTCTTCAGGGTTGCCAGAGCGTTGGCAGCGCCGGTCAGGGTGCTGATGTCAATGCTCAAGGCAGCGGAAATCAGAGCCTTGATGTCAGCGCCGTTTGCGTCAGTGATGATGTCGCTCATGACCAGCTGGTCATAGCTGTTGGAGGTATCGCCAATCTGGAACTGGAAGTCTGTGGCAATGTTGG
>CAJUNS010000046.1:0-2887 GCA_910587995.1 uncultured Oscillospiraceae bacterium | reverse complement strand
ACTTAGCCTGGCTCCTTGGCGCTGTATATTTCATCCGGCCGCGGACCGGCTGAAACCTTTTTACGCGGAGGCACTCTCTTTCTCCCTTTCAGGCGCCTCGCAGGTCAGGGCGCAGAAATACCGCCCCTCCCGTTTGGACACCTCCGCCGCTTTTACCACCGCTCCAGGCGGCAGCTCCACCCGGCCCCCGGCCTCTACCGCGCCCAGCTTTGGCAGCTTAAGCCCGCCTGGCTCAAACCGGACCGTGGGGCCGTATTTGGTCTGCTGGCAGAATGTGGTGTAACGGTTTAATTCTTCCATCTTACGAGGTTTTTTGTGGTCGTGCGGGTTGAACATATTCCGCTGAAAGCTTTGGCTCAGGCTCCGGTGGGTTTCCGCCAGGGCCAAGCTGTCCGCCTCTTTCAGCTTTGGTATCTCCCGCTTATATCTGGCTGGCGCTGGGATGAAGTGCCTCCCCAGCTCCTCTTGCAGTCTCTCTTCGTCCTCTATCATCCGGTTCCACAGCTCCCGGCAGCATTCCAGCGTCTTTTCGATCCGCTCCGCCTGCTCCGCCGTGGGAAAAAGCTCAACGGTAATCCGTTCTCCGTTCATCCTTCTTCCTCCCCTTTCAGCCGGGAAACTTCTTCGCGCAGCCGGGCCGCCTCTTCTTCCAAGTCTGGGTGGCTTTCCACCCAGCGGGACAATATCTTCTCGATCTGGCGGGCCGCTTCCGCCCGCCGCCCCCGGCTTTTTGCTCCAGGCGCGCCGTCCGGGCTTTCCCGCAGGCCCTCCGGCCTGGGGTTTTTCCGCTCGTACAGCTGGCCCCGGCACACCGGCACCTCCCGCGGCGCTTTCACGGCCAGCTCAAAGCTGTTTCCTTTCTGCCGGAATACCTGCACCGCGATCTCGCTGCCTATGGCTACATATTCTCCCGATTTTAACCGTAATGTCAGCATCTGGGAACCTCTTCCTCGTTTTCTCCCGGCTCCGACTCTTCCGCCCGCCTTACCGCGTCGTAGAAGGTCGTTGTGGGCATGCCGCACAGCTTCGCCGCTTCCTTCAGGCTGGTTTCTCCGCCCCGCCAGCTCCGCCGCGCTTCCTCGAAGTTCTCCGGCAGCGGCTTTTGGCGGCTTCCAAACCGCACGCCCCGCGCCTTTGCTCTCGCGATGCCTTCCGCCTGTTTTTTCCGCCGCTCTTCCCGCAGCGCCTGTTTCGTCACCGACAAAAACAGCTCTGACACAAACTGGCTCAGCAGCTCCCGGCTGTGGACTGGGTCTGTTTTGTTCAGCGCGCTCACAATTCCGTTGGCCAGACTTTCCATCTGCTCCCTTACGTTTTCCTCGCTAAATTCCAACGCGATCTCCTGCACTCTCTCCCCATCCCCTTTCGCCGGTTTTCTTGTAATTTCTTTGAGTATACTTATTCGAGTTGCTACTTTTTTTGCAATGCGGTCTTGTTACACCCTATATATCGGCGGGGAACCGGAAAAGATAAGGGTAGAATTCGAAAAAATATAGGATTCCAAAAACTATACCTTTTCGAGCTGCTTTTTTGTCGCTATTTTCCCTTCTATTCCTTTTCTTTCTTCTCGGCGCGCACCACCGCGTTATAGAACGTCGTCTCCGGCATCCCGCACGCTTGCGCCGCGCTGTGCAGCGTCAGCCGCTTTCCCCTCCACTCCTTTCGTATCCTCTCAAAGTTCTCCGGCAGCTCCCGCCGGGGCCGGCCAAGCTGGACGCCCCGGGCTTTTGCCGCGGCAATCCCTTCCGCCTGCCTCTGCCGGATGGCGTCCCGCTCGTTCTCCGCCGCAAAGGACAGCACCTGTAGCACCAGGTCCGCGATAAAGGTGCCAATCAAGTCCTTTGCCACCCGTGTGTCCAGCAGGGGCATGTCCATAACGCACAGGTCGGCCTCCTTTTCTTTGGTGAGAATCCGCCACTGCTCCTGAATTTCTTTGTAATTGCGCCCCAGCCGGTCTATGCTTTTTATGTACAGCAAATCTCCCGGCCGCAGCCGCTTCAGCAGCCTTTTGTACTGCGGCCGGTCAAAATCCTTGCCCGACTGCTTGTCTACATAGATGTTCCGCGCCGGAATCTCCCTGTCGCTCATGGCAATCCGCTGCCTCTCCTCGTTCTGATCCACCCCGGACACCCGGATGTAGCCATAAATATTCCCTTCCATTCCACTTGCCTCCACTTCTTCAATGTTTATGGCAATTATGGTACCGCAAAAAAGCGGGAGATGGAATGGGGGCGTCTCCCACTTTTTTACTTTGCGGCGGTTATTTGTAGAAAATCTCTTCCCGCCTTGCCTTTCCTCCCAGCATTTGATATAATGGACAAAAGCTTTGAAAGGAGCATTCTGTATGAAACGCCAATTCCCCCGCACACAAGTTGAAAACGTCTCCCTGTCCCGCATGCTCATCGGCACCAACTGGCTTTTGGGCTGGAGCCACACCAGCGCTTCGGCAGACGAGATGATTAAACGGCGCTATGACAGCGCGGAGGCCTTTAAGCCGGTTTTGGAGGCCTATCTGCGCCACGGCGTGGACAGCATGACCATCAAAGCCATGGCTGCGGGCCGCTGCTCCCCTTATGTGGGGCTCACCTTCTCCTGGAACGCCATCCGCGCCCAGGACATGGTTACGGTAGGCGCTTTTACCCCGGATGAGGCGGAAGAGGATATCGAGATCTCCCTGGCGGCTATTGAGCACCGCTTCCCCGATTTGGAAAAACGCGGCAGCCCCAACCAGGAGCAGGCCGCCTTTGGCAAAGGATAAGCCGGGAGCGCTTTTGGGCATAAAGAACCGGCCCCAGCCTCTCTCCCTATCCAAACCAAAAGGGACCAGAGAGAAATGAACTGCCCCCCATTTGTTAGACAAGTATGGTATACTTAAACTAACGAATGG
>CAJUNS010000045.1 GCA_910587995.1 uncultured Oscillospiraceae bacterium | reverse complement strand
AGGGCGCGCCGTGGGTGGCCCAGCGGGTGTGGCCGATGCCCACTCTGCCGGGCAGCTTTTCCCCCTGGTCCAGGATGCCCTCCAGCACGGCCAGCCGCCCCTTGGCCTTTACCACATGGAGGCCGCTCTCGTTGTGCACCGCCACCCCGGCGGAGTCATACCCCCGGTATTCCAGCTTGCCCAGGCCCTCCAGCAGCATGGGCGCCGCCTGTTCCTCTCCGATATATCCCACGATTCCACACATATCAATCACCGCCTTAGAAAATCTTTTAGTCATTATATGCCGCAAACAACATTCCCACCCCCGAAAGAGGGTGGGAATTGCGGACAAGTTCAAACGCCGGTCCACATCCTGGACCGGAGAAGGCCGGCCCCCGAATCAAGCCTGAACGTCCAGAGTATAAGCGGGCTGGGAGTCCTCCTGGGCGGCTGCTTTCAGCCCGGCCCGGGCCTGCCGGTAGGCCTCGGCGTAAACCACGGTGGCATTGTCTAAAAATTTGGACTCCGCCTTGGTCTGGATTTCCGTCCAGCCGCTGCCCAGGCTGTTGTACCCAGCGATCATCTCTCCGTCCGGCGAGTAGATTTCCGCTGTCTGCCCCACGCGGCCGCCCTGGACCTTTATGGAATATTCCTTGCCGCTTAGCTTATCCATCATCCGCTCATAGGCCTGCCACAAGGGGTCCTGAGAGTCCTCCGCCGCCCGCAGTAAGGGGGCGGCCTGGGCTATCAGCCCTTTGCGGTTGGGGGAAACGGTCTCGCGCATATGGTTCAAGGTCATTTGGATGTAGGGCTGGTCCATGTAAACGCCCTTTTTTGCGTCCCGCTGGGCGTGGGCTTTAATCTGCTCTACAAAGCTCTCCGTCATGGCCTCGCCAGCCTCTTTTTCCGCCTGCGCCTGTATCTTGGGGGTTCTGCCCCATTTCGCCTCGTAACTTTGGGAAAAAAAGCTTACATTCATCCGCGCTGCCTCCTTTTCACCTTTTCTCTTCCATCCGGCGGACGCTTTCGCCAACCTCACCAGCCCTTAAGACCGGTAGATAATATCCTCCCGGCTGGGTCCATTGGACACCATGGTTACCGGCACGCCCAGGGCCTTTTCCGCAAACTCCACGTAGTTCCGGGCGTTTTCCGGCAGGTCCTCATACTTCTTAATGCCCCGGATATCGCATTTCCAGCCGGGCAGCTTTTCCAGAATGGGCTTGCAGCGCTTCAGCTGGGCCGTGGGCGGGAAAGCGTCCAGGCGCTTGCCGTCCAGCTCATAGGCCACGCACACGGGGATTTCATCCAGATAGCCCAGCGCGTCCAGCACTGTGAACGCCACATCCGTGGCCCCCTGAACCATGCAGCCATACCGGGCGGCAACTAGGTCCAGCCAGCCCACCTGACGGGGGCGGCCAGTGGTGGCACCATACTCGCCCTCGTCTCCGCCCCGGCGGCGCAGCTCTTCGGCCTCTTCGCCAAAAATTTCAGACACGAACTCACCCGCGCCCACCGCGCTGGAATACGCCTTGACCACACAGTAAATTTTCTGGATGGCATAGGGGGGGATGCCTCCCGCGCCCACAGAGCCGAACCCGGCCAGGGGCGAGGACGAGGTGGTCATGGGGTAAATGCCCATGTCCGGGTCCCGCAGAGAGCCCAGCTGGCCCTCCAGCAGAATGGTCTTACCCTCCTTGGCGGCGTTGTGGAGCAGGGTGGTGGTATCCGCCACATAGGGGGCCACAATCTCCTTGTACTCCATCAGCTTCTGGTAAATCTCATCCCGGTCCAGAGGGTCCCGGTGGTAGAGCTGGGTGTAAAGGACGTTCTTTAGGCCCAGCACATGGTCAATGCGCTCATAGATGGCCTCTTTCCCGTCAAACAGGTCGCTGATCTGGAAGCCGATCTTGGCGTATTTATCCGAATAAAAAGGCGCGATGCCGGACTTGGTGGAGCCAAAAGCCTTGTCGGCCAGGCGGGCCTCCTCCAGACCGTCCAGCTCCTTGTGGTAGGGCATAAGCACCTGGCAGCGGTCGGA
The DNA here is from genome assembly GCA_910587995.1 of uncultured Oscillospiraceae bacterium. Taxonomy (GTDB): domain Bacteria; phylum Bacillota; class Clostridia; order Oscillospirales; family Acutalibacteraceae; genus Acutalibacter. Next base: position 8,540 of record CAJUNS010000045.1, on the reverse strand, counting down.
GATCAATATTTTGGGCTCAGGCACGCCGCCCTCCTTGATGTACTGCATCTCCTTGACAAAGTTTTCCACTGAAAAGGCCACGCCGTTGCCGATGATGTTGACAATGTTCTGCCGGAACACGCCAGAGGGCAGCTGGTGCAGCACAAAGCGCCCATATTGGTTGATGATGGTGTGCCCCGCGTTGGAGCCCCCTTGGAACCGGATGACGATTTCAGAATCTTCCGCCAGCACGTCCGTGATCTTGCCCTTGCCTTCGTCGCCCCAGCAGGCGCCTACAATCGCTTTTACCATGTTTATCTGACCTTTCAAAAATGAATGTTTTACTTTATAGTTTTATTTCCACACAGGAGCCTGGGAGGCTCGGCCTCCCAACCGCCCGTGGCGAATCCACTGGAACTTTTTCGATTCCGCGGCTTTTCAGCTGGCGGAAAGCATCCCTGCCCAGCTCCAGGCGCAGCAGGCCTTCTTCCTCCTTGGCCACCTGGAAGCCCACCGCTTTATGAATGTTCAACGCCGCCTTCCGGGTGGGCTCAAAGCAGTTGGTAACCTTCTTGGCTCCCAGCTCCCCAAAGGCATAATCCAGCAGCAGCCGGATTCCCTCTTTGGAGTACCCCTTCCCTCTTTGGGCGCTGTGCAGCACAATGCCCATCTCATACACCCCGGGGCCCTCTGTCTGGTGGAGGCTCACTTCCCCCAGGAATTCCCCGGTCTCCCGCTGCCGCAGGTAGGCGTAGAACCTCTCCGGCCCGGCATTTACCCAGCGGGCATACCAGGCGGCCCAGACCTCCTCCGGGAAGTCAATGCAGCCGGTGTCGTTATGATACCCCGCAAAGCCCAGCTCATAGCCCTTGTTGTAAGACATGGTGGCAGGGTCCGAGAGCAGCTTTTGGCGGAACGCCAGCTCCCCCGGCTCCGGCACATGTAATGCCAATTTTGTCAAACGGTTACCTCCGCCTCGCCAGCCTCTACGTCTTTATATTTTTCCAACACAGGCGCCACAACCTCCTGGAGGAAATCCATGGTCTGTTCCGGGGCCCGGCCCACATACTTCTCCGGCTGGAGAATGCCCTCCAGCTCCTCCATGCCCACCCCGAAGATGGGGTCGGCGGCAATGCGCTGCAGCAGGTCGTTTTCACCGCCCTGCTCCTTCACCACCCGGCCGGCCTCCATGGAGTGCACCCGGATGGCCTCGTGAAGCTGCTGGCGGTCGCCGCCCCGCTTCACCGCGTCCATCATGATGTTCTCGGTGGCCATAAAGGGCAACTCCTTGCGCAGCCGCTGCTCAATCACCTTGGGGTAAACCACCAGCCCATCCGCTACATTGGCGTACAGAGTCAGAATGCCGTCTACCGCCAAAAAGGCCTCGGGCACGCTCAGGCGCTTGTTGGCCGAGTCGTCCAGAGTCCGCTCGAACCACTGGCCGGCCATGGTAAAGGCCGGGTTTAGGGCGTCCACCATTACATAGCGGGCCAAAGAGGCCATGCGCTCGGTGCGCATGGGGTTGCGCTTGTAGGCCATGGCGCTGGAGCCGATCTGCCCCTTCTCAAAGGGCTCCTCCACCTCTTTCAGGTGCTGCAGCAGGCGGATGTCGTTACTGAACTTGGCGGCGCTTTGGGCAATGCCTGAAAGGACCGCCAGCATCTGGCTGTCCAGCTTGCGGGAATAGGTCTGGCCGGAGACCGGGAAGCAGGCCTCATAGCCCAGCTTTTCCGCAATCTTTTGGTCCAGCTCCTTCACTTTTTGGTGGTTGCCCTCAAAAAGCTCTAAAAAGCTGGCCTGGGTGCCGGTGGTGCCCTTGCTGCCCAGCAGCTTGGCTTTTGCAAGCTGATGCTCCACATCCTCCAGGTCCATCAAAAGGTCCTGCATCCACAGGGCGGCCCGCTTGCCCACCGTGGTGGGCTGGGCAGGCTGAAAGTGGGTGAAGGCCAAGGTGGGCAGGGCGCGGTATTCCTCCGCGAACTTTGCCAGCACCCGCAGCACGGCCACCAGCTTGTTGCGGATAAGGGCCAGGGCCTCTGTCATTATGATTATGTCCGTGTTGTCGCCCACATAACAGGAAGTGGCTCCCAGGTGGATGATGCCCGCCGCCCCGGGGCACTGCTGCCCATAGGCGTACACATGGCTCATCACATCGTGGCGGACCTCTTTTTCCCGGGCCTCGGCCACCTCATAGTTGACGTTGTCCTGGCAGGCCCTAAGCTCCTCCACCTGCGCCTTTGTAACCGGCAGGCCCAGCTCGTGCTCGGCCTCGGCCAGGGCCACCCACAGCCTGCGCCAGGTGCGGAACTTCTTGTCCGGGGAAAAGAGGTATTTCATCTCTTTTCCGGCGTAGCGGGCGGAAAGGGGGGACTCGTAAACGTCTCGATTCTTCATAGGCGGGGCGCTCCTTCCAAAAATATCATCCTGTATGGGCCAATGCCGCCCCATACCCTACCATTTTAATACAGCCGGGCCGTTCCTGTCAACCTTCTTTCTGGTGAAATCGACCGGTTTTGCAGCTTTTGGGGGAACAATTTGTAAGCTGAAAGAGATTATTTTAAAAAACTCTTGAAATACCTCGGGGTTTGTGGTAAAATAAATTTGGATTTTGCAGGATTTGATTTTGAAACTTTCATTTTGGAGGGAAAAATTATGTCTTATGTCAGCACGCAGCTGGAGCTTTTGAAAGCCAAAAACGCCCACGAGCCAGAATTCATCCAGGCCGCCACCGAGGTGCTCCACTCTTTGGAGCCCGTCATCAAGGCCAACCCCCAGTATGAGGCGGCAGGCATTTTAGAGCGCGTCACCGAGCCCGAGCGGCAGATTATCTTCCGGGTGCCCTGGGTGGATGACAAAGGCAAGGTCCAGGTGAACCGGGGCTTCCGGGTTCAGTTCAACTCCGCCATCGGCCCCTACAAGGGCGGCCTGCGGCTGCATCCCTCCGTCAACTTGGGCATCATCAAGTTCCTGGGCTTTGAGCAGATTTTTAAAAACAGCCTCACCGGCCTGCCCATTGGCGGCGGCAAGGGCGGCAGCGACTTTGACCCCAAGGGCAAGTCCGACCGGGAGGTTATGGCCTTTTGCCAGAGCTTTATGACCGAGCTCTTCCGCCACATCGGCGCGGACACCGACGTGCCCGCCGGGGACATTGGCACTGGGGCCCGGGAGATTGGCTACCTGTTTGGCCAGTATAAGCGCCTAAAGAACGCCTTTGAGGGCGTGCTTACCGGCAAGGGCCTTAACTATGGCGGCTCTCTGGCCCGCACCGAGGCCACGGGCTATGGCCTGCTGTACTTCACCAATGCTATGCTGAAAAAGAACGGCCACAGCCTCAGCGGCATGACCGCGGCCATTTCCGGCGCGGGCAATGTGGCCATCTACGCCGCCGAAAAGGCCTACCAGCTGGGGGCCAAGCCTGTCACCATGTCCGACTCCACCGGCTGGGTCTACGACCCGGAGGGCATTGACCTGAAGGCCATTAAGGAGATTAAAGAGGTCAACCGCCAGCGCCTGACCGAGTACAAAAACTACCGGCCCAATGCGGAATATCATGAGGGCAAGGGCGTGTGGAGCGTCAAATGCGACGTGGCTCTGCCCTGCGCCACCCAGAATGAGCTGGACGCGGAGGACGCCAAGGCCCTTATTGCCAATGGCTGCATCGCCGTGGCAGAGGGCGCCAACATGCCCACTACCCTGGAGGCCACCGAGCTCCTTCAGAGCGCCGGGGTGCTTTTTGCCCCTGGCAAAGCCGCCAATGCCGGCGGCGTGGCCACCTCCGCCCTGGAGATGAGCCAGAACAGCCAGCGGCTCTCCTGGACCTTCGAAGAGGTAGACCAGAAGCTGCGGGGCATTATGGAGAATATCTTTGCCAATGCCGACGCGGCGGCGGAGAAGTACGGCCACGCCAAGAACTATGTGGTGGGCGCCAACATCGCGGGCTTTGTAAAAGTCGCCGACACCATGATCGCCCAGGGAGTTGTGTAAACTTACTGCAACCATATAGCTTCCTCATGAAAAAGACCGCTGCCCAGTATAGGAGCAGCGGTCTTACTTTATGCGCTTTTATAGGCGGCAGCCAGTTACTTCCCCAGCTCCACCACAGGCTTTCCATCTTTATCCAGCAGCGGCGTAAGGCCTCCCGCGTATCCGTCTTTGTGGAATAGGTACAGAACGCCGGTTTCCGTATCCCGCCAAATCTCCGTCACGGTAATCTTTCCTTGGTCATAAACTTTTTCAAAGCGGTTCATTTGTAGTCCTCCTATGTAATTGAATTTTCAATATATATTATATCACCCAACCACTTAGGCGTCAAGGACCTCATTTGTTCATTGAGATATGGGCATGAAAAAATTTTGGCGTGCCGCCTGCCGGCCCAGCCGGGTTCATAGCATCCACTATCAAGGGAGCTTCCCGGCTTGGGCGTTACGTCCCGGCCGCCGCCCCCCCTCCACCGACAGCGTATTAAGGCAGCACCGCACAAAGACCGGCCTACGCCCAGCCGCTGCTTCATGCCCATGGAATACTGTTTTACCGGCTTTTTGTCATCAGGGGCCAGGCCCACTGTCCTCAGTGTTTCGTCCACCTGCCGCCGGGGACCGTCCAGCCCCAAAAGGGCGGCGTAAAGGCGCAGGTTCTCCCGGCCGCTCAGGTCGTGGTACAGGCCCGGCTGCTCAATCAGCATACCGGTCCGCCGGTGGGCCACCGTGTCTCTGAGGGGCCTGCCGAACATGGTTATCTCTCCCGCTGTGGGGCTTGCCAAGCCGCACAGCAGCTTGAGCGTGGTGGATTTTCCCGCGCCGTTCTGGCCGATGAAACCGTAGATATCCCCCTGCTCCACCCGCAGCTCCAGGTGGTCCACGGCCCATTTGTCTTTATAGCGTTTGGACAGGCCCATTGTCTGTATAACTGACATTCCGCATCCTCCTTTGCTTTGTCTGCAAGGCATAGTATAGCAGGCAATTGTCCAAACTTCGCTAAGAAAAGGTAAAGAAAGTATAAAGTTCAGCCCAGTTTAAAGCCGATTCCCCATACGGTCTGAATATAGCCCTCCGTACCGCTGGGACGGAGCTTTGCCCGAATGTTGCTGATGTGCACATGGATGGTCTTATCCTCAATCGCGCACTCCTCCTGCCAGACCGCTTCATAAATCTGCTGTTTCGTGAACACCTTCCTGGGGCGGCGCACCATCAACTCTACAATCTTGAATTCATGGGCGGTCAATTCTACCGGCTGGCCAGCGGCCACAAGGAGCATCTCGCCGGTATTCAGCCGCCAGTCCCGGAAGCGCAGCGCCTCGCTGGCCGGAGCCGCGCTGGCATGGCGCAGCTGGACCTGGATCCTGGCCCAAAGCTCTTCCAGCTGGTAGGGCTTGGTCAGGTAGTCGTCCGCGCCCAGGCCCAGCAGCTCCACCTTGTCAGACAGCTCCGAGCGGGCCGACAGCACGATCACCGGCACCGGGCTTTCCCGGCGGATCTCGCCGATTAGCTCACTGCCGGAAAGCCCGGGCAGCATCAGGTCCACCAGCAGCAGGTCGCAGTCAGAACTTTTCCAGAGCGTGCGGCCCTCGGTGCCGGAAAACGCCTGGAAGCACCGGCACCCATGCCGCCGCAGGTATTGGGCGGTGGAGTTGTTGATGTCGGTGTCGTCTTCTACAATGAGGATATTGGGCATGAAGGGCCCCTCCTTGTTTTCTCTTTGTGCTAAAAATATAGTATAACATCAAATGGCGAGACAGTCAATTAGCGGGCAGGGGCGGGGCGTGTCGGAGAGCTTTTCATGTTCCCCCGCCCGTAGGGGCGGGGGAACATAGATGATTATCTCTGTGGTTGGGACACACCCGCAAGGGCGCTATGCATTTAAAAACCCGCAGCATTTTGATTTGCCAGCACAGCGCGGAAAGCAGAAGAGCTCAGGCCGCCCCCAAGGGCAGGCCTGGGCTCTTCTTTTAGCTGCCAGAGCGTTACACCCTCTCCTCAGGCAGCGGCACAGAAACAACCAGCTCCTCTATGCCCACCTGGAACACCTCCGCCAAAGCGAAAAAGTAGGAGATGTGGATATCCGTATCCCGCTTGGCCCAGTTCCGGATCTGGCGGTCAGAGCATTTGAGCTGCGCGGCCAGCGCCTCATGGGTGAAATGCTTTGAGCAGAGCAGAGAACGGAACTGCCGCGCGCTCAGCAGCTTTATGCTTGTGATTTCCAACCGGTTCACCTCCTTCCCTGCTATAAGCATAAAAGGAAATGAATTGCCAGACTAGGAAAATAATTTCCAAAAATGTAAAAACAGCTCGAATTTTGTAAAATAAATTATCTCAACACAATATTTATCTTTGTTTTTAGTTTTGAGAACAAACAATCTCACCTGGCGGCATGGCATTGCTATTTCCCCTATGAAGCCGTGAAACGAGGAAGTGCACCGCCCGGTTCCGGCGCCCACACAGCACATCTACAAGATTAGTAAGCCCCGTAGCTTCCACATTGTAAATATTATTCCAGAACCGATCAATAGCATATAGGAAGCAACGCCCACAATACGGTTATAAAAACAGAGCGGCCGTGCTGAAAGAATGGCCGCATCCTCTTTTTGGCAATTCCCGTCCGCTTTGGCCGGGAGCCGTTTTTTTATAATTATTCCATCCTCCCCCTTGCGCTTTCTCCCTAAGTGGTGTACACTGGTGCTGTCCTGTAAATTTCCCTTTGCAGAAAGGAATGTCCACCATGAAAATAGCTGCGATCGGCGCGTGGCATGTCCACACCATGGAGTACGCCACCGCCATTCAGAAGAACCCCCGCACCGAGCTCTGCTGCCTGTGGGACGACGATTCCGTCCGGGGCCAGGAAACCGCCCAAAAGCTGGGCGTCCCCTTCCAGCCGGACCTTTCCGCCATCTGGGCTGACGCCGCCATTGAGGGCGTGCAGATTACCACCGCCACCTGCCAGCACCCCGAGGTACTCATTGCCGCCGCCAAGGCCGGGAAGCACATCTTCACCGAGAAGGTCTTGGCCTTCACCAATGAGGACGCCCAGGCCATTGCCGCCGCCGTGAAGGAGAGCGGCGTAAAATTCACCATCTCTTACCCCCACAAGACTTGGCCCACCTTGAAGGCCGCCAAGGCTTTGGTGGAAAGCGGCAAGCTGGGCAAGATCACCTATGCCCGGGTTCGGGACGCCCACAACGGCAGCACCGCCGGATGGCTTCCCCCGCACTTTTACGACGCGGCCCAAACGGGCGGCGGAGCCATGATGGACCTGGGGGCCCATCCCATGTACACCCTCAACTGGTTTATGGGCGAGCCCAAGTCCATTGTGTCCATGTTCACCCAGGTGACGGGCAAGCCTGTGGAGGATAACGCCGTGTCCGTCATCGAGTTTGCGGACGGGGCCATTGGCGTGTCCGAAACCGGCTTTGTGACCACCGGCATGCCCTATGTGCTGGAGATGAGCGGCACGGCGGGTTCGCTGATGGTTCACAACAACATATTGGAATACAGCTGCGAAGAGACCGAAGGCAAGCTGGTTCCCTATACCGATCTGCCCGAGGCGGACCCCATGCCCATTGACGCGTGGATTGACGCGTGCATAGACGGCGGGGAGGCTCCCAACGGGCTGGACGCCGCGGTATCCCTGACGAAGTTTATGGTTGGGGCCTATGAGGCCCAGAAGAGCGGCGCGCGCTACACCTTTTAAGGTGCGAAACTAGCGGCGCTCCCGGTTTCATCCTCACAAAAATCCATTTGTGCCGCCGGGTTGGACAAAGTCCAGCCCTTACAAACGCTTTTCAGCAACACAAAACAGTGGACTCCTCCATGCAGCCAGCCATCTTTGTCTCGGGCTGGCTGTGGGTAAGGAGTCCACTGTTTTCACTTCGTTCCCAGGCGCTGGCTGGCCTCTTCGCTTTTTTCTGCCTGGTCCTCTTGACAAGCTAACGCTTTGATATTATAATAATATCATCACCAAGCGGCAGGCGCGCCGGGGAACTACCCCGGCCCCGCTTAGGCATAGGAAAGGGAAAGGTGTACTTATGGAAAATTCTGAAAAAATCATCAACCGCTATGAGGAACGGCCCGCTAAGGCTTACAGCGGCTTCGCCATGCTGGTGGTGGTGCTGGCAGCTTTTCTGGGAAGCATTGCGCTCATTGTCTTCGGCTCAATGGAGCTGGCCCGCTATGCCGGGGAAATGGGCAGTGAGAACGCGGTCAGCGCCCTGGGCCTGTGCATGGTCATTGGGGGCAGCCTGGCTGTTACGGCGGCAGGGCTGCTCTGCGCTGGGTTCAAGGTGCTCAACCCCAACGAGGCCCTGGTGCTCACCCTGTTCGGCAAATATTACGGCACCCTGAAAAAGGACGGCTTCTACTGGACCAATATTTTCTGCTCCGGCATCAACCCCGGATCGGAACGGACCAGCTTCTCTATGGGAGCCAACGGCAGTATGAGCTATGTGGGCGGCAGCAACAAAAAGATCAGCCTGAAGACCATGACCCTGAACAACGAGAAACAGACTGTCAACGACGAGCGGGGCAACCCCATTATTATCGGCACCATTGTCATCTGGCGCATTGTGGACA
>CAJUNS010000044.1 GCA_910587995.1 uncultured Oscillospiraceae bacterium | reverse complement strand
GCGATTTTGTTGATTTAGCTCAGCCTTTGCTATTTTTCAAACAAGCCCTAGAAATGGCGAAAAAAATCACAGCAATGCTGCTGGCCCTGACCCTGATCGTAACGCTTTTTGCGGCCTGCGGCGGCAACGGAGACAACAGCTCCTCAACGGCTGGTAGCAGCTCCAGCGGGACTTCCAGCGCTGGCGGGGAAGACAGCGGCACGGCGGAAAGCTCCAGCACGGGAGAAAACACCGGCGACCTGCCCACCATCTCCCTGATGGTGACCTGCGGCACCACCCCCGCTGACACACCCGCCATCGAGGCGGCCCTCAGCGAGATTACCCGCGAGAAGATCGGCTGCAATGTTGAGCTCATCACCATCGAGATTGGCAACGCTTCCCAGCAGATGAACCTGTTGCTGGCTGGCGGCGACGACACCCTGGACGTGTTCTACGCCGGCATTGGCACCAGCTTTGTAAACGTAGCCAGCCAGGGACAAGCCATGGAGCTGGACAGCTTGCTGGAGCCCTATGCCGAGGAGATGAAGAAGGCTCTGGGTGAGAATGTGTATGAGTCCGGCCGCATCAACGGCAAGCTGTATGGCGTTGGCCGCCTGCTGGACCAGGCTTCCGTGCCCTGCTTCACCATCCGCGCCGACATTGCGGACGAGTTCGGCTATAAGAACGGCGACAAGATTGATCTGGAAAAGCTGACGAAACTCTTCCAGGACATTCATGAGAAGTACCCGGACACTCCCATCATCGGGCCCAACAACGGCAGCCCCAACATTGGCGACAGCCGCGTGGATTCTCTGGGCGATGGCAACAAGCTGGGTGTTTTGGGCAATGCGGGCCAGGACGATACGGTGATCAACTACTATGAGAGCGAGTACTATACCGAACTGGTAAGCTACTTCAAGAAGTGGAAAGAAATGGGCGTTTATATGCCCGACCTGCTGAACTCCACCGAGGCTCCTGTGGACTACATCCCCGCCGGCAAGTGCTTCGGCTGCTTTGCGGGCCACTTCAGCGCCGAGATGAACGGCATCTGGTCCAGCAGCAACTTCGGCGTTGACTGCGCGTCCTTGCAAATTTATGAAGACACCGTCGCGGTTACCCCCGGCGCTTACGGCTGCATCAATCCGGCCACCAAGAGCCCCGAGCAGGCAGCTGGGCTGCTGTACCTGCTGTCTACCGACGCGGATGTGGAAAACCTGCTGATCAACGGCATTGAGGGCCAGCATTATCAGGTGTTGGACGATGGCTCCGCCACATACCTGGAGGGCCAGGACATCACCAGCGTGGGCTGGTGCCTGGGCTACTCCTGGGCCAACCAGAACTCCACCCTTTCCATTCCCTTCGATTATCCCGCCGACTACTTTGACCAGCTGCTGGCTGCCAACGCTTCCGCGAAGCAGTCCAAGGCCTTTGGCTGCCAGTTTGACCTGACTGGCGTTTCCGACGCGGTTTCCGCCTGCACCAACGTGGTTAACCAGTACGCCAATCCTCTGGCCGCCGGTTCGGTGGAAGACTTTGACGCCACCCTCCAGAAGTTCCAGGAGGACCTGAAGGCCGCGGGCATTGATGAGATCATCGCCGCCCGCCAGGAGCAGCTGAACGCGTTCCTGGGCAAGTAATCCTCTTTCATATCCCAAATATGCAATAGTTTTCTATGAGATAGGCGGATAAAGGTATTTATCTGCCTATCTGCATCATAACCGCCCGGCGCTTTTTCCGGGCTAAGAAAGGAACCGTGAACCAAAATGGCAAAGCAAACCCCTGCTAATGCCCTAAAAGGGGCCCCGAAAAAGCAAGGCGGTTTCTCAAAATGGCTGCCCCTTTATGCCCTGATGATCCCGGGCCTTGCATATCTTGTCATCAACAACTACCTGCCCATGTTTGGCCTGACGTTCGCGTTCAAAAAAATCAACTACAATGTGGGCGTGTTTAACAGCCCCTGGTGCGGGCTGGATAACTTTGGCTTTCTGTTCAAAACAAAGGACGCTTTCATTATCTTCCGCAATACCATCTGCTACAATCTGGTGTTTATTCTGCTGGGCAATGTGCTGGCGATTATCATTGCCATCCTGCTGGAGCAGATCCGCACCAGAGCCCTCAAGGTCTACCAGACCTGCATTCTGATTCCTTACCTGCTGTCCATCACGGTTGTCAGCTACCTGGCCTTTGCCTTTTTGAGCACAGACAACGGTTTTATCAACAACTCCATTCTGGCTCCGCTGGGGATCGAGCCGGTCAGCTGGTATTCAACGCCCAAATACTGGCCCTTCATTTTGGTGTTCATCAACCTGTGGAAGGGATTTGGATACTCGTCCATCCTGTACTTTGCAACCCTCATCGGCGTGGACGGCTCCTATTATGAGGCGGCGGTGATTGACGGGGCCTCCACTTGGCAGCAGATTAAATACGTGACCCTGCCTTGCCTCAAGACCACCATCATCACCCTGGTAATTATGGCCATTGGCCGCATGTTTTACTCAGATTTCGGCCTGTTCTACCAGGTACCGATGAACAATGGCATGCTCTTTGATGTGACCAACACCATCGATACATATGTGTACCGCGGGCTGCTGCAGCTCAACGACGTAGGGCGGTCTTCCGCCGCGGGCTTTCTACAGTCCCTGCTGGGCTTCACTTTGGTGATGATTACCAATGTTATCACCCGCAAGGTGGACCCGGACAGCGCGCTATTCTGAGAGGAAGGGATGGAAAAGTAAATGATTACTTCAAGTAAAGCCGCCAAGATTATCCCTAACGTGGTGCTGGCCATTTTGACCCTGCTGTGCGTCATACCCCTGCTGCTGCTGCTAATGGCCTCCATCACAGACGAGCAGACGCTGACCATGAACGGCTACTCGTTTTTCCCGGCCAAATTCAGCGCGGCGTCCTACCAGTACATTTTTAAGGCCAGCCAGACCGTGTTCCGCGCCTATGGCGTAACCTTTTTCGTCACGATTATAGGCACTGCCTGCAACGTGCTTATGACGGTGCTTTTGGCCTACCCCTTGGCCCGGCCCGGCCTGCCAGCCCGCAATGTTATCGCGTTCTTGGTGTTCTTCACCATGCTTTTTAACGGCGGACTGGTCCCTACTTACATTATGTATTCTCAGGTGTTCCACATCCGGGACTCCATCTTCGCCCTGTTAATCCCGACTTTCCTGATGAGTCCCTTTAATGTTATCCTGATGCGCAACTATTTTAAGACCAACATTCCAGACGCCATTATTGAGGCGGCAAAGTTGGATGGCGCCAGTGAAATAAAGACGCTGGCCGAAGTGGTGCTGCCCATGTCCACGCCAATCATCGGCACGGTGGGCCTGATGGCGGGCCTTGCCTATTGGAACGACTGGACCAACGGCCTCTATTATATCGTCAAGCGCACGGATTTGTACAGCATTCAAAACGTGCTCACCAATATGCTCAACAATATCCAGTTCCTGAAATCCTCCGCCCAGCAGTTACAGGGCGTAAACCTGGAGATGGGTGCAATCCCCAGCGTAGGCGTGCGCATGGCCATCGCCGTGGTGGCGGTTATCCCTGTGATGGTGGTATATCCGTTCATCCAAAAATCTTTTGTGAAAGGCATTGTCATCGGCGGTGTAAAGGGCTAAGACCCTGGCCGGTGGCGCACAAGGCCTGTGTGGCGGTTCTGTTGGCACAGGCGCAAAATGGCGGGGCGGGCTTTCGGGCGGCCCCGCTGTCCTGTATCAGAAAGAAATTGACAGGAAAACGCGGGAAAAAGAAAGAAGGATGGCGCGTAAGCCCTAAAGAGGAAGGGCTTGACCAGAAGGGTCAGGCAAAGAGGCCGCGCCTTTTCAAATCGCCCGCACATTTAAAATTGATAGGAGGAATGCCAGAATGGCTCGCGTTCAATGCAATCTGTTTTCCTATTCTCTGGGGCATGGGGTAGACATTGAGGTCACATTGCCCTCCTTTACCCCTTGCAATATGGAAGGAGAGCACACCCATAAGCTGCCCGGAAGGTTCCCGGTTCTATACCTGCTTCACGGCCACGGGAACGACTATGCCGTGTGGCACCGGTATACCAGTGTGGACCGCTACGCCGAGGAACAGCGAATTGCGGTGGTGACTTTTTCCGTAGGGAACGTTCCCTATGATAACGCCCCTGGCGGCAACCATTTCTATGATTTCTTAGAGAAGGAGCTGCCAGAGTTTGTAGAAAACTATTTTCCCATTTCCGATAAGCCGGAGGAACGGTACATTGCGGGGCTTTCCATGGGCGGCTACGGCGCGCTGCTCCACGGTCTGGAGAACCCGGACCGCTACAGCGCCATAGGGGCCTTCTCTCCAGCGGTGTTCTCCAAGGAGCAGATTGAGGACCGCGCAAAGTCGCGGGGCATTCAGCTGCGGGATTTGTACGCTGTCACGGAAAAATCCGTGGCTGGGGGTAAGACGCCGGACCTGTTCCTGTGCGTGGGGGACAAGGACTTTCTCTATGAGCCGGTAACCCAGTACCATCATTTTCTGGAAACAGTTTGGCAGGGGGGCCGTCTGCGGTACGATGATATGCCTGGCTATGAACATGAGTTTGCGATTTGGGACATAGAGATTCAAAACTTCCTGAACTGGATTGCGCGGGATGATGTGTTCAAGAAGCTGGGACCCAATAAGGTTTAATAGGGAGGGAGCAAGCATGCGCAAGGAATTTGAACGGGTAACCCCAGAGTCCGTGGGGATTCCCAGCTGGGCTGTGGAGCGGCTGCTGGACAAGCTGGAGAGCGGCTTTACCGAGCCCCATGGGCTGATGATTATGCGCCATGGCAAGGTGTGCGCGGAGGGCTGGTGGACGCCATATGCCCCAGGGCTGCGGCACGGGCTGCAGTCTCTTTCCAAAACCTACTCCGCCACGGCGGTGGGCATTGCCTATACAGAGGGGCTTTTGAAGCTGGAGGACCGGCTGATTGACATTTTTCCGGAGGAATCTCCGGCGGACCCCAGCGAGAACCTAAAGAACCTCACCGTACGGGACGTGCTGTGCATGGGCTGCGGCATGGAGGAGATGCCCGCCCCCAGCAAAGAGTGGATTCGAGACTTTTTAGCCACTCCGGTGGTCCACAAGCCGGGCTCCACGTATATGTACAACAGCGTAGGCTCCACCATGCTCTGCGCCATTGTGCGCAAGCTGACCGGTATGAGCGTTCATGATTATCTGACCCCCCGGCTTTACGAAAAGATTGGCATTGACCCCGAAAATGTCAGCTACATGCATATGCCCGATGGAACCGAGGTAGGGGGCGGCGGATTTTATACCACCACAGAGGACAACCTGCGCTTAATGAAACTGTACGCGGATGGCGGCATGTGGGACGGGCAGCGGATTTTGGCGGCGGACTATGTGGAGAAAGCCACCAGCCTGCAGAACGAATCGGCTACAGAGGCCAAGGGCAACCCGGAGGCCAAAGACAATTTTGTGGGCTATGGCTTCCAGATCTGGATGTGCAGGCCCAAGGGCGTCTACCGGGCGGATGGGGCCATGGGGCAGTTCTCCATTGTGGCGCCGGATCAGGACATGATTATTTCCATTAACGAGACCGCCACCGGAGCGCACTGGGCGCAGCACAGCCTGGATGTAATATGGGAATTTTTAGACGAGATACCTGGAGACCAAGCCCTGCCCGAGGACCCGGAAACCTGCCAGCGGCTTCACCGGCGTATGGAGTCTCTGGCTCTTCCCGCGCCCCGTTTTGCGCCCCACAGCCCCATGCGGGAGGCGGTCTCCGGAAGGCGTTACCGGGTGGAGAGCGGAAAGCTGACCTGGAACCAGAATTCCGTAAACTGGATGAGTGGTTGGGCCGGTCCAGGGGGATTCACAGAATTTTCCTTTCAGTTTATGTCAGACAGCTGCACCTTGAGTTACACCCAGGATGGCGGGGAGAAGTCTGTGGAGATTGGCGCCGATGGCCTGCGGCGCATGAATCGGGTTCAGGAGCCGGGTTCGCCCATCAGCAAGCTGTGCCTGCACGGCTGGTGGAGCAAGCCGGATACCTTTACCGTAGCGGCCCGCTGGGTGGAGACCTGCTTTGAGGATTTATTCCATTTTACATTCACTGGGGATGAAGTCCGGGTGAGCCAGGAGGCATCCATAGGCGGCTTTGGGCCGGGCAGGCAGGAAGAGCCCGTGGCGGCCAGGAGAGTCTGAGGCAGTTTAACGCAACCCCTGCTAAAGGCAGGCAGCCTTGCAATATAAGGCGGAATGTGGTAAACTAACGCTAAAAGCAAATCGATCAAGGAGCGTTGCTTATGTTAAAAGATATTTTGCAAAAGCTGGAAGAAGCCTGCAAAAATTGGGAGCCCCCTCATGTGCCCGAGGATATTCCACAAGGAGATATGCCCGGAGACGGCGTGTGGATCGGGCCGCAGTCCATGGCAAAGGCCCAGGCGGCTTTTCAGGTTCTGCTGCCCATGCTGAAGGAAGCCCTGAGCCAAAACGGAAAGGCTGTCGTCTCGGTAAGCGGCGGAAGCGGAACGGGAAAAACCTGCGTGGCCGCGCTGGTAACATATTATTTGAACCAGTTGGGCGTACCAGCCTATACGCTGTCCGGAGATAACTACCCCAAGCGGATCCCGGAGCGGAACGACGCGGAGCGCGCCAGAATCTTCCGCTTGGCAGGAGTGCGGGGAATGCTTGCCGCCGGGTGCTAC
The DNA here is from genome assembly GCA_910587995.1 of uncultured Oscillospiraceae bacterium. Lineage (GTDB taxonomy): Bacteria > Bacillota > Clostridia > Oscillospirales > Acutalibacteraceae > Acutalibacter. The sequence goes on along the minus strand of CAJUNS010000044.1, from coordinate 5,286 downwards.
AATGGGGAAAACGCCCAGACACTGAAACGGCTTCAAGAGGAAGACTTGGACTTTGATCCTGGGCAGGCTGGGACATACCCCTGGCTGGAGGCTTATCAGACAGCCGGCCGGGAAGAGCTGAGCCGCTACCTGGGCACAGCGGAGGAACAGGAGTATGACCAGCTGGAAAGCGTCTTGACACAGTTTAAGGCAAGCCGGGAGAAAATCTGGCTCAAGCGCATGGGCAGAGAGGACACAGCCCTGTGGTACGAGGAAAAAGATTTCTCCGGGATTTCCGTTTTGGTTTTGGAGTGGACCCATGGCAACAGCGGCCTGTTCGCGGGGGTGGACATCCCCATTTTCCTGTACAACACCCCGGCCGAAACCCGGGAATACCGGCTGGCCAGGGGAAGGGACGCCAACGCGGACACAGCCTTTATCACCATGGTGATTGAGCTGGAACAGGCCAAGCTGGAGGCCCGGGCGCAGGCGGCCAAGATTATCGTGTCAAAAGGGGCGGAGATACTCTCCTATGAGGCGTGCAGGGCCCGGATAGAGGCCGGGCAGAGGGGGGAAGGATGAATAACCATCAATATGGCCCCATGCTGAACGCTTATCCAGACAGCATGGGAGGCAGCCTCAAGGGGGCTCTGCAATTTTTAATGCATCCCCAGGCGCGGGGCGCTTTCTCCTCGTTTTACATTCTTCCCAGCTTGTTCCACTCCGACCTGGACCGCGGGTTCTCGATTGTGGATTACGGCCTCAACGAGGACCTAGCAGCGGAAGAGGATTTGCGCGCCCTGGAGAATTTGGGGATGGATTTGAAGCTGGACTTTATTTTAAACCATCTGTCCGTTCAGTCCCCGCAGTTTCAGGATTTGTTGGAAAAAGGGGAAGCCTCGGAATATAAAGACTTTTTCATCGACTGGAATCAGTTCTGGGCAGGCTGCGGAGAGCTTGGCCCCGACGGGGTTTTGACGCCCGCTCCCGAATATATGAAGGATATGTTTTTCCGCAAACCCGGACTGCCGGTGCTGGTGGTGGAGTTTGCCAACGGCAGCCGGAAACCCTATTGGAACACCTTCTACCAGCAGGTAGAGGAGGATGAGCAGGGCAAAAAGCACTATCTGGGTCAAATGGATTTAAACATCCGCTCGCCCTTGGTTCAGGAGTTTTACCGGCGGACTTTGTCAAGACTGGCGGGCTATGGGGCTAAAATTGTCCGGCTGGACGCCTTTGCCTACGCCCCCAAGGAAGTGGGAGCCCGGAACTTTTTAAACGAGCCGGGAACCTGGGATTTTCTCAGCCAGCTGGCGGAAATGGCAAAGCCACACGGTGTGGCGCTGCTTCCCGAAATCCACGCCAGCTACCAGGAGGGGACCTACCGGACCATCGCGGAAAAAGGCTATATGGTCTACGACTTTTTCCTGCCCGGGCTGCTGCTGGACGCCTTTGAGCAGAAAAGCGGCTGTGATTTAGCCAGGTGGGCCAACGAGATCATCACGAGCGGCATGCGGACCGTGAACATGCTGGGCTGCCACGATGGCATCCCGGTGCTGGACCTGCAGGGACTGCTGCCCGAGGAACGCATTAGGAGCCTGATTGACGTCCTGGTAAAGCGGGGCGGCTATGTCAAGGACCTGCACGGAGCAAAGAACATCTATTATCAGGTAAACGCTACCTACTACAGCGCCCTGGGGGAGGACGGCAGGAAGATGCTCCTGGCCCGCGCTATCCAGCTGTTTATGCCGGGTAAGCCGCAGGTGTGGTACTTAGACCTGTTTGCCGGGAAAAACGACTATGAGGCCATGGCGCGGGCAGGGGCCGGAGGGCACAAGGAGATAAACCGGACAAACCTTTCCGCCCAGGAGATTGTCTTGGCGCTGGAGCGGGACGTGGTACAGCGCCAGCTGCGGCTGCTCAAGCTGCGGGCATCCTCTCCGGCGTTCACCCCAGAAGCGGAAATCACCGTTACAGCCCAAGGCAGCCAGCTGCGGATGGATTGGCGGACGGATGAGGAAAGGGCCTCTCTAAAGGCCGACCTACAGGACGCTTCCTTTGAGATCAGTCTTTGGCGGGCAGGGCAGGAATCGGTATTTATGCGGCAAAACGGAAGAACCGCGCAAGAATAAAAACAGAATGAAAAGGGGGATGAAAGATGAAGCTCTACGAAATGAGAGACCGGCAAAGCTTCGGGTTTTCCGCGGAAAACCCCAGCGGTTCCAAAGGCGGCGGCACACGGGGCGGAGACTGCGAGAAGCTGCGGCCTTGTATCGACATTCAGCCTGGGGAAACCGTCACGCTCTGCGAAACCCAGGGACCCGGCATGATAACCCATATGTGGTTTACCGGCTACATTGGCCACTCCTTTATCCTGCGCGCCTACTGGGATGGCCTGGAGGAACCCTCGGTGGAAGCGCCGGTTTCGGCGTTTTTCGGCTGCGCCTACGATGAGAACTTTGCGGACCGGGATGGCAATTACCCGGTGCTGAACTCCGCCATGGTGCTGGTAGCGCCGGGGCGCGGGTACAACTGTTACTGGGAGATGCCGTTTCACAAAAGCTGTAAGATCACCATGGAGAATCGCGGCGCGCAGGCCCAGACCCTCTTTTACATGATTTCCGGCTGGCACGGCGCGATCCCCGAAAACAGCGGCTATTTTCACGCCGCATACCGCCAGGAACACCCGGTGCAAAAGGGCAGAAGCTATACCGTGATTGACGGAATCAAAGGCAAAGGCTGCTTTGTGGGCCTGAGCCTGGCCGCCGGTATGAACGGCCACAACACCTGCTGGGTGGAAGGCGAGGCGAAAATGTATCTTGATGGCGACCGCTATCCCACTATGAACTACACGGGAACCGAGGACTACTTCGGCGGCGCTTACGCCTTTGGCAACGATGTGTACCAGCACCGCTATCAGACCTTCTCGGGCCTCTATACGGGGCTGTATGCCATTTTGGGCGACACCAGCGACACCTACAACCATCAAAAACGGTTCCTGCTGTACCGCTGGCACGTGAAGGATCCCGTCTATTTTGACAGCGATTTCCGCATGGTCCTGGACAACTTAGGCTGGACCGGCCCGCGGTACGACGATTATACTACGGTGGCCTATTGGTATCTGGAGAGCCCTGCCCCAACGCCGGTGAAGCTGCCGGAGGATGGGGAGATGGTGATGAAATAACGCGGCCTTTTCCCATGCGGACCGCAGCTCTGTAAAATCCCCCGCAAGCGCGGGCAGAAGCAAGGTTGTAGGTGTATAGGCGGAAGCCGATGTATCTGCCCAATGAAATAATCGGAAAAAGCCCCGGCGCCTTCCAGCGCTGGGGCTCTTTTTGGAGTAGGCGATACTTACAACGCCGGGGAGGGGCTTACCAATAATGGAGAAATGGGAAAAAGAAGAAGGAGCCTCCAATAATGAGGTTCCGTAACGATGGTTTCAAAAAAATGTAGTAAACTCAAATAAAGAACGCCACCTGGCATACGCGCCATCAGCAAATCCACCTTTGACCAAATGAATGATTTCAAGGTACTGCTGACAAGCACGCCCATAAAGTCCTCCCAACACGCAGTAACGATACATTATATCCTTGTATTGTTCTTTTTCCAAAGTTAAAGCATAGGCATTTACATCGTTTCCTGCTTCAAGCGCAATTATATACATTGCTTCTGATGCAACAAAAGCGTTTCCCCATATCTGGTTGTTGTGGGCCATAAATTGCGCTGTATTAGATCGTTCTTCTAAAACTCGTTTGTGCATAGTGTTTTCCAAAGTATTCACAGTGCCGGAGGATATTGCCTCAGTTGCTTTTGAAAGTGCGTTTTCAATTTTCTGTTCTGAAAATTTGTCTATAATTTCTGAATCAGATAGGCCATCAGTTCTAAATTTATCCAGCAGCTCTTGGAGAGTATTATTCAAAATATCCATGATAAAATCGTTTTCCATATTACTCCTTTTCCGTCAATTTCTGATACATCCTCATCAGCTCCGCCACACAGCTCGTCTCGGTGGTGGTGGCTACATCGAACCCATACGCCTGCATGACGGCCCGGTCGTTCTGCTGGTGGGCACGGCGCAGCTCTGGCGGCATGGTGGTTTCATCGTAGAGATCGGCAAGGCTACAATCCGGGTACAGGGCCCGGGTGTCCAAAATCGCCTGAGCGGTCTGCTCGATTTTGGATTTTTGGGTATCGGTGGGAGCAGGCCAGGGGAATGTATTGTAAACAATCGCACCCGAATAACGGTAATCACTTTTCAATCTTCCACAAACGGTTCTCATCCAAGACATATGAACATTAGATGTTAACACGCCAAAATGGTACATCGTAGCGTCTGGGACGATTGAAACAAGATTGCTTGCAATTACACTTTTATCCATAAAGCCAATCGGAACATATCGCCGTCGTTCAGACGAAACTTCCGGGATGCACAAATAATTACTGTCCGTTTGCGGTGTGGAAAAGAATAGGTAGGGCTTGTCCGCTAATGCGCGTGTAGGTGCAGCTGAACTCGCAAGGCGCATCTGTTTGACCGCCTCCAAATGACGCATTACTTCTGCATTCTTGCGATACAGCGCAGGGGATACCCCTTTAAGCCAAAGGCAATAGCGGGTTTCATCATTATTGATGAAATCCTTAGATGCAATATAACGGCGAATATATGGAGCTAAGCTTTTGTCCTTGGAAATCAAGGAATCTCTTTCATCTTGAGACAGAATCAGATTACCGCCATCCGACGGCTTATTCCCATACGAAATACGGGGGACTGTACAAATGGGGATACTTCGAGTTGTGATTAGCACATCTGGTGCGTCAATCAAATAGGGATTGATATTCTTTGCCGGTTGCGATGCTACACCATTGGTATAGATGTATTTGGCCTGGGTATTTTCTGCAACGCTAAAGCCGATAATCACGCAATGAACAGCGGCTTTTTCTTTCGCTTCACTGTTCCATTTGAATGTACGGTGTGCAAAATCAATATGAACGTGATATTGGTTCAGCAGTTTATCCCAGAGTGGTGCAACCTGTTCTCCCTGCGTAATGCTGTTAGTAGAGACAAAAGCGGCGCAGGCATTAGTTCCCTGCATCAACGCGGCCGCTTTGTGATACCATGCTCCGACATAGTCAATGCTGTTGACACGCTTACCCTTACCGAACACAGCCACTGCTTCGTCTTTTTGTGTCTTCGCCATCATAGATGCACCCACAAACGGCGGATTGCCCATGATGTAGTTCAGCTTATGCTTTGACACCACGCTTTCCCAATCCAGCCGCAGGGCGTTGCCCTCGGTGATGTTGGCGTAG
>CAJUNS010000043.1 GCA_910587995.1 uncultured Oscillospiraceae bacterium | reverse complement strand
CCGCAATGGTCAGCAACCTGCTGGTGGTGCTTTGCGGCAGCAAGGACGCCCAGCCGGTGGTCAACAGCGGGTCAATTTATTAAATTTGGACGGTGACTGCCAATGGATGAGAAAAACGATAAGGCGAAAAAGCAGATTTTGCTGCGCATCTCACCCAGCCTCTGGCAGGAGCTGGCCCAGTGGGCGGAGGACGATTTCCGGTCCATTAACGGACAGATTGAGTTTCTGCTGACGGAATGTGTGCGCAAACGCAAGGGTGCTGGAAAGAAAAGGGAGGATGAGGCATGAAAGAAAAAGGAGTCCCAGGGGCGCGCCCCGGGGCTCCTTTCGCCTATGCCTGGGGCCCTTTCCGGCTCAATTTATGACAGAATTGTTAAAAGTCAAAAAAATCCAAAAAGCCTATTGACTTTTCCTGACCATACGGCTAAAATAAGGTTAGCACTTGAGAGAGCCGAGTGCTAAAACCAGCCGGAGGCTTTCCGGCGCTGGAACCGTTATCTCTATTTCCGCCGGTTTTCCGGCGGCATTCGCTCCGCCCCGTGGAGCGGAATCAATACGGGGAGAAAGGAACGGCCCCTCTTTTATCCGCAGGGTACGAACCTGCAAAAACAGTGGGCCAAGGTGTTGTATTATGAAAGTAAAGCCCCTTCTGGACCGAGTTCTGATTAAAACCGAAGACGCGGAAGAGACCACCAAGTCCGGCATTGTGCTGGCGGCCAAAAGCCAGGAGAAGCCCCAGATCGCCCGTGTGGTGGCGGTAGGCCCCGGCGGCGAAGTGGATGGCAAGGAGATTAAGATGTACCTCAAGGAGGGCGACCGGGTCATCTCCGCCAAGTACAGCGGCACCGAGGTGAAAATTGACGGCGAGGAGTACACCATTGTCAAGCAGAGCGACATTCTGGCCGTGGTGGAGTAAAAGGCGGCGCGAAAAGAACGAGACAAGAGTAAGACCAATATAAGCGATATAAGAAAGGACATGATGCTGTTATGGCAAAGAAAATTGTATACGGCGAGGAAGCCCGCAAGGCGCTGCTCGGCGGCGTAAACCAGCTGGCGGATACCGTAAAGATTACCCTGGGCCCCAAGGGCCGCAATGTGGTGCTGGATAAGAAGTTCGGCGCGCCCCTGATCACCAACGACGGCGTGACCATCGCCAAGGAGATTGAGCTGGAGGACGCTTACGAGAACATGGGCGCCCAGCTGGTAAAAGAAGTCGCCACCAAAACCAACGATGTGGCTGGCGATGGTACCACCACCGCCACCCTGCTGGCCCAGGCTCTGGTCCGGGAGGGCATGAAGAACGTCACCGCCGGGGCCAACCCCATGGTGCTGCGCCGGGGCGTGCAGAAGGCCACCGACGCCGCTGTGGAGGCCATTGTGAAGAACAGCCAGAAGGTCAGCGGCACCAAGGATATTGCCCGGGTAGCCGCCGTTTCCTCCAGCAGCGATGAGATCGGCCAGCTGATTGCCGACGCCATGGAGAAGGTCACCGCCGACGGGGTCATCACCGTGGAAGAGAGCAAGACCGCCGAGACCTACAGCGAAGTGGTGGAGGGCATGATGTTCGACCGGGGCTACGTCACCCCCTACATGGCCACAGACACCGACAAGATGGTGGCCGAGCTGGACGATCCCTATATCCTCATCACCGACAAGAAGATTTCCAATATCCAGGAGATTCTGCCCCTGTTGGAGCAGATCGTCCAGAGCGGCAAGAAGCTGCTGATCATCGCCGAGGACATTGAGGGCGAGGCCCTGACCACTTTGATCCTCAACCGCCTGCGCGGCACCTTCGTGTGCGTGGCGGTCAAGGCCCCCGGCTTTGGCGACCGCCGCAAAGAGATGCTGGTGGACATCGCCACCCTGACCGGCGGCCAGGTCATCAGCGAGGAGGTGGGCCTGGACCTGAAGGACACCACCATGGACCAGCTGGGCCGCGCCCGTCAGGTGAAGGTAGACAAGGAGAACACCATCATTGTGGACGGCGCCGGCGATTCCTCCGCCATTCAGGGCCGTGTTGCCCAGATCCGCTCTCAGATTGAGACCACTTCCAGCGAGTTCGACAAGGAGAAGCTCCAGGAGCGCTTGGCCAAGCTGGCCGGCGGCGTGGCTGTCATCAAGGTGGGCGCTGCCACTGAGATTGAGATGAAGGAGAAGAAGCTGCGCATTGAGGATGCTCTGGCCGCTACCAAGGCCGCTGTGGAAGAGGGCATTGTGGCTGGCGGCGGCACGGCTCTCATTGACGCCATCCCCGCTGTAAAGGCCTATGTGGAAGAGGCCCAGGGCGACGAGAAGACCGGCGCGGCCATTGTGCTGAAGGCTCTGGAGGAGCCCGTACGCCAGATTGCCGCTAACGCTGGCATTGAGGGCTCTGTGATTGTAGAGAAGCTGAAGAACGAAGCCAAGGTGGGCTATGGCTACAACGCCCTCACCGGCCAGTTCCAGGATATGATTGAGGCGGGCATTGTGGACCCCACCAAGGTTACCCGCTCCGCCCTGCAGAACGCCTCCTCTGTGGCGGCCACCATTCTGACCACCGAGTCTCTGGTTGCCGACATCAAGGAGCCCACGCCTCCCGCGGCCCCCGCGCCGGACATGGGCGGGATGTACTAAGATAGGTCCCGCATAGCGCACGCCAAAGAGGCAGCGCCTTTCCAATACGTCAAAAAATCCCGGTACCCTCTGAGAAGAGGGTATCGGGATTTTTACGCATGTATGACAATTTTTTCCATAGCAGAAGCCCGGCCCCTATGCTTCCTCCCTCCGGCCTCCGCCCTCCCTGGGAAGCGCCTCCAGCTCAATCTCCCGGCGCTCCGCCTTAATCTGGGCGTAGCAGTCGCCGCAGTAGACCATTTGGTCCGCGCTGGGCAAAAAGGGCACCCGAGCCTCCCGCCCGCAGGCCGCGCACACAGCGGGGTACAGGGCCTTTTGGCTCTGCCCCGCGTATTTATGGCCCCGGCGGCACTCTTTGCAGCGGTGGGGCTGGCTGACAAAACCCCTGGCCGCATAAAATTTTTGCTCTCCGGCTGTAAATAAAAAGCTCCGGCCGCAATCCTTGCAGGTCAGGGTCCGGTCTTCCCATCTTTTTTCGCGCATAATCGTCACCTTTGCCAAAGGGCGCGCCGCCCCTTGGCCCTTTCCGTTTTTCCGGCTGGACTTCTAGCGGTTCCGCAGCTTCCGGCGCACCCGGTGCATGGCGTTGTCAAAGGTCTTCAAGGGCATGCCCGCCCGTTTGGGCACCTCTTCCCGGCGGCAGCCGCTTAGATGCAGGACCAGCGCCCGGCGTTCCAAATGGGTCAAGACGCTGTTTATACGCCGCCACATGCTTCGGTAGGTCTCCCGCAGCTCCAGCAGGTCCTGGGGGCCCCCGGCGGGCATGGGGACCTCGCCCGCGCTTTCCAGAGGCAGGGACTCGTTCAGCGGGCGGTTTCCCGCGCTTTGGTGGCGGCGGGCGGCGCTGACCATGCGGTTATACACGCAGACCCCGGAATAGGTGGCGAAGCTGGCCCCCGCAGCGGGCTGGTAAGTCAGCGCAGCGGCATAAAGGCCCAGTAGGCCCTCTTGAAACAGATCTTCCTTTTCCGGCGCGGCCGGGCCGGAGAACAGGCCGGCCTTGGCCCGTACCAGCCACAGGTAGCGGGAGCTGAGCTCCACAAAGGCCTCTGGGTCGCCGCTACGGACGCAGTCCGCCAGCTGGGCGTCGGAAAAGCTGGCATATTCCTCAGGCATTTGCGGCACCCCCTTTTTTTATAATGATATCCCAGACTTTCCGTCAAGTCAAGTAGAATAAGGGGAAAAGTGGAGGAGAGCCAGAGAAAAGGGACGGACCCGGACAAAAACAGGGACTATGTGGCCAGCCCGCTTCAATCCGCAGCCGCAAGGAAAAGCGCCGCCCTGGCTTCCTCTGGCAGCGCTTTTCCGCTTACAATGCTATGAACTTCCCGCAGTCCGCCCAGTTCGGAATTTAGAGCGGGTCCGCTGGTGGCGGCAGAGCAGCCAGCCAGCAAAAGGGCCAGCGCCGCCAGGAGCATAAGCCGGAGCCAGCTCATGAAACCACTTCCTTCCCGCCGGGAAACCGGCGACAAGTTTAGCATGGCCTCTATTGTGGAATATATTCCCGCACAAAGAAATCCGCGCCCACGCTTTCCGCCAGCTGGCGGCAGGCGTCCTGCTCGGCCTTGGGCATGGTGCTCACCACCGTCATGCGCACATGGGGCACGTTAAACACAGCGGTGGCGGTAAAGCGCAAAATGGCTGGCAGAGCCTCCAGACCGAAGCTGCTGTGGCAGATAGCGTTATAGCCCTCTGGCGTGCTGGCGTTTAGGCTGATGGAGACCGCGTCCACCCGGCTGTCCAGCTCCAGGGCGGCGTTGCGGCCGGTAATCAGGTTGGCCAGGCCGTTGGTGTTGACGCGGATGAAGTGGGAGCCCTGCCCGCGAATGCGGTCGCAGAGCCACATCATGTCGTCCCAGCGGCAGGCGGGTTCGCCATAGCCGCAAAAGACGATCTCCGGGTACCGGTTTAGATCCCGGCGCTGCAGCTGGTCCCAAAATTCCTCCTTGCTGGGCTCGCCGCCCTGATACCACAGGTTGTTGGCATACAGGCTGCCAGAGCTGTTTTGGCGCAGGCAGAACTGGCAGCGGTTGGGGCATTGGTTGGTCATGTTGACGTACAGATTGCCGCCGTATTCATAAAGGGCGCTGGCCCCGTACAGAAGGCTCTGTCCGTTCATCTGGTGTTCCATGGCTTAATTTCTCCCTTAACTGCGCCGGATGCTCTTGGCGGCGCGTTTCTTCGGTTCCCGGCTCAAAGCAGGCCGTCCAGGCGGAACAGCCTGCGGATGTTGGCGTTGGAGGCTTCCAACACCGTCCGGGCGCTTTCTCCCCGCAGCTCCCCAATCCGCGCGGCGGTATAGGGGATGAGGGATGAGTCGTTTCGCTTGCCCCGGTAGGGCTCGGGGGTCATATAGGGGGCGTCGGTTTCCAGCAGCAGCCGGTCCAAGGGGACCTGCCGGGCCACATCCAGAATTTTCCGGGCGTTTTTGAAGGTCACCGCTCCCCCTATTCCAATGTACATGCCCAGGTCCGCAATTTCCCGGGCCATTTCCGCCGATCCGGAAAAGCAATGCACCACCCCCTGGGGCCGGTATTCCTTTAAAAGAGCCAGCACATCCGCGTGGCTCTCCCGGTCGTGGACGCACACCGGGTAGCCGGTCTCCTTTGCCAGCTGAAGCTGGGCGGCAAAGACCTCCATCTGCCGTTCCCGGGGGGCGTTGTCCTTCCAGTAGTAGTCCAGGCCAATCTCCCCGATGGCCACCACCTTGGGCTCCTCCAGCCATTGGCGGAGGCAGTCCAGCCAGTTCTCGGGCAGTTCTTCGTCAATTTCGCTGGGATGGATCCCCACCCCGGCGAAAAAGTAGGGGTTGCACCCAGCCAGCCCAATGGAAGCCGCGCAGCTGCGGATGCGTGTGCCCATATTGATGACGCAGCGCACCCGGTTCAGAGGCAGGTCCTCCTCCAGCAGGCGGGCCCGGTCTCCGTCAAAGGCGGTGCTGTCATAGTGGGCGTGGGAATCGTAAATATCGGTATATTCTTTCATGGGCCCAGGCGGCCTCCTTTCTGGCTTACCGGACTTTGGAGCCCGCGGGGATTCCGTCCACAAAGGCCACCGCTACGCCTTCCGGGGTGTCCGCGGCCAGAATCATCCCCTGGCTCTCCACGCCGCACAGGGTGGCGGGCTCCAGGTTGGAGACGATGATGACATGGCGGCCGGTCAGCTCCTCGGGCTTGTACCAGGGGGCAATGCCGGAAACCACGGTGCGCACCACGCCGGTGCCATCGTCCACGGTAAGCTTCAGAAGCTTCTTGGCCCGCTTTACAGGCTGGCATTCAATAATCTTGGCCACCCGCAGGTCCACGGCGGCAAAGTGCTCCATGTTGATTTTGGCCACACCCTGAATCTCCCGGTTCAGCTCCACCCGGCGCTCCATCTCCTGCTCCGAAACGGCGGGGCGGTACTTTTCTTCCAGCCGCTTGCTTACATCGCCAATCTCCTGGCGCTCGAAGAGAATCTCCGGGGCCTCGGTAACCTTTCCGCCGGAAGCCGGGTAGTTGCCGGTCTTGTCCAGCAGGTCCCAAGGCAGGGGCACGGTGCCCAGCTGGCGCAGAATGGCCACGCTGGTCTCTGGCATAAAGGGGAAAAGCAGGGTCGCGCCCGTGGTGATGGAATCCACCAGCCGGTAGAGCACGGTGGAGAGCCGGGCGTATTTAAAGGCGTCCTTCGCCAAAATCCAAGGGGTGGTCTCGTCAATATATTTGTTGCAGCGCTTGAAGAGGGCGAAAATCTCCCCCAAAGCGTCGGCGGTGCGCAGCTGGTCCATCTTGGCGGCTACCCGGTCCCGGCAGGCGGCGGCAGCGTCCTGTAGGTCCTGATCCTCGGGAGCGGACACACCGCAGTTTTCCACCTTGCCCTCAAAATATTTGTTCACCATGGAAACCGTGCGGTTGACCAGATTGCCCAAAATATTGGCCAAGTCGCTGTTGGTCCGCTCGTTGATCAGGTCCCAGGTGATGTTGCCATCGTTCTCAAAAGGCAGCTCTTTGAGAATATAGTACCGCACCGCGTCCACATCAAACACATCCACCAGGTCGTCGGCATAGATTACATTCCCGGCGGACTTGCTCATCTTGCTCCCGTCCATCAGCAGCCAGGGATGGCCGAAAACCTGCTTGGGCAGAGGCAGGTCCAGGGCCATGAGAAAGATGGGCCAGTAGATGGTGTGGAAGCGGGTGATGTCTTTGCCAATGACATGCAGATCGGCGGGCCAAAACTTCTGGAAGTCGGGGCCGCTCTCTTCCCCGCAGTGGTAGCCGATGCCGGTGATATAGTTGGTCAGGGCGTCCAGCCATACATAAACCACATGCTCCGGGTCAAAGTCCACCTTGACGCCCCACTTGATGGAGGTGCGGGACACGCACAGGTCCTGCAGGCCGGGCAGCAGGAAATTGTTCATCATCTCGTTGCGGCGGGAGACCGGCTGGATAAAGTCCGGGTGGCTGTTGATGTAGTCAATCAGCCGCTGGGCGTACTTGCTCATCTTAAAGAAGTAGGCTTCCTCCCGCTCCGGGCGCACCTCCCGGCCGCAGTCAGGGCACTTGCCGTCCACCAACTGGCTCTCGGTTAAAAAGGACTCGCATTCATCGCAGTACAGGCCCTCGTAAGCGCCTTTATAGATGTCCCCCTGGTCGTAGAGCTTTTTAAAAATGCGCTGTACCTCTTTCTCGTGGTACTCGTCTGTGGTGCGGATGAACTTGTTGTAGGAAAGGTTCATCAGGTCGAACTGCTCTTTTACCTGGGCGGCGGTGTGGTCCACAAACTCTTTGGGGGTCATGCCCTGGGCCTTGGCCTTCTGCTCGTTTTTCTTGCCGTGCTCGTCCGTACCGGTCTGAAAGAACACATCATAGCCCTGCATCCGCTTAAAGCGGGCAATGCAGTCGGCCAGCACGGGGTCGGACACATTGCCAATGTGGGGTTTGCCGGACGTGTACGCAATGGCCGTTGTGATATAATAGCTTCCTTTTGACGTCATAAATAACCTCCGTTTTTTTCCATGTAAAATTCCCGTATTCCTTAAGGCAGACTAAAGCGGCCCCCTGCTAGGGTAGCCAAAAGCGGGGCGGAATAACCGGTCCTTCCCTGGACCTAGCGCAAAGCCAGCGCAGAGAGGACCGTGGCCAGCATCAGCAAAGCCAGCAGCCCGGCAACAATCTGGATCCACAGTTTCTGCCGGCGCCCAGAGCCCTTCATATACACTGCTCCCTTCTGAACAAATCCAAAATTATTACATAGTGTACCACTTTTTCCCCGATTTGTAAAGCGGTGGAGGCCTGGCGGATGCCAAGAGAAAGAAAGCCGCAGCCCGCCGGAAAATGTGTTCCGTATGCCTTGGCCTCTGTTACGCCCTATGGTATACTGTGGCGGAATTTAGAGAATTGCAACGAATTCTTGGGCATTTACCACAAAAGCGCGTCTCCCCATAAAAGAATAACCCCACCCATACATATAGAAAAGGAGGAGCACAGGCGCCTCTTATCTATTTGGCCCCTGGTAGACCGCCGGAACCCCGGGGATGCACACAATAAACCCCGCCACATACAATGGAATACCAACCCCAAAGGAGGAGATACTATGCCAGAACTGGAAGGCATGCCCGGGATGGAAGGCCGGGATTGCTTAAAAGAGGCGGTTTGTGTTGACGCGGAACGGATCTACGATTCCTGCAGCGACAAAGATTGCATTGAAGATCTCCGCGTCCTCTTTCCCGCCGCCCGCCAGCCCATGATCGACAGCGCCACCAATGTGCGCGTGCGGGACGTGTCGGTCATCACCGTTTACATCGACCTGCAGCCCATCCCCTTTAACAAGGGCTTCTACTCCGTTGATATGACCTTCTTCTTCGACGTGTCCGTAGAGCTCTTCGGCGGGCCGGCCGCCTGCCCGGTGCCCATCAGCGGCGTGGCTGTCTTTAACAAAAAAGTGGTCCTCTATGGCAGCGAGGGCAGCGTTAAGGTATTCCACTCCGGCCGCTGCGCCGATGACCCGGAGCTCTCCGACGATCCCCGGGCCATGCCCAAGGCCACAGTTCAGGTGGCCGAGCCCGTGGCGCTTTCCGCCAAGCTCTGCGACCGCCCCTGCCGGGCCGAGCCCTACTGCCGCATTCCAGACTGCATCTGCCAGCGCTATGGGGGCGAGTTTGACGCGGCGCCCCAGCGCAACACCGTGTACGTAACCATCGGCCTGTTCACCATTGTCCAAATTGCCCGGAACGTGCAGATGCTGATTCCCGCCTATGACTTCTGTGTGCCGGAGAAAGAGTGCGTCACCACCTCCGACAATCCCTGTGAACTCTTCCGGCGCATTGACTTCCCCATGGGCGAGTTCTTCCCGCCCCGGGCCGGAGAGGGAGACTGCGGCTGTGGCTGCGGCGACTGCCATTAAAAACGTCCCGCCAGAGGGAACGCAAAGTTTTTTGAACCGCGTTACCCATAAGGCTTCCCCAAAACATCCATAAAAAAGCAAGCGCCCCCTTTTTGCACCGGGGACGCTTGCTTCCTTTTTCACACAGCGCGGACTAGGGCTTGTTTGAAAATAGAGGAAGTGCCGGGATTTTTGTTCCAAAGGGAGCGGCTTCCAAGCGGAAACCGCAAGAAATACGGTTGTATTTCGAGGATTTCCAACACAGAAACCGCCCGTTTGGAGCAAAAAGACGGTGTTTACGATCAAGCCCTAAGCCGGAGGCAGCTGGCCCTGGGAGGCGCTCTGCCCAGTAAACGCCGAAACCTGCTGGCTAAAGGCCGCCGGGGCCTCCTCCATGGAAGAAAGCAGCAGCAGGCCGGAGAGCAGCAGGGCCTCCAGCAGGCCGATGGCCACCATGAGCACCAACAGCAGCACGCGCCCCAGGCCCAGTCCGGCAGGGCGCGGCTGGGGGACAAAGGCCGGGGCCTGTGGGGGCTGCTCGGGGACAACGGGAAACTGGTCTTGCTGATTGGGATCCATGTTACAAATTTGATACCTGCCTTTTTGGGGATTCGCCAGCCAACCGTGGGCGGCATACTACCCCTATTTTACACCAAAGCCCGCAGGATGTCAAATAGAGAGTGCCCCCCGGGGATTATCTCTGTGTTCCCCCGCCCTACAGGTGGGGGAACACGAAAAGCTCTCCGAAACGGCCGCTCCCGTGGCCCCGGCAAGGCCGCCCTGCTCCCCCTGCTCGGATGCTTTCCTTACCGCTTATGTATCCTGCAGCGCCTCGTCCAGGGCTTCCAAAAGGGCCTCCCGGGTCAGGGGCTTTACCAAAAATCCCCTTGCGCCTACTGTGTCCGCCTCGTTCAGACTGCCATCGTCCGTCAGGGAGGTCATCATCACCACCCGCGCCTGCGGGTGCTCCTCCACAATCACCTGCGCCGCCTCCAGCCCGTCAATGCCGGGCATGATAATGTCGGTCAGCACAATGTCCGGCAAAACCTCCCGATAGCTGGCAATGGCTTCTTCGCCATTTTCGCAGTAAGCCGCCACCTCATAGTCCGAATCTTCCAATAGTTTGCGGATTTGCAGCTCCATCACGCGGGAGTCATCAACAATCATCAGTCGTTTCTTCATACTGGGCTTCCCCTTTCACCATTTCATACACTCTGGCCCGCCATTCGGGCTACATCAGCAAAATTTCCCCGTTCACCACAGTGGCCGTGCACTGCCGGGATTCCACCTGCAGCCGGACCACCTCATGCTCATAGATAATCTCTGTGCCCGCGTAGGCAATGCCGCATTCCAGGCGGCCCTGGTCCAAGCCATCCATGCCCCGGGCCACTGCGTCCAGCCCGGTTTCCAGGTGTTTAAACTTAAGCTCCGCCACAGAGAGCCGGGCCTGCACCTTTTGCAGCAGGCTGCTTTTTACTTGGCTTTCCGGCTGGCATTCCAGCTTTTCCAGCTCCATTTCCAGGTCCTTCATTTCCTTGCGCAGCAGCTCCCGTTCAAAGCTGTTGCAGGGCATGCCCCCCAGCACAATGGTGGTCCGGCACTCGGCGGGCGAGCCTACGGCCTTGGCCAAAATACGCTTGGCCGACCAAATGCGCCCACCCATAATGGTTCCCCGGCCGGATTTAACCTGCACCTCGCCATCGCAATAAATATTGCCGTTAATGATGCAGTCGGTCTGGAGGTTTTCCCGCACATGGATGGTGGCGTTTTCAATGTACTTGGAGAACACGCTCCGGTGGGAGCGGGTCACCGTGGTGCCATCGCCCAAAATGCCCTTGACCACCACCAGGTCGCCGCCAGCTTCCACAATGCTGCCAGCCTCCAGCACGCCGCCCACATGGATGTTTCCCATGGCCCGCACCGTGAAGCCGCTGAGGACGTCCCCGGCAATGTTTACATCGCCCAGAAAATTGATGTCCCCGGTGGAAAAGTCCACGTTTTCCGCAATGTCCAGCACTGGCTTTACCTGGAAGCTCCGTCCGGTAAACTCCACATGCCCGGCAATGGAGGCCACCAGAGAGATACCGTCCTCGGCAATCTCCGTGTTCCGGCCCTTGGGCAGCGGCACCTCTTTGCCGCCCCTGGCGGGTATCTCCTGGTCCAGCACAGTGCGGCCCGGCTCTCCCTCTGTGGGGCGGATCAACCGGCAGATCTCCTCGCCCTGCTTTACATTGTAAATCAAGTTGAGGGAGGTGTAGTCCACCTGGTTAAATTCGTCCACCTCCAAAATCCGCTCCACCACCCGGGGAAAGTGCTCCACAATGTTGCCGTTCTGCCCGTCAAAGGCAGGCTTTCCTTTGGCAATGAGAAACAGGTTGAAGTACTTCCGGTTGTCGTGGGAGAGCTGATCCGCCGTCCGGGTCTCAATGCCATAGGACAGGTCCGCCTCATACATGGCCTCGTAGAGCAGGTCCCGGGTAATCTCGGCGCCGCCCCGCACCGGCGGCAGCACCAGCACCCAGGCATACAGCTTATCTGCCGAAAGGAAGAAGCAGGGCTGGGCGTCTAACGGGGGCGGGCCCTCCTCGAGTTCATCCTCGCCCCGCTTTTTGGAGCTTTTGCCAGGGGCCCGGCCATTGACCTCTTTCAGCCGCGCGCCGCACACCGAGGTCAAAAAGGTCTTGACCCGGCCGCTCTCCTTGTGCAGCAGCTCCTCGGGCAGGGTCCCCTCCCCGTCCAGCGTGAGCCGGATGTGAGGCAGGGGGCCGGCCTCCTTGCGGCGCAGGTCGTACAGCTGGTGGATGGGGTGCTCGGGGGGCATCTCCACCACCATAGCGCCAAAGGAGGACGCCGCCGCGGCAGCGGGGCCCGGCTCTGCCTGGACCCGGGGCGCTGCCTCCGCTTCTGGCACGGCCTCGTCCCGGGCCCGGGAGCCAAAGAGAAAAGCCGTAATCTTGTCTTTGATGGACATCGTAAAAGCGCCGCCTTTCCTTGCATCGCTGGATTGATTTCCCATCTAGTATA
>CAJUNS010000042.1 GCA_910587995.1 uncultured Oscillospiraceae bacterium | reverse complement strand
ACCGCTGACCTCTTGAATGCCATTCAAGCGCTCTCCCAGCTGAGCTATACCCCCAAATTCATCACGAAAGTGATAGCAGGAAACACAATCTTAAATTGTAACTTCGCTTTCGGATTTCACCGTCAAACACCCTGTTCTTTCGTTTGTTTTCCGGTCTCCCTCAGCGCTCACTTATAATAACACATCTCTCCGCATTTTGCAACCCCTTTTTGCAAATTTTTTTAATTTTTTTCAGACCGGCCCGCTCCCCTCTCTCCCGCTCCCTGTTTTGCGCTCCGATATTCCCCTCTGGCCTAAGCTTTTTAAGCCCCGGCGGCAAAGGACTTTGCGGCCAGCTTCCGCGCCGCCATGCCAGCCAGCGGGCCCTCTCCCCCTCGAACAGAGACCACCGCTCCCTTGGTTTTTCCAAAGAAGCGGCGGTTCCGCCCGCAGGGAGGGCGCGGGCCTAGTCCAGAGGCTTGAGTCCGTCATAGAGCTGATTGAAGGACTTCATCCCCTGGCACCGGCCGTAAGACAGGCTTTTATCCGCGCCGTACCGGGCCAAAAAGCACTTGGCCAGCTCCTCCACCGTGGTCTCCAGCATCACCATAAATTGGGTGTACATCACGTTATAGGCCCCGCTCCCCTCTTCGTAGTGGCCGTCGATGAGGGTCTCGGTTAGCTGGTCCAGCGGGTAAAGCTTCAAATGGAGCAGCTCGTGGCAGATGACCTCCTCTGGGTTTTCCTGGCGGGGGTTCCAGCTGTTGAGCATCAGAATCGCCTTGCGGTCCGTGGGGTCGATTTTGAAGTCCCCGGTTTTCTGAAAGGCCTCATCGTCCACCAGTTCCAGCCGCACGTCCCAGCTCTCTTCCAGGCGGAGAATCTTCCGCCATTTCTCAAAGATAGGGCGCACCGTGGCCTCCTGGTACAGGTATTTCATTGGGATTCCTCCAGTCTGTTTTTGGCATCATTATAGCACGGGGATACCCGGAATGCAAGGGTAGATGGGCCGCAGGGAATGTCCAAACCACAGAAATAATCATCTGTGTTCCCCCGCCCCACGGGCGGGGGAACACGAAAAACTCTCCGAAACGGACACTCCTTGGGCAGCGTAAGGGGATTGATGAAAGAGCATACAGCCTCTGGTTATGCCTTGTCCTTGGGCTTTGCCAGCAGCGCCGCCAGGTAGCCGAAGAATACCGCCGCCGTGGTTCCCGCCGCGCCCGCTGTCAGCCCGCCGGTGAACACCCCCAGGAAGCCCTGCTCCACCACAGCCTTGCGCACGCCCTCGGACAGCGCCCACCCAAAGCCGCACAGGGGCACCGTGGCTCCCGCCCCCGCGTAGTCCACCAACGGGCCGTACAGGCCTACGCCCCCCAGCAGCACGCCCATAGTCACAAAAATCACCATAATACGGGCCGGGGTCAGCTTGGTCAAGTCGATGAGCAGCTGGCCGATTAGGCAGATGGTCCCGCCCACCCAAAACGCGTTCAGGTACTCCATTTTGTTCCACGTCCTTTCCAGGTTTGGAACTAGCTTCCCCCAAAGGAAGCTTTTTTATGCGTTTAAAGACCCAAAGCCCGTTTGGCCAGGGCATCGGCCAAGTCGTTGTACCGGTCCCCCGAGTGGCCCTTTACCTTCACAAACCGGAACCGTACCGACTCCGCCGCCTTGCGGCAGAAAGCCGCGTAGCTCTGGGTGCCGGGCTTGTTGGCCTTCCAGCTTCCGTCCGCCCAGCGGGCCAGGCCCTCATAGTCGTGGTGCAACTCCACGGCGGGAATGCCCTGCTCCCGGCAATAGTCCAGCACCACCCGCACCCCCATAATCTCCCCCGCCACATTGTGCATGGCGGCCAGGTCCGGGTCGGTGAATTTTTGCGAAAACTCCACCTGCTCCCCCTGCCAGAACAGCACCGCCCCGCAAGAAAAATCCCCGGTGCGCTTGTCATAGCTGCCATCCACATAGGCCACCGCTCCGTCCCAGGGCTCCCTAGGGTTTTCAGCCGCCCCGCCCCCGGCGGCAAAGGCTTCCGCCTCCTGCCGGGTGGGAAAGCTCTTATACACCGCTCCCGCCACGCCGTGGACCTGCCTTTTGCATTCGTCCCAGCTCTCGTAAACCCGCGGGCCCTCCCGGCCCGACCGCACCGCGTAATATTTTTTTGCCATAAACTCCGTCCTCTCTTCATTTTGATCCGCCGCCCC
The DNA here is from genome assembly GCA_910587995.1 of uncultured Oscillospiraceae bacterium. Lineage (GTDB taxonomy): Bacteria > Bacillota > Clostridia > Oscillospirales > Acutalibacteraceae > Acutalibacter. Next base: position 17,391 of record CAJUNS010000042.1, on the reverse strand, counting down.
GTCCCTGATAATGGCGCTTCGGTTTTGTAAAGCAAGCGGGCTTTCAGTATAGCCGAAAAAAGTTGGAAAATCAACCGCAACCAAAAGCCCCGTCCAGGGCTTCTTATTATAACAGGGGGGCCGGGCTTTTTCTCTTGGACCGGAGCTCATTTCTTACCCACAGATGGAAAACTTCAAGAAATGTTCATATCTATATGCAAAAAACCGGTTGCCATGTCCCCGGGAATGCGGTATAATATAAGCTGTAATAGCGTGGCTTGCCGCGCCTGTAAGCCGGGGATTCCCCGGTTTCACGGGATCAAAATATTTCATCGAGGAGCTTTCGTTTATGGAAAATCATTCTGCAAAACCCGTAAACAAAACCGCGGATCATAAAAAGCGGGCAGTCCTGATTGTTCTGGCCTGCGTGCTGGTCCTGGGCCTCGTTGCCTTGGGCCTTTGGAATTTCTGGCTGAAAGACTACCTGGCCGCCGGCAAGGCCGAACCGGTCTATGTAAACTCCGTGGCCTCCATCACCGGCATGGGCAACACCGAGACCCGCTTCTCCGGCCTGGTGGAGCCCCAGCAGGTGATGAAGGTGAACAAGGACGAGTCCCGCACCGTGGCCGAGGTCCTGGTGGCCGAGGGGGACCAGGTCAGCGTGGGCACGCCCCTGTTCCGCTATGACACCGAGGAAATGGTCCTGACCATCCGGCAGGCGGAGCTGGAGCTGGAGGGCATCGCCAACCAGATTTCCACCTTGCAGGACCAGAAGAAGACTTTGGAGGCCGAAAAGGCCAAGGCCAGCAGCGACGAGCAGTATAACTACACCGTGCAGATTCAGTCCACGGAGTTCAGCATCAAAGAGGCGGAATACAACCGCTCGGTGAAGCAGGCGGAGCTGGAGAAGCTGAAAAACTCGCAGGAGAACGCCGATGTGCTCTCCGAGGCCGAGGGCGTTATTCAAGAAATCAACCTGACCCCCTCCACGGATTCCAGCGGCCAGCAGAAGCCCTTTATGAGCATCCTTTCCTCCGGCGAGTACCGGGTAAAGGGCAGCATCTCCGAGCAGAACTACGGCATGCTGCAGGTGGGCCAGCAGGTGGTGGTCCGCTCCCGGGTGGACCCTTCGGCCACCTGGTCCGGCGCCATTGACTCCATTGGCGGCGAACCCACCGAGGACCAGAACCAGAATACATTTTACTATGGCTCCAACGACCAGGGCCAGCAGGCCTCTAAATACAACTTTTATGTGGTGCTGGACAATTTGGACGGGCTCCTGCTGGGCCAGCATGTGTACATCGAGCCCAACCTGGGGGTAAGCTCCTCCCGTACGGGCATGTGGCTGCCAGCCATCTATGTGGTCAGCAGCGACCGGGGCAGCTATGTGTGGGCCCGGGACGAAAACGAAAAGCTGGAAAAGCGCCCTGTGATGCTGGGCGAATTTGACCAGGGCGAGGACCTGTATCAGATTGTGGACGGTCTGGAGCCCGGGGACTACATCGCCTACCCCAGCGAGGACCACATTGAGGGCGGGCCCACCACCACGGACGCTTCCGCCATGACCATTCCCGGCGAGGACGATATGACCATGGGCGAGGACCCTGGCCTTGACCTGGCGGACCCCGGCCTGACGGACGTGATGCCGGAGGCCGGCTCTGAGGAGGTTCTGGACGGCGATGGAACGTTGGACAACACGTCTTCCGTACTGGAGGACGGAGAGGATGCGGGGCTCTATGAATCGGGGCTGGGAGACGCCTCCACCCCAGACGGCGGGGAGGGGTTGGCGCGATGATATTGGAACTGCGGAATATCTGCAAGACCTACATGCAGGGCCGGTATGAAGTGCCTGTGCTTCAGGGCATCTCCCTTTCTGTGGAGGAAGGGGAATATCTGGCCATTATGGGCCCTTCCGGCTCGGGCAAAACCACCCTGATGAACATCATCGGCTGTCTGGACAACCCCAGCTCCGGAGAATACATTCTGGAGGGCCAGGACATTGCCCGCATCAGCGAAAAGCAAATGTCCGATGTGCGGCTGCGGAGCATTGGCTTTGTGTTCCAGAGCTTCTACCTGCTCTCCCGCCAGACCGCCCTGGATAATGTGGCCCTGCCCCTGCTCTACGCCGGGGTGCGCAAGCGGGAGCGCCAGCAGATTGCCCGCCGGGCCCTGGAACGGGTGGGCCTGGGAGACCGCACGGACTTTAAGCCCACCCAGCTTTCCGGCGGCCAGTGCCAGCGGGTGGCCATCGCCCGGGCCATTGTCAACACGCCCAAGCTTATTTTGGCCGATGAGCCCACCGGCGCTTTGGACACCAAGTCCGGCGACCAGATTATGGAGATTTTTAAAAGCCTGAACGAAGAGGGCGTCACCATTGTTATGATCACCCATGAGCCGGAAATTGCCGCCCACGCCAAGCGCACCCTGCATATCCGGGACGGCCTGCTGGTGGATGGCGGCGGAAAGCCCCTTTCTCCCCCGCCGGAGCCAGTGGAGGCCCCTCCGGCCAATGCCGGGACTCCACCACCGGCCACCCAGCCGGACACGGCCGTGGATGCCCCGGCCGTTGCCCCGGAGCCGGAGGCCCCGGCCCCTGGCACGGAAAAGGCTGGCCCCTTGCAGGTTCTTACCGCCCAGGCGGCCAAAGGCGCCAGTCAGCTGAAGCTTTGGCTGGGCCAGGCGCAGGAGGCGCTGAAGCAGGCCCCGGAGTTATTAAAAAAGCTCCCCCGGCCAGCCAAGGAGCCGGAACCGGCCCCAACGGAAGCCCAGGAGAAGCCGGAAAGCGCTCCGGCGGAAGCTCCCCCGCCGGAACAGGCCCCCAGCCAGCCTGAGGCTTCTCCGGAAGCGCCCGGGGAGGAGAGCCTCAGCGGGGAATCCATCATCGCCGCCCTGGAACGCCAGCAAAAAGAGCTGGAACAGAACGGCGGGGAAGGGAAGGAGCCGGATCATGAATAACAAAGTGAATATCCGCAAGCGGCTGATCATTTCCGGAATCTGCCTGCTGGTGATTGCCGGCATTATTTTTGGGTCAGTTTCTTACGCCAATTACCGGAAGGACCTGAAAACCGTGGAAGTTCTGCCCATGAATTATGTGTCTTCCTCCGGCTGGGGCGGGCAGAGCACCACCCAGGGAAACATTTTTTCCGATTATGTCCAGGAGCTGTTTCCGGACTCCCAAAAAACCATCAGCGAGATTTTTGTGACCGAGGGCCAGCAGGTCAGCATCGGCACACCCCTTTTGCAGTACGACAAGACCTCTCTGGAATTGGCCGTGGAGGCCCGGGAGATCGACGTGAAAAAGGTGGAAGTCAAAATTGACGAGGCCCAGCGCAAGCTGAAAAAATATCAGAACACCAAGCCCTACTCCACGCCCCGGCCCACTGTGCGGCCCACCACCAAGCCCACGCCCCGGCCTACCGTGCGGCCTACGGCCCGGCCCACTTCCACGCCGAAGCCCACCCCTTCGCCCTCTCTGGCTCCCTCGCCCACGCCTGTGCCCACGCCGGACGTGAACGTCTACAGCGAGCTGGATCTGGACTCGGTTCCCTATGAGGGCAAAGGCACCACGGAAGAGCCCTACATCTTTTTGTGCACGGAAAACTTTGAGATGTCCCGTGCCTTTTTGACCCACCTGCTGGGGCTTTACCCCTCCCCCGAGCCTACGCAGGAGCCTGACCCAGGCCCCTCGGAAGAGCCGGACCCCACCGGGGACCCGGACAGCAGCGGGGAGGATTCCAGCGGCGAAGAGCCCGGCGGGGACGAGGATACCTCTTCTCTGCTGGATGAGCAGATTCCCTTAAGCAGCGCTCAGGACTCCGGCGTCCCGGAGACAGACCTGGTGACCCCCTTTGCCGCCGTGTTTGAGGTGCGCGAGGGCAACTCAAACTATGGCGGCCTGATTTCCAGCTTCCACCTGGATGGCACCAAGCTCTCCGCCCTGTTCAGCCTGCCCGGGCTGGCCATTGGCGCGGACTCCGCCCGCCAGGTGGCCCAAGAAGCCGCCCTGGCCGCGCCCGTGCCCCGGATGGCTTCCCCCAGCCCCTCCCCCACGCCCAAGCCTACCCCCAGCAACAACTACAACGACATGCAGTACACCTCCTCTCAGCTAAGCCAGTTTATCAAGGAAACCAAGCGGGAGATCACAAACCTGCAGCATGAGTTGAAAATGGCCCAGCTGGAGCTGGACAAGGCCAAGAAGACCTTGGAAAACTCCACGGTTACCAGTACGGTGGAAGGCCAGGTGCGCAGCCTGCTGGACATTGACACCGCCGTAATGGAGGGCAAGCCCTTTATGGTGGTCTCTGGGGCGCAGCAGTATTATATCTCCGGCGCCCTCAACGAAAATCTGCTGGGCAGCGTTAATGTGGGCGACACGGTCAGCGCCATGTGCTGGATGAACAACATGACCTACCAGGCCCAGATTGTGTCCATTTCCGACTACCCCTTGGACGACAACAACTATTACTATTACGGCAGCAATGTGAATCCCAACAGCTCCAACTATGAGTTTGTGGCTGTGATTGATACTCCGGACGACACGCTGCAAACCGGCTACGGCGTGGAGATTACCCTGGAGCTGAACGCCAACGCCTCCATCGACGCTTTCTACCTAAGCCGCCCCTATTTCCGGGAGGACAGCTCCGGCTACTATGTGATGCTGGCCGGAAAGGACAACCGGCTGAAAAAGCAGTATGTGCAGCTGGGCAAGCCCGCTCCCTGGGGGGGCAATGATTTGGAGATTATCTCCGGCCTGACCCAGGAGGACTTTTTGGCCTTCCCCTATGGAGACGCCAAAGAAGGCGTGCGCTGCCTGCTGCAGGACACCGGCGAGCCCCCCTGGCCGGAAGGCGCGGCGGATGAGGAAAGCAGCCTGCCCTCCGGCATGGAGGATGGACTGGACCCGATCTATGAGGAAGACCTTACCGGTACGCCGGAAGAGGGCGGTTCCAGCCTGCCGGAGGCCGGGGAAGACTCCGCTCTGCCGGATGATGGAACGGACGCTGCCGGAGTGGATGGGGAAAATGTGTTTATTCAAACAGGAGACGGAGGTGTAATCGCCCTTGATTGAAAATATCCGCCTGTCCTTCCAGGGCATATGGGCCCATAAAATGCGGTCCTTTTTGACCATGCTGGGCATTATCATCGGCATTGCCTCCATTATTTCCATTGTGTCCACCATCAAGGGCACCAACGAGCAGATCAAGCAAAACCTGATTGGCGCGGGAAATAATGTGACAAAGATTCAGCTGTATTCTACCGAGTGGAACAGCGTTTACACCACAGACGAGGGCATTCCGGACGGGGTTCCCCTGATCAACGAGGGCATGATGGAAGAGATTCTGGCCCTTCCCAATGTGGAGACCGCCAGCGCCTACAACCGGCGGCAGGGCTGGAACAGCACCTTCTACTACAACGACACGGCCATGTCCGGCTGCCCGGTGTACGGCATTGACAACAGCTACTTTACCACCTGCGGCTACCGGCTGAAGTCCGGCCGGATGTTTGTGCCCAACGATGCCAGCGGCTTTCGAAACGTGGCCATTCTGGACCAGGAAACCGCCCGGACTCTGTTCCAGAGCGAGGACCCCCTGGGCAAGACCGTGGAGTTCAACTCCATCCCCCTGGTGATTGTGGGCGTGGTGGAGCAGGTAACCAAGTTTGAGCCGGTAATCAACACCATTGACGAGTACTACACCTATATGAACAGCCAGCAGTCCGGGGCGGTGTACGTGCCCCAGGCCATTTGGCCCACTCTGTTTGTCTATGACGAGCCCATGGAACTGGCCATTAAGGTCAGCTACACCGAGGCCATGTCCACAGTGGGCAAAAGCGCCGCGGACCTGCTGAACACCTACAACCGCAACGAACAGATCGTCTACCGGGCGGAGGACACCTTGGAAAAAGCCAAGGACCTGCAAGACCTGAGCAACGCCACCAACCAGCAGTTGGTGTGGATTGCCAGCATCTCCCTGCTGGTGGGCGGCATCGGCGTAATGAACATCATGCTGGTGTCGGTCACCGAGCGCACCCGGGAGATTGGCCTAAAAAAGGCCATCGGGGCCAAAAAGAGCCGCATTTTGTGGCAGTTTTTGACCGAAGCGGCCCTGCTCACCAGTTTGGGCGGCTTGCTGGGGGTTGGCGTAGGCATTGGCTTGGCCCAGCTGATCTCCCGCATTGCGGAGACACCAGTGGCCATCAGCGTGCCGGCCATTCTCTTCGGCGTGGTGTTCTCCATGATCATCGGCATCATCTTTGGGCTGATGCCCTCGGTGAAGGCCGCTAATCTGAATCCCATCGACGCCCTGCGGCACGAATAATTCCGCCATAGCAAAGAGCTGGCCCACAGGAGGCCAGCTCTTTTTGCGCGCTTATAATCTCTTCTGATAGCGGATCAGCCGGTACGCCCGGCCATCATAGGGGCGGGTGTGCTCCTCTGCCCCGCAGGGCTCAAACCCCGCTTTGGCCGCCAAGGCCCGGGAGGCGGCGTTCTCCTCCCAAGAGGAGTATTGAAAGGTTTTGGCGCCCCGCTCTTTTGCCAGGGCCAGAAGAGCTTGCAGCACCTGCCAGCCATAGCCCCGGCCCCAAAAGTCCGGGCCCAGACAGATGCCCGTCTCCTCCCAGACGTCCCCTTCCAACGGGGCGATTCCCGTAAAACCGATCGCCTCGCCAGTAGACTTTAGGAAAATGGTATAGGCCGTCTCCCGTTCCGCCTGGAAGCCAATGGTCCGGCGCATCCGCTCCTGAGCTTCCGCTTCATCCGGAGACAGCTCCGGCACCATATAGCGGAAGCTCTCCGGACGGCTCCAGACATTGCGGTACATGGCCCGCCAATCCTCGAACCTTGCCTTGCCAAAAATCAAATCCTTTGTTTCCAACATAGCGATTCCTCCCATCTCAGGACCCTGTAGATTTATACCGCCGCACGCCGATCCGCCACACGATCCAGCAGGGAATCACAAACAGGCAGGCCACCAGGGGCAAAAAGATGAAGAACGGGTTGTCCGACCGGCCCAGCACATAGGTCAATGGGTAGTACTGCACCAGCGCGTAGGGGACAACAAAAGTGCAAAAGGTAAGCATCTCCCTGCCGTAAATGCCCAGCGGGTATTTGCCGTGCTCAATGGCCCCATAGGTGAAGACATTCATAAATTCCAACCCCTGAAGGGTGAAAAAAGCGATGGAGCCATCCAGCAGGAACAGAGCGGAAAACAACACGCAGCCGCCTATCACCATAAAGACCACTGTTACCACCCGGGGAAAATTCCAGTCTACCTGGCAGCTGAGCAGGCCATAGGCCAGCATTACAACCCCTTGCAAAAGCATGCCGATGCGCACAAAGTCAACGCGGTAGGCCAGCACCTGGAAAATCTCATTCCGGGGGCGGCAGAGAATGCGGTCAAACTCCCCGTTGGCGATCATGGAGTCAAAGACCTTAAAGCCCGAAGCGAACATCTGGGCCGCGGCAAAGCCCATAAGCATGATGCCATAGCAGAGCAGCACCTGCTCATAGGTGAAGTCCTCCACCTGGTGGAACCGCTGGAACAGGAAAAAAATTCCCAAAAACACCGTAAAGGAGGTGAGAAAGGAGCCGATGACCGTGGCAAAAAAAGAGCCTTTATACTGCATAACAGACTTTAAATGAATGGAAAAATATTTACCATATAGTTTCAGCATGATTCACCCTCCCTGTACGACCACGTTTTTCAGTTCCTTCCATTCCAGCAGCTTTCCAAGGGCTACCAGGGCCGCAATCCAGAAAGCCTGCAGGAGCATCAGCCAGAGCATCTCCTGGCCGTAAAGGTCCCCGGTGTAAATGCGGATGGGCACATTGGCCGTGGAGGAAAAGGGCAGCAGCTCGGAAAACTGGCGGAAGCCCTCGGGGAAAAAGGGCAGAGGCACAATGTTGCCCGAGAAAAAGTCGCTGGCACCCACCGCGATGAGCCGCACGCCCCGGGGGCTGATGGTGTGAAAGGTAAGCATGTAGACGATCATCCCCAAAGCCGTGACCACCCCCAAGGCCAGGGCCAGGGAAACCAGAAACAGCAAAAAGGCGGTCAGGCTTGGGGGCGCGCTAAGGCCGTAAGGGGCGGGGACCAGCGCCGCCACAGCCAGCACCGGCATGCAGCGCATAAAGGCGTTGGCCACCCGGGTGGCCGCAGAGCGGGCGTACCACATGCCATACACATCCACAGGGCGGCACAGCTCATAGGCCACGTTGCCGCTTTGAATGACGTTAAAGAACTCCTGGTCTATGCCGCCCATGCTCACCAAGGTCAGCAGGGCCTGCTGCAGCCAGATGTAGCTGGCGGTAGCAGACATGCTCATGGGAAAGGACGCCGGGTCGGTCTTATAGAAAGCGCCAAAGGCTAAAATGGCCATGGCTCCCCAGAAAAACTGGCACGCCAGGCCCCCCAGGGCGGCCGCCCGGTATTGCAGGCCCATGGTAAAGCGCAGGCGGAAAAACGCGAGATATTTTTTCATGCTTCCACCTCGCTCAGGTCACGTCGAACTTTTTGTAAAGCTCGGCCACGGTCTCGTCAATGTGCTCGCCGCCCCGGCGGATGTCCTCCAGGCCCCCGTCCAGGAGGATTTTCCCGTTGCCAATGAGAAGGATCCGGCTGGCCAGGGCCTCGATGTCCTGCATGTCGTGGGTGGTCAGCAGCACCGTGGTGCGCCGCTCTTTGTTCAGGCGCTTGATGAAGTCCCGAACCGCCAGCTTGGACACCGCATCCAGACCAATGGTGGGCTCGTCCAAAAAGAGGATTTTAGGGCTGTGGAGCAGGGACCCGGCGATCTCACAGCGCATGCGCTGGCCCAATGAGAGCTGGCGGGCCGGGGTGCACAGCAGCTGGGCCAGGTCCAAAAGCTCCGTGAGCTCGTCCACATTTTTTTGGTAGACCTCTGTGGGAATGGCGTAGATTTCCCTCAAAAGCTCGAAGGAGTCCGCCACGGGCACGTCCCACCAAAGCTGGGTCCGCTGGCCAAAGACCACGCCGATCTCCTTCACATGCTTCCGGCGGTCCTTCCAGGGGATCCGGCCGTTAATCCGGCACATGCCGCTGTCCGGCGTCAGGATGCCGCTTAGAATCTTGATGGTGCTGGACTTTCCCGCCCCGTTGGGACCTATGTAGCCTACCATTTCTCCATCTTTTACTGTGAAGCTGACGCCCTCCAGGGCGTGGATGGTCTCATACTCCCGGTGAAACAGCGCCTTCACCGCCTGACCCAGCCCGCCCTCCCGGCGGGCAACCTGAAAGGTCTTGCACAGGTCTTGCACTTCAATCATACAGAACACTCCTTTCATTTTCCGGTGCTTCGGATGGATGACGCCCCGTTCAGCCGCGGAACACGGGGGCCCGCCTTTTGAGGCAGGGACAATCATTATAGTATGCGGCGGGAGCCGCGTCAAGGGGACTTGAAGATTTTTTCTACACGCATCCTGGTGTTTCTTGCTATAACAGAAGAAAAATTGTCTAAAAAGCGAAGAATGGGCATAAAGGGGCTTCCCAGAGCGCGGCCCGTCTTCCATCATTACCACCGCGATGAGGCGCTGGCCCGCCCCAGGGGATTGTCCCAACCACACAAAGCTCTCCGAAACGGACACTCCTCCGCCGCAGCTTCTCATTGCGCCCGCCGCCCCTTTGTGCTATAATTTGTCTGGAACAGAAAACCCTTTTGAGGAGGAACTCATGTTGAACAAGGAACACAAAGCCCCCCGGCCGGTGGGCTTCTGGCTCTCCCTGGCCACCTTCGCGGTGCTCATCGCCCTGGTGGTGTCCTTTACCGCTGGGCTTGGCAGCGCCCCCCATGTCCCCCTGCTGCTGGCGGCGGCTTTCGCGGCCATTGTGGGGGCGTTCCACCGCTTCTCCTGGCAAAATATGCTGGAGGGTATCACCCAGGCCATTACCCCTGCCCTGCCAGCCCTTTTGATCATCATGTCCATTGGCGTGCTCATCGCCGCCTGGATGGCTGGGGGGATCATCCCCTCCATGGTGTATTACGGCCTGCAAATCATCTCCCCCCGCTTCTTTTTGGTGACCACTCTGCTGCTCTGCTCCCTGGTCTCCCTGGCCATTGGCAGCAGCCTTTCCACCATCGGCACCGTGGGCGTGGCCCTGTTCGGCATTGGGGAGGCCATTGGCATTCCCGCGCCCATTACCGTGGGCGCCATTGTGTCCGGGGCCTATTTCGGCGATAAAATGTCCCCCCTCTCCGACACCACCAATCTAGCGCCCTCCGTGTCGGACACCAATGTGTTCGAACACATCCGCCACATGATGGTGACCACCACGCCCACCTATGCGATCTGTATTGTTATCTATGGGGTTCTGGGCTTTGTCTTTGGGGGCGGTTCCGCCGGTTCCGCCCAAGTACAGGCCACTTTGGCGGCTCTGCGGGAGCATTTCGTCATTCATCCCCTGCTGCTTCTGCCGCCTCTTTTGGTGCTGGTTATGGTGGTCTTCCGGGTTCCCGCCCTGCCGGGGCTGCTGGGCGCGGCCCTGCTGGGATATCTGGCGGCTCTGGCCGTGCAGGGCGCGGACTTCAACGCCCTGCTGGGAGGCGTGATGAGCGGCTATTCCGCCAGCACCGGCGTGGAGGCGGTAGACACCCTGCTGAACCGGGGCGGCGTCCTCAGCATGATGCGCACCGTGGCGCTGATGCTCATTGCGTTAAGCTTCGCGGGCATCTTTGAGCGCACCGGGATGGCTGGGAGTATTTTGGAAAAAGTGGTCAGCCATGTGAAGTCGGACCGGGGGCTGGTGATTGCCACCATCCTCACCGCCTGGGGCGTGCTGCTGGGCACCGGCCAGCAGTATGTGGCCATTATTATGACCGGGCGGCTGTTCCGCCCCCTCTACCAGGAGCGCGGGCTGAAGCCCCAGAACCTGAGCCGGGCCCTGGAAGACGCGGGCACGGTCTTTGGAGGAATTGTGCCCTACAGCACGGGGGCCGGGTTTACCGAAAACATGCTGGGCGTATCCGCTTGGCAGTACGGCCCCTTCACCTTCTTCGGGTGGATCAACCCGCTGGTGGCCATTGCCTTGGCGGCTATGGGAAAGAGCATGCCCAAGAGGGAAAAAGAAGAGTAGGGCTTTGCATAGGGCGTGGAGGCCGCTTGCCGCCTTCTTCGCTGCCGGGGACTGTCCGTTTCGGAGAGCTTATCGTGTTCCCCCGCCCGTAGGGCGGGGGAACACGAATGATTATCTCTGCGGTTGGTACACACCCTCGCCGCTGTGCCCTATTGCAAAAAATTTCCAAACAGGGTATAATGAGTGTATAGTGGGAGAAGTCCGGGTGCGTAAGCCGCTTCCGGACTTCTCCCAGCGGGTCGATCATGCTGTTCACCATTGCATCAGGGGTATCACGCCGGGGACCGCCCCGGCAGTATGGGAGGAAATTCTATGACAAGACGGGAAGCCCGTGAACAGGCCTTCTGCATTTTGTTCGAACAGACCGTGCGCGGCGAGGATGTGGAGGAGATCATCCGCGCTGCCGCCGAAGCCCGGGACCTGGTCCCCAACTCCTTTACCGAGGAGCTGGCCTACGGCGCGGAAGAGCATCAGTCTCAGCTGGACGAGATGATCGGCGGAGCCGCCAAGGGCTGGAGCCTCCGGCGGCTCTCCAAGGTGGCTCTGGCCATTCTGCGCATGGCGGTCTTCGAGCTGCTGTATCTGGACTCCATCCCCGCCAGCGTCACCATAAACGAGGCCGTGGAGCTGGCCAAAACCTACGGCGGCCAGGGGGACGCTCCCTACATCAACGGCGTGCTGGCCACAGTGGTAAAAAACCACTGTCCCGGCGGGGATAAGCCGTGAACGCGCTGGGAATTGACACCAGCAACTACACCACCTCCGCCGCCCGGTATGACGGCGCTTTGGTGGGGGCCAACCGGAAGCTCCCCCTGCCTGTGGCCCCTGGCCAGCGGGGGCTGCGCCAAAGCGACGCGGTGTTTCATCACACCCGGCAGCTGCCCGCCCTGCTGGCGGAGCTTCTGCCAGACCCGGACCTGGCTGTGGTGGGCGTTTCCCACCGGCCCCGCCAGATGGAGGACTCCTATATGCCCTGCTTTTTAACGGGCCTGGGCCATGCGCAAGTGTTGGGCGCGGCTTTAGGCCTGCCGGTGCTGCGGTTTTCCCACCAGCAGGGGCACATTGCCGCCGCTCTGTATTCCGCTGGGCGGCTGGAGCTTTTGGAGCGGGAGTTTTTGGCCTTTCACGTCTCCGGCGGCACCACCGAGGCGGTGCTGGCCTCTCCCGGCGGGCGGGAGGGCCCCAAAACCCAGCTGGCGGCCCAGTCTCTGGACCTTAAGGCCGGACAGGCTGTGGACCGGGTGGGGCTGATGCTGGGGCTGCGCTTCCCCTGCGGGCCCCAGCTGGAGCGGCTGGCCTTAACCTGGCCCCAGGCCGCGGCGTCCAGGCCCTCCATGAAGGGAGCGGACTGCTCTCTCTCCGGCATTGAGAACCAGTGCCGCGCCATGGTGGAGCAGGGCCAGCCCGCCGCTGGAATCGCCCGCTTCTGCCTGGATTCCATCGCCGCCGCCCTGGACGAAATGTGCGGCCGCCTGCTTCGGGAACTGGGGCCCCTGCCGGTGGTATTCTCCGGCGGGGTCTGCTCCTGCTCCCTGCTGCGGGACCGCCTGGGGGGAAAATACGGCGCCGCCTTCGCCGCGCCGGAGTTTTCCGCCGACAACGCCGCCGGAGCGGCTATTTTAGCATACCGTGGGAGGTTTGGCTCATGAGCGCCGCGCCCTTAACCGTGACCCAAGTGAACCGCTTTGCCCGCTCCCTCATTGAGGGGGACGGGCGGCTGAACGATATTCTCATTGCCGGGGAAATCTCCAACTTTTCCGGCCACTACAAGTCCGGGCACCTGTATTTTTCTTTAAAGGACGAGCATTCCCTCATCAAGGCGGTGATGTTCGCCTCCTCCGCCAACCGCCTGCACTTCCGCCCGGCCGATGGCATGCGGGTGGTGATCCGGGGCCGGGTGTCCCTTTATGAGGCCGCGGGGCAGTATCAGCTTTACGCCGGAGACATGCAGCCGGATGGCCTGGGCGCTTTGGCCTTGGCCTTTGAACAGCTGAAAAACCGCCTGGCGGAAGAGGGCCTCTTCGACCCCAGCCGCAAGCGGCCCCTGCCCCCCTTTCCCCAGCGCATTGGGGTAATCACCTCCCCCACTGGCGCGGCGGTTCGGGATATTCTGCAAATTACCGCCCGGCGCTGGCCTGTGGCGGAGATTCTCCTCTGCCCGGTGCTGGTCCAGGGGGAGGCCGCGCCCGCCCAGCTTACCGCCGCTGTAAGGGCCCTCAACGCGGAGGGCTCCTGCGATGTAATCATTTTGGGCCGGGGCGGCGGCTCTATGGAGGACTTATGGGCTTTTAACAGCGAAGCCCTGGCCCGGGCGGTGGCTGGGTCCCGCATTCCGGTTGTGTCCGCAGTGGGCCATGAGACGGACTTTACCATTTGCGATTTTGCCGCCGACCTGCGGGCTCCCACCCCCAGCGCCGCCGCCGAGCTGTGCACGCCGGAGCGGGAAGCCCTGCGGGAGCGGGTGCTGGCCTATCACCGGTATTTCCAAGGAAAAGCGGTAGAGACAGTGGAGTCTCTGCGCCAGGCGGTGGACATTTTGGTGCAGGACTCGCCCCTGGGCGGACCGGAACGGTATGTGGCCCTGCGCCGGGAACGGCTGGACCGGCTGGCCGGCGGGCTGGAGCAGTCGGCCCAAACCCTGCTGGAGGCCCGGCGGAACACCCTGGCCCTGGCCGCCGGGAAGCTGGACGCCCTGAGCCCTTTGAAGGTATTGGCACGGGGATACGCGGTGGTGCTCCATAAGGGAAAAGCCGTGCGGGACCTGGACGCCCTGCCCGCAGGAGAAGAAGTGACTCTGCGGGCGGAAAAAGGCAAGCGGCAGGCCCGGCTGGTGTAGAAGGGGAAATTTATGCAAATAATAGCAACGGCCCGGCTGGCGGTGCGGATGGCCGGAGCCACCGGTCCGGTAAAGCCCGTGGGGCGGATGGAAAAGCTGGGCATGGTTCGGGAAGGCGTTCCGCGCGGCCAACCAGGGCGGCTGGGCGGACCTGTATCTGTACGGCATGCTCCGGCAGGAATGGGAGCACGTAACATTGACCGAGAGAAAGGAGCATGACTATGCCTGCGAAAAAGCTGAAATTTGAGGACGCCATGGGCCGGCTGCAGGAGATTACGGCCCGCCTGGAAGAGGGCGAGCCCCCTTTGGAAGAGGCCATGGCCCTGTTTGAGGAGGGCGCGAAGCTCTCCGCTCTGTGCTACAACACGCTGGACCGGGCCGAGCAGAAGGTGCGGGAGCTCACGGTCCTTCCTGGGGAGGCGGGCGGCCATGAATGAAACTATGCTGCGGGAGGCTGTGGAGCGGGCTCTGAAAGCCACCCTGCCCGCGCCGGAACCAGACAGCCCTTCCGCTCCTGTGGCGGAGGCCATGCGGTACAGCCTGCTGGCCGGGGGCAAACGGGTGCGCCCCATGCTCACCCTGGCCTTCTGCGCCCTGTGCGGCGAGGACTGGCACAGCGCCCTGCCCTTTGCCTGCGGGGTGGAGATGGTGCACACCTATTCCCTCATCCACGACGACCTGCCCTGTATGGACGACGACAGCCTTCGCCGGGGACGGCCTACCTGCCACAAGGTCTATGGGGAGGCCATGGCCCTGCTGGCCGGGGACGGTCTGCTGACCCAGGCCTTTGAGACCGTGCTGGCTTTCCCCGACCCGGTGAAAGCCGCGGCCGCCGCCAAATGCCTGGCTGGGCTGGCCGGGTACCAGGGCATGGTGGGCGGCCAGTGCATTGACCTGAGCGCTGGCGGGCAGGAGGTGACCATCGGCCTGCTTAAGGAGATGGACCAGGGCAAAACCGTGGCTCTCATTGACGCGGCCTGCCGCATGGGCTGCATCGCCGCCGGGGCCGGAGAGGCCCAGCTGGCCGCCGCCTCCCGCTATGCCCAGGGGGTGGGCATGGCCTTTCAGATTCGAGACGACATTTTGGACGTGCTGGGCGACGCGGAGACTCTGGGCAAAAACACCGGCATGGACGCGGCCCGGGACAAGCGCAATTATGTAAGCCTGCTGGGCGTGGAGACCGCCCAGGAGCTGGTGGAGTCTTACACCGGCCAGGCAGTGGACGCTCTGGGCATCTTCCCCCAAGATCAGAGCTTCCTGGCGGAGCTGGCCCAGGCCCTGGCCAACCGGGACAGCTAGTGCGGACCCTCTCCTACCTGGTGCCCGAAGACTGGGCCGGAGCTCCGGCCAGCGCCTTTGCCCGCCGCTTTCTGGAGCTTTCCGCCTCGGCCTGGAAGGATTTTAAATATGAGGGCGGCATTTTGGTGAACGGCCAGCCCTGCCGCGCTAACGCGGTTCTGGAGGCCGGGGACCTGCTGGCTTTGGTTCTGCCGGAGGAAACGGCGGACTACCCGTCCGCTCCCCTGCCTTTAAAGATTCTGTATGAGGACGGGGACTTTCTCCTGCTGGACAAGCCCGCCGGTACGCCGGTGCATCCCTCCCCCGGCCATGACCAGGACAGCCTGCTGAACGGCCTTGCCTGCCATTACCAGCGGACCGGCCAGCGCTGCCGGGTGCGGCCTCTCTACCGGCTGGACCGGGACACCAGCGGCCTGCTGCTCTTCGGGAAAAACCGGATTGCCGCCGGAGCGCGGCTGGAAAAGCGCTACCTGGCCGTGTGCCAGGGCCCCTTGGCCGGATGGGGCACGGTGAACCTGCCCATCGGCCTGGAGCCTGGGAGCAAAATCAAGCGCGCCTGCGGGGCAAAGCTGGCGGAAAGCCGGCCGGCGGTCACCCACTGGCGGGCTTTGGCCTGGGAAGAGGGCCACACTCTGCTGGAGCTTTGGCTGGAAACCGGCCGGACCCACCAGATTCGGGTCCATATGGCCGCCCTGGGGCATCCCCTGGCTGGGGACGATCTGTACGGGGGAAGCCGGGAGCGCTTGGGCCGCCAAGCCCTGCACTGCCAGGCTTTAACGGTCCAGTGCAAGGCCTTGGGCTGGGACCGGGCTTTCTGGGGAGAGCCGCCGGAGGATCTGAAACGGGCCTTTCCCGCGCTGCTTCAGCCGTTGGAAAGGGAAAACCGCGAAAGCTTGTAGGGCTTTCAAACCGGCGGGGCCAACTACCTGCGCTACTATCCCCTTCCCGCGCCTAAGCGCGAGGAAGCCGCCCTGTTTTTCTACCTACTTTTTAAGGAGGCGAGCCTATGCCCGCATGCATCACCCACCATCTTTTTGCCCAGGACCTGCTGGCCCGGCTTTCAGAGGCCGTGGACCAAAGCGCTTTTTTCTGGGGGGCCCAGGGGCCCGATTTTCTCTTCTGCCACCGGTACATCCAGGCCGCGGCCAAAAAGGACGTGAAATCGCTGAAAGAGTACGGCTCCGCCCTGCACCGGACTTCCCCCACCGCCACCCTGCGGGCCATGCGGGAGTTTCTGGCCCGCCGCCCAGACCGGGCCTACCGGTCCTATGTGCTGGGCTTTTTGTGCCACTATGCCCTGGACTCCACCGCGCACCCCTATGTAAACGCCCGGGCGCAGGCTCTGCTGGAGGCGCAGCCCTGGGAGAACGCCTCCACCCTTCACGGGGAGATTGAGGCCTCCTTGGACGCTGTCATTCTGCGCTGGAAGACCGGCCAGCTGCCCAGCGAGGTGCACACCAAGAATATGTTCCCCAAAAACGAGGGCGTACAGCGAAAAATCGCCGTGCTGTACCGGGAGGTGCTGTTCACGGTCTATGGGAACCATGTGCCCGAGGAGGAGCTTTACCGGGCCACCCGGGACGCCCACTTTATTTTCGCCTGCTGCAACGACCCCTCCGGCTTGAAGCGGCGGATTTTCAGCGCTTTGGAAAAAGGCCGGCCCCACTATGTGACCTCCCATCTCATCCCCCTTACCGAGGACCCGGAGCCGGACTATGCCAACACCCAGCACAGCCAGTGGAGCTGGCAGGACCAGACCAGCCGCCAGGATTTTTTCCAGCTGTATGAAGAGGCCCTGGACCGGGCGGAAAAGCTGGCAACCCACTTTGAAACCGGCGACCTGAAAGAGCTCACCGGGGAGCGGCCCTTTGGCTGAGGGAACGTTTGTGGGGCCCTCCCTGGTCCTGGAGCCCCTGACGGAAAAAAATCTGCCGGTGGTTTTGGCCATCCGCCGGGAAGACGTGAGCGAGGATTTTGTGGACAGCCCGGCCGCCCTGTGGAAGTTGACCCGCTACGGCGCGGAGCACGGCTGCGCTGGCCAGACTTTTGCCATTATGCTGGGTGAAGCCTGCGTGGGGGTTTTGCTGCTGGGCGAAGCCATTCCCTGGGCAACAGACCCGCCGGAAATGGCCGGGGAGCCTTTCTACCGGCTGATGGGCTTTGTCATGGACCGCCGGTACCGGAACC
>CAJUNS010000041.1 GCA_910587995.1 uncultured Oscillospiraceae bacterium | reverse complement strand
GTGCCGAAGATACTTGGCTGGAAGCGGCCTGGAAAAATAGGTGTTCGCCAACACACAAACTCCTTCAGCAATGAGGGAGTTTTTTGTTTTACCCAAAGCAATTCCCTCTCCTCCGGCGGCCAAGCGTGTTAAGAATCAAAATGAGAAGCGAGAAAACAAGAGTATCGATGCGTGTGAGGGCGGATACAAGAGATAATGCCAAGACAAATTAAAAATTTCCAAAAAAGTGTTGACACCGGCCCTAGGATGTGCTATCATCAGCAAGTGAGAAAAGAATGGCAGTGAAAGTTTGGAGGTTTTTTGCAATGTCAACGACTATGCCCAAAGCTGGCGAGATCGAGCGCAAGTGGTATGTGATCGACGCCGCCGGCAAGCCCCTGGGCCGGGTTGCGGCCCAAGCCGCCGTGCTGCTGCGCGGCAAGCACAAGGTCACCTTCGCCCCCCATGTGGACTGCGGCGACCATGTGATCATCGTCAACTGCAAGGACGCCGTCCTCACCGGCAACAAAGCGGAAAAGAAATATTACTACCGCCATACCGGCTACATCGGCCACTTGAAGGCCACCCGGTACGACGCCTTGATGCGTACCAAGCCCGAGCTGGCTATGCAGCTGGCCGTTAAGGGCATGATCCCTTCCAACGCTCTGGGACGCGGCGCCATGGCCCGCCTGCGGCTGTATGCCGGCGGCGAGCACAAGCATGCCGCCCAGAAGCCGGAAGCCTGGAATATGTAAGAGGAGGAAATTAAGTTATGTATGAGACCGCGCCATATTTCTACGGAACCGGCAGAAGGAAGAGCTCTGTGGCCCGTGTGCGCCTGTACCAGGGCACCGGCAAGGTGACTATCAACGACCGGGACATTGACGATTACTTCGGCCTGGACACTTTAAAATACATTGTCCGCCAGCCCCTGGCCCTGACCGAAACCGACGGCAAATTCGACATTGTCTGCCGGGTATCCGGCGGCGGCGTGACCGGACAGGCTGGCGCCATCCGCCACGGCGTAGCCCGGGCGCTGCTCCAGTATGATTCGGAGAACCTGCGCTCTGCCTTGAAGAAGGCCGGGTTCCTGACCCGCGACCCCAGAATGAAGGAGCGCAAGAAGTACGGCCTCAAAGCCGCCCGCCGCGCTCCGCAGTTCAGCAAGCGTTAAATTCTTCTTTTGCTTTTCAAACCCCAGAGCCTCTGGCTTTTGGGGTTTTTCTTTTGCAAAAAAATCCCCAGCCGCTTTGCTGGGGGCATCCAAATGCAAAAACCGGCATAACCCGCAAACGCGGGCTACAGTAAACGCACTTGAAAATCGGTGTTTACCGATTTTCAAGCAGGGCGGCGCGGGCGTGCCCGTGCCGCTAGGTTCAAAAAAGAGCTCTCACCTCTTTGGAACTGCGTTAACTATATACCGGCAAAGCTAAGAGGAACTATGTAAAGACACCGGAACCAGCGGGGAGTGTCCCAACCGCAGAGATAATCATTCGTGTTTCCCCCGCCCTACGGGCGGGGGAAACACGAAAAGCTCTCCGAAACGGACACTCCCGAACCAGCGGTTTCGTTACGCGGGTCCCAGCAGGGCCAGCGCCGTCTGATACACCACAAAGCTGACCACCCAGGCCACGGCCACTTGAAAAACCGCCGCGCCCAACATCCACCGCCAGCTGTCCGTCTCCTTACGGATGGTGGCCAGAGTAGCCGCGCAGGGAATGTACAGCAAAGAAAAGCTCATAAGCGCCAAAGCATTAGCCGGACCGAAGCCCATGCCTCCTAAAATGGCCGACAGGCTGGCCATGCCCGCCGCTGAGTTTACATTGTTGACGCTGAACAGCACCGCGCAGCTGGAAACCACCACCTCTTTGGCCGAGATCCCCGCGATCAGCGCCACCACAATCTGCCAGTAGCCTAAGCCCACCGGGGCAAAGAGAGGGGCCAGCCACTTGCCCAGCAGGGAGCCGAAGGTGCTGCCCATGTCAGTGGAGTAGCCCGAGGGGCCGAAGTTCAGCAGCGCCCACATAATGATGGACGCCGCGAAGATCACGGTGCCCGCCCGGGTCAGGTAGTCCTTCACCTTCTCCCACACATAGATGAAAATGGTGTGGGCGCTGGGGGACTTGTACTCCGGCAGCTCAATAAGCAGAGCGCTGCCTTTGGTCTTTCCCCCTTCCAGCAGGCGCATCACAAAGGCGCACAGCACCGCCACCAGCAGCCCCAGCAGGTACATGGAGTAAGCTGCCAGCATGGCCTGCCGGGGAAAAAACATCTCAGAGAACAGCACATAGATGGGCAGCCTTGCGCTGCAGGACATAAACGGGGTAATGAGCATGGTCTTGTACCGGTCCCGCTTGTTTTCCAGGGCCCGGGAGGCCATAATGGCCGGCACGCTGCATCCAAAGCCCAAGATCATGGGGATGAAGGCCCGGCCCGAAAGCCCCAGCCTGCCCATGATTCCGTCCATCACGTAAGCCACCCGGGCCATGTAGCCGCTGTCCTCCAAAAAGGCCAAGGCCAAAAACAGAATGACGATGTTAGGCAGAAAGGTCAAAATGCCCCCCACGCCAGTGATTATGCCATCCACGATGAGAGAGGTGACCATAGGGGCCACTTCCAGGGCCTCCAGCCCTCCCAGCACTCCGGCGGAGAAAAAGTCCAGGCCCATTTGAAAGTACTCCTTGAGCCAGTCCCCCACCGTAAAGGTGAGAAAGAACACCAGGGCCATAATCAGCAGAAACACCGGCAGGCCCAAAACCTGGTGGGTCAAAAGGCTGTCCACCCGGTCGGTCAGGGCGGAGCGCTCCTCCTTGTTCACCACCACCTCTTGGATGATCTCGTCAATGAAGTCGTATTTCTGCCCAATGATGTCCGGCTCATAGCTGCGGTCCAGCACATCGGGGCAGTCCACCGGGTATTTTTCTAAAATTTCCTGGTCCCCTTCCAGCAGCTTAATGGCGTGCCAGCGGTAGTTTTGCAGGCCGGGATAACGGCGCTTCAGCTGGCCGGTCAGCTGGTCGATCTTGTCCTCAATCAGGTCGGAGTAGACCATGGCGAACTCCGCGTGGTGCTGGTGCCTGTGCCGGGGCCGGGTGCTCTCGGTGGAGGAGGCCCCGCTGTGGTGGTGGATGAGAGGGGTATCCGCCGGGCAGCCCACATGGTGGGCGGCGGCATGCATTAGAATGTCCAGGCCGGTCTTGCGCCGGGCGGAGACGGGAATGACCGGAATGCCCAGCATCTCCGGCAGGCGGTGGGTGTCAATCTCCATGCCCCGCTTTTCTACAATGTCCATCATGTTCAGGGCCAGAATCACCGGCTTGCCCAGCTCGATGAGCTGCAAGGTCAGGTAGAGGTTTCGCTGCAAGGCAGAGGCGTCCGCCACATCGATGATCACATCCACCTCATCACTCAGGATGTACTGGCGGGTGACTTGCTCCTCCATGGTGTAACAGGTTAGGCTGTAGGCTCCAGGCAGGTCCACCAGACGGTAGTCCGTTTGGTGAAACTGAAAGCGGCCCTCCTTTTTCTCCACGGTAACCCCAGGCCAGTTGGCCACCTTGAGGTTCGCGCCGGTATAGGCGTTGAAAAGGGTGGTTTTGCCGCAGTTTGGGTTTCCGGCAAAGCCGATGTTGATCTCATTTGCCATGTTCGTCCTCCCTAACCGTAATATGCGCGGCGATGTCTCTGCCCACAGCAAAGCGGGTCCCCCGCACGGTAATAATCATCGCGCCCCGGCGCTTTTTTCGAAGCACTTCCACTGGGCTTCCGGCAATGAGCCCCAGGGCTTCCAGGCGGCGGGCCAGCTCAAGGGGGAGATCCAGGCCCTGAATCCGGCGGGAGGCCCCTAGGGGACAGTCCAAAAGAGTCATAAAAAGCGTCACGATCCTTTCAAGGTTCTCTCAAAATTGTAATACGCGGGAGTGCGAATGTCAATATGAGAAAACAAATGAGGCCCGCATCTTTATAAAAAGGCCGCCAAAACAAGGTTCTTTTCGGAAGCCGGGGACTTCCAGGGTGAACCGCTATGCCCGCGCCTGTGGATACCCGGGCTCACATTTTTTCCCAGTCCACCCGCCCATCCGGCCGGACATGCAGGTAAATTCCCGCCATTCCCTCTTCCAGGGTCAGAAGCCCCTCCGCCGGGCAGAGAGCGCCCCGGGCCAGCACCTCGCCGCCGCCCAAAAACAACGCCGCTTCTCCCACCCGCTGGGAGTCCTTCTGCGCTGTAATCAAAATTTCGCCTCTCTCCGCTGTTCCCGCCTTCAGCTCCACCAAAAATTCCCGGCCATTGGCAGAAAAACGCAGGCTTTCCCAATTTTCCCCCACCCGCACCGCCACCGCGGGCAGCGCCTGGTAGGCCGCCCCCTGGGGGAGCCCGTACAGCGGAACTCCGGCGGATTCCAAGTCCTTGCCCCGGTAGGCCTCCTCGGGCAAAAGCAGCGCCCCGGCGGACCGGGAGTTTAGCAGCTGGCGGGCCATGGCCCGGGCGTCCGGCCCGGTGCTGGGCAGCAGCAGGCTGTTCAGCCGCCGCACATTGTGGGCGTTCAGCGCCTGCTGGGCCAGCCCGCTGTTGTAGCCTCCCAAGCTCAGCCCCGCCGCTTGCCCGTCCTGTATGAGCAGTACGCACAGGGAGCTCTCATCTCCCGCCAGCGCCACCGTGACAGTCCCCCGCCACAGCGCGGCCTGGGTCAGGCAGGCCCCGGCCAGCACCAGCCCCGCCAGGCACAGAGGCAGGGGCTTTGCCAAGGGCTTTCCCTGGCGGCGAAGCCAAACCGCCAGCAGAAGGCAGAGAATCAGCCCCACCCACACTGGCTCCCGCACCCGGAAAAAGGCCAGAGGCACAGCGGCTAGCTGGCGGGCGGTCCAGAGAATGCCCCGCGCCAGCCATCCGGCCCAGAAGGACAAGGGCTCCGCCAAGGAGGCTCCAAAGGGCAGCAGGGCGAAACCTGCCATGGGAAGGGAAAGGTACAGCAAAGCGGTTACCGGCAAAACCAGCAGCAGGTTGGCCAAGGGAGCGGCCAGAGACAGCCCGCCGAATTCCACCAGCTGTAAAGGGAGCGTGGCGGCGGTAACAGACAGGGTAACCGCCAGCGAGGCCGTTACGGGACGCAGCAAGCGCCGGACCCGGGGCCAGGGCCTCAACAGCCCGGCCAGCCAGCGCTCCAAGGGGCGGCATAGGGTAATCAGCCCCAAGGTAGAAAGCACGGACAGGGCAAACCCCAGATCTCCCCCCGCGAAGGGGTTGCACAGGCAGATGGCCAGCACCGCGCCGCCCAGAGAGTTAAGCGGGTGGGCCCGAAACCCCAGCGCGCCGCCTGTGAGGGTTAGGGTGAACATAAAGAAGCTGCGCACCGCTGAAGCGGGGGCCCCTGTGACCCCCAAGTAGCAGAGTACAGCGGCAGCGGCCAGCAGGGCCTTAAGGGGCCTCCGGCCTGGCATGCGCCGGATGAGCAGGGACAAAAAGGCCGCGGCGGCGGTCAGGTGCAGGCCAGACACCGCCAGCAGGTGGGAGGCTCCAATCTGCCTGAAATCCGTGGAAGCGCTCCCCTCCAGCTGGTCCCGCTGGCCCAGCAGCACGGCCCGAATCAGGCCGGAGAGCTCCCCAGGCAGCAGGGCGGCCACAGCGCGGCCCGCCCGGTTTCGAACCTCCGCCAAAGCGGTCCGCCAGCTGTGCCCGGCTCCGGCTTGCCGGACGCTTCCGCCGGTCAGGTAAGCCCCCAGAGCCAGTCCACCGGCCAGCCGGCGGTTTTGGGTGGAGTAGAGCCCGCCGGAGGAAAAGCCATAAAACCGCAGGTTCCCCCGCAGGACGTCCCCTGGCTGGCAGTACAGCGGGGTCCCGCTGGAAAGGAGCACGCCAAAGGGCCGGCCTTCGGGAGCGGCCTGGGCCCGGTAGTAAAAACGGCCGAAGTTTTCCTCTGGATAGTCCAGAATCAGCAGCTCCACCTCCCGCTCCTGACCTTCCAGGCCCTGAGCGGGAAGAACCTTCGCCTGCCAGCGGAAACAATAAAGCCCCAGCGCCAAAGCGGCGCTGAGGCAGAACGCCGCCACCAGGGGAAGCGCGGACAGAACGCGCTTCCCCTTTTTGGGCAGCTGAACGAACCGGCCCCCGGCGGCTCCCATCAGGCAGGCCAGCAGCAGCCCCAATCCCCCCAAAAACGGCCACAGCAGGCCAGCCCCCCGGGGCCCTATGGCAGCGGCCAGGGTCAGCGCGGCCATAGCCGGGAAACCCAGCGCGGCCAAGGGGAGCAGGGGCGGTTCTATTTTGGGGGCGGCAGGAGGGGGCAGCGGGGAATGCATAGGCTCACCTAAAGGGAAACGGCCCGAAAGCACGGCGGATTGTTTGATAAAGGACAGAGGGACTTCAGCGGTAAAGGGGGCCATAGTTCTGGCAGGCCCGGTAGTCGGCGGCTTCCGGGGCCTCGGTGCCAAAGGCGGCCCAGGCGTGGGGGCGGAAAATCTTCCCGGCAGCCACATTGTGCATGTTAACCGGAATGCGCAGCATAGAGGCCAGCGTGATAAGCCCGGCTCCCACATGGCCGTAAACTGTCACCCCGTGGTTGGCGCCCCAGTTGGCCATGACGCTGTAAACGTCCGCAAAGGCGCCCTGGCCCGTGAGGCGGGGTACAAACCAAGTGGTGGGCCAGCTGGGGTCTGTGCGCTTGTCGATGACCGTGTGAATCTCATCCGGCAGGCTGGCGGTCCAGCCCTCGGCGATTTGCAGCACTGGGCCAATGCCCTCCACCACGTTCACCCGCAGCATGGTAACAGGCATTTCGGCCTGGCAGCGGAAGTGGCTGGAGAATCCGCCGCCCCGGAAGTACTCATAGTTGGCCCGGCACCAGTCCGTGGCGGAAAGGCAGGCCTTCACGTCCTCTTCGGTCATGTCCCAGAAGGGCTTCATGCAGCCCTGGCCGCTGGCGTCTTTCGCCGCGCCGGAGCCATCCAGAGCCGTGGCCCCGGAGTTGATCAGATGAATGAAGCCATCCTTGGCCACGCCCTGGGGCTTGTGGCCCGTAACCCGCTGGCAGGCCTCGGGACTCCAATAGGTGCGCACATCGTGGAAGCAGGGCGCCGTACCGCTTACCAGCGTGCCCAGCAGCATGGCCGCGCCGTTAAGGGTGTCGTTCTCCGTGGCAAACGCCGTGGGGGCCTTGGGGCCGTTCCAGTCAAAGGTAGAGGCCATAATGGCTTCCGTAAAGTCCGCGTTAGGCAGCCAGTCGGTCCACTGGCGCTGGCCCTGGAAGCCTCCGGCCACGGCGTTTTTGCCCAGGGCCTCCTCATGCCAGCCCAGCTCCGCCAGCTTGGGGTTGCCGTAAAGGATGTCCCGAACAATGATGGTCATCTTGGCGATAAACTCCCAGTCCTTGTCCGGGGCCACCACCTTGGATTTGGTGATGATCTCCGGCAGGTTCTTGCCATCGTTCAGGTCAAAGCCCTCCTTGCAGTTGGCCTTGATCCAGGCCAGGGCTTTCTCATACTCCGCCTGGTCGTAAATTCCCAGGGTGATGCGCCGCAGAATCTCGGTCATGTCCACCCATTCGGCCCGAATGCCAAAGTACTTTTGGAACAGGTCCGCGTTGCAGTAGCTGCCCGCGATGCCCATGGCCACGCCGCCCAGGTTCACATAGGATTTGTTCTTCATCCAGCCCACTGCCGCCGCGCCCCGGGCAAAGGCCAGAATCTTTTCCGCCACACCGGCGGGAATAGCGCTGTCCCCCAGGTCCTGCACATCGCGGCCATAGATGGAGAAAGCGGGCAGGCCCTTTTGGGCATAGGCAGCCATCACGGCGGCCAGGTAAACGGCTCCGGGACGCTCGGTGCCGTTAAAGCCCCACACGGCCTTAATGGTCTGGGGGTCCATGTCAAAGGTCTCGGACCCATAGCACCAGCAGGGGGTAACACTTAAGGTAGCTACAACATTTTGCGCGGCGAAGAACTGGGCGCACTGGGCGGCCTCTGCCCCGCCGCCAATGGTGCCCTCGTTTATCACGCATTGGACCGGGGTTCCGTCCGGGTAGCGCAGGGTGGATGTGATTAACTCCGCCGCCGCTTTTGCCATCCCCATGGTCTGGGCTTCCAGGCCCTCCCGCACGCCGCCCCAGCGGCCGTCAATCACCGGGCGGATGCCGATTTTGGGATATTCCATGCTTGCTGCCTCCTTGATTAAAAGTTAAGGTTCCTGCTTTTTATGCAGCGTCTCGTCCTCCGGGCGGAATACCTTGTGCCCCGGGTGCCGCCCAGTGACTTGGTAGTAGCTCCGCAGGCCGATGAGCTTTTGTATGTTTTCCCGGCTGATGTCATAGCTGCCTCCTAAAATTACCGCGTTAATGGTGATTTTAGCCCACAGCTCCAAGCTCTCCATGCGGTAGAAGGCGGTCAGCACATCCTGGCCCACGGCCAAAGCCCCGTGGTTTTCCAGCAGCATCACATCGTGCTCGTCCAAATAGGGCTCAATGGCGTCAGGCACCTCCGGGGTGGAGGGCGTGCCGTAAGGGGTCAAGGGCACCGCGCCGATCACGGCCACATCCTCAATCATGTTATACATATCCATCGCCTTGTGGGCCACGGCAAAGCCAGTGGCTCCCGGCGGGTGGGCGTGCAGCACGCTGCCGACATCCGGGCGCTTTTCATAGCAGCGCAGGTGCATTTTAATCTCGCTGGAGGGCAGGCAGCCTTCCGGCGCCTCCAGCAGGTTGCCAGCCCCGTCCAGCCGCACCAGTTTTTCCGGGGTAATAAAGCTTTTGCTCATTCCCGTGGGGGTGGCCAAAATGGTTCCGTCCTCCAGGCGGGCGGTCACATTGCCATCATTGGCCGCCACCCAGCCCAGCTGCCACATTTTGTGGCACACATCGCAAATTTGTTCCTTAATTTCAGAAAGATGATTCATAGCGTCCTCCTTTTTCCCATTGGCGGTTTCATTCCTGGTGCGAAGGATAAGCGGCTGGCCGGAAGGAAAGGGCCCTTGCGTACCCTTCCTATTATAGGATAAACCCGCCGTTTACACCCAGCACCTGCCCGGTCACAAACTCCGCCTCGCTGAGATACACCGCCGCCTTCGCCACGTCCTCCGGAGTTCCCAGGCGCAGCAGCGGGGTCTCCTCCTTTAGTTCCGCCAGGGCCTCTGGACCCAGGCGGGCGTTCATGGGGGTGTCAATCACTCCTGGGGCGACGCAGTTTACCCGTACGCCGGAGGGCCCCTCCTCCAGAGCCAGAGCCTGGGTCAGGCCAATGAGCCCGGCCTTGGCCGCGGAGTAGGCGGCCTCGCAGGAGGCCCCCCGCTGGCCCCACATGGAGCTGACATTGACAATGCACCCGGACTTCGCCCGGATCATGCCCGGCAGGGCCCGGCGGCAGCAGAGGAAAGCGCTGGTCAGGTTTACGTCCAAAACCTGCCGCCATTGGTCCAAAGTCATGTCCGTTAAAAGGCCCTGCCAAGCAATGCCCGCGTTGTTGATTAAAATCCCCACCGGGCCCAGCCGGGCCTCCACCCCGGTAAAGAGCCGGTCTACCTCCTCCTCATGGGAGAGGTCCGCCGGAAAGGCCAGCGCCCGCCCGCCCTTTTGGGCAATGGCCTCACAGGCCGCTTGAGCTCCGGCTCGGTTGCCGCGGTAATGCACCGCCACCCAATGCCCCCGGGCGGCGAAGGCCTTGGCAATGGCCTGCCCAATGCCCCCGGACCCGCCGGTAACCAGGACGGTCTTTCGGTCCATGAAATCAGCTGCCATAGCGGCCACCGCCTTGTACTAAAATTTCTTCCAATCCCGTCAGGTCCGCAACCATAAAATCCGGGGCTTCCCCGCCGGGCGGGAGGGCTTGGTTGGCGCGGTTTACCCAGCAGGCGCTCATGCCCACACTCTTTGGCCCAGCCACATCGTCTCCCAGAGAATCCCCCACAAACAGCGCTTCGCCTGGGGCAAGGCCCAGCGCCTCCAGAATGGTCCGGTAAAAGGCGGGCCTAGGCTTATAGACCCTCATGCTTTCCGATGTAAAGACATGGGGCGCATTCACGCCCGCCCGGGCCAGGTCCGCCAACAGCGGCGCGGTATCGCTGGTAGAGCCGATTGCCAGCCGGTATTGGGTGGAGAGCCTTTTCCACACGGCCTGGGTCTCCGGGAAAGCCCGGCGCCTGCCCAAGGTATCCAGCATCAGGCGCACGTCCTCCCGGGCGTCGCGGGAAAAGCCATATTCCGCGTACAGGCGGCGCAGGTCTCTTTCAAAAAGAACCGCCTCTGTTTGGAATCCGGCCAGCCCGTCTATATGCTCCCGGTGCAGCGCCTTCCAACGCCTGTAAAAGGCGCTGGCGGAAAGGTCCTCCCGTCCGTTGCGCCGCAGAATCTCCGCCGCCGCGTCCCGGGAGCCTGTGCCAGTGGAGAGCAGCGTGCCGTAAGCGTCGAACACAACCGCCTGAAAGAGGCTCACAGCTCCATCCCTCCCCTCGCATACATCACCGCCGCCAGAGCGGCCAGAGGGGCGGTCTCCGTGCGCAGAATGCGGGGGCCCAAGGTCAGCAGCTTTGCCCCCAAGTCTTGGGCCAGAGCCGCTTCCTCCCCGGCAAAGCCGCCCTCCGGCCCCACAAACAGGAAGAGCCGCCCACTGCCCTCCGCCAGGGCGGCTGTTAGCCCATCTCTGGCTTTTTCGTAAAAGAACAGGGCCTGTCCCTCCCGGGCGGCGGTTTCCAGGGCCTCTTGCAGGCTGGCCGGGGGCAGCACCAGGGGCACAATTCCCCTGCCGCTTTGCATGGCGGCCTCCAGGGCAATTTTTTGCAGCCGCGCCAGCTTTTTTTCCGTGGATTTTTTATCCCACCGGGCCACGCACCGAGCGCTTTCCAGGGGCCACACCGCAGCGGCTCCCAGCTCTACGGCCTTCTGCACCACGGTTTCCAGCTTGTCTCCCTTGGGCAGGCATTGGCACACCGTGACCTGAACGGGGGGCTCGCTTTGGTTGGGCTGGGACGGCCCCACTTGCAGCAGCAGCCCCACGCCGGTGTTTTCCTCCACCTGACAGGGCCAGTCCGTGCCTTGTCCATCGCACAGGGTTACGGCCTCCCCGGGCCGCAGCCGCAAGACCTTCGCCCCGTGCCGTCCGGCTTCGCCATCCAGAAAATAGCTTCCCTGGGGCGGCGCGTCCACAAAAAACCTGGGCATAGGGGCCTCCTTAGGGCAAAACGCAGTACCGCTCCATATAGCCCTCCATGGCCTGGACCAGAGCGGGGTCTGTGCCGTTTTCCTTTAAGTACTCGTGGATGTCCAGCACCGTGACAATGGGATGCACCCGAAGCCCGAAGGCCTCCTCCACCTCCATAATGGCGGTTTTGCCGGGGGTCTGGCCTACCTCGCAGCGGTTGACGCTGATGAACACATCCGTCACCTTCACATCGCCGCAGCCCTGCAAAATGGACATGGACTCCCGCACAGCGGTGCCGGCGGTGATTACGTCCTCAATGATAATAATCCGGTCCCCGTCCTTGGGCTGGTAGCCTACGGTAACGCCGCCCTCGCCGTGGTCCTTGGCCTCCTTGCGGTTGAAGAAATAGGGCTTGTCAATCTGGTGGTCCCGCCACAAAGCCCCGGCGCAGGCCGCCGCCAGGGGAATGCCCTTGTAA
The DNA here is from genome assembly GCA_910587995.1 of uncultured Oscillospiraceae bacterium. Classification (GTDB taxonomy): domain Bacteria; phylum Bacillota; class Clostridia; order Oscillospirales; family Acutalibacteraceae; genus Acutalibacter. Next base: position 8,085 of record CAJUNS010000041.1, on the reverse strand, counting down.
GCCGGGCCGAACATGGCGTCAAAATCTTCGCCCAGGGTCTCCTTTACCAGGGCGGCGTAGCAGCTGCCCAGCCGGGAGAGCTGCGCCCCGGTGCGGTAGAGCCCGGTGTTGACAAAATACTGGGTGCTGCGCCCAGACTTGGTGACGAACTGGCCGAAGCGCAGAACCCCGGCGGAGAGCATGAACTGGATGAATTCTTTTTTCTGTGGGGTTAACATGGTTTGGCTTCCTTTCTGTTTTGGGTGTTGAGCTGGCTGGGCCGTAAGGGAAACGGACGGCCCCGGTAAAAGGCCGCTGTTATTCGCTGCCATACATTTTGGCCAGCCCGCCCTCGCTGGTCTCCCGGTATTTGCTGAACAGATCCCGCCCGGTCTCATACATGGTCTTTACCACCATGTCAAAGCTGATCTTCCGGGTATAGGTGAGAAAATTGGCCAAGCTTAGGGCGTTAATGGCCCGCATGCCCGCCACGGCGTTGCGCTCGATGCAGGGAATCTGCACCAGCCCGCCAATGGGGTCGCAGGTCAGGCCCAGGTGGTGCTCCATGGCCACCTCGGCGGCGTATTCAATCTGGTCCAGGTCCATGTGGAAGAGCTCCGCCAGCCCCGCCGCCGCCATGGAGCAGGCGCTGCCGATCTCCGCCTGGCAGCCGCACTCGGCCCCGGAGATGGAGGCGTTGGTTTTAATCACATTGCCAACAACCCCCGCCGCTGCCAAGCCCTTGAGCATCTGCCGGTCCGAAAAGCCCTGCTGCTCCTGCTTGTAGAGCATCACGGCGGGCAGCACCCCGCAGGCCCCGCAGGTGGGGGCCGTAACAATGGTTCCCCCTCCCGCGTTCTCCTCGCTGACCGCAAAGGCATAGGCGCAAACCTTCCGGTTTTCCCGGGTCTCCCGGCTCTCGTCCATATGGCGCTGGCGGTTTAGGTACATGGCCTTGCGCTGGACGCCCAGGCCTCCGGCCAGTTCGCCGCCTTTGCGCAGGCCCCGGTACACCGCCTCCTTCATGGCCTCCCACACGCCGGAGAGGTAGTCCCAAATCTCCGGCCCCTCGCACTGTTCCACATACTGCCACAGGTACATGTCCCGCTCCCGGCAGTAATCTTTAATGGCGCTGAAGGTCTCTAGGGGGTAGATCTGGGGCGGGTCCGCCTCTTTCTGGCCCTCAATCTCAATCTTGCCGCCGCCCACGCTCATCACCCGCCAAAAGCCCAGCCGCTCTCCCAGCCGGAAGGCCTCCAGCTCCATGGTGTTGGGATGGGGCAGGCCCTCCGTCTGGGCGTCGAACAGTACCCGGGTGGGCGTTGGCTCCAAAGCCTCCAGCACGGCCACGTCTGTCAGATGCCCCCTGCCGGTTTTGGCCAGGGAGCCGTACAGCGTTACTTGAAAGCTGTCCGCCTCTGGAAAGGCGGCCCGAAAGCGCTCTGCCGCCCGCCCGGGCCCCATGGTGTGGGAGCTGGAGGGCCCCCGGCCGATTCTATATAGCTCTCTTAATGATTCCATCCGGCATCCTCCTGTCATGTCTTTGCAAATTGGGCTGCAAACAGCCTATCCGCCCTTTCTGCAAATTCTTTTGGGGTTGACAACGGACTGTCCAGCCCCACTTGCTCCCAGGTTGCCGCCCAGAGCAAATATGGCTCTAATGGCAGGCAGTCTCTCACCTTGATATGGCATCCGTCCCGCAGCAGCACTCGGTTCCGGGCCATCCGCTTTCCATCGAAATACAGCCTGGCCCCAGTCCGGTATTCCTCGCACGGGTCCATGCAGATTCGCCCTTTTTGCTTTGAGCTCACGATAATCTCGCCTGTTATACCGCTGCCAAACATAATATACTTTCGAAAGTCTTCCGGATCGCCTAATCTGGCCCCAATCGGTTCCTGCTCCCTCAGGGCCTCCTGCTCCTTCAATACGTTCCAGCTTTTCAGCCGGCCGTCCTTGCAAATCGCGGCCCAGTGCTCCTCAGGGGTGCTGTGGACCAAAACCTCAGGCTCGCCCGGACGGAGAAAAGGGTCGTCATATCTGTGGCCCTTATAATATTGCAGCATACTTTCCATATCATGCTGAGACATAACAAAATCATACGCCATTCCCTGCGCCTCATAAAAGCTGCCGAAATCGCCTGCGGCCATCCGCCAGTCCGGGTGGCCTCTACGGCTGAGGCGGATGGTGTAGCTTCCGTCTCCAGGATCACCGCACAACAGCTGATACCCATCTTCTTCTGTCAATTCCAGCCGGTATTGGCAGGCAGAGCATATTTCCGCCGCACTTGCACGCAAGGGCGTCATATAACCAAGCCTACTTTTTTCATCACCCTGGAGAGGGTCCGCTGGGCAATGGCCTGGGCCCGGGGAGCCTGGGCCCGGTAGGTCTCCTCCAAAAAGGCCTTGTCCGCCACAATCTGCCGGTAGCGCTCCTGAATGGGCCGCAGCTCGGCAATCACCGCCTCGGCCACCGCGGGCTTGAACTCCCCGTAACCCTTGCCCGCAAACTCCCGCTCAATCTCTTCATAGCTCTTTCCGGTGACAGCGGCGTAAATGCCCATCAGGTTGTTCACGCCCTCCTTGCCCTCGCCGAAGCGCACCTCGCTGCCGCTGTCGGTTTTGGCCCGCTTGAACTTGCGCATAATGGTGTCCGGATCGTCCAGCACAGAGATATTCCCATTCTGGTTTTCGTCTGACTTGGACATTTTGCTCAAGGGATTTTGCAGGGACATCACCCTGGCCCCATGCTTGGGGATCATGGGCTCCGGCACGGTGAAGGTGCCGCCATAAATGCCGTTAAAGCGCTCGGCAATGTCCCGGGCAATCTCCACATGCTGCTTCTGGTCCGCGCCCACAGGGACATAGTCCGCCTGATACAGCAGAATGTCGGCGGCCATTAGGCAGGGGTAGGTGAAGAGCCCCGCGTTGATGTTGTCCGCGTGCTTGGCGGACTTATCCTTAAACTGGGTCATGCGGGAAAGCTCCCCGAACTGGGTGTAGCAGTTGAGAATCCAGGCCAGCTGGCTGTGCTGGGGCACCTGGCTCTGGATGAAGAAAACGGTTTTCTCCAAATCCAGGCCCATGGCCAGCAGCCAGGCGTATGCCTCCTTGGTATACTTGCGCAGCCCGGCGGGCACCTGCCGCACGGTCAGGGCGTGCAGGTCCGCCAGGGCGTACACGCAGTCATAGCCCTCTTCCTGCAGCTTGATGTGGTTGCGCAGGGCCCCCAGGTAGTTGCCCAGGGTAAAGGTGCCCGTGCACTGGTACATGCTTAAAATGCGCTTTTTTTCTTGGTTTTCCATGTAATATCCGCTCCTTTTCGGTTGGTCTGCCAGAGAAAAGGCAAAAGCCCCCGCCCCGGCAGGAATATTCTGCTGGGACAGGGGCTGGATATTCCAGTAAACTCCTGCGGTACCACCCGGCTTGGCGCGGGTTTCGCGCCCTCTCCATGCGCACATGATGCGCCGGTTTTGTTAACGGAGAACCGCTCCGTCTCCCCTACCAGGCGGCATCTTGCCAATACGCCCTTGGGTTCGCCCTCAAAAGCCCATTCAGCCCAGCGCTCCCCGCCCCAGTTCCACCGCCGTGGGGCTCTCTGTTGGGTAACTATCCAGCTTACTTACACTTTCTCACAGGTTTTTTACATATGCTCATTATAGCGGAGGGCGGAAGGATTGTCAAGGGGAATTGGCATCGGGAAATGCCCAAGGAGGCTTTCCCCGCGCCGGCGGATTAAGGGAGCTTATTCCGCCATCTCTCTGGCGGTTTCCCCTAAAATTCGGATGCCCTCCCGCAGCTGCCCGTCTGTGGGGGTGGAGAAATTGATGCGGAAGCTCTGGCAGCGCTCGCTCTCATCCGTGAGAAACGCCGTGCCTGGCACCACGCAGGTCTTGCGGTCCGCCGCCCGCTTTACAAAGTCCAGCATGTCCACGCCCTCCGGCAGGGTGCACCAGGCGAAAAGCCCGCCCTCAAAGGGGCTCCAGCTGATCAGCGGCTGGAAATGCTCCCGCATGGCCTCCACCAACACTCCGGCCTTGCGGCGGTAGATGCTCCGCAGGCCCTCCAGGTGGGCCTCATAGTCATATTCCGTCATAAAGCGGTGGCACACAATCTGGGCCCAAATGTTGCTGTGCACGTCCTCGCCCTGCTTGCACACCACCATCTTCTGCACCACCTCCTGGGGGCCGATGGCATAGCCCACCCGCATGCCCGGCGAGACCACCTTAGAGAAGGACCCGGCGTACATCACCACGCCCTCCTGGTCAAAGGACTTGATACTGGGCAGGTCCTCCCCGGCAAAACGCAGGTCCCCATAGGGGTTGTCCTCCAAAATCAGCACATTGTGGTCCCGGCAAAGCTCATAAACCTGCCGCCGCTTTTCCAGGCTCATGGTAATGCCGGAGGGGTTTTGGAAGTTGGGGATGGTGTAGAAATATTTTATATTCTTTTCGGTTTCCAGGGCCTCCCGCAGGCCCGCAATGCTCACGCCGTCCGGCTCCATGGGGATGCCCCGGAGCTTGGCCCGGTAGGACCGGAAGGTATTGAGGGAGCCAATGAAGCTGGGGGCCTCGCACAGGACCGTGTCGCCCTCGTTCAGCAGCGTCTTGGTCAGCAGGTCCATCACCTGCTGGGCGCCGCTGGTAATGAGAACCTCATCTTTCTCTGTGCCCACCTGGTGCTTTTGGGCCATGTACGCCCGCAGATGCTCCCGCAGGGGGGCATAGCCCTCGGTAACGCTGTACTGAAGGGCCGCAATGGGGGTATCCTGCAAAAGGCGCTGGGAGATGACCCCAATGGCCTCATAGGGGAAAGCGTCCGGGGCGGGGTTGCCCGCGGAAAGAGGGATGACCCCAGGGGCGGAAGAATTTTTGAGAATCTCGCGGATGGCAGAGGGCTTTAAGGATTGGACCCGGTGGGAAAATGTATAATTCATCTCATCGCCGCTTTCACATGTAATATAGAAACAATTATAGAGGAGCGGGGCGGAAAAGTCAAGCTGGGCGCAGCCCCGGGGGCGTCCCAACCACAGAATCTTTTGTGTTCCCCCGCCCTCCGCTTCTCCAAAATTCTAATAAATTTCAATAAACCCCTTGACAATCTACCCTCTTCGTATTATAATAACTCTCGGACATGCGGGCGTAGCTCATCTGGTAGAGCGCCACCTTGCCAAGGTGGAGGTAGCGAGTTCGAGCCTCGTCGTCCGCTCCAGTTATCTGTACTGCTCCCGCAGAGGTGGAAGAGCCTTGGCTTTTCCTTTAGCTGCCGGAGCTTTTCTTGTATTTGTTGCCAATTTCCACCACATGGGAGGCCGCTTATGACACAGCCTATGGCGCTGAACATCATCAACGAAGTCCGAAAAGTCATTGTAGGCAAAGATACCATTATCTGCAAAGCCCTAATGGCCATTTTAGCCGGGGGTCATGTACTGCTGGAGGACAATCCCGGTGTGGGCAAGACCACCCTGGCCCTGGCTTTTTCCCGGGCTATGGGCCTGCGCTTTGCCCGGGTGCAGTTTACCCCCGAGACCATGCCCGCCGATGTGGTGGGCTACTCCATGTATAACAAAGACTCCGGCCAGCTGGAATACCACCCAGGCCCTGTGCTGTGCCATGTATTTTTGGCCGATGAGATCAACCGCACCAGCGCCAAAACCCAAAGCGCCCTGCTGGAGGTTATGGAAGAGGGCCAAGTCACGGTGGATGGCGTAACCCGCCGCCTGCCCCAGCCTTTTACGGTCATTGCCACCCAGAACCCCTTGGGTTCCGCCGGAACCCATCCCCTGCCCGAATCCCAGCTGGACCGCTTTATGCTGCGGCTGAGCTTGGGCTATCCTTCCGCCGAGGAGGAGGTGCGGGTGCTTAAGCAGCCGGAGTTCCCCCGGCCCTTGGAGGCTGTGCAGGCTGTAGCCTCTACGGAGCAGGTGGAGCGGATGAAGCAGGAGGCCAACCGGGTCCATGTGGCGGACGACCTATACCGCTATGTGGCCGACTTGTGCATTGCCAGCCGGGAGCATGCGGCTCTGCGCCTGGGGGTCAGTCCCCGGGCGGGCAGGGCGCTGGTCCGGGTGTGCCGGGCCTCGGCCTGGATGGCTGGCCGGGACTATGTGGTTCCAGCGGACATCCACCTGCTGTTTTACAGCGTGATGGAACACCGGATCGCCCTGGAACCGCAAGCCAAAATGAGCGGCAAGGACGCCCACGGGGTGCTGGAACAGATTATGGGTCAAGTGCCCGCGCCAAAGCTGGTACGCTAACGCCCGGCCATCCACTGGGGAAAGGAGGCCCTTTGTGCTGAAAAACTGGTTCCGCTATCTGATTATCCTTCTCTGCACCACGGCCTTTTACATCTGCTTCAGCGGCTACTATTCCCTCTACGCCATTTTGGCCTGTCTGGCTCTGCCTGTGCTCTCTTTGCTGCTCTCTCTGCCCGCCATGCTCACCCTTCGCCTCTACCTGGAATCCCCCGAGGCACCTCAAAATAAAGGGGAGTCCTTTTCCCTCCGCCTAACAGCCTCCCACCGCTCTCCCCTGCCCTGCGGCCGGGCCTGGGCTGCTGTCAACGGCTTAAACCAATTTACCGGAGACCGCTGCCAGGGGCGGGTGGAGTTCACCCCCAGCCGCCAGCCTTTGGCCGTGGAATACCAGGCTTCCTCCGACCTATGCGGCCTGCTGTGCTTCCGGCTGGACCGCGTCTGGGTCTGCGACCTGTTAGGGCTGGTCAGCCTGCCGGTCCGGCTCCGCAAGGGTGGGGGTTTCTGCCAGACGCTGATTCTGCCCAATGTCCACCGGCCCGTTATGGGTCTGGAGGAGGAGGCTGCTCCCGAAGGCGATGGCCAGCGCTACTCTCTGCGCCGTCCAGGCAGCGACCCCACGGAGCTTTTCGGTCTGCGGGAATACCAGCCCGGAGACCGGCTCAACCGGGTAGACTGGAAGCTCTCTCAAAAGACCGGGGCCATTTTGGTGCGGGAGGGCAGCCTGCCGGTCAGCGACCGTGTGGTGCTGTTAGCCAGCTTTGATGGAGAGGCCCAGGAGGCGGACGCCTGCATGGATGTGCTGGCCACGGTCCATCACTTTTTAGCCGCCGGGGAGGCGGGGCATCTGGTGTGCTTTCCCAGCGTCCAGGGCTTAGCGGCTTTGGAAGTGCAAGAGCCCGAGGAAGCCCCAGCCGTTGTGCAGGGGGTGCTCCTTATGGCGGAGCGCGGTTCGCCAGCCCCGGATTTTGAAAGCCTGCCTGGGGGTGCCTCCCACATCTTATATCTCTGCGCCCAGCCAGACAGGGCGGTCTTGGGGGCCCTGCGGGAAAAATACCCAGAGGGAAAGCTGACGGTGCTCCATTGCCGCCCAGGCGAGGCCCTGTCCCCAGACGTAGAATCCCGGCAGGTCCGGCCAAGCCACATTGCCCAGGACCTGGAAGGGCTGCTTCTATAAAAAACAATCCGCCCCGCGACGGGGCGGTGACGTAAGAAAACATTTTAAGCAAGGGTCGGCGCAGCGTTAAGCTACGCCGACTTTCGCATTATTCTTGTCTTGGGCAGTTTTGGATTGCTCCCGAGCTTCCTCAAAATCAAACGCACCAATGAAGTTATAGACGATCTCAATTTCACGGATTTTCACCCGCTTCTGCTGTTCGTCGGTCGTGTAGGTGTCGGACACCCTGATCTGTTCCACGAACTCACGCAGGATGGTGGCGTCAAGCTGGGTCATGTCCGTATACTTCTTCACCACGGAAATGAACTTCCTGACGTTGGTTTTCTTCTGTTCCTGCTGCTTCACTTCCCGCCCCAGGGTTTCCACGACGGACTTCAACTGTTCCTGCTCCTGTTCATAGTCATGGGACAGCTTAATAAACCGATCATCGGACAGTTTGCCGGAAATATTGTCCTCGTAAATCCTCTTGAAGATCACATCTAACTCCGCGATACGTTTTTCAGACTGTGCCAGCACAGCCTTTTTCTGTGCCAGCGCCTTGTCACGCTCACGCAGGCTCCGTTCCGCCGCCCGCTGGATAAAGTCGTCCTCATACTGCGTTACATAGGAGATCGCTTCCCGCAGGTTCCGCAGTACGATTTCTTCCAGCACTACACGGCGGATGGAGTGCGTCTTGCACA
>CAJUNS010000040.1:5821-20677 GCA_910587995.1 uncultured Oscillospiraceae bacterium | reverse complement strand
GGCCCTGGTGCACAACCTGAACACCATGAACTCCCGGGCAGGGGCCCAGGTGCCCTTCTCCTCCCTCAACTACGGCACGGACACCAGCGAACAGGGCCGCATGGTCATTCACAACCTGCTGCTGGCCACCGAGGCCGGTCTGGGCGATGGGGAGACCCCTATTTTCCCGGTGCAGATTTTCAAGGTGAAAGAGGGCGTCAACTACAAGGAGGGCGATCCCAACTATGACCTGTTCAAGCTGGCCATGCGGGTCTCCGCCAAGCGGCTGTTCCCCAATTTCAGCTTTTTGGACGCGCCCTTTAACCTGCAATATTATAAAGCCGGGGATTATGACACCGAAGTGGCCTACATGGGCTGCCGCACCCGGGTAATGGGCAATGTCCACGACCGCACCCACGAGACCACCTGCGGCCGGGGCAATCTGAGTTTTACCTCGGTGAACCTGCCCCGCATTGGCATTGAGGCCAAGGGAGATGTGAAGAAATTTTACCAAATTCTGGATGAGCGCATAGACCTGTGCGTGGAGCAGCTGATGCACCGCTTTAAAATTCAGAGCAGCAAAAAGGCCTACAACTACCCCTTCCTTATGGGGCAGGGGGTGTGGATCGACTCGGAGAAGCTGGACCGCAACGACTCGGTGGCCGAGGTGCTCAAGCACGGCACCCTGTCGGTGGGCTTCATCGGCCTGGCGGAGACCCTGAAGGCCTTGACCGGCAAGCACCACGGAGAGAGCCAGGAAAGCTACCAGCTGGGGCTGGAGATCATTACGTATATGCGGGAGCGCATGGACCGGCTCTCCCAGGAGACCGGGCTGAACTTTACCTTGCTGGCCACCCCGGGGGAGGGGCTTTCCGGCACCTTCACCCGCATTGACAAGAAAAAATTCGGGATCATCGAGGGCGTCACCGACCGGGAATACTATACCAACTCCTTCCATGTGCCGGTCTATTACCCCATCAGCGCCTTTGAGAAAATCCAGAAGGAGGCCCCTTTCCACGCTCTCACCAATGCGGGCCACATCAGCTATGTGGAGCTGGATGGGGATATCTGCAAGAATATCGACGCCTTTGAAAGCGTCATCCGCTGCATGAAGGAGGCGGGCGTGGGCTATGGCTCGGTAAACCACCCGGTGGACCGGGACCCGGTGTGCGGCTACAATGGCATCATCGGCGAAACCTGCCCCCGCTGCGGCCGCCGCTCCGGCGAGGGCGTCCCCCTGGAAAAACTGGAGGAACTTCGGAAAAAATACCACGACGTGCCCGATTATACCGACCTTGTTACCTAATAGGCAGCCGCCATGTGAAAGGATCAACATATTTTAAAATAATTTATAATAATAAGAAATTTACACCTTAGGAGGAAACGACCATGTCTAACACCAGCAAAAAGAACGCCAAAATCACAGGGACCGACCAGATTACCGTGGGCGAGGGCCGGGAGTTCGAGCGCATCCGCCGCATCACCGGGTACCTGGTGGGCACCATCGACCGCTGGAACAACGCCAAACGGGCCGAGGAAAGGGACCGGGTCAAGCATTCCCTAGGAAGCGAGGCCAAGCTATGAACCTGCTTTTGGTAAATGACGATGGGATTCAGTCCCCCGGCCTGTGGGCTCTTTCCGGAGCGCTGGTGCGCAGCCATGCTGTTACCGTGGCCGCGCCGGATGGAAACCGCAGCGCCATTGGCCATGGCATCACCCTGCGGGAGCCCCTTTATGCCACCCGGGCGGATTTTCCCCACGGAGTGGAGGCCTGGGCAGTCAGCGGCACCCCGGCTGACTGCACCCGGCTGGGCCTGCTGAACTTCGTCCCCGGCCCGGTGGACTTGGTTGTCTCCGGCCCCAACAAGGGGGACAACACCGCCCTGGACCTTCTCTACTCCGGCACAGTGGCCGCCGCCCTGGAAGCCGCCATGATGGGCGTAAAGGCCATCTCCCTCTCTGCCCCCATTGACGCGGACGACCAGGAGACCGTGGAGACCTTTTTGTGCATTTTCGACATGCTGGACCTGGAAAAAGACTTTGACCAGGTACTGAATATCAATATTCCCGCGCTGCCCATCCAGAAGATTAAGGGCCTGCGCTGGGCCCGCCAGGGCGCCGGAAACCGTTGGGAGGGCCCCTATGAGGAGCACTTGGGCGCGGATGGCCGGGTGAAGCTTACGCCTCCCAGCCGCCCCGGCCAGCACATACCGGGTAGCACGGACGACTGGAACAGCCTCAACGATGGATGGATCACCCTGACGCCTTTGAACTACCAGCTGGAGCAGCCGCTGGAGGGCCGCAGGGAGATCCCCTGGCAGTAGCTGTGGAGCTGCGGGTGGCGGGCATCGTGCCGGAGTCCATTGTGGATGGCCCGGGCATCCGGTACGCAGTATTTGTGCAGGGCTGTCCCCACGGCTGTCCCGGCTGCCACAATCCCCAAACCCACCCCTTTGGCGGGGGTCAGGTCAGGGACACAGGGGAGCTCTTCGCCCAGTTTCAGAAAAATCCCCTGCTCAAGGGCATCACCCTCAGCGGCGGCGAGCCCTTCTGTCAGGCGGCTCCCCTGGCGGAGCTGGCCAGGCAGGTTCACGGAGTGGAGAAGGACGTGGTGGCCTACACCGGCTATGTGTACGAGGACCTGCTGGCCATGGAGGATCCAGCGGTACAGGCGCTTTTAGGGGAGACCGACTTGCTCATTGACGGCCCCTATGTGCAGGCCCAGCGGGACTTGGAGCTGTGCTTCCGGGGCAGTGAAAACCAGCGGCTTATTGACGTGAAACAGTCGCGGGCGGCGGGCCATGCCGTGCTGTGGGAGGCCTGAGTGGGGAGCGCGGCCCAATAGCTGAAATCCCACGGAAACAGAAAGCAAAAAGGAAAGCAGCCGGTTTTACCCAGCTGCTTTCCTTTTTTATTCTTATGGCTTGCCGGACCCAAGAGGGCGCGGCTTTTGATTCAAATAGAGAGGCTTACTTGCAGTTGGCCTTCAAAGTCTCCAGCTGCTCCTTCAGGGCGGCGGGCAGCTTGTCGCCAAACTGCTTGTAGAACTCCTCAATGCCCTCGGCCTCCTTGGCCCAGGCAGCCTTGTCAACCGCCAGAATGTCCTTCAGCTGGTCAATGGAGAAGTCCAGACCCTCCAGGTTGATGTCCTCCGCATGGGGCACAAAGCCGATGGGGGTCTCAACGGCGTCTACCTTGCCCTCGCAGCGCTTGATGATCCACTCCACCACGCGGAAGTTGTCGCCGAAGCCGGGCCAAATGAAGTGGCCATCCGCATCAGTGCGGAACCAGTTGACGTTGAAGATCTTGGGAGCCTTGTCCCCCAGCTTCTCGCCCATCTCAATCCAGTGCTGGAAGTAGTCGCCCATGTGGTAGCCGCAGAAGGGCAGCATGGCCATGGGGTCGCGGCGGACCACGCCTACAGCGCCAGCGGCGGCGGCGGTGGTCTCAGAGCCGGTGATGGAGCCTACGAATACGCCGGCGTTCCAGCTGCGGGACTGATAGACCAGGGGCACAGTGTCGGGGCGGCGGCCGCCAAAGATGATGGCGGACACGGGCACGCCCTCGCCCTTGTCAAACTCGGGGCTGATGCAGGGGCAGTTCTTGGCGGGAGCGGTAAAGCGGCTGTTGGGATGAGCCAGCTTGCCGCCCCCGGCAATAAAGTCGGGGCCGTTGACCTCGGCGCCCTTCCACTCCTGGGCGTTGACAGGGGGATTCTTGTCCAGGCTCTCCCACCACACGGTGTTCTCATCCAGGTTGCGGCCCACATTGGTGAAGATGGTACCCTTCTGGGTGGAGATGAGAGCGTTGGGGTTGGACTTCATGTTGGTGCCGGGAGCCACGCCGAAGAAACCGTTCTCCGGGTTGATGGCGTACAGGCGGCCGTCGGGGCCTTGGCGCATCCAGCTGATGTCGTCGCCCACGGTCCAGACCTTGTACCCCTTCTCCTTGTAGCCCTCGGGCGGAATCATCATGGCCAGATTGGTCTTGCCGCAGGCGGAGGGGAAGGCGGCGCAGACGTACTTGACCTCGCCCTGGGGGTTCTCAATGCCCAAAATGAGCATATGCTCTGCCATCCAGCCCTCGTTCTTGGCCTGGTAGGAGGCAATGCGCAGGGCGAAGCACTTTTTGCCCAGCAGCACGTTTCCGCCGTAGCCGGAGTTTACGCTGATGATGTAGTTATCCTCAGGGAAGTGGCAGATGTAGCGCTTCTCCTCGTCGATGTCTACCTTGCAGTGCAGGCCCTTTACCCAGTCGGTGCTGTCGCCCAGCACGTCCAGAACCTTCTGGCCGGTGCGGGTCATGATGGACATGTTCAGCACCACGTAGATGGAGTCGGTGACTTCCACGCCGATTTTGGCCAGAGGGGAGCCCACAGGGCCCATGGAGTAGGGGATGACGTACATGGTGCGGCCCTTGTAGCTGCCCCGGGCAATGTCGAACAGCATTTTATAGGCCTTCTCGGGGTCCATCCAGTGGTTGGTGGGGCCAGCGTCCTCTTCCTTGCGGGAGCAGATGAAGGTGCGGCCCTCCACCCGGGCCACGTCGTTGACAGCGGTGCGGTGGTAGTAGCAGTCCGGCAGCTTCTCCTGGTTCAGCTTGATCATCTCGCCGGTCTCGCAGGCCTGGCGGCGCAGGTCCTCAATCTGCTCTTCCGAGCCATCGATCCACACCACCTGGTCGGGCGTAACCAGCTCCTTCATTTCTTCCAGCCAGTTCAAGACTGTTTTGTTGTTGGTCATAAAGACATTGACTCCTTTCAAAGTTAAGTGGGAAGAAATTGTGATATCTGTAGAAACACATTCTGCCTTTATTGTAACACAGAGCCCGAAAATAATCAATGCTTATTTCCCAAAAAAGCATTGCCGCAGGGTACGGCAATGCTTTGCCTCAGCGGGGAGCCCCCGCTGGCAATATCGCGGGGTGCGGCAAAGCTTCGCCTCACCAAGGTGGTAGGAGTTGGCATGGATAACGCGTAGGTAAGAGACTGCCGGATGGATGGTCAAAGCAAGGAGAAGGAGCCAGCCCCAAACCGAGCTCCCAGCCGCCGCCTCCCACCTCCGTTAAACGTATAAAAGTTTTGGAAGGTTCTTATAAGCGGGGAGCCCCCGCTGGCAATATCGCGAGGTGCGGCAAAGCTTCGCCTCACCAAGGTGGTAGGAGTTGGCATGGATAACGCGTAGGTAAGAGACTGCCGGATGGCTGGTCAAAGCAAGGGGAAGGAGCCAGCCCCAAACCGAGCCCCTAGCCGCCGCCCACCTCCGTTAAACGTGTAAAAGTTTTGGAAGGTTCTTAGGAAACTTTTTCCAAAAAGTTCCCTAAGCGGGGCGCAAGTGAGTTTGTGAGCTTTACGCCTGTGCCAGAAGGGAAACCGTATGAATCAGGAAGCAGAGCCCCAGACCGCAGACCGTGGGAATCAGAACGGCGAGCGCTGTCCACTTCCAGCTTTGGCTCTCCTTACGGATGGTGAGGCAGGTGGTGGAGCAGGGCCAGTGCATCACGGAAAACACAATGGTGCAAAGCGCGGTCACCCAGGTCCAGCCGTTTTCCACCAGCAGGGCCCGCAGGGCCAGAGGGTCTGAAAGCTCCACCAGGCTTCCCTGAGCCAGGTATGCCATAATAATCAGCGGGATGACGATTTCGTTAGCGGGCAGGCCCAGAATGAAAGCCAGCAGAATCACCCCGTCCAGGCCGAAGAGCCGGGCAAAGGGGTCCAAAAAACCGGCGCAGTGGGCCAGCAGCGAGGCCCCCGCCACCTGCACATTGGCCATCAGCCAAATGACCAGCCCCGCCGGAGCCGCCACCGCGGCCGCACGCCCCAGCACAAAGAGGGTGCGGTCGAAAATGGAACGGACAATGACTTTGCCGGTTTGGGGGCGGCGGAAGGGGGGCAGCTCCAGGGTAAAGGAGCTGGGGGTACCCTTGAGCAGGGTGGCGGAGAGAAACTTGGAGACCGCAAAGGTCATCAGCAGCCCCAGGCCGATGACGCCCACCAGCAGCAGCGCCGAGAGCACCGAAGCTCCCAGGCCCCCGGCCGCGCCCAGAAAAAACAGGGAGATGAGAGAGATGAGCATGGGCAGGCGGCCGTTGCAGGGGATGAAATTGTTGGTCAGCATGGCGATCAGCCGTTCCCGGGGGGAGTCGATGATGCGGCAGCCCACCACCCCGGCGGCGTTGCAGCCGAAAGCCATGCAGCAGGTCAGGCTCTGCTTGCCGCAGGCCCCGCAGCATTGAAAGCAGCGGTCCATATTAAAGGCCACCCGGGGCAGGTAGCCCAGGTCCTCCAGCAAGGTGAACAGCGGGAAGAAGATGGCCATAGGCGGCAGCATCACGGCCACCACCCAGGCCAGGGTTTTGTACATACCGTCCCAAAGCAGGCCGGTAAGCCACTGGGGCGGGCCCAGGGTCAAAAAGCCCTCCCGCAGCCGGTCCCCCAGCCAGAAAAGCCCCTGGCTCAACAGCTGGGAGGGCACATTGGCCCCGGCAATGGTCAGCCAGAAAATCAGCAAAAACAGCAGCAGCATAATAGGGAAGCCCGTGAGAGGGCTGGTGAGCAGCCGGTCCAGCTTCCGGTCCCGCTGGCTGTAGCCTCCGCCGGTGCGGGTGACAGCTCCGGCCAGCTCTTCCGCCCGGCTTACCGTGCAGGCGGCAATTTGGTCCCGGACTTCCGCCAGGCTCCCCGCTTGGCGTAGTATGTCCTGAATTTCCGGGTCCTCCGCCGGATTTTGCCCCAGCCCTTGGGCCAGCGCCTGGTCCAGGCTTCCGCCGCCATCCAGAATCCGCAGGGCCAGCCAGCGGGCGGGGACCTTGCCTTGAGCCAGCTGCTCCGCCCTGGGCAGAAGCCGCTGAATAAGCTCCTCCAGCCGGGGCCCATACTCCACCAAGGGCCGCTCCCGCTGGGGCAGGGGATGGGCGCACAGACGCTCCACCTGGTCCAACAGTTCTTCCAGCCCCTGGCCCTCCCGGGCGGCGGTTCCCACCACGGGCACGCCCAGCAGCCGGGAGAGCTGGGGCAGGTCCACGGCAACGCCCTTGCGCCGGGCCTCGTCCAGCAGGTTGACGCAGAGCAGGGCGTTGGGCTTAAGCTCCAGCACTTGAAGGGCCAGGTTGAGGTTGCGCTCCAGGCAGGAGGCGTCGCAGACCACCACGGCGCAGTCCGCCCCGCCGAAGCAGAGGAAGTCCCGGGCGGCCTCCTCCTCGGCGGAGTGGGACAGCAGGGAGTAGCAGCCGGGCAGGTCCACCAGTACGTAGTCCCGCCCCTGGCGGCGGCAGCGGCCTTGAGCGGTGGAAACGGTCTTGCCGGGCCAGTTGCCTGTATGCTGGCGCATTTTTGTTAAAGCGTTAAACACAGTGGACTTGCCCACATTGGGGTTTCCGGCCAGCGCGGCGGTTCGCTGGTCCGGGCTCCCTTTTACCAGCGCCACATCGCCCCCGGCCGCGCCTAGCCCGGTGGAATTTTTAGTAAGCCCCATAGCCTGCCTCCTGCGCCGGAGTCAGGCTTTCGCCCCGGCGCTCCTCTCCGCTGGCGGCAAAGGGGCGTCCGGTCCGCACGCCCTCCGCGTCTTTCTGGCGCAGGGCGATGACAGCGCCCCGAATCAAATAGGCCCGTGGGTCTCCCAGAGGGCTTTTGTACAGGCACTCCACCAGAGCGCCCGGCGTCAGCCCCAAATCTTGAAGCCGCCGCCGCATGGATCCTTGGGCCTCCAGAGCGGTCACCCGCGCCGCCTGCCCCGGCCCCAGCCGGGAAAGGGGATTATTCTGATACATAAATGGATCAACTCCTGAATAGTTTTAGCCAAAGGAAAGTTTCTTTCCCATCCCCACCATATTCAAGTTGTCCCCCAAGTGTTACCGTGGCGCTGGATCCATGCCGCTGCGTTACCTATACCCCGGCGGGCCGTGGGACAGACAGTGGAAGGAGGAAAATTGTGAGTTCTGATGGGTTCTATACCTTAAAAGGCTACAACTTAATTGAGCATGGCCTGCTTACCGCCGCCATGGAGGATTATCTGGAAATGATTTACCGCATGCAGGGGAAGGGCGAGGGGGTGGTGCGGGTTTCGGCCTTGGCCCAGGCCCTGCACGTCAAGCCCTCTTCCGCGTCTAAAATGGCCGGCAACCTCCGGGCCCGGGAGCTGATTCTTTTCCCCCGCTACGGTTACATCACCCTAACCGGCACCGGGCGGCGGCTGGGGGAGTATTTGCTGCTGCGGCACCAGCTGGTGCACCGGCTGCTGTGCCGCATCAACGGCACACAGAATGAGCTGGAGGAGTGTGAGAAGATTGAGCACTTTCTCTCCCCCCGCACGGTGGAAAACCTAAAGGCTTTTTTAACCCAGGCCGGGGGCGGTCCGTAAGGGCGGGACCGGGGTCCGCAAAGAAAAGACTTGCGCCCAGCCCAGCTTTGTGGTAGGATAGGCAAGGCGGGGCCGCGCGGCTGCTCCGCCTACTTTTAGGGGATACCTTTTTCTGTGGGAAAGGAACGTGCAAAACAACATGAAAATAGTCATAGTGGGCGATGGCAAGGTGGGCTCCGCCTTGACGGTCCAGCTGGCAAAGGAAGGCCACGACGTGGTGGTCATCGACAGCAACAAGCTGGTTTTGGCCGAGGCCCAGCAGTCCTTGGATGTAAACGTGGTCCATGGCAACGGGGCCACCATTCGGGTGCAAAACCAGGCCGGCGTGGAGGAAAGCGACCTGCTCATCGCCGCCACCTCCGCGGACGAGACCAATCTGCTCTGCTGCATCACAGCCCACAAGCTGGGCTGCGCCCATACCATCGCCCGGGTCCGGGACCCGGAATATTACAACCAGCTCTACGACTGGAAGGACGAGCTGGGCCTCTCCATGATGATCAACCCCGAGCTCTCCACGGCCAGCGAGATTTTCCGCCTGCTGCAATACCCCTCCTTCCTGCGGCGGGACACCTTTGCCAAAGGCCGGGTGGAGATTGTGGAGGTGGAGCTGAAGTCCGACAGTCCTTTGGACGGCTGCATGCTCTACGACTTTATCAAGCGGGTGAAGGTCCAGGTGTTGGTGTGCGCCGTGCAGCGGGAAAACCAGGTGTATATTCCCGATGGCGGCTTCCAGCTGCGCGCCGGGGACCGGCTCCACGTAACGGCTCCCTCAAGCAACTTGGCCAAGCTGATCCGCAACCTGGGGATTACCCAGCGGAAGATTCGGGACGTGATGATTATCGGCGGAAGCCGCATTGCCTTTTACTTGGCCACCGAGCTGCTGAAAAACGGCGTGGGGGTTAAGCTGATTGAAAAAGACACGGCCCGCTGCGACGAGCTCTCGGACCTGCTGCCCAAGGCCACGGTAATCCACGGCGATGGTTCCGACCGGAACGTGCTGGACACCGAGGGTCTGGCCCAAACCGACGCGGTGGTCACCCTGACGGACTTTGACGAGGAAAACCTCATTATCTCCATGTACGCCAATTTTCTGGGCATCTACAAGGTGATCACCAAGATCAACCGCACCGAGTTTAACGAGGTCCTCACCGGCAAGGGCATCGACTGCGCCGTGAGCCCCAAGGACCTGTGCTGCAGCGGCATTGTCCGCTATGTGCGGGCCATGGGCAACCGCAAGGGCGGCTCGGTTACGGCCCTGCACCGCATTGTGGAGGACCGGGTGGAGGCCCTGGAGTTCCAGATTGGAAGAAACCAGCCCTACCTGGGCCAGCCCCTGATGAAGCTGCGGCTGAAGCCCGGCACCCTTATTGCCTGCATCAACCGCCGGGCCAAAACCATTATTCCCAGCGGCGGCGATACCATTGAGGCCGGGGACTCGGTGATTGTGGTGGCGGCCGCGGACCGGGCCATTCAGAACTTCAGCGACATTTTCGCGGATTGAGGGCAGAGCCATGAATCATAGAATGATACTGCGGCTCATCTGCTACATCCTGCGGGTGGAGGCGGTGTGCCTGCTGCCCTCTTTGGGCATTTCCTTCTTCCGGGGCGAGATCCAGGCCGCCTGGGGCACGGGGATTACCATTGCCCTGGCCGGGGTTTTGAGCCTTTCCACCTTTCTGCTGCCCCCCAAGGACAAGCAGATTTTGGCCCGGGAGGGGTTTTTAAGCGTAGCCCTGTGCTGGGTGGCTGTGTCTTTGGTGGGGGCGCTGCCCTTCTTTCTGGGCGGGGCCATCCCCAGCTACATTGACTGCCTGTTCGAGACAGTTTCTGGCTTCACCACCACGGGAGCCAGCATTTTAACGGAAATTGAGGGCCTGCCCTTGGGGCTGCTCTACTGGCGCAGCTTCACCCACTGGCTGGGAGGCATGGGGGTGCTGGTCTTTTTGCTGGCGGTTATGCCCATGGGCAAGGGCCGCAACTCCCTTTTGCACGTCATGCGCGCCGAGAGCCCGGGCCCCCAGGTGGACAAGCTGGTGCCCAAGCTGCAAAACAGCGCCAAAATTCTCTATGCCATCTATATCGGCCTGACCCTTTTGCAGGTGGCCTTTCTGCTGGCTGGGGGCATGCCCCTGTTCGACGCCTTAACTACCGCCTTCGGCACGGCGGGCACCGGCGGCTTCTCCATCAAAAACGACAGCCTAATGAGCTACAGCCCCTACCTGCAAGGGGTGTGCACGGTGTTTATGGCCCTGTTCGGGATCAATTTCAGCATCTTTTACCTGCTGCTTCTGCGGCAGTTCCATAAGGTGCTGCACAACCAGGAGCTCTGGCTCTACTTGGGCGTGATGGCGGCCAGCATCGCGGTGATTACCTGGGACATTTTCTCCCTGTACCAGGGGGTGGGCGAGGCCCTGCATCAGGCGGCGTTTCAGGTCTCCTCCATTATGACCACCACGGGCTTTGCCACCGCTGACTTTAACCAGTGGCCGGCCCTCTCCAAAACGGTGCTGGTGGTTTTGATGTTCATAGGAGCCTGCGCCGGGTCCACCGGCGGCGGCGTTAAGGCCGCCCGGGTGCTGCTGCTGTGCAAGTCCGGCCGCCGCAGTGTAAAGCGAATGCTCCGTCCCCGGTCCGTGGCCCAGGTTCACATGGACGGCCAGACCGTGGAGGAGGAGGTCATTCAAAACACCCACAGCTACTTGGCCCTGTACTTGGCCATTTTGGTGGTTTCCACCCTGTTTGTGGCCCTGGATGAGTTTTCCTTGGAGACCAACGCCACGGCGGTCATCGCCTGTCTGAACAACATTGGCCCGGGCCTGGACCTGGTAGGACCCATGGGCAACTTCAGCCAGTTCTCCCCGTTGAGCAAGCTGGTGCTCACCTTTGACATGCTGGCGGGGCGGCTGGAAATTTTCCCGATGATCATGCTGTTCCTGCCCATGGCTTGGCGCCGGGGCTGAAGGGGCGCTTGTGCGGGGATGCTCCTTAAAAATACGCGCAAAACAGCGCCCTTTCTTCCACGAGAGAAGAAGGGGCGCTGTTGTTTTTTGAAGCAGAAGCCTCAAGAAATCTTCGCGTGCTGGCGGCGGTAGGCATCGTTGTCTTTGCGCTCCAGTTCGCTTTGGGCCTGCTTCAGCTGACGTTCCAGCCGCTCCCGCTGGGGGCCCTGGGCTTGGCTGGCTTGGTTTTGGAGGTCTTCCACCTTTTTGCGGGCCCGCTCAATTTCCCGGTCTACCTCGTCCGTGTCGGTGGTGGTAACGTTGACCGGCTTTCCCTTGGCGTCCTTGCTTGCGGGAGCTTTCTCCGGCTGGTCGAAGTTCACCTTTGGGCCTTCTCCGCTGGGCTCCATCCAATAGCGGCCAGAGGCCTCCGCCGGTTCTTGAGGGGTGTATTCATCTGGCGCCTGATAAAAAGCGGCCTTGGCCGCCTGCTCCACAGGCTTCTCGGAAAGAGGGCGCTGGGCTTCCCGGGCCTCCTGGGCTTTTTGGGCCTGTTGAGCGGCTAAATCCGTGGGAATCTGGTTTCTAACCGGATGGATCTGCATGCAACTGCCTCCTATCGTTTTCCTTTTTTTATATCTATCATTATACCTCCGGAGCCCAAAGCCTGTCAAGGACCTCAGTTGGTTTAGGAATTGTCCCAACGACAGAGATAATCCTGTGTGTTCCCCCGCCCTACGGGCGGGGGAACACACAAAGCTCTCCGAAACGGACATTCCCATTTGTTTAAGAAGCAGCCCCAGCCGGTTAGGGGACAAGGGGAGGGATGTTACAGGGTTTCAACACTTTCCACTGAGTTTTCCACAGTCTCCTGACTATTTCACACCGGTGCGGATGAGGCCCCGTGTAAAGGGGCCGCCCAGCGGGGCAGCGGATTGGAAACCCTGGAGGATTTGGCCGCAGTGCTCCGCATCTTCCACGGTAAAGCGCAGAATCCCAAAGGCCCAGGGGGGGAGGGACTCCCGCAAGTCCCCCAGCCATAGGGGGACTGAGTTTAAAAGCTCCACACCGTACTGGCCCCGGCTCCGGCACACCACCGGAAAGCGGGCCCCCTTGCGGTCAGCCAGCGCGCCGGGCTCCCGGCAGTTCTGGCAGCCGCCAGGGCCGTTGGCCAAGGGACAGTTGCGGGTCAGCATCAGCGGCTGGCGGCCATAGACCATAAGCCCCAGCGCCATGCCTGGGGGAGGCCGCAGCCTGGCCAGCTCCCGGTTCGAGAGCTCAAAGCTCAGCTCGGCGCTGGCCAGGCCCAGCTGGCAAAAGACCTCCGCGGCCGCGGAGTTGGCGATGTTAAGGCCAAAGCTTCCATGGGCCCGGGCTCCCAGCTCCCGGCAGAGCTGCACCGCGCCCAGGTTGCCGCACAGAAAGTCCCCAAACCCCGCCGCCATACAGGCCTCCATCCGGCGGCGCAGCTCCTTCTCCCCGCCGAAGATGGCACGGGGCAGGTCCAGCACCAGTAGGGGCCAGCCCTCCTGCCTCAGGTTTTTCAGCACCCCCAGGCCGGTCTCTACCGGCAAGGCGATGGCTTCACAGGCTCGGGCCTGGGGGCACAGCTGCTTTGCCGAGCGGAACACGGCCCGCATTCCCAAGGGCTGGGCGGGAGGCTCCGGCTGGTCCCAGGTCAGGGGTATGGGTGTAAAGGGGATGGCCAGCCGCTGGGCCCGCGCGGCCAAAAGCTCCCCTAAGACTTGGCGGCGCAGGGCGTTCAAACCGGCCACCCCAATGGGCGCGCCTTCTTCCGGGACCTGGACCGAAGCCGCCCGGAATGGGGTGCCGCCGGTTTTGCCCAGCTGCTGTAGGCAGCGCTCACGGGGCAGGCGGCTCCCCTCCGCCGGAATTTTGGCAGAGGCCACGCGACCCTCCTGGTCCTGGGCGGTGAGAACCAGGAAGCCGCCTTCCTGGCTTAGGCACAGGGCTGTGGGGACGCTTTGGCGCTCCCCCCGGTATAGGTTCCGCAGGCTGGCGTATACTTTCTCTGTGGCTGCGGTGACGTCCTCCTTGCGGCGGGTGCCGAACATGCTCCGCCCCCGCCGGCCGGTAAGGTAGCCATCGGTAAAACCGGAGCGGGAGAAAGCTGCCTCCAGGCTGCGGGCCAGCTCCGGGGGGATGGCCTCTCCGTCCGCGGCCAGACGGCAGGCGGCAGCGGCGGCGGCCACGTATTCCGGGCGCTTCATCCGGCCCTCAATTTTGGCTGAGCACACCCCGGACTCCCGCAGCCGGGAAATTTGTTCCATAAAAGATAAATCTTTCAAAGAGAGGTCGTGCCCTGTACCCCCCGGCCCGGCGAAGGGCAGGCGGCAAGGCTGGGCGCATTGGCCCCGGTTGCCGCTGCGGCCTCCCAGCATGGCGCTTAAGTAGCATTGACCCGAGACGCTCATGCACAGGGCCCCATGGACAAAGGCTTCCAGCTCAATGGAGCAGCTGTCCGCGATTTCCCGGATTTCATCCAAAGCCAGCTCCCGTGCCAGCACAGCCCGGGAGCCGCCCAGCTCCTTCACCAGCCGGACTCCCGCCGGGGTGTGTAGGCTCATCTGGGTGGAGGCGTGCAGAGGCAGGGCCGGGGCCCGCTGGCGCAGCAGCCGCCACAGGCCCATGTCCTGCACCAGCACCGCATCCACGGGCAGGGCGCACAAAAACTGGACAAAGTCCAAAGCGCTGTCCAACTCATGGTCTTTTAATAGGGTATTCACCGTCACATGGACCCGCACGCCCCGGGCGTGGCAGTATTCCACCGCCGCTTTCAGTTCCTCCCGGGAGAAGTTTTTGGCGCTGGCCCGGGCGCCAAAGGCTTGGCCGCCCAAGTAGACCGCGTCCGCCCCCGCCCGCACAGCGGCTTCCAGGGCCTCCCAGCCCCCGGCGGGGGCCAGGACCTCCATGCCGTTACTCATCCTTTTCAAAGAAGCTCACCATGCCGGACTGGCCCAGGTCTTCCTCATAGCGCAGAGGGTTCCGGCGTTTGCGGCCCGGTTTGGGGGACCAGGGGGCTTCGGGCTCCTGGTCCTGGGAGGCGGGTTCCTCCTGGCGGCGCTCTTCCCGGCGGGGTTTCTCCCGACGGGGCTCTTTTTTGATGGCAGGAGCTTCCTCCGTCCGGCTGCGGGCCAGAGCTTCTTGGGCGGTTTCCAGAGCCTCCCGGGTCTGGGCGGATTCCCGGGTCAGCACCCGCACCTGTTCCCGCAGGTTTTCCATTTCGTTCTGCTGCTCCTGAGCCAGCTTGGCGGCCGCTCTGGCCCGGCGCAGCTCCACGTTCAGCTCGCTGAGCTGCTGTTCTAAATCCTCGGCTTCCCGGTCTCTCCCAGAGGCCTTTTGCAGAGAGACGGTCAGTTCCTCCACCTTCTGGCGGAGAGCTTGAGCCTCAGCGGCCTGCTCTTCCGCTGACTGAAGGGCCTCCCGCCCCTGCTGGGCCTGGGCGGTCAGTTCCTCCACCTTCTGGCGGAGAGCCTGGGCCTCAGCGGCTTGCTCTTCCGCTGATTGAAGGGCCTCCCGCCCCTGCTGGGCCTGGGCGGTCAGTTCCTCCACCTTCTGGC
>CAJUNS010000040.1:0-5721 GCA_910587995.1 uncultured Oscillospiraceae bacterium | reverse complement strand
GGAGAGCCTGGACCTCAGCGGCTTGCTCTTCCGCCGATTGAAGAGCCTCCTGGTTCTGCTTGGTAAATTCCACTACCTGGCGCAGGCGCTCCTTGAGGCTGGTGTTTTCCTGGGCCAGCTGGGCCTCCCGCTCCGGGTTGCCCACGGGCTGGCGCTGGGCAGCCTCCCGCAGAGCGGTGTTTTCGTCTTCCAAAGCCTGGGCGCGGGCGTCGGCACCTTTCAGCCGCTGAACCGCCTCTTCCAGCACGGTGTTTTCCGCCTCTAGGCGGGCGGCTTTTTCCGCCAGCTGGGCGTCCTTCTGGGCGTCCAGGGCGTTTTTCAGCAGCTCCGCCTTTTCCTCCTGCCACAGCTCCGCCTCCACTTCCAGCTCGTCCACCCGCTCTTGGAGATGCTGGGCCCGGTCCGCGCTTTTGTGGAAGTCGTCGCATAGGCTCAAAGCGGCGGTCAGGGCGGCGGACTCCCGGGTAATCAGCGGGGAGGCCCCCTGCACTTCGGTCATAAGCCCGCCCACCTCGTCGGCCAGGGCCTGCATATATTCGCCGCTCTCGGCAGTGATCACCCCGCAGACCACCCCGTTGATCGTCAGCCGTACCCTTCTTTTCTTTTCCACCTGGAATCCGTCCTTTCCGAAAAATCTCTCTTCCCTTATTATATGACAAAAAACGCCCTATGGAAAGCCCCTTTCTCGGAAAATCCGGCCGAATTCTCTGGGAAACATGCACAAAAAGCAGCGTCCCTTTTTGGAGAGGCGCGGAACATGGGTGAAAACTTGCCGAACTGTTTGGTATATACAAAGTGAACGCCTTATCCTTGTTGGGAATACGGAGTTGCATTTCCTCTGGATTTAGTGTATAATTCATATATTAGCCTGTTCTGACCGCGAGGCTGTCGGATTTTTTTCGATAGTTTAACCATATTTTTTAGATTTGGAGGCTTACACATGAACTACAACCTGACCGTAACGCAGCTTAAGGAGGGCATTCGCGACAAGCTCTCACACACGTTTGGGGTCTCGCTGCAAAACGCCACCAACGAGGAGTACTACAAGGCCGTGGCGCTCATTGTGCGGGAGCTGATGGCAAAGGGCCGCGCGGAATTTAACCACAACGCCGAGCGCACAGGCACCAAGCAGATCTATTACCTCTGTATGGAGTTTCTGCTGGGCCGCTCTTTGCGCAACAACCTGTGCAACTTGGGGCTAGAGGACAACATGCGCGCCGCCCTTTCCGAATACGGCATCAAGCTGGAAAACCTGTACGAGCAGGAGCCCGACGCGGGCCTGGGCAACGGGGGCTTGGGCCGCCTGGCCGCCTGCTTCCTGGACGGCCTGGCTACCCAGGGCTATCCGGCCATGGGCTATTCCCTGCGGTACGAATACGGCCTCTTCCGCCAAAAGCTGGTGGACGGCTGGCAGACCGAGCTGCCGGACTTCTGGCTGCCCGGGGGTTCGGTGTGGATGCAGCAGGTGCCCGATAACTCCGTGGAGGTCCATTTTGACGGGCACATTGAGGAGCGCTGGAACGACCAGTACCACGCCGTAAGGCACAAGGACTACACCACCGTAACGGCCATTCCCTTTGACCTGTACGTCTCCGGCATGGATGGCCGGGGCATCAGCCTGCTGCGGGTGTGGAAGGCGGAGAACCACCAGTTTGACATGAACCTTTTTGGCGGAGGCAACTATATGCGGGCCATGGAGCAGCAAACCATGGCCGAGGTAATCACCAAGGTGCTTTACCCAGAGGATGACCACACCGAGGGCAAGCTGCTGCGCCTTTCGCAGCAGTATTTCTTGGTGTCCGCCTCCATCCAGGACATCATCCGCCGGCATCTGTTCGTCCACAGCAACCTGGACGAGCTACCGAAGCTGGCGGCCATCCACCTGAACGACACCCACCCGGTGCTGGCCATTCCGGAGATGATGCGCATTATGCTGGACGAGTGCGGCTACAGCTGGGAGGCGGCCTGGGACATTGTGAAGCAGACCATTGCCTACACCAACCACACCGTCATGAGCGAAGCCCTGGAAACCTGGAAGTGCGACTTGGTGCGCATGCGCCTGCCCCGCATCTACCAGATCATCGAGGAGATCAACCGCCGCTTCTGGGAAGAGATGAAGTACAAGGGCGTGGACCACGGCAAAATCGGCCGCATGGCCCCCATTCAGAACGGCTATGTAAAAATGGCCAACCTGGCGCTTATCGGCGGCCACAGCGTCAACGGTGTTTCCGCCCTGCACAGCGATATTTTGAAGGAGGACCTGTTCCGGGACTTCTATGTGGAAGAGCCCCAGAAGTTTACCAATGTCACCAACGGCATTGCCCACCGGCGCTGGCTGTGCCAGTCCAACCCCAAGCTGGCCGCCCTGCTCACCGAGCTGATTGGGAACGACTATGTCTACGACGCGGACAAGCTTTCGGAGCTGCTGAAATATCAGGATGACTCCGCCGTGCTGGACCGGCTGGAGAAGATTAAGCGGGCCAACAAGGAGCGCCTGGCTGTGCACCTTAAGCACACCCAGGGGGATGTGGTGGACCCGGACTCCATTTTCGACGTACAGGTGAAGCGCCTGCACGAGTACAAGCGCCAGCACATGAACGCCCTCTCTATTTTAGCCACCTACCAGTGGCTGCTGGACAATCCTAACGCGGACTTTACCCCCCACACCTGGTTCTTTGGGGCCAAGGCCGCGCCGGGCTATTATTTTGCCAAGCAGATCATCCAGTTCATCGCCGCGCTGGCCCACACCATCAACAACGACAGCCGGGTTAACAAGAAGATGAAGGTGATCTTTGTGGAAAACTACTGCGTCACCTGGGCGGAGCTGCTGACCCCCGCCGCTGAGATCAGCGAGCAGATTTCTCTGGCGGGCACCGAGGCCAGCGGCACCAGCAACATGAAGTTTATGATTAACGGCGCCATCACCCTGGGCACCCTGGATGGAGCCAATGTGGAGATTCATGAGGCGGTAGGGGATGAGAACATCTTCCTCTTCGGCATGACCGCCAGCCAGGTGGAGCAGCTTAAGCGCACCGGCTACAATCCCTCCCAGCACTACCAGCATGACCAGCAGCTGCGCCGGGCCCTGGACACGCTGAACCACGGCCTGGATGGCAAGCAGTTTGGGGACATTTTCAAGGCGATTCTCCAGCAGGACCGCTATATGGCCCTGGCGGACTTCCAGTCCTACCGGGCGGCTCAAGAGCGGGCGGTGGGGCTCTATCACGACCAGACCCGCTGGAACAAGATGTCTTTGGTGAACATTGCAGGCGCTGGCCGTTTCGCGGCAGACCGGGCCATTCGGGACTATGCGGGCAACATTTGGCATGCTAGCCCGGTTCCCCCTGAGAAAAACCTGGCCGCCAAAATTTTCGATTAAGCGGGGTGCCCCCCGCGGGCGAATCCGCGTATGCGCGCAACGGCAAGCTGCCGCCTGGGGCTTTACACCCAGCTGTAAATTGTGTGTGGGCGCGCCGCAAGCCCCAAACCGGGCGCTGAGGCGGCTCCTCCGCCCCCGAAAAATCGTCTAAAGTTTTCGTCCACCTTTTTCAAAAGGTGGCGAGGTGCGGAGCAGAGCTCCGCGACCTTCCGCCCTTCAAGGAGTTGGTTGTTTTTGTTTCATTCGAGAAATCCCAAATACCGGGCCCCTACCGGGGCGGTGGAGGCCGGGGCGCCGGTGCACTTCCGCATCACCCTGCCTCGGGAGCTGAGCTGCTCCGCCGCCCGGCTGATTATGGAGCGGGAGGGCGACCCGGCTATTATTCAAGACATGTTCTGGTGCGGCATGAACGGCGACAACCGGGAGTGGTGGGAGTGCGACTTTACGCCAGAGGAGCCGGGGCTCTACTTCTACCAGTTTGAGGCCCGGACCTGCCGGGGCGTGCAGCGGCTCTCCCGTGGCGAGCGGGGCTGGGCGGTTTTTGGCGGCACCTGGCGCTGGCAGCTGACGGTGTATCAGGCGGGCTTTGAGACGCCCTCCTGGCTGGAAGGCGGCGTGATGTATCAAATTTTTCCGGACCGCTTTTTTAAGTCGGACCAGGAGAAGGCCGGCCTGCCCGCCGGGCGGACCTACCACCAGGACTGGTATGAGCAGCCGGATTGGCGGCCCAACCAGCAGGGGCGCGTGACCAACAGCGACTTTTTTGGCGGCGACCTGCGGGGCATCGCTGAAAAACTGCCCTACCTCAAAAGCCTGGGGGTCACCTGCCTTTATCTAAACCCAGTGTTCGAGAGTCACTCCAACCACCGGTATGACACGGCGGACTATTCCAAAATCGACCCCCTGCTGGGCACGGAGGAGGACTTTACCGCCCTGTGCCAGGCGGCTGCGGATTTGAATATCCAGGTGCTCATTGACGGGGTGTTCAGCCACACAGGCAGCGACAGCGTCTACTTTAACCGGGAGGGCCGGTACGAAAGCGCCGGGGCCTACAACTCGCCGGAGTCGCCGTACTACCCCTGGTACAACTTTCAAAATTGGCCGGACCAGTATGAGAGCTGGTGGGGCTTTGACACCCTGCCCAATGTGAACGAGACTGACGAGAGCTACAATGCGTTTATCAACGGCGAGGACGGCATCGTCCGGCGCTGGCTGCGGGCGGGAGCCTCCGGCTGGCGGCTGGACGTGGCCGATGAGCTGCCGGACTTGTTTATTGACAAGCTTTCCGCCGCAGCCAAGGCCGAGGATTCCGAGGCCCTGGTGCTGGGGGAGGTGTGGGAAGACGCCTCCAACAAGGCGGCTTATGGCGTACGCCGCCGGTACCTGCTGGGCGGCCAGCTGGACAGCGTCATGAACTATCCTTTCCGGGACGCAATTTTTGCTTTCCTTTTGGGGGGCGATCCCAAGGCCTTTGCGGAGGCGGTGGAAAACATCGTGGAAAACTACCCGCCCCAGTGCCTGCGGCTGCTAATGAACCACATTGGCACCCACGACACGGAACGGGCCCTGACCGTGCTGGGCGGCGAGCCCGCCGGAAGCCGGGGGAGAGAGTGGCAGAGCGGCCAGACTTTGAATCAGCGCCAGCGGGAGACCGGCGTGGCCAGGTTGAAGCTGGCGGCAATGCTGCAATACCTGCTGCCCGGAGTGCCCTGCATGTACTATGGCGATGAGGCGGGGCTGGAGGGCTACCGGGACCCCTTTAACCGGGCCTGCTACCCTTGGGGCCGGGAGGACAAGGAACTGCTGGACTGGTACCGGGCCCTGGGGGCCATGCGGGCGGAGCAGAAGTCTATTTTAGCCCGGGGAGGCTACCGCACTCTGCGGGCAGAGGGCAATCTGCTGGTGATGGAGCGGTACCGCCTGTCGGTTCGGGAGGACCTGGATCAGGTGTTCCGAGACAGCCTGTTGCTGGTGGTGAACCGCAGCGAGCGGCCTCAGAGCATTATGGGGCTGAAGCTGAACCTGGCGGGAGGCCAGCTGTTACTGGGCGAACCTCTGGGCGCGGTGTCGGTTTTGCGGCCCTATGGTTGTACGCTGCTGAAATTTCACAGAGAAATTGAAACAAACCCTTGACATTTGGCGCGGAAGGGAGTATAATAAGGAAGTTGAAAGAAGCGCCAGTAGCTCAGCTGGATAGAGTGTTTGGCTACGAACCAAAAGGTCGGGGGTTCGAATCCCTTCTGGCGTGCCATGTTTACACATCTTAAAAGATGCCACACCGAAAAAACCCCGGAATTCCGGGGTTTTTTGGCGTTCAAGAGGCCAAAAAAGGACCGTCACGG
>CAJUNS010000039.1 GCA_910587995.1 uncultured Oscillospiraceae bacterium | reverse complement strand
ACCCGCCGGACCCGCTCCGCCGTGATGGTTTCGGCGTAGTCCATCATCTCCACCAGAATGAATTTGCGATTGCCGCCGTCGGACTTGTTCATGTTCAGGACGGCGTGGGCGGTGGTGCCGGAGCCGGCGAAACTGTCGAGGATGATATCATTTCCATGTGTTATGGTGCGAATAATCTCTACTATATAATCAACAGCTTTTGGTTGAGGAAAATCGTTTTTGCTAGTGCCAAAAAAGACATTCCCAAATGTCGCTTGACCTTTTTCTGTAAAAAACTGGGGATTGTTCCAAATCGTGAATAGTTTTTGCTTTACTGTTTCGCCATTTGTAGAAGAATAAGCTTTGCGATATATTTTCCAGATTCCAGCCTTCTTTTGCGCAACAAGTAGCCGGATTTCACTTTTTGCTAAATCCGCGCTCCAGGTCCAACAGCCCTCATAGCCATCAGACCACAAAGGATATACCTCAACCGAGTGTAATTTATCTTTCTCAAGTGCTATTGATCCATCATCTGGATTTGTGAATATTGGATACCACAAATTAGGTCGATTGCTTTTTCCGAATTCCCTATGAGTATTACGCAGTTCTAATAACCGATAATTTCCATCTTGGTCTAATAAAGGGTAGTCTTTCTTGATTTTTGACTCATCTTTCGTTACACTAAACCATCCTGCTGGAACAGCTGACTTTGAATATACTAATAAATATTCATGGCAAGTAGCAAAGTACTTGTCCTGGCTTCTCCCTTTTGGATTACACAACAAGGTTATTTGAGCAATGAAATTAGGGGCACCAAATATTTCATCCATCATTGTCCTTAGATAGAATATCTCTTTATCATCAATACTAATAAAAATAGCCCCATCTTCCGCCAGCAGCTTTTGCAGTAGCTTGAGCCGGGGATACATCATACACAGCCACTTGTCGTGCCGGGTCAGGTCCTCGCCCTCTTTGCCGACCACCTCGCCCAGCCACTTCTTGATTTTGGGGTCATTTACGTTGTCGTTGTACACCCAGCCCTCGTTGCCCGTATTGTACGGCGGGTCGATGTAAATACACTTCACCCGGCCCTCGTACCGGGGCAGCAGAGCCTTGAGCGCCTCCAGGTTGTCGCCCCGGATGATCATGTTCCAGCTGCCGTTGTCTTCTGCCGTCTGGCCGTTTTCGTCAAAGCTGTATTGGCGCTCCAGCACCCGGAAGGGAACCTCCTGGTGGTGGTTGATCACCTTTTCTTTTCCGATCCATTCAAGGGTGGGCATGGCGGTTCACCTTTTTCATTTCCTCTACCATTCGTTCAAGGACTTCCCAATCTGATTCACTTAGCTTAGACAGCATAGAAATAAAGCGCTTCTGAAAGGTGTCTGATTCCGTGGAAAGTGTTTCACCTACCCAAGCGGCAATCCGTTCATCCCTTGTCATTTGGATAAACATATCACCAGCCCCACTGCGGAGCCATTCTTCCCGAACGTTGAATTCCCGGCAGATTGCCATGATTGTTTGGTCAGATGTGTTGCGGCCAGATTCGATGATTGCAATACTATTTTGTTTCATCCCGATTTTTGCCGCAAATTCACGTTGCGTAAGGTTTAACTCCTTACGCAATTTTTTTATGCGTTCGTTCAAGGTGTTTACCCCCTTTCTGTTACAGTTAGTATAGCATCGAAAAATCCTCTTGTCAACAAAAAATCCTAAAATCAATAAAGCGCCTCGTAGCAAGTTCGAATTAAGGATGTGTAATAATCCTGTAATCACTGCTGGGTACGGGCCAGAAAGCGAGGTGAGAAGATATACTTGCCAAGGTTGAGATAAGAAATATCTGTGGTGCAGTATCGGACGTTGTTATAGATGGGAAGGACATTTCTAAAACACTTACAGCCTTAACCTATGAACATCGTGCCGGAGAATTGCCCAAACTGATTCTGGAAGTGGCTCCAGGAACGCTGAATATCATTTCCAAGGGTTGCGAAGTTGAGGTTGAAAAAAGGCCGTGATACTGCGGCCTTCACGGTCAAATGTCTGGACATTGGATGAAGAGTGGGCAGTTCGTTCCCCGACCACCTGTATAACGGCAATCTCCCAAGTGGTCACATCGAAGAGAGAATTTCCTATATTTAGGCTCGGTTACACCAAGGATTGGAGAACTGAACTACTCCATTACCAAAGCGGTTGGGCCGGGGCGGTATGAAATCACTTGTGAAACTGCCGGGGAAGCAGGCAACGATTATGGCGGAACCGTGATCCCCATTGAATATGTGGAAGGGTTGGAGACCTGCACCGTGTCCGCTCTGCTGGTCCCCGGTGAAGATGAAGAAGATACGGAACTGTTCCGCCAACGCTATTTCAATAGCTTGAATCTTCAAGCCTTTGGCGGGAATAAAGCTGACTAAGGCCACGGCTGAAGGATATGATACAACTGCGTCTGGTGATTCTTCCCATGCTGAAGGTCAGAATACAACTGCTATGCTTGTACATGTCATTTTGAGAATTACCGAGTACGGCGACACGATTCTGAAAGCGGTCAAAGATGCTATGTGTATGATGCCGGCCATCTTTCCCAAGGTAGCTCCAGATGCCACGTTTTAATTTTTCCTATACCTCTTAATTTTCTCTCTTGCGGAGCTAGGAGAGGGTTCAAATTCCAAATCTTCCCTGATGGTGCCCCACCCCCGCAAAACGAAAAAAGCGGGACACCAGAGATTATCCGCACCCCCGGCGTCCCGCAATCCCCTTGAATACAAGGCTTTTTCATAGGCAAAATTGAAAAGTCCTCAGCCGGTTGTATCATCGACTGAGGACTTTCGTGGCTGGGCTGGCGGGATTCGAACCCACGGGTGACGGAGTCAAAGTCCGTTGCCTTACCGCTTGGCGACAGCCCAATATGACAATACGGAGCCTAATTTCAAGAATTAAACTCCGTACCTTTGGTGGGGTGGAAGATGGGACTCGAACCCACGGTCTCCAGAGCCACAATCTGGCGCTTTAACCAACTAAGCTACATCCACCACATTGGCGCGCCAAAAGGGACTCGAACCCCTGGCCTACTGCTTAGAAGGCAGTTGCTCTATCCTGCTGAGCTATTGGCGCACATCGGGGCAAACCTTTCGGCTCGCATTCCTGATTCAATTCCAGCGGCCTAGTATCCGGCCTGTGTTCCGGCATCCCCCTTTGGGCAAGTCCGGAAATGGAGCGGGTGATGGGAATCGAACCCACACGACCAGCTTGGAAGGCTGGAGTTCTACCACTGAACTACACCCGCAAAAACGGCCACTGGCTTGATACCGTTGGTATTATATCACAGTTCCTTCCATTCGTCAAGAAATTTTTCTTTTTTCCCGCTCTTTTCCCGCTAGATTTTTTACCCCGGAAACACTTCCCCGCTTTTTTGCAGAAAAATTGCGGTATCCCCTTGTATTTTTCAAAGAAGCGGTGTATAATAAGGTTAGAGATAGTTTTTAGAACTATATATCGCAATCTCAAAACACAGAACAGCTTAAATTGCGAGCTGTTTCGACAGAGAAAGGAGCATTTATATGGAGATGAGTTTGAACCAGAAGGAACGGGGCCGGGCGATGAAGCGCCAGGTATTGGGGCTGCCCCGGTATACCTTGGGCGAGGAGATCTTCTCCTCCGTGTCCCATGGAGTATCGGCGCTGTTTGCGGTGGCCGCCATGGTTTTGCTGCTGGTTTTTTGCCGCAAAGATCCGCTGGCCGTCAGCGCGGTCTCCATTTACGGCGGCTCCATGTTGATGCTTTACAGCGTCTCCTGCATCTACCATGGTCTGGCCCTTAACCGGGCCAAGGTGGTGTTCCGCTCCCTGGACCACTGCACCATCTTCCTGCTCATCGCCGGAACCTATACGCCCATCACTTTGGTGTGCCTGGGCGGTACCTTGGGCTGGGCCATGTTTGCGCTGGTCTGGCTGGCCGCGGTGGTGGGCGTAACCTTAAACGCTGTGGATTTGGAACGCTTTAAGGTGTTTTCTATGGTGTGCTACCTGGCCATGGGCTGGGTGGTGGTGCTGGCTATGAAGCCCCTGCGGGAAAACGTGAGCCCGGCCGGCTTTTGGTGCCTGCTGGCCGGAGGCATTGCTTACACGGTAGGGGCCGTGCTCTATGGCTTGGGCCGCAAGGTGCCTTACATGCACTCCGTGTTCCATCTGTTTGTGCTGGCGGGCAGCGTACTGCACACGGTGTGCGTCTACCAAGTGGTGTGCTAGGGCCTGTTTTGGCCCCGCCGGCTTTTTTGCAGCCTCACCCATTCCGGGTAGGGCATTCCGGTTACCAGCAGCCAGAGCACCAATCCAAAGACCAGCAGCCCCGCTGCCAGTACAAGGCCCCCGCCAATGGCGAAAATTCTTCCCATAGAGCAACCGCTCCCTTCCATTTTCAAAATAATTTTTCCGAGGCCGCGCGCATAGAGCACGGCCTCTTTCCTTTGCCTTGGGCAAGGCTCAGGGCTGTGGGGGCGCGTCCAGCTCAAACCAAAACATGGTCCCCTGGGCGCTTTCTACGCCGAAGCGGGCCTTTTGCGCGGCCAAAAGTTCCTTGGTTATGGCCAGCCCCAGCCCGGAGCCCCCCTGGCCCCGGCGCTGTTTGGCGGTAAAATAGCGCTCCCAAATCAGCTCCCGCTCCTCCGGGGGGATGCCCTCCCCATCGTCCTGCACTTCCACCCGGACCGCCCCGCCGGAGCGCACAGCGCTTACCTTCAGCTGGCTTTTGGCATGGCGCAGGCCGTTGTCCAACAGGTTGTAAAGCACACGCTGAATCTGCTTTTTATCCGCCAATGCCCACAGCCCCGGCATAATAGATGCCTTCACCGCGCAGCCCCGCTGCTGGTACAGGGGCGCAAACTGCCCGGCGGCTTCCCCCACCGCCGCGCTTAGGTCCACTGGCTCCAGACTGGCGCTTTGGGCTTGGGCAGCGGAGTATTCCAAAATATCGTTGACCAAAGCGGTCAGCCGGTCCGTCTCCCGGATGATCACAGTCAGATCCTGGTCCCGGCGCTCCCCATCGTTCCACGAGATTTCCTGGACCATCTCCGCATAACCTTTGATCATGGTGAGCGGGGTGCGCAGGTCGTGGGACACATTGGCCAGCAGCTCCCGGCGGGCGTTTTCCAGTTTTTCCAGGGTAAAAGCCGTGCTCTCCAAGGTCTGCGAGAGTTCGTCCAGTTCCCGGCAAAAACCCGCCTCATAGCTGGGCTGGTAGCGGCCCGCCGCCAAGTCTTTGGCCTGGCCGGTTATGGCTGCCACCGGCCGGGAAAACTGCCGGGCCATGGCCCAGGCCAGGGCGGAGCCCAGCCCCAAAGCCGCCAGGGTGACAAAAATCAGCTGTATGCGCAAAATGCCTACCGCCGCGCCTACCGCGCCCAGGGGAGTGCTCATATACAGCACCGCCTCCGGCCCTAGGGCTTGGGTGGGGGGAAGCTTTCGCCCATAGGTATAGGCGCTGCCATCCAGAGATTTATACCCCAGGGACTCGCCGGGGCTTTCCAGCAGCTGCCGGATGAACTTCCGGTAGCCCTTGGGCAGGCTGTGCCGGGGATTTTCCGGCTGGCTCTTGGACTCCCAGCCGGCCTCCTGCTTCTTTTGATACACCGCGCTGTGCTCATCGGCGCTGTATAGAATGTTGCCCTCCCAATCGGTCAAAAAAATCAAGGCGGACCCTTCCGCCGCCAGACAGTCCAGCTGGGCCTCCAGGTCGTCCCGCTCCAGCAGCTCTGTGATTTCTCCGGCCAGACGCTTGGTGTTCCGAATGGCCATGCCATCGTAAAGGCCCTGCAAAAGCACGGTTTGAAGCAGCCAGAGCGCGCCGAAAACAGCGGCGGCGAACAGCATAAAAGACAGCCACAGCTTTTTCCCAAATTTTTTAGCTCTCCGCTTCAAATTTATACCCCACTCCCCGCAGGGTGACCACGCAGTTGCGGTAGTTCCCCAGTTTGTTGCGCAGCAGCTTAATCTGCCAGTCCACAGCGCGGCCGTCGGCCACGGCGTCATACCCCCAAACCGCGTCCAAAATCTGGCTGCGGGTCAGGGCAATGCCCCGGTTTTCCGCCAAATAGGCCAAAATGCCGTACTCTTTGGCCGTAAGCTCCGTTTTTGCCCCGTCCACATAGACGCTGCGGCCCAGCAGGTCGATGCGCAGCCCCTGCCAGACCACCTCCCGCTGGGGCTGCACCTGGGCCCGGTGGCGGTTGACAATCACATGGACCCGGGCCATCAGCTCCTTGGCGGAAAAGGGCTTGACCACATAATCGTCCACACCGGCCTCAAAGCCCCGAAGCTTGTCGTACTCCTGCCCCCGGGCGGAGAGCATCAGAATGGGGACATCCTTTATTTGGCGGATCTCCCGGCTGGCCGTAAAGCCATCCAGGTCCGGCATCATCACGTCCATAATGACAATGTCAAAGTCCTGCTCCCGGCACAGGTTCACCGCCGCCCGGCCGCTGGCGGCCCCCACGGCCTGATGCCCCTGGTGCTCGGCAAAGCGCTGAATCAGCCGGTAGATGTCCGGCTCATCGTCTACCACTAAAATCTTAGCCATATATATTTCCCTTCCGCTTTCCAGGCGGTCTTTGCGCCCGCTTGTAATCTTACGCCCCTTTTTTGGAATGTATGTGGAATTTTGGTGAAAAAACAGAAAAGGCGCGGCAGAGAGGTTTCCCCCTGCCGCGCACTTTATTTCAGCCCCAACAGCCCGCGCTCCTGGCGCGGCCTCTCTGGCTTTTATGTCCGGTCTATGTAGGTCAGATGGACAGCCGGGCGGAGACCCGGTACAGATTCTCGTCGAAAATGCGGGGCATGTTCAAAGCCTCGGTGATGTCGAAATCCACCACCTGTTCGCCCTTAAGGGCCACCACCCGGTTGGAAGCGCCGTTGTGCAGCAGCTCTACCGCGTGATATCCCATACGGCTGGCCACCACCCGGTCCCGCAGGGTGGGAGAGCCGCCCCGCTGCACATGGCCCAGCACGGTAGCCCGGGTCTCAATGCCCGTAGAGGCCTGGATGCGCTCGGTGAGCTCCTGGGTGTGGCCCACGCCTTCGGCCACCACAATGATATAGTGGCGCTTGCCCGTGCTCTGGGCCAGCTTCATGCGGGCCACAATGTCCCGCTCAAAGTCATAGGGCACCTCGGGCACCAGCGTGGCCATGGCGCCCACGGCAATGCTGGTGTGCAGGGCAATATCGCCGCAGCGGCGGCCCATAACCTCCACCACGCTGCACCGGTCGTGGGACTCGGTGGTGTCGCGGATGCGGTCGATCATTTCCATAGCGGTGTTCAGGGCGGTGTCATAGCCAATGGTGTAGTCGGTGCAGGCGATGTCGTTGTCAATGGTGCCGGGCACGCCAATGCAGGGGATGCCTTCCCCGCACAGGTCCCGGGCGCCCCGGAAGGACCCGTCGCCGCCAATGACCACCACGCCCTCAATGCCCTTCTCCCGGCAAAAATCCGCCGCCTTTTTCACGCCCTCGGGGGTGTTGAACTCGGGGCTGCGGGCGGTGAACAGGGCGGTGCCGCCGTGCTGGATGATGTCGGAGACGCTGCGCATGTTCATCTCTTTCACGTCGCCGTTGATCAGGCCGTTGTACCCGCGCATCACGCCGAAAACCTTCATATCAAAGGAATGGGCGCTGCGCACCACGGCGCGGACCGCGGCGTTCATTCCGGGGGCGTCGCCCCCGCTGGTCAGTACTGCAATTGTTTTGGCTCCCATATTGTTTTTACCTCCAACCTTGCTCGGGCGCGTGAGCCCGTTGCGCTACAAATATGCTAGTATTTCTATTATAGCAAAAAGCCGGAAATTTTCAAGGGCTCCCAGAAGATTTTCCGGCACTTTTGAAAAGTTTACGGATTTATGTCACATGCTGGGGCATTTCTGTGTGGGATACCAGGCCCCCGGCTTATGTGCCTTACCATTCTCCCACAAACTGGCAGTTTTCTTTGCCCAGCAGCCGCTCCAGAGCCGCCAGCAAAGGCTCGTTTACATCCACCCGGTACTTGGGCGGGGCCTTCAGCAGCTTTCCGCTGTCCTTAAAGTAGAGGTAGAGGTCGCTGCGGCCCAGGTCGTCAAAAATCGCCGTGTACCGCATGGCCCTCTTATACCGGGGGTCCTCTTTGGAGTCCACCCGCAGGTACAGCCCGGGCCGGCGCGATTTGGCTGCTTGGGCCGAAGCTCCTGCAGGGTCTGGCGGAGGCGATATTTTTTCGCAAATCAGCTCCGGCTCCTTGTCCTCTTGAAAGGCCAGCCGCCCGGCCACCTCCACCACCGCGCCCTCGTGGAGCAGATCCCCGGCCTGCTCCAACAGGCTGGGGAAGACCAAAGCGTTCATCGCGCCGCTCATGTCCTCCAAGGTGGCAAAGGCCATGGTGGACCCAGACTTGGTGGCCTTTTTCCGCAAGGCGGTCACAATGCCCAGCAGCACCGCCTTTTGCCCGTCCTGGTACCGGCCCCCAGCGCCCGGCTCGCCCCCAGCGCTGAGAAGCACCTCCCCCGCCCGGGCGTACCGGCCCGGCTGGTACAGCGCCGCGTACCCGGCCATAGGGTGGCCGGTCAGGTACATGCCCGTGACTTCCTTTTCCATGGCGATTTTATCCTGGGGCGAAAGGTCCTCCGCATGGGGCAGTGGGGGCTCGCCTGCCGGGCCCTCCGCCTGGGGCGCGTCGAAAAAGCCCACCTGGCCTTCCAGATTCCGGCGCTTTTCGTCCTCTAGGCCCGCCATCACGGATTCCAGGCCCAGCAGCATCTCCTTGCGGTTGTTGCCCAGGCCATCCAGGGCCCCGCATTTAATCAGGCTCTCAACCGCCCGCCGGTTCAGCTCCTTGCCGGCCATCCGCTTGCAAAAATTGTAAAAGGAGGTGTAGTCCCCGCCCCCCCGGCGCTCCTGGGCCATGCGGGCAATGACGCCCTTGCCCAGGTTTTTCACCGCCGCCAGGCCAAAACGGATGCCGCCTCCATCCACCGTGAAGCCCGCCCCGCTGTGGTTTACATGGGGCGGCAGCACACTTAGGCCCAGCCGCTTGCACTCCTCCATATATTCGGCCACCTTGCCGCTCCACCCCAAAACGCTGGAAAGCAGCGCGGCCATGTATTCCTGGGGGTAGTGGCACTTAAGGTAGGCGGTCTGGTAGGCCACCACCGCGTAGGCGGCGGCGTGGGCCTTGTTGAAGGCGTAAGAGGCGAAGTCCTCAATCTCCTTGAACAGCTCCTGGGCAATGGCCCGGTCCACCCCCCGGTTGACGCAGCCCTCCACCTCCCAGCTGCCGTCCTCCCGCCGCTGGCCCTCAATGAACACCTGCCGCTCCCGTTCCAGCACATCGTGCTTCTTTTTGGACATGGCCCGGCGCACAATATCCGCCCGGCCCATGGAGTAGCCAGCCAAGTCCCGGAAAATCTGCATCACCTGCTCCTGGTAGATGATGCACCCAAAGGTAACCTCCAAAATGGGCTTGAGCTTCTCGTGCTTATATTGAACCCTGGCGGGGTTCCGGCAGTTTTCCAGATACATGGGAATAAACTGCATGGGCCCTGGCCGGTAGAGGGAGATAATGGCGGTCAGGTCCTCCACGCCTTTGGCCTGAGACTGGACCAGCAGGCGGGTCATGCCCGCCGATTCAAACTGAAATACCCCCACCGTGTGGCCCGCGTCCAGCATGGCGAAGGTCTCCGGGTCGTCAAAGGGTATGGCGTCCACCGAGAAGCCCGGATCCCGGGGCTCAATGAGCTTACGGGCGTTGTCAATGACCGACAGGTTCCGCAGGCCTAAAAAGTCCATTTTCAGCAGCCCCAGCTCTTCCAGGGCCGTCATGGTAAACTGGGTGACGGTTACGTCATCGTTTTTAGCCAGGGGCACATAGTCCATCACCGGCCGGTCGGTGATGAGCACGCCCGCTGCGTGGGTGCTGGTGTGCCGGGGCATGCCCTCCACTTTTCGGGCCATATCCACTAGGGCCCCCACTTGGGAGTCTGACTGGCAGCGCTCCCGGAACTCCTTGGACTGGGCCAGGGCCTTGTCCAGGGTCATGCCCGGCTCCATGGGCACCAGCTTGGCCACCTGGTCGGTTTTGTTGTAGGGCACGGCCATGGCGCGGCCCACATCCCGAATGGCGCCTCGGGCCGCCATGGTGCCAAAGGTGACAATTTGGGCCACATGGTCCGCCCCGTACTTTTCCACCACATAGTCGATCATCTCGTCCCGGCGCTCATCGCTGAAGTCAATGTCAAAGTCTGGCATGCTCACCCGCTCGGGGCTGAGAAAGCGCTCGAAAATCAGGTTGTACTGGATGGGGTCCACATTGGTGATGCCCAGGCAGTAGGCCGCCAGGCTGGCCGCGCCGGAGCCCCGCCCAGGCCCCACCGGGATGCCCACGCTTTTGGCGTGGCGGATAAAGTCCCACACAATGAGGTAATAATTCACATAGCCCATCTGGGCGATGGTACGCATCTCATAGTTCAGCCGGTCCCAGAGCTCCGGGCCGGGGCTTTGGCCATAACGGGCCCGCAGGCCCTCTTGGCACAGGCGCTGGAAAAATTCCTGGCTGGGGCTCCCGTCCGGGGTGTCAAAGCGGGGCAGCTTGGTTTTGCCGAACTCAAACTCCACGTTGCAGCGCTCCGCGATGGTAACGGTGTTGTCCGCCGCCTCCGGGTGGTTGGGGAAAAGGCCGCGCATCTCCTCCTCGGTTTTAAAATAGAGCTCCTGGGTGGAAAAATCCAAACCGCCCTCCTCCTGGATGGTGCGGCCGGTCTGGATGCACATAAGCACCCGGTGCATCTCCTGGTCGGCAGCGCTGATGTAATGGCAGTCGTTGGTAACCACCAGGGGGATGCCGGTCTCCCCGGCCAGCTTTTCCAGGCCGGGGTTCACATAGTGTTCGTCTTTGAGGCCGTGATCCTGAAGCTCCAAAAAGAAATTGTCCGGGCCAAAAATCTCCCGGTAGCGCAAGGCCGCCTCTTTGGCGGCGGCGTACTGGCCCCGCAGCAGGGCCCGGGGAATCTCGCCGGAGATGCAGGCGGAGAGGGCGATGAGCCCCTCGTGGTGCTGGCGCAGCAGCTCGAAATCCACCCGGGGGCGGTTGTAAAATCCCTCGATCCAAGCCTTGGAGACCAAGGCGGTCAGGTTGCGGTAGCCGGTGTTGTTCTCGCAAAGGAGGACCAGGTGGCGGTTTTCCCGGTCCAGCTCCTGGACCCGGTCGAAGCGGGTGCGCTTGGCCACGTAGACCTCGCAGCCGATGACCGGGCGGATGCCGCGCTTTTTGGCGGCCTTGTAGAAATCCAGAACGCCGTACATATTGCCGTGGTCGGTGATGGCCACAGCCTCCTGCCCCAGTTCCTGGGCGCGGTCCAAAAGGCGCTCAATGCGGCAGGCGCCATCCAAGAGGCTGTATTCGGTGTGGACATGGAGATGGGCGAAAGCCATAGGCGGCGCCTCCAATCGTAGGATACGGGAACGCAAGAACAAAGGACCTCAAGCCATGGTCAAAAAGCCGGCAAAGATGGTTACCGCGCCTTGTGTTTTTTTGTCCCTTGCGCTTTTTACATAAAACCTTCTACTCCTTTTTCCTCCAGCAGCGCCTCCCCCATAGCCAGCAGCTTCTGCAGCCGGTGGTTCACCCCGCTCCGGCTTACCCCCAGCCTTTCGCCCAGCTCCCGCAGGGTCATCTCCGGGTTGTCCAGCCGAAGCCGCGCCAGCTCCCGCAAATGTTCCGGCAGGCTGTCCAGCCCCTGGCTGTCGCTGATGGCCGCGATGGCCGCCGTCTGCCGGGCGGAGGCGGAGTAGGTTTTATCCATGTTGGCGGTTTCAAAATTAGACTTGCGGTTAATGTTGTTCTTCGCCTCTTTGTACATCCTCACCTGCATCAGCTCCATAGAGGCCCCGGTGGCCCCCATATAGGTCAGCAGGTCCTCAATCTGCCCGCTGTCCTTTAAATAGACCCCCCAGCTGCCGGTTCTCTGCACCACCGCCGGGGCGATGCCCAGGCCCCCGGCCTCGCCCAGCAGGGTGTATAGGTCCCAGGCCAGATTTTTAAAGGGCACGGTAAATTCCAGATGGTAAAATTTATTGGGGTCCGTGGCGCTGCCGCAGGTCAAAAAAGCCCCCCGCAAAAAGGCTTCGGGGCAGCACTCGTCCTCCAAAACCGCCCGGTTGATGCGCAAACAGAGCTCCTGCCCGGTGTGCCCAAAGGCTTCCAAAAGCTGGCGGCGCTCCTGCCGCTCCGGCAGGGTGACCCGGTAGGCCGGGCGGTTCCGGCGGCTGACCGCGTAACGCATTTGGGCTGAGACCCCGGCTCCCGCCGCGGCCAGCTCCAGCATACGGCGGGCGGCGGCGGGGTTTTCGGTGACAAAAGCCCCCTCCTGCAAGGTGAAGCACTTGGAGAAGAGCCAAGCCCCGTAACACTGGGCCCCCAGGCAGCAGAAGCGCCGGGGCTCCGTTTTGGCCAGCTCCATTTTGATTTGGGAGGTAAAGGACATGGCGTTGGGCCTCCGATCGAAAAAGTTTGGGCCGGGCTTTGGGACGGGAGAAGGGCGGCGGCGGGGGCGAGGCCTCTAAAGCCTACGCCTTCTCCCTCATCAACACCCGCACTTGCTCCACCAGCCCCTCATAGTCCAGGGTCTCAAAGTCCGTCACATCCACCATAATGCGGGGCCCGCCTGGGTCAAAGTCCCCCATGCCCCGGGCCTGAAAGCCCGCCACAAACTGTTCCAGGGTGATGGGCGCGGCAAGCGGACGCCGCCCTGGCGGCTCCGGGTAGACCGTGTTTACCACATGGCCCCGGTGCCGCTGGGGAGACTGGTCCCGTTCCAGAAAGCGCCGGTAGATGACCGCCGGGTCGCCGGTGAGCAGCAGAGTGATAGGCTGGCAGCGCCGCCGCTCCAGCAGGGCCTTGAGCCCGGGAAACGAGGCGGACTCGAAATTGTTCTCCAAAATCACCGGGCTCCCCGCGGCCATCACCTGGTCCGCCGCGTAGTAGAGGATCTCCATGGCCCCCACGCCCAGGGCCACCTTCTCTTCCCGGCTGCGGAAGCCAACGGCGTCGAAAAGCCGCTCCTTTATGCCGTCTTTGGAAAACAAGGGAAGGCCCAGGCTCTTGGAGAGCCGCCGGGCCAAATGGCTTTTGCCAGAGGCGGGCATGCCGCCCACTAAAACACAGTGCATGGCCCGCCTCCTAAAATTTTTGAATGTCCCGGTGGGTCACGCTGGCCTTAACGCCCTTGCCGCTGCAGTAATCGCAGGTAAACTGAGCCAGGGCCACCGACCGGTGGTGGCCCCCGGTGCAGCCCACGGCCACCACCAGTTGGCTTTTGCCCTCCTTGCGGTAAAGGGGCAGCAGGTAGTCCAGCATGCCGGTGTAGCGCTCCACAAAGCCCCGGCACTCGTCGTTTTCCATCACATAGTCCCGCACATCCGGGTCCAGGCCAGTTTTAGGCCGCAGGACCTCATCGTAAAAGGGATTGGGCAGGCAGCGCACGTCAAAGACCAGGTCCGCCTCCATGGGGATGCCGAACTTGAAGCCAAAGCTGATGGCGTGCACAAAAAGGGAGTCCGCGGCGCTGGTTAAAAACAGCTCCGCCACCCGGCCCTTCAGCTGGGCCGGGGAATAGCCCGAGGTGTCGATGACAAAGTCGGCGCTCTCCCGCATGGGGGCCAGCATCTCCCGCTCCAGGCGCACCGCCTGCTCCAAGGAGCCCCCCAGCTCATCGGAGAGCGGATGCCGCCGCCGGGTCTCCTTAAAGCGCCGGACCAGAATGGGGTCGGAAGCGTCCAGAAACAGCAGCTTATAGGGCTTTTCCTCCATCTTTAGGGCCTCCATGGCCGTGAAGAAGGATTTGAACAGCTCTCCGCCCCGGGTGTCCGTCACCACCGCCACCCGGCCCATAGGTCCGTCCGATTTGACGCACAGGTCGTAAAAAACCGGAATCAGCGCCGGGGGCAGATTATCCACGCAAAAAAAGCCGATGTCCTCCATGGAGTGCATCGCCTGGGTCTTTCCCGCGCCGGAAAGACCCGTTACCACTACGAATTCCATGCTCTTTTCCTCCCTGTCACAGTTCGCCGGTTACCCGGACCTCTGGTTCCAACTCCACGCCGGTCTCCCGCAGCACGGTTTCCCGTACAAGATCCATCAGCGCCAGAATGTCCCGGCAGGTGGCCCCGCCGGTGTTAACGATGAACCCGGCGTGCTTCCCGCTTACCTGGGCCCCGCCCACCGCCCGGCCCTTAAGGCCGCACTGCTCAATAAGCGCCGCCGCGTAGCCGGTTTTCGGGCGCTTAAAGGTGCTGCCCGCGCTGGGCATGTCATAGGGCTGCTTCTCTTTGCGGCGGGCCATCAGCTCCTCCATGCGGGCGGCAATTTCCTCCCGGGCCCCGGGGGCCAGCTGGAACTGCGCGAAGGTAATGCTCTTGCCGCCGCCTGTATAGGCGCTGCGCCGGTAGGAGAATCCCAGCTCATCCCCCTGGTACTCCCCTGGGCCGGAGCAGGGGTCCACATGCTGGGCCCGAAGCACCACGTCTTTCATCTCCCCGCCGTAGGCTCCGGCGTTCATATACACCGCGCCCCCCACCGAGCCGGGAATGCCCCAGGCGAATTCCAGCCCGGCCAGGGCGTGGTCCCGGGCAAAGGCGCACAGGCTGGCCAAAGAGGCCCCCGCCCCGGCCTGCAGGGTCCGGCCGCCGGGCAGAAGCTCTATGCGCTTAAAATCCCCTTCCAGGCACAGCACCGCGCCCCGGAAGCCCCGGTCGCCCACCAGCAGGTTGGAGCCCCGTCCCAGGGTCAGCCAGGGGACGCCCGCCTCCTTTAGGACCTCTAACAGCCCGGCCAGCTGGGCCTCGGTGCAAACCGCCAGCAAGCGGTCCGCCGGTCCGCCGGTTTTAAAGGTGGTGCGGGGGGCCAGGGGTTCGTCCCGCAGCAGGGGGCAGCCCAGGGCTGCGGCCTTTTGGTCCAGCCGCGTATAATCCATGGATGGCATGGGAACATTCCTCCTTGTTTTGTAGGGGATTTATACGTCCAGGTCCATTTTCACATCGGTGGGCTCCAGCTCGCTGGGGTCCATGCCCAGGTTGACCAGCAGCTCCTGGGCGGCGTTGTAGCCCATCTTCTTCTGGCGGTCGTTCATGGCGGCCACCTCGATGATCACCGCCAGGTTCCGCCCAGGCTTTACCGGGATGGTGATGACCGGCACCCGGATGCCCAAAATCTCGGCATACTCGTTCCCCATGCCCATGCGGTCGTAAACCTTGGAGGCGTCCCAGGTTTCCAGCTTGATGGCCAGCTCGATTTTCTGCGAGAGCTTTACGGCCCCCACGCCGAAAATGCGCTGGGCGTTGATGACGCCAATGCCCCGCAGCTCAATAAAGTGCCGGATGTTTTCCGGCGCCTGGCCTACCAGGGAGATGCTGGACACCCGGCGGATCTCCACCGCGTCGTCAGCAATGAGCCGGTGCCCCCGCTTGATCAGTTCAATGGCGGCCTCGGACTTGCCCACGCCGCTGTCGCCCACCAGCAGAATGCCCTGGCCGTACACATCCATCAGCACCCCGTGGCGGGTGATGCGGGGGGCCAGCTCCACATTGAGAAAGGCCACCAGGCTGGCCAAGGCGCTGGAGGTGGAGTCCTGGGAGGAGAGCAGGGGAATCTCATAGCGCTCCGCTGCCTCCACCATAGCCGGGAAGGGTTCCAGCCCCCGGGCGATGATAACCGCCACAGGGTGCAGGGCGAAAAAGCGCTCCACATCTTCGGCCTTTTGCTCGTCCCGCAGGCGGTTGAGCATGCCCATTTCCGACATGCCCAAAATGGCCACCCGCTTGGGGTCAAAGTAGTCCACAAAGCCGTTAAGCTCCATGCCGGGGCGGTTCACGTCCCGGGAGCAGATCATGATGTTCTCCGGGCTGCGGGGCAGGTAAATGGGCCGCAGCCCCTGGTTCTCAATGATTTTTGACAGCGGTATGGTGTATTCCTCAACCATAGCATTTCCACCTTCCTCTTGGTTTT
Source organism: uncultured Oscillospiraceae bacterium (assembly GCA_910587995.1). GTDB lineage: Bacteria > Bacillota > Clostridia > Oscillospirales > Acutalibacteraceae > Acutalibacter. The sequence goes on along the minus strand of CAJUNS010000039.1, from coordinate 4,702 downwards.
TCACGGGCTCTTGGGCCGCCGGTTCACTCCTCCTGGCATTTGCCCGCCCCTTTGCCGGGGACGGAAAAAGCTTCCATGGGTTCATTATACCACATGGAAGCTTGGTTTGCAAAGGGGAAAAGCGCGGGGGGCGCGTCCGTTTCGGAGAGCTTTTCGTGTTCCCCCGCCCAAAGGGCGGGGGAACACGAATGATACTCTCTGTGGTTGGGACAATCCCAGAGCGGGGGCTCAGTCCGGCCCCTGGCTTTTTTGATATTCCACATACTCTTCCAGGCACAGGTCCAGCCGCTCCATCTCCTGGGCGTGCTCCCGGCCCACATAGCGGTAGTGCCAGCTCTCGTTCTCAATGCCGGTTTTGTCTACCTTGTCCGAGCGGTAGCGCTGCACAAAGCCGTATTCCGCCGCGTGCTCCTTCAGCCACTGGTATTCCTCCGTGGACTCAAAACCGTCGCTTACATCGTTCAGGTCCACGGCCAAGCCTGTGTGGTGCTCGCTGTAGCCCGGACGGGCGATGGTCCGCAGGGAGAAGTCCTGGGCCTCCTCCGCTGTCATGCCATCCTGGTTCATGTGCAGGGTAATCTCCCGCTGAAGCACCGCCTCCTGGTCATCCACGCTGCGGTAGCCCGAGGCCACCCACAGCCAGATGTTGTCCTCCTGGGCGGCTTGAACCATATCGTCCAAATCCGAGTAGCAGCGCTGGTCCACGGCCTCGTCCCCAATGAAAGCGGGCGTCACCTGCCAGTCCTCCGGCAGGGGGACCGCGTCGTTTACCAGCACCAGAAGAGGGTCGGAAAGCTGCTGGTAGTTGTCCGCGGCCATGGGGCTCCGGCCTTGCGGAGCCTGGGCCTCTTCCCCAGAGGAAGCCGCCTCCCCCCGGTTTACCGCGCCCACGGCCGGGGCTGCCGCTGGGACCGCAGGGCCCTGGCCAGTGTGCAGCACAGCCGCCGCCACAATGACGATGGACAGCGCCGCCGCGCCTAAAATCACCAGGGCGGCAATGGTCTCGCTCCGGGGTCCGGACCTGCGCCTGGGGCGGCGGGGCCGGGGCGGCTCTTCTGGCAGGCCGCGGCGGGGGCGTTCGGAAGTGTTTCTGCCGTATGTCAAATTGGTCACCCTTTCTTCATATAAATGGAGCGGGGGGCGCGGCCGGTGTGAATTCAGCCCCTCAACGCCTTACACCCATAGGAATGCCCCTTGACAAGAAAAGGTTGCAGCCCTACCATAGACAAACTGGGAGGCGCCGTTCCTGGGAGGCGCTAAGTTTTCCAATTATAGCGCCTCCCGTGGGCTACTGTCAACAAAATAATGGTGAACTTTCTGGAAATGGTAGATTTCAGATATGTTTTTAGAAGGAGCGGGTGATGATGAAAATTTTCTTGTATGGCCAATGGGAAAAGCGGCAAAACTATGTGCGCGCCCTGGCCGCCGCCGGAGCGGAGCCTGTGGTCTCTTGGAACACAGAGGACGGGGAGGCCTGTCAAGGCCTGCTGCTTCCCGGCGGCGCGGACCTGGACCCGGACCTTTACCAGGCCCCCAACCAGGGGAGCCAGGGAGTGGACCGGGCGCTGGACGAGGCGGAAATCGCTTTGGTGCGGCGCTTTGCGGCCGCAAACCGGCCTATTCTGGGCATCTGCCGGGGCGTGCAGCTGTTAAACGTGGCCTTTGGCGGCACACTGATTCAAGACCTGCCCACAGCCCAAGCCCACCGCTGGCGGGAGGCCGACCAGCGGCACATGGTTCGGGCCGCGCCGGGCAGTTTTCTGGCCGGGCTCTATGGGGAGAGCTTTCCCGTCAACAGCGCCCACCACCAGGGCGTCGGCCAGCCCGCCCCCGGCCTTTGCGCCGCCGCCTGGGCAGAGGACGGCGTGGTGGAGGCTTTGGAGTGGCCGGAAAAGCGGATCTATGGGGTTCAGTGGCACCCAGAACGGGCAACCCTGGATTTCGCCAGCCCGGACCTGGCGGATGGGGGCGCGGTTTTCCGGTTTTTCACCGGCCTGCTGGGCGGTTAGGAGGGACGGCGGACAAAAGGGCAAACCAAGCCCGCGCCGCCAAGGTGTGACATTGTTTCACTTTAACCGGTAAATTTTGACAAAACACTGGATTTTTCACATGGCATCCGCTATACTGTATAACGATCGTTGGACGCGGCCGCACAGGGACCTGGGCAGGCTTCCCCGCGGGCGGCCGCAGTGGGGAACGCCGGGAAAAGGATGATAGATATGAAAAAAATCAAGTATCTCCCTCCCGACGGCTCCACGCTGGCCGAGAGACTGCGGGCCTTCCGCGTTCAAGTCGGATTTTCCCAGAAAAACGTGGCGGACGTCTTAAATGTAAGCCGCTCCACCTACACCTATTACGAGACGGGTAAAACCACTCCGGACCCAGCCACTCTTAACCGGATCGCGAAGATTCTTAACGTACCCTTAGAGTACTTTTTTTCCTCCGAGCTGGAGGGGGGGCTTCCTCCTCTTTTGGGAGACCGCGCCAACCAGCGGGCGCCAAAAAAGCCCAAGCTGGATCCAGAACGGGTGGGAGAGCTTTCCTCAGGCGAGCGGGCGGTAGTAGCCTTTCTGCGGGATAAAAGCATCCCGGCGGAAGACGCCTTGGCGATTCTTGAGCAATTGACAAGACAGCGGTATTAAGCCGCACGGCGGACGGTTTTGCCGGTGAAAGACAAAAAATTTTGCCAGCCGACAAATTTCGACTTTACTTTAGAACGCGGATAAGGTATAATACAAGAGACACTTATGAGGCCTATATCTTCCGCCTTATGACAGTGATTTTTCCTTACAAAGTTGACTACCGCAGGTTTTGCGGTCGCCATATATATGCGCTTGTAGCTCAGTTGGATAGAGTATCAGACTCCGACGTTTCAGGCCAGTTCAGTTGAGATAATCCGGAAAACCCAGTGTTTTCTGGGAGTTCCGGGATTTGCAGAAAGAAAATATTACGCCGTTGACTACTGTTTGACCACTATTTTTACAAAGTTGACTACCGCGGGTTTTGCGGTTCTCATAAATATGCGCTTGTAGCTCAGTTGGATAGAGTATCAGACTCCGACTCTGAGGGCCGCTGGTTCGAATCCAGTCAAGCGCGCCAATAGTAAAAAGCCCTCGGTTTTCCGGGGGCTTTTATCATTAAGACACGAAAGAGAGGCAGTTATGCAATTAAATATTGGCCGCCATCCGGCGGGGGTTATCGAAAAAGGGGTGTATTATTTCCCTCTGGCAAATTATCCGGATTTCTCTTCCTTGGAACTGAAAAACGCTGTTGATTTCATTCAATATGAAAATGCAAACGGCCGCGATGTAGAAATAGTTTGTCAGGATAATCTGGTTATAAACGCGCTGAATTTTGAATTCAGGAAGCCAACCGCAGATAAAAACATCCTGCCACCAGATGATTTTGTCTACCACGCAGCGCCGCTTGACGCAGCCCAAAAGATACTAGAAAGCGGCAAACTGCTTTCAGCTGTAAGAGTATACGGGAAGTCCGCCCAACAGCTTTCTGATGAAAAGCAGGACAGCCTTTGGAACGATCCTCCGGATTATTTTGAGTACATCATGTTCGGCTGGGGAAATGAGCCGGTGGGAGATTATGTGGTGATTTCCGATGTTGCGGTTGGGAATAGAGCAGATAAAGAGTTTCGGAAGGGTAATCATACCGGAATTCGATTTTACTTCGAATATGAGGATTTGGTTCGGCATCCAAGGCGGGTTTTCGATGGCTATCATGCCATAAAAGTCAAAGATGAACTTCTTCTGAGCGAGTATCTTTATGCTTGTATCATCCCTGAGCAGTATAGGGAAAGCATCCTGCCTTTTGTTCCAGAATCATTGAAAAACAGGGTGTTCTTTGTGGCACAGAATTCCCTTGGAATTCTGGAATGGACAGAGCGCGTTCATAATTTTGTTTTAAGCCTATCCAAGCAAGACGAAGTAATTTCTGTGAAAATTGATAAATTTTCATACCACTTAGGCGCTGCCGATTGCTTTTGCGAGATGGTTCGGGCTGGGGTGAAGAGGATTGCGTTGTCACATCCTTGCGATACCGAAGAGGAGCGCAACAGCTTTCTGCCGGAGTTCGATAGGCTGTGCGAAAAGTATGGCGTTCGTTACTATGCGGAGGATGAGGCACTTTTAACCGACCTCTTTCCCCTGTCGCTGAATCAGGGCAAGTTCAACGTGATTTTTTATCAGGATGAATCGGCGTTGAAGGAATATCTTGACTTGAAGGCAGAGAAAGAAAAGGCTATCTCTACTGGTACTTATGCAGAGTGCCGCGAAAATATTGCCCATCAATATGGCAAGCTGCTCTCGTACACTGACGAAGGCATCCAGCGACTACTGGATGCCAACACAGAGAAAGAGTAAGCCCTCTTTACGAGGACTTGAACTCTTTTTCTTCTGTCAGATGTCCAGGCTCTCCTGCAAAACCGCGCTGGCTGCTTTCTTCTTGTCATCGAAGGCGTGGGTGTAGATGTCCAGCGTAGTGGACACCTGAGAGTGTCCGAGTAAACCAGACACCGTAGCTACATCGGCCCCGCCTGCAATCATAAGGCTCGCCGCAGTGTGTCTGAGGCTGTGGACATTAAGATTTGACGGTAGGCCATGTTTCTTGAGAATCAGCTTGAACCGCCACGTAAAGCTGCTGGGGGTCATAGGAAGCTCCATTCCATGTCTACGGAAAATGTAGTCATCGG
>CAJUNS010000038.1:18164-24848 GCA_910587995.1 uncultured Oscillospiraceae bacterium | reverse complement strand
CTTATTTTATCACACTCCGCTCCTTTTTGCACTCGCTTTGTGCGGTGTTGCCTTAGACCTGCTCCCCGCCAACATCGACCTAGCCGCTATGGAGGTCACGCTGGTAAACATCATGAGCCGGGAAACGATACTCCAAGAGTATCTAAACACCGTCCGCGACCAATACGACGTGATTCTCCTGGACTGCTGCCCCTCCTTGGGTATGCTCACCATCAACGCCCTGTCTGCGGCTGACGAAATTCTTATCCCCATGCAAGCTCACTACCTTTCATTGAAAGGCATGGAACAGCTCATGGGAACAATCGGGAGAGTGAAACGGCAGATCAACCCCACTCTCACAATCAGCGGCATTTTAATCACCATGGCAGATATGAGAACCACCTATTCGCAAGGAATCGTGGAGCTGCTGCGGGGTACATACGGCGACCAGCTAAGAATTTTCGATACCATCATCCCCCGCTCCATCCGCGCTCAATAGTTAACGATAATGTGATATCGTTAACTATAAAACCAGCGCCGAGGGCAAAAGCATCTATCTACATGACCCATCCGGCAAGGTGTCAGCGGCATATGAGGCCCTGACCTTAGAGGTCGCGTCATGAAGGGGAGCGCGGCAAAAATCCAAATGGCTAGCCTGGATGACTTGTTTGGCGGAGCTGTGGCCCAAGCTGCTGGCGACCAGATTCAAGAAATACTGCTAACAGAACTGTATCCGTTCAAGGACCACCCCTTCCATGTGGTGGACGATGAAAAGATGCGGGAAATGTCCGAGAGCGTGGCCCAATACGGCGTTCTGGTTCCGGTTATCGTCCGTCCCAGGCCGGAGGGCGGCTATGAGATTGTGGCAGGCCACCGTCGCAAGCGGGCTTGTGAGCTGGCTGGAAAAGAAACCATGCCGGTTATCGTTCGGGAGATGGACAATGACGAGGCCACTATTATCATGGTAGACAGCAATTTGCAGAGGGAAAAGATTCTGCCCAGTGAAAAGGCTTTTGCCTATCGGATGAAACTGGAGGCCATGAAACACCAAGGACAACGGCTGGACTTAACTTCGCGCCCAGTGGGCGCAAGGTCGGACGAAACCCTAGCGGGAGATTCCCCTGATAGTGCAAGGCAAATCTAACGCTTTATCCGGCTAACTGAACTTGTTCCAGGTTTGCTTGCGTTAGTTGACCAGGAAAAGTTCCCTTTACGCCCAGCCGTGGAGGTTTCCTACCTTACCCAAGACGAGCAAGAACTGCTGTATGACGTGATGGAAAACAATTCTTTCGGGCCACCGTCCATAGAGCAGGCGAAAAAGATAAGGGAATACGGTGGGCGAACAGACCTGACCACGAGCCTGATTATTGACATCCTGTCCGACAAAAAGCCCCCGCCGGTAAAGATTACCCTCAAAAAGGAGTATTTGAGCCAGTATTTCCCCAAAGACTACACCCAACAGCAGATGGAAGAAGTCATCCTCACCCTGCTTAAAAACTGGAAATCTCAACAGAAAGGAGCCAAGCCAAATGACCACAAGAGCTAGAACAGTCAGCGTAAAGGAAACCGCTTTCGGTCAGGATATGCTGGAGGTTTTGGCAGAGCGGCAGTTAGAAAATACCGCTTGCCATGGGCTTGCTGTATCCCAATCCATTGTAACCCTAAAGGAGCATCTTGTCAAGAAATTAAGCCATGGGAAGTGGAAAATAGACCCCGGCCTATGCCAGCCAGAATTGCGTTACCTCTACCCTGTCTACTTTGATTCTGTGCGGGTGCTGCTGGCAGAGTGCGTGGCGGAGTTCTTCCAGACCGGTAAAGTTTATCTGTCAGTGCTGGACGTCTCCCGCATGGAGTACGTGGAGCATGAAATCCGGCGGCTGGTACTCACGCCAGAGGACACGGCAGCACTTCTGCGGGTACTCCGCAAGGTGCAGAACCCGGCTCATGACCTGATAGCCAGGTGGAAAGACACTGCCGACCGTGGGCGATGGATGGAACACTTTCAAACCCTTCACCAGACCATAAGTCAGTTACAATAGAATAATTTTTTGCGGGCCAATTTCATTTGAGATTGACCCTATTTTTATGCGGATTTTTAGGAGGCATTGACTGTTGACTTTACCTTTGATAACGGCTTTGAACACGTCAGGGAGGTGCTGGAAAATGCGTGATGTTATTGGCCTCTATACTAAAGTTATAGCAGAAGGTTCGGATAAGGTATAATACAAAGGAAAAAGGAGGAAGCGGAAGAAAGGTCAAAGTCTATCAGGAAGAAATTAAAAAGCAATTGGTGAAAGGGTATATCCAAGGGAAAAGTTATCCCGTTCTTGAAAAAGAGTACTATGGCTTGTTTGAAAAATAGCGAGGAGTAGACTAAATCAACAAAAAAGCAATATAGGCACACGCCATTTCACTTGGCGAAGAAGGACTCAAGATCCCGGCCAAAGAAATTGGAAGGAAAATCACGTGCTGCAAGCAAAAAAGGAGCCATGCCTGTTTTCAAGCAGGCATGGCTCCTTTTCATTGAGCTGGTTGCTGATTTCGTACGAGAATGGCAATGCGGTCTAACCACGAAAGCAAGCGGGCGCCATGCCAAGCGTCTTGCCAGTGTGGACACCAAACCTTCCGTTTCCCTACAGGTTCTGTTGGGAGGCATAGGGCAACGCCCTAAAGGTGCAGCCGCCGGACCGCGTCGTCTTTTAACGCAGACCCCTTAAACAAAAGCAGGCCCGCCAGCGCTATTAAACTGATGCTCACGCATATTACAGTGGGATAAACTACCCCCAGCGCGCCGCACAGCAGCGGAATCAACGGGACAAAGCCCACAAGAATACAGACAGTCAGGCAAAACAGGTATTCAGCAGGCCGCAGGGACAAGGCCTTTACCACAATGAAAGCGGCCAGTTGGGCGCAGGGAATAAAAATAGGCAGGACAAAATCCAGAGACCAGCCCGCGAACCCAGTGCAAAGGTCCCACAAAAAGGTAACGGCGGATATGACGCCCAGCTGCCAGACAACAGCTTTCATGGGGCTGCCCCGCTTGCGGACGGTGACCCCCAAGACCAGCCAAGTGCTGGCCAGGGCGGCAATCACAAAAACGCTCCACCAGCCGGTTTGGGGCAGGCTGTAATTTACGGCGGAGCAGACAGCCGCCACCGCTACCGTGGCCAGAGCGGCCAGCCGGAGGCTCAGCCGAAGGGAGCTTTTGGCTGGAGGAAGGACAGGATAAGCGTTTTCCTCTGGCTGGCCGGTAAGGGGGCTTTGGCAGAGGGGGCAGCGTTGGAGAGAGCCCTCCACATGTGCCTGGCACTGCTCACAAAACAGCATTTTGCTCCACCTCATCTTTCATATTTGTCGTCAGCGTAATGTCCAGCCCCAGCCGGGAGAGCTCTTGAAAAAAGACCCGCTCGGTCTCCCGGGAGCGGAAGGGGCTGGCGAAGGTGATGACAAAACTGTTTTCAAAGGAAACGGCGCAGGCCTGCAGGCATCCCGCGCAGGTGAGAACCCCAAACTGCCGGATATACTTCTCCGCGCCCTCTGGCATGGAAACCCTTCCCACATTGGAGAAAGAGGCGGTGGCGGCGTGGGCCGCCATCCGGTTGGCGCACCGCAATACAATATCCTTCAGCGGCAGCGGGGCAATCCGCGCGGGGAAATTATGTTCCAGCGCGCACAAGCCGTTCATCTGGGCCTTGAGCTGTTCCGCGGTTAGTTTCTCCTGAAAGTCCTTTTTGACTGAGGCCAGCACGGCCTCCAGACAGTCCGGATTTTTACTGAAATCGTAGCTTACATGAAAAATAGCAAAAAAGTTCCGGGAGGAGAAGGAGGGGAAATAATTGCGCAGATTCACAGGAATGGTGACAGCCACCGTTTTTTTTCGGTCCCGCACCCGCATGCCATCGTAAATTGCGCGGAGCAAAACGGCGGTGAGCAGCTCGGTAAGCGTCACCCCCCGGGAGCGGGCGCAGGCCAGCAGCTCCCTGGTGGGGATGCGTCCCTCCAATATGGCCAGCTGGTTTTTGGGCAGACGCTCTCCGCAAATTTGATAAGCGGAGGGGGAGAGGCCAAACCGCCGGGCGGGCTTCTCATAATATTTCTGAAAGCTGTCCGCTTCCTTCTGCCGTTCAGACACGCCGGGCGCCAGCACGCTCCCCGCCGGAAAGCCTGCCTCCGGGTGGCGGATGCGCAGGTACTCATAGACCAGGTCCCGCAGAAAGTCCAGCGCCCCGGCCCCATCGGACAAAACATGGTAAATCTCCAGGCTGATCCGCCTGCGGTAGTAGAGCACGCGGAACAGCAGGCTGCGCCGGAGGGAGGGGTAGATGGGAAAACAGGGGGGCAGCTCTTCCGGACGGGCCGCCGCAGGCAGAGGGCTGTCCTCCAGATAATACCAGAACCAGCCCCGCCGGAGCACACAGCGGTAGATGGGAAACCGCTCCATGGTCCGGTCCAGGGCGCTCTGCAGAGCCGCGGGCACCACCGCTTCCTCTAACTCGCAGAAAAACCGGAACACCTTCGAGTCGTGGGCCGAACTGGTGGAGGGGAATATCTTCGCGGCGTTGTCCAGCCGCCACCAGGGCAGATAATTCCTATCGCTCATAGTTTTCCTCCAGGAAAGCGTTGATCAGGGCATAGGTCTTTTGGACATGCTTAAACCGCACGGGGAGAGAGAAAAAGCCGTGCAGGGCATCGGGAATCCGGTAAATTTCCACATAGCTTCCCGCCTGCCGCAGCTTTTCTCCATAAGCCTCGCCCTCGTCCCGCAGAGGGCAGAATTCCGCCGTAATCAGCAGGGTGTCCGGCTGATCTGCCAGGGTCTTCGCGGCCAGCGGCGCAAAATAGGGATTCTCCATGTCGGCTTCCTGGGCCTTGTATAGGGCGAAAAAGTCCCGCACACGCTTCGCGGTCAGAAGGTAGCCGGTTCCGTTCTCCCGCACAGAGGGGAAAGGCGAGGTTTCCGAGTGGTCGTTTCCCACCGCGGGATAAATCAAAATCTGCCGCCGGGGAAGGAACTCTCCCCGGTCCCGGGCCATCAGAGAGACTGCGGCCGCCAGGTTCCCCCCGGCGCTGTCCCCAAACAGCACCACGTCTTCCGGGCGGGCGCCCAGCAGGCCGCTGTGCAGAAAGACCTCCCGGGCCGCCGCGTAGCAGTCTTCTGCCGCGGCGGGGAAGCGGTGCTCGGGGGCCAGCCGGTAGTCCACCGAGGCCACCACGCAGCCGGTTTGGGCGGCCATGTCCCCGCAGATCCCATCGTAGGAGTCAATGGAGCCGGTCACCCAGCCTCCGCCGTGAAAAAACAGCAGGACGGAATCCCCCTCCCGCCGCTTAGGGCTGAAAATCCGCATAGGAATCTGGACGTTGCAGGAAGAAACCGTGTGCTCCCATATCTGGTAAAGCCAGGGCTTTTTTGCCCGGCGGGCGGTAAGCTTTTGCAGCTTTCGTTCTACCAGGTATATTTTTTCAACGTCCAGCTCTGGGTAGGACAGTAGGCTAAGGGCTGCCAGCATGGCTTTGTTAATGGGCATGGGGGCTCCTTTTCTTTGTTAACGGGTTGGCGGGCATTGGTGCGTTCACAGCTTCTGAGTCAAAATAAATAAGATATTAATTATAAATTATACTCTTATGATTCTGGTTTGTCAAATCATAAATACGGCCTGTAAAGACGCCGCACATACCGGCAGCCAAACTCTTCCTGGTCAAGCCCTCACATCCCAGCGCTGGGACGGGCAGATTCCTTTTTCATTCTGACACAAGCTCCAAAGACGCACCTTTTTTCGGGACAGGCATATACTGAGCATAGGCCCCTGGTTTGCGCAAGGCGCTGGGGCCACATCTTTTTTGGAGGTAATTCCGGCATGAATATGAAGATCTATTCCGGCTCTTCGGCCTGCGGCGATGACTGCTGCGGCGTGCTGCCCCCTTGCCCGCCGCCCTGCTGTCCACCCCCCTGTCCGCCGCCCTGCCCCCCTGGCGGTCCCACAGGTCCTACCGGTCCGGCTGGACCAACTGGAGCTACCGGAGCGACTGGCCCAACGGGCGCGGCTGGCTCCACGGGAGCCACAGGCCCCATCGGCCCCACAGGCCCCACAGGAGCCAACGGCGGCACAGGGCCTACCGGAGCGGTGGGACCCACAGGCGCAAACGGAGCGGCCGGCCCCACCGGTCCCCGGGGAGACACAGGCCCCGCAGGAGCGGCGGGAGCCACAGGGGCCACGGGTACTACGGGGGCAACCGGCCCCGCAGGACCCACAGGCCCCACCGGCGCAGCGGGCGCAAACGGTGTTGACGGTGCGACAGGTCCCACAGGGCCCACGGGAGTTACCGGCCCCACTGGCGCGGATGGTATAACAGGCCCCACTGGTCCTAGCGGAGCAACAGGTGCGGACGGCGCCACCGGCCCGACTGGACCTGCCGGGGCAACCGGCCCCGCAGGACCCACAGGCCCAACCGGCGCGGCGGGCGCAAACGGTGTTGACGGTGCGACAGGTCCCACAGGGCCCACGGGAGTTACCGGCCCCACTGGCGCGGATGGTATAACAGGCCCCACTGGTCCTAGCGGAGCAACAGGTGCGGACGGCGCCACCGGCCCGACTGGACCTGCCGGGGCAACCGGCCCCGCCGGACCCACAGGCCCCACCGGCGCAGCGGGCGCAAACGGCGTTGACGGTGCGACAGGTCCCACAGGCCCCACAGGAGTCACAGGGC
>CAJUNS010000038.1:0-18064 GCA_910587995.1 uncultured Oscillospiraceae bacterium | reverse complement strand
CCACTGGCGCGGATGGTATAACAGGTCCCACCGGTCCTACCGGGGCAACAGGTGCGGACGGCGCCACCGGCCCGACTGGACCTGCTGGGATAGCCGGGCCCGCAGGACCCACAGGCCCAACCGGCGCGGCGGGCGCAAACGGCGTTGACGGTGTGACAGGTCCCACAGGGCCCACGGGAGTTACTGGCCCCACTGGCGCGGATGGTATAACAGGTCCCACCGGTCCTACCGGGGCAACAGGTGCAGACGGCGCCACCGGCCCGACTGGACCTGCCGGGGCAACCGGCCCCGCAGGCGCGGATGGTGCCATCGGCCCAACTGGACCTACCGGAGCAACTGGCCCCACCGGCCCCGCTGTCACAGCGACTGCCATGAGCGCGTCCAACACCACTGGGCAGAACCTGAACGTTGTGCTGGGTGGTACGGCCGTGCCTCTGCCGAACGCGCAATCCTTGGACGGCTTTACCGCGGATGGCACCAATACGGTCTTTACCGTGCCAACCACAGGGACTTACCTGGTTTCCTACCGTATCTCGCCTACAGTAGCGGTTGCCATGTCCTCCAGCGTGCTTCGCAACGGCGCGGCCATCCCCGGCACGGTGCTTTCGCCGGTTGCTACAACGCAGTATGCGGCAACCACCATTACTCCGTTGACAGCGGGCGACACATTGACCCTCCAGCTGTCCGGCATCGTGGCGGCTGTAGTCCTGCAGGGGGGCTCCGGCGCGTCTCTATCCGTAGTCCGGCTGTCCTGACCAGTTCCAAAGCTCAAGGAAAGTCCCTTGCCCCGCGAGGGGCTTTCCTGTTTTTTGACGATTCTCATGTGGAAGAGGAGATGGTTTTTATGTGTACAATCAGCCTGTGCATGATCGTTCGAGACGAGGAAGAGGTGCTGGGCCGCTGTTTGGAGTCTGTAGCGGATCTGGTGGATGAAATCATTTTGGTGGATACCGGCTCTCAGGACCGGACTCGGGAAATCGCCCGGCGCTTTACCGAAAAGGTGTACGAATTCCCCTGGATCGACGACTTTGCCGCCGCCCGGAATTTTTCTTTCTCCAAGGCCTCCTGCGACTACTGTATGTGGCTGGACGCGGACGACGTGCTGCTTCCGCCGGACCGGCAGCGGTTTCAAGAGCTGAAAGCCAGCCTGGGGCCCGGCACAGACGTGGTGATGCTGCGCTATCATACGGGCTTCGACCAGCAGGGCCAGGTGACCTTTTCCTACTACCGGGAGCGCATTGTCCGCAACCGGGCCGGGATGCTATGGAAGGGAGCGGTGCACGAGGTCATTGAGACAAAGGGAGCCGTGCGCTGGTCCGACTGCGGCGTAACCCACTGGAAGCTTCGGCCCTCCGACCCGGACCGGAATCTGCGAATTTTTGAAAACATGCTGAAACAGGGTCAGGCCCTGGACCCCCGCCAGCAATTTTATTACGGGAGGGAGCTGTATGCCCACCGGCGCTGCCAGGAGGCCCAACAGGTGCTGGAGGCTTTTTTGCGGGAGGGCCGGGGCTGGGTGGAAAACAACATAGAGGCTTGCCGCCAATTGGCCTACTGCTGGTATGCCTTGGGCCGGGAGGACCAAGCTTTAGAGGCGCTGTTCTCCAGCTTTGCCTACGACCTGCCCCGGGCGGAGACCTGCTGCGACATTGGCCAGCACTTTTTGGACCGTTCCCGCTGGGACCAAGCGGCTTATTGGTACACCCGGGCCCTGGAGTGCCAACGTCAGGATGGCCGGGGCGGCTTTGTGCAGCCAGACGCCTACGGCTATCTTCCCTGCATCCAGCTGTGCGTCTGCCTGAGCCGGATGGGGCGGCAGGAGGAGGCGCGGCAATACAATGAGCGCGCCGCTGGATTCAAGCCGGACGCCCCAGAAGTTGCCTATAACCGGGCCTATTTTGCCTCATTGGAAGAGGGGGAGGGGGCTTAGGAGCGGACGCCCCCTGTCTCCGCCGGCTGGCGGCTTGCCTGCGTGGGCTTTCTGGTCTATAATAGAGGCAAAGCATTTCATTCTTCTCACTTAGGAGGCCCCTATGAAACTGGACCGGCTTATTGGCATTCTTTCCATTCTGCTTCAACGGGACAAAGTCACCATGCCCTATCTGGCCGAGACCTTTGAGGTGTCCCGCCGGACCATCAGCCGGGACGTGGAGGCCCTCTGCCGGGCGGGTATTCCCATTGCCACCAGCCAGGGCGTGGGGGGCGGGGTTTCCATTATGGGCGGCGGACGGCTTGACCGGGCGCTCTTAACCTCCAACGAGCTGCAGGCCATTTTGGCGGGCCTGCGCAGCCTGGACAGCGTCAGCGGCTCCCACCGCTATGGCCAGCTGATGGAGAAGCTGGCCGGTCCGGGGCTTTTGGCCCAGGAGGGCGGCGTGCTCATTGACCTGGCCGCTTGGCACAAGGGCTCTCTCTCTGAGAAAATTGACCGCCTGCAAGAGGCCATTGGTTCAGGACGCCTCGTTGGCTTTCACTATTATGCCCCTTCGGGGGAGTCCCAGCGGTTGGTGGAGCCCTGCTATGTGGTCTACCAGTGGGGCGGCTGGTACCTGTGGGGCTGGTGCCGGTCCCGGGAGGACTACCGGCTCTTTAAGCTGGACCGCATGGTACGGCTGAGTCTGGAAGAGGTTTTTGAAAAGCGGCAGGCTCCTTACCCGGACCTGTCAGACCAGCGGGTGTTTCCCATCCGGTATCAGGTGGAAGCCCTGGTGCCCCCTCAATACAAGTGGCGGCTGGTGGAAGAGTACGGGGAGGCCTCCTTTGTGGTGCAGCCAGATGGCCGGTGCCGTTTTTCCATTGGCTTTACTTACTTGAACAGCGCGGTGGAGTTTCTGCTGTCCTTTTGGGGGGACGCGGAGGTGCTGGGACCGCCGGAGGTACGGACCGCTCTGGGGGAGCTGGCGAAAAAATTAGCCGGACGCTATGGGGAAACATGACAGGATGCGGTCGTGTTTGCTGTGGTAGGATAAGGGAGGAAGTAGGGGAAAGCCTGTGGCCATGGGAAGGAGGTACGCCAGCGGCCAAAGGCAAGCCCCAGAGGCGCACCCCAACAAGAAGAGAGGAGACAAAAACATGAATGTACCAAAAGCGGTAGAATTTATTGAAAAAAACGCCCGGCCAGTGGAGCTGGCGGAATTTCGGTGTCTTTTTAAGGCGGGGCCCAAGCGGGCGCTGATTGAGGCCCTGCGGCCCTTCCAGAACCCGGACGGCGGCTTTGGGCACGCCCTGGAGCCGGACAACTGGAACCCCAACTCCACGCCCATCACCACCAATGACGCGCTGATTCACCTGTTCGAGACCGGCGCTCTTTCTGAGGCTGGAGAGATGACCCAGGGAATGGTCCGCTACTTGTGCTCCGGAGAAGCCCGCCATAAGGAGACGTTCCGCTGGTTCAGCTCTATCGAAAGCAATCGCGACTACCCCCACGCGGTCTGGTGGGAGAAAGGCGCGGAAGACGCGCCGCCCAACTGGAACCCCACAGTGTCGCTGGCGGCCTTTTTGGTATGCATGGGGGCGGAGGGCCCCTGGAAGGAACTGGTGCAGGAGGCATTTGCCGGGTTACAAGAAGCCGGTGAACCGTCTGGAGAAGGATTGAAATGCTTTATGCTGGCTTGGCGGCTGTTAAGAGCCTACGGCAAAGAAAATCTCATTTCCATGGAAGCGGCCCAGGAGGCGATCCGCAGGTCGGTCTATGAGAACATCTGCAAAGAGACCGAAAAGTACGGGGTCGAATACGTGCCCACGCCCTCCTGGTTTCTCCAGGGAGAATCTCCCTTCCTGCCCGATGGCATCCAGCCGCTGATCCAGGCGGAACGGCGGGGGCTGGAAAAACTGCAGCAGGAAGATGGCGGATTTGACATCTCTTGGCAGTGGTATACGCCCTATGAAACGGAGTTTCAGCAGGCCCGCGCCTGGTGGCGGCCACGGGTGACCATGGAAAAGCTGCGGTTTTATGGTTAACGCAGCCTAAAAAGAAGCCTTCTCCGGTTTTTTAGCGCGTTTAGGGCGTGGGTAGAAAAAGGCTCCATTGTCTAAATCGGCGGGAAGAGGCTACTGCTCCGAAACGGGAACCAGAAGCCCGCCGGGTGCTTTTTCAAGGGATTTCAAGTGAGAGGCCGGCTGCGGGCTGGCCTTTCACTTTATGGCGGGCGGGGCTGCAAGGCCCTGTATCCGTTGGACTCCAGCTCAGAGGAAAACACTGGATTTTTGCCGCCTTCTGTGGTAGAATGGACCAAACGCAGCAGCCGGGCGCGGAGAAAGGCGGCGGTTCTCCGCTTGCCGCCCCGGAACAGGAGGTCCAGCGATGAACGGAAAAACCTTAAACTTGGGCATTGTGGCCCATGCGGACGCAGGGAAAACCACTCTGACGGAGCAGATTCTCTATCTGACGGGAGCTATCCGCGCGCCGGGAAGCGTGGACGAGGGAACCGCCGCGACCGATGGTATGGAGATTGAGAGGCGCAGGGGCATTTCCGTGCGCACAGCCTGCGCCTCCGTCCTATGGCGGGACTGCCGCTTAAATTTAATCGACGCTCCTGGCCACGCGGATTTTCTCAGCGAAGTGGAGCGCAGTCTGGCGGTTTTGGATGGGGCGGTTTTGGTGGTCTCCGCGGTGGAAGGGGTGCAGCCTCAAACCCGCCTGCTGCTGGAAGCCATCCGGCGGGCGGGACTGCCCTGCTTCCTGTTTTTTAACAAGCTGGACCGGGCGGGCAGCGGCTGGCGGAACGCTTTGGCCCAAGTGGAAAAAGAGGGCGCCCGCTGCCTGCCTCTTTCTGTGGTGGCGGAGGAAGGGAGCCCCGAGGCAACGGTCCGGCAAGCCGGGTTTGACGCTCCCGATTGGCAGGAGGCCGCGGTGCTGGCCGCTGGAGACGAGGCCCTCATGGAGCGTTTCCTGATGGAAGGCTCTCTGCCGGAGGAGGCCCTTTGGGCTGGGCTGTCAGAGGCGGTGGGGCGCGGCGAAGTGTATCCGGCCGTGTGCGGGGCCTCCAAGTACGGCCGGGGCGTGGGAGACCTGTTGGACGCGGTGTGCCGTTTGCTGCCCCAGCCCGCGCCCTTGGGCGGGGAGCTCTGCGCCCGGGTCTATAAGGTGGAGCACGACCCAGCCTTGGGCAAAGCCGCCTATTTGCGGCTGTTTGCCGGAGAGCTCCACAACCGGCAGACCGTGGAAGCGGCGGGGCGGAGAGGGCGCGTGGAGGAAAAAATCACCTGGGTGCGGGCGGTGGAGGGCCGGAAGCTGGTGGATGTGGAGCGCGTGAGCGCCAATCACATTGCCGTAGCCTATGGGCTGGAAAGCGTGCGGGCCGGAGACCTGGTGGGCCGGGAACTTCCAGGCCTGCGGGCCTACCGGCTGGCGGAGCCTCTGCTGCTGTCTCGGGTTATGCCCCAGGACCCGGCGGACCTGCCCAAGCTGACCCAGGCCTTGAGCCAGTTGGAAGATGAGGACCCGGCCCTGGGCTGCGAGTGGAACCGGGAGAAGCAGGAACTTTGGGCCCGGCTGACGGGCAAGCTGCAAATCGAGGTTCTGGAAGCCCTGCTGGACCAGCGCTGGGGGCTGCGGGTCCGGTTTGGGGAGCCCTCGGTCATATACCGGGAGACGCCTAGGGCTCTGGCGGAAGGGTTCGAGTCTTACACCTGGCCCAAGCCCTGCTGGGCTGAGGTACGGTTCCAGGTGGAGCCCCTGCCCCGTGGGAGCGGCTTCCAGTACGAGTGCCGGGTTTCTCCCGGCCGGCTGCCCTACCGCTACCAGACTCATGTGGAGACCGCCGTGCCCCGGGCCCTTAAGCAGGGGCTGCTGGGCTGGCAGGTAACCGACTTAAAGGTCACCCTGCTGGACGGAACCTGGCACCATGTACACACCCACCCGCTGGACTTTTTTGTGGCCACTCCCCTAGGGCTGCTGGACGCCCTGCGCCGGGCCGGTTCTCAGCTTTTGGAGCCGGTGCTGCGGGTGGAGATGTCCGGCCCCCTGGACTGCCTGGGGAAAGCAATGGGGCTGCTGGCCACCCGGCGGGCGGTGTTCGAGCCCGCCGCTATGGAGGAGGGCCGCTTCCGGCTGGAAGCCCTTGTGCCCGCTGCCGAGGCCATGGAGCTGCCGGTGGACTTCGCCTCGGCTACGGCCGGAGCCGGGGTCTACAGCTCCCGGTTCGCCCACTACCAGGACTGCCCGCCAGGACTGGGGGCTGGCCGGGAGCGCATTGGGCCGGACCCCTTGGACCGGCCCAAGTTTATTTTGGCCGCCCGCTCGGCCATGGCGGGGGAGATTCCATAACAAAAGCGCGGGGTGGAGGCTGAGAGCTTCCACCCCGCGCTTTTGTTAGAGGAACCCATGCATTTAAAAATTATGAACGCCCGCCATCTCCCGAACTGGTCTGGTCCAGCCGGAGGCTTTCGGCTGGCTTGCGCTGCAAACGTCCATGAACCGAGGTGCGCAGCAGCCGGTAGGCCACCGCGGTTAGGGGGGTGCCAATCCAAATGCCGGTGATGCCCAGCACGCCGCCCCAGAACAGCACCGCGAACAAGGTCCAAACCGGCGGCAGGCCAATGGAGGAGCCCACCACCCGGGGATAGATCAGGTTGCCCTCCAGCTGCTGCAGGATGATCAGGAAGATAAGGAAAATCAGCGCGTCAATGGGGTGCACCAGCAGCAGAATAAAGGCGCCTACCGCCGCGCCGATGTACGCGCCCAGAATGGGAATCAGCGCCCCCAGGGCCACCACCGAGGAGATGAGCAAGGCGTAGTCCAGCCGCAGCACGCACATGCCCAAGTAGCACAGTACGCCCAAAATAACGCACTCGGTCAGCTGGCCCTGGATGAAGGAGAAGAAAATCCGGTTGCTTAACCGCCCTACCCGGGCCAGAGCCGCCGCTGTTTTCCGGGGCAGAAAGGCCCGCAGGGTGTCTTTTACGCCCCGGATGAGCTTCTCTTTGCCAAAGAGCATGTAAAGGGAGAAGATAAAGCCCATCACCACCGAGAACACGCCGGAGGCTAGGTTCACCGTCACGTTAAACAGGGAGGAGAGCAGGTTGGAGGTGAACTGGGTTACATCGCTGAGCAAGGAGGTCCAGTTGAAGCCAGCCAAAAACTCAGTGACAAAGGTCAGGTCGTTCTCCCGCGCGAAGGCGTTGGCCCAAGCCACCGCCTGATTCACAATGGCCGGGGCGTTCTGCTGAATATACACCGCCAGGCCGCTGACAGATTCCGCCAGGCCGGGGATGATGAAGAAGCAGACAAACAGCCCCACCAGCAGCACCACAATATAAGCCAAAGCCACCGCCACAGGACGCTTTGCCTGTGCCCAAAGCTTAGACTTGCTTTTGGCAAAGGGCTTAAAGGCGATATCCTCAAAAAAGTGGACAAACACATTGAGCACATAGGCCACGGCCATGCCGCCGAACACCGGGGCCAGGGTGTTGAGCAAAGTGGCCAGCGCGCCCCAAACCTGCTCGAAGCGTAGCACGGCCAGTACCATCAGCGCGGCGAAAAAAATCAAAAAGCAACCCCGCCGCAGAACGCCTTTTTCATCCATATCCTTCCAGCTCATGACCATTTCTCCTTCTCTTTCATTTCCCCAGTCCGGTCAGGTTTTGGTTTGGAACACCGAGCGGCACTTCTGGCAGGTCACCTGAATGCTGCCCCGCCCCCGGGGAGCCCGAAGCTGCTGGCGGCAATGGGGGCATTTGAAATACTTGTAGCTTTTGCGCTGGCCCCACTTAAGCTTTTGCAGCCGGAACCACCCGGCCACCGGCCCCCAATACCGCAGAAACACCGTGTACTCCCGCTGGCGGGCAGGCAGATTGCGGGAAAAGGTGCGAAACAGCGCGTAAATGTACGCCCCATTGGCCACAAAGACCAGGGGCCAGAAAAACAGGCTGCCCACCAGGGACAGGACCAGGCCCAGCACCAGCAGGAACAGGTTCAGCTGGTCTGTACCGTAGCGGCCATAGAGAAAACGTTGGAGCTTTTGATACCACATACCATCAAGACCCTTCTTCGGTTGATGCATATAGTATACCCTGCTCTGGAAAGTTTTTCAACTGGCTGGGGAGAGGATTCATGGTTATTTTACAAATGAGGCTCCGGCGCATAAAGGCCCTGCCGTCCTCCCACACTAAAACCATGAAACCCTATGTTATTTCCCTAAAACGAGCCCTGGGGGCCGGGGCTCTTACTGGGCTGGCCCTTAGCGCGGCCTATGCCGCCTTCGGCCTGTTTCCCTTTGGCCCCAACAGCCTCTCCTGGGGCGACATGTCCCAGCAGGCCGTTCCGCTGCTGATGCAGCTCAAGGACGTGCTCTCCGGCCGCGCCGGGCTGCTGCTCAACCTGCAAAACGCCGGAGGCATGAGCTTTTGGGGAGTGCTGTTTTTCTTCCTGGCCAGCCCCCTGCACCTGCTGGTGGTCTTTGTGGAGAAGGGGGATCTCTATATGCTGGTTAATGTGCTGGTGCTGCTGAAGCTGGCCCTGGCCGCTGGGGCCGCCTCCTGGTTCTTCTCCGCCGAGGCCCCGGGCCTCCCGCTGCCCGCCCATCTCTCCCTATGCCTGGGCTACGGCCTGTGCGGCTATGGGATGCTCTACTACCAAAACCTGGTCTGGCTGGACGTACTGGCCCTGTTTCCGCTGGTGATGCTGGGATTTCTCCGGCTGGTCCAGGGCGGCGGGGGCGGGCTCTTCACCGCAGCGCTGGTCCTCACCATTGCGGTCAACTACTATCTGAGCTACATGGTGCTGCTGGGGCTGGTTCTGTGGGCCGGGGTCTTTTTAGCCCTGTATGTTCCGGCCCGGTCCCGGCGGCGCTTCGCGGGGCGGCTGGGCCTGGGAGCCCTGACCGCCCTGGGGATTACGGCGTTGGTCTGGCTTCCCTCTCTGGTTCAATGCTTGGACTCGGCCCGCACAGGCTCCGGCACGGTGGAGGCGGTCAGCGGGGGAAGCTTTTGGCCCCGGCTGACCACCACCCTGCCGGTGTTGTTCTGCACCGCCGGGGCGGCCTGCGCACCCCTGCTGTTTTTGGGCCGTCCCATGCCGTCCAAAGCCCGGGCGGCAGCCATTTGCTGGGGCCTTGCCGTTCTGCCTCTATGGGTTGACCCGGTGAACCGGCTGTGGCATTTAGGCAGCTATCAGGCTTTTCCGGCCCGGTACGGGTACATGCCGGTCTTTTTCGGCCTCTGGCTCCTGGCCCAGGCACTTGGGGAGAGCTCCCCAGAGGAGGTAGGAAGGCCCCGCTCCCGCTGGGCTTCGGCAGGTCTTCCGCTGCTTACAGCCGCTGGCCCCCTGTTGGCGGGAATCTGGGTGCTGGCCTGCCGCTTTCCAGAGGCCAGCGGCTACACTTCCTCCCTTTGGGTGGATGGGGAGGCATTTTGGGCGTTCAGCGTTCTGTGGCTGGCCGCTGGGGGAGCGGTGCTGCTGGCGGTCCGCTGCCAGCGCCGGACCCGCTCCCGGATCTGGGGATGGGTGCTGCTGGCGGCAGCTCTTAGCCAGGGTCTGTGCCAGTCCGCCTGTTTGATAGGGTCCGCCGCCCATGTTCCCACCGTTCGGGCCGTGGTGGAGGCCGCTTCTCCTTCGGACTCCGGCCTGTACCGGGTAAAACCGCAGGAGAAGCGCTTCCCTGTAAACCTGCTGGGGGGGATGGGCCTGCCTACCTTTTGTCACTACACCTCCCTGACAGGGCGGGAGATTCTGCCCACTCTGCGCCTCCTGGGCTACTCCGGCTATTGGATGGAGTCCACCGGCACCGGGGGCACCGGCCTAAGCGACCGGCTGCTTTCCATCCGCTATGCCCTGGAAGGAGACCTGACCTGGACCTCTACGGGAGGGAAGAATCTGGGCCTGTTGGTTCCAGCCAATGCTCTGCCGAGGGAGCTGCCGGAAGGGGGGCGGGTTTCCATGCAGAACCAGATTTATGAAGCTCTAACCGGCGAGAGGGATCCCGCTTTTCTGGCCTATACGCCAACTGCCGGGAGCATGGGCCAAACAGACGGGCGCTACCGTGTTTCCGCCGGGACCTACCGTTGGAGCCTAACCGTGGACGGGCCGCAGACGCTCTATTTTGATGCCTTTGACCAGGCTACCACCCGGCTGCGGGAGGAGATCAACGGCTGCTTTGCCATCAAAGTCAACGGCCGGGAGCTGCCTGCCTATCCATCCCAAAGGGAAAACGGCATTTTAGACTTGGGACATTTTCAAGATCAAAGGGTCACAGTGGAGGTCCAGGTGCGCCGGACGCTGGACCTGGCATCTTTTGGCGTGTGGGGGCTGAAGGACTCTGCTTTGGAGAAGCTGGACCAGGCTTTGGAGGACGCGGGGTTCCGCTTTGCCCAGGACCGGCTGGAGGGGAGCTTTCCGGCGGGGGAGGGGCAGGCCCTGTTTTTGTCCATTCCTTGGAGTTCCGGCCTGCGGGTGGCGGTCAATGGGGAGGCTGTCCAGCCCCGCCGGGTGCTGGGCTGCTTTTTAGAGGTTCCCTTGCCCGCCGGACCCTGCCGGGTATCCCTGTGGAACCAGCCGCCAGGGCTCTCCCTGGGGGCGCTCCTTTCCGCGCTGACACTGCTGGCGCTGGCCCTTCGGCCCCTGCTGCGCCTGACTCCCGCCCGGGAGGCTCTTTTGCGCCTCTGGCTCCGAGCGGCTCCCAGGCTGCTGGGAGCTGCCGCGGCGGCGGCGCTGGCCTTGGTCTATGTTCTGCCGCCGCTGCTTTGGGTTCTTTCGGGGTAGGGGAAGCGGCAGGCTGGCAAACCTCCTATATCACAGCGAGGGCAAGGCCTTGCGGCAGGCTGCTCTCCACGAAACAGAAAGCCCCTCCGGCTCTCTCCGGAAGGGCTTTCTTCTGTTAGGCCATAGCGGCCTGGATGGCCTCCAATACTGTGTCAAAGTCCGCCTCGGTGACCAGCAGGCTGATTTCCACCTCTGAGGTGGTGATTAACCGCAGGTCCGCTTTGGTGCCCGCAATGGCTCCAAACACCTTGGCGGCAATGCCCGGCATGTTCTTCATGGCCGGGTCGTAAACCGATATCTTGTGGTTCACCGAGCTTACAATCACGTTTACTTGAGTCTCCCGCTTCAGCTGGGTGGTAAAGGCCAGCACATCCACCAAGTCGTTGTCCGAGATGGTGAAGGAAAGCCCCGTAAAGGCTCCATGGGTGGGGGCCATGGAGATCATATCGATGTTGATGTTGTACTGGGAGATGGCGTCGAAAATGCTGGCGATGGACCCCACCTGGGCGGGAAAGCCCACCAAAGTGACCAAGGTGATGTTGTCTACCGTGCTGATTACCGTACTGGCGCTCATTTTTTTCTTCCTTTCTGTGGAGCCCGCTTTATTCCGCCGAAATCAAATGGGACATATCGTAAAGCCCCGGCCCCCGGCCTGCCATAAAGACTGCGGCGTTAACCGCGCCAGCGGCAAAGAGCTCCTTGGACTGGGCTGAGTGGGACAAAGTGATGACCTCGTGGTTTCCGGCGAAGATTACCTGATGCTCTCCCACAATGGAGCCTCCCCGCACCGAGTGGATGCCAATCTCCTGGGGCTCCCGCTTTTTCCGCTGGGAGTGGCGGTCGTAGGTGTACTTCATGGCTTGGTCCCGCACCTGATTCACCGCGTCCGCCAGCATAAGGGCCGTGCCGCTGGGGGCGTCAATTTTCTGGTTGTGGTGGGCCTCCACAATTTCCACGTCGAAGCCGGGGCCCAGCACCCGCTCCGCCTGACGGGCCAGCTCCATCAACAGGTTGACCCCCAGGGACATGTTGCGGGAGTAAAACACCGGCAGCTCCCGGGCGGCTGTGTGGACCGCCTGGGTTTGCTCCGGGCTGTAGCCAGTGGTGCACAGCACGGCGGCTGTGCCCGGGTGGTTCCGGCAGTAGTCCAAAATGTCCCGCAAAGCGCTGGGGTGGGAGAAGTCCACCACCACGTCTATGGGCTCTTGCACCTGCCCAATGGCCTCATAAACCGGAAACTCCGCCTGGCTCTGACGCGGGTCTACTCCGGCGGCTACGCGGCAGTCTTCCCGCTGGCTTACAAACCCCTGGACCGCCGCGCCCATTTTGCCGCCGCAGCCGCAGAGAAGAATATTGACCATTTTTATCATTCCTTTGCGTTGGTTCTCCTGGAGCTTACGCCTTAATCAGCCCGTGCTTTTCCAGCAGGACCGTCATGCTCCGGCGCTTTTCCTCGGGCATGGTGGTTAGGGGCAGGCGGCAGTAGTTGGTGCGCAGCATGCCCATTTGCCACAAAGCCTCTTTGATGGGAATGGGGTTCACGTCCATAAAGAAAGCGTCCATCAGGTCGATGTACTGGTTGTTCAGGCTTCGGGCCCCATCCAGGTCCCC
Source organism: uncultured Oscillospiraceae bacterium (assembly GCA_910587995.1). GTDB lineage: Bacteria > Bacillota > Clostridia > Oscillospirales > Acutalibacteraceae > Acutalibacter. The sequence continues at coordinate 5,754 of CAJUNS010000038.1, read as the reverse complement.
GTCCAGCACATTCTGAACCAGCTGGTGCATCACGCCGGGCATGGCGTTGGAAAACACGGAGATAACCCCCTTGCCCCCCAAGGCCGTAATGGCCAATGCCTGATTGTCCTCACCGGAGTAGACCGCCAGATTATCTCCGCACAGGGCCATTGTGCGGGCCACAGAGGCGGTGTCTCCATTGGCCTCTTTGGTGGCCACAATGTAGGGGTTTTGAGCCAGGGCCTGGTAGGTTTCGGGCAGAATGTTGCAGCCGGTGCGGCTGGGCACATTGTACAAAATGCAGGGCATTTCCACGCAGTCGGCAATGTAGTCAAAGCTTTCGATGAGTCCCTTCTGGGAGGTCTTGTTGTAATAGGGCGTTACCAGCAGCAGGCCCTGAGCCCCCAGCTTTTTGGCCTCCAAAGACAGGTCCACGCAGAAGCGGGTGTCGTTGCTGCCCGTGCCGGCAATAACCGGAACCCGGCCTTTGACCCGGTCCACAATAAACTCAATGGTCCGCAGATGCTCCGCGGAGCTCATGGTGGCCGCCTCGCCGGTGGTGCCGCAGGCAATGATGGCGTCCGCGCCTCCAACGATTTGGACCTCCACCAGCCGGTCCAGTTCCTCCCAGAGGATCTCCCCGCAGTGGTCGAAGGGCGTGACCAGAGCGGTGCCCACGCCGGTGAAGATGGTGTTTTTCATAGAGATAACCTCCCAAAAGAAAAGTGGTAGAAAACAAGGATGGCGATATGGAACATGTTATAAATTTTTTGTGTAAGAAGACGCGCTTGTTGAGGAGCTGCGGGCTAGTCGAAGTAGCCCAGTTTGCAAAGGAGTTCGGCCATGAGCAGGCCACCGCCGGCCGCGCCCCGCAGGGTGTTGTGAGAGAGGCACACAAACTTGTAGTCATACTGGGTGTCTGGGCGCAGGCGGCCCGCCGAGATGGCCATGCCGCCCTCCAGGTCCCGGTCCAGCTTGGGCTGGGGCCGGTTGTCTTCTGTAAAGTAGTGGATGAACTGCTTGGGGGCGCTGGGCAGTTCCAGCTCCTGGGCCGGGCCCTTAAACTCCTGCCAGCGCCGGATGATCTCCTCCACCGGAACCTTCTTTTCCAGGGAGAAGAACACCGCCGCCGTGTGGCCGTCGGAAACCGGCACCCGCAGGCACTGGGAGGTAATGGAGGGCGCAGCGGCGTTTACAATCACTCCGTTTTCCACATGGCCCCAAATCTTCAGGGGCTCCTGCTCCGATTTCTCCTCTTCGCCGCCGATGTAGGGAATCACATTGTCCACAATCTCCGGCATGGTGTCAAAGGTCTTGCTCGCGCCGGAAATGGCTTGGTAGGTGCAGGCCAGCACCTTGGTGACCCCTAAGTCCAGCAGGGGGTGGATGGCTGGGACGTAGCTTTGCAGGGAGCAGTTGCATTTTACAGCGATAAAGCCCCGCTTGGTCCCCAGCCGCTGGCGCTGGTGCTCAATGACCTGGTGATGGTCCGCGTTGAGCTCAGGAATGATCATGGGCACATCCGGGGTGCCGCGATGCTGCTTGTTGTTGGAAATCACCGGGCACTCCAGCTTGGCATAGGCCTCTTCCAGGGCCATAATCTCATCGGACTTCATGTTCACAGCGCAGAACACAAAATCCACCAGGGAGGCCACTTTCTCTTTGTCCGCCTGCGCGTCGTAAACCGGCAGCTTTGCCATATCCGCCGGAATGGGCTCCCGCATGGCCCAGCGGCCCGCCACGGCCTCCTCATAGGTTTTGCCTGCCGAGCTGGCGCTGGCGGCCAGGGCGGTCACCTTGAACCAGGGGTGGTCCTTCAAAATGGTGGTGAAGCGCTGGCCAACCATGCCAGTGCATCCGATGATCCCTACGCGATACTGTTTCATTTTAGGTTCCTCTCTTCCATGGAAGTATGGTTTATTCTTTCACCGAATGGTTCAATCTTTCCTCCACCCGGGCAATTTTGCGGGCCCGCTGGGCTTCTGCTTCCTTTTCTATGTGGAAAAGCAGCTTCATCTGGTCCAGCATAATTTCTACATCGGCAATCTCTTCGGCAATGTCCTCCAGGGTGCGCCTGCCCCGTTTGTGCTTGCACAGCGCGTCCTGCAGCTCGGCCATTTCTTCCAGCAGGCACAGGACCTGCGCCTCCCCGCCCCAAGTCTTTAAGGCCTTTTGAAAAACCGCCCGTTCCTTCTCTGTCATAGCCATTCTCCTTTTCCAATCTTCACAGGCCTTTCGCGGGGAGAATAAAAAAACTGGTTGAAAACCCGCCGCCAATCCCCTATAATGGACATACCGCGAGGAAAGGCCCGCAAAAGGTCCATCATAAGCGGGAGGACAAGCCTCTGACAGCTTGCCGGGAGCCGCTCCTTTTGAAAAGCTGCCTGGATTCACTCTTTTATAATACCTTAGTTTTGCTTCCTTGTCAATTTTTTCAGCCGGGATATTCTATGAAATTTTTATGGGACTGGTGAACGCTATGCAGGAAAACACATTGAAGACGCACGATTTTTATTATGATCTGCCCCAGGAGCTGATTGCCCAAACCCCCGTGGAGCCTCGGGACGCTTCCCGGTTGATGGTCCTGGACCGGAACACCGGCGGGGTGAGCCACCATCATTTTTATGAGATCGGCCAGTTTCTGCGCCCTGGCGACTGCCTTATCCTCAACGACTCCCGGGTGCTGCCCGCCCGCATCTATGGGGTTAAGGAGGACACGGGGGCCCATGTGGAGTTTTTGCTGTTGGAAAACAAAGGGGACGATACCTGGGAGGTCCTGTGCAAGCCGGGCAAGCGGGCCAGGGAAGGCAGCCGCTTCGTCTTTGGCCAGGGGCTCTTCACCGGGGAGGTGGTTGGCGTAAAAGAGGACGGAAACCGGCTGGTGCGCTTTGCCTATGAGGGCATCTTCTTCTCTCTGCTGGACCAGGTGGGGCAGATGCCCTTGCCGCCCTACATCAAGGAGAAGCTGGAAAACCAGGAGCGCTACCAGACGGTCTATTCTCGAGAGACGGGCTCCGCCGCCGCGCCCACGGCTGGGCTCCACTTTACTCCGGCGCTATTAGAGGGCATTCGGGCTCAGGGGGTAGAGACAGGCTTTGTGACGCTCCATGTAGGCCTGGGGACCTTCCGTCCAGTGAGCGCGGAGCGCATCACGGACCACCACATGCACGCCGAGCACTATTTTATGCCTCAAGCGGCCGCGGAGCTGATCAACCGGACCAAAGCCCAGGGCGGGCGGGTTATTGCCGTGGGCACCACCAGCTGCCGGACCATTGAGTCCGTGGCCCAGCGGGAGGGCTGCTTTCGGGAAAGCGGCGGGTGGACGGATATTTTCATTTACCCAGGCTACTCGTTTCAAGGGGTGGACGGGCTCATCACCAATTTCCACCTGCCGGAGAGTACGCTGATTATGCTGGTCTCCGCCCTGGCCGGCCGGGACCGGGTGCTGGCGGCCTACCAGGAAGCGGTGAGGGAGAGGTACCGGTTTTTCAGTTTTGGGGATGCGATGTTTATTGGAAACCTGAAGTGAATATTGCCAGCGGGACGCTGAAAAGCCCAGAAGCCAAGCGGTTTCTGGGCTTTTTCTTATTCCTGAGCTTTGTAAGAAAATTGGACTTCGAGTCCGTTTTTGAAGAGAATCGAGGCGGTAAGCCCGTTTTTTATACAAAAGTTTGTGACGACAGAGTTGAGGAAATCCTTGACGATTTGTGGGTCGATTTTGCGGATGAATTTCTCATAGTCCACGAACCGTTTGTCCTGAAGCTGTTGGCTCAGGATGAAGTAGCTGGCTTTCGCCATGAACTCCTCATCGGACATGGTGATAGAGGATGCTACTTCGGCTTCCAGCTCTTCGAGCCGGGCATCCTTTTCCTCCAGAGCGTCCATGAGTTGCTTGCGCTCCACAAGATAGTCTTTCTCAGCCATCGCTTCCTCACCGTAGAGGAAGAGCGACTTCAGCCGGTTTAGCGCCCTCTCCAGCCTGCGCTTCTCGGAGAGCAGCAGGTCACGCTCCTGAAGGGCGGCGCCGGACTCGGCGGCGTCAACTGTGCGGGTCTCAAAGGCCAGCGAGTCAAAACCACTCCTGAGATGGGTGTAAAGCTCTTCGAGACCGGGACGTTCGATGTGGTCCACCTGAGAGAACATATCCCCCCGCAGGAGCTTTTTCTCCAGCGTCTCGATGGAGGTGCTTTTGCCGAAGGAGTTGGAGGCCCGGATGAGGTTGGCGATGAAGTTCAGGGCAAAGGGTCCGAGAGTGACATCAGATACGTATTTGTTGTCACAGTCCCCGAAGCGACGCTGCCGGGAGCATTTGTATACTGACGGGCGCCAGCCGTCGGAGCGTTCTCGGTCAGGGGAAGCAATCATAGTGTAGCCGCAGCATCCACATTTAAGCAGACCAGCGAAGATGTGGATGTTCTTACGCTGGTAGGTCATCCCAGCCCCGGCCCATCCTCGTTGCTTGCTTTGGAGCATGCCTGCGATTATTTCCTGCTGTTCAGGGGTGACGATAGCCGGGTGGTGGTCGAGGACAAGCACCCATTCGTCCTTGTCCTTGACGGTGAAGCTCTTGCTGCTTTCGTCCCAATAGTTGTAGCGGTATGTCCCAGCGTAGAAGGGGTTGGTGAGCATCGTGCGGACGGTGGTGGGATTCCATGGTTTGCCGGTGCGGGAGCGTACGCCCTTCTCGTTGAGAGACTTGGCAACTGTAGTGAGAGACTTCACAGATTCGTAGAGGTCATAGATATGCAGCACTACCTGAGCCTCGTCCTCGATGATGGAGAACTGCTTGGAGTCCTTGTCGTAGGCATATCCGAAAGGGACTTTGCCGCCATTCCATATCCCGTCATTAGCACGAGAGAGCATGACGGCGCTGACCCGCTCTGAGGTCATGTTGCGCTCCAGCTCCGCAAAGACGAGGATGATTTTCAGCATGGCCTCGCCCATCGCCGAGGAGGTGTCAAACTGTTCGTTCTTGGAGACGAAGACAATGCCCAGCTTCTTCAGCTCCGCATACATGGCGGCAAAGTCGAGAAGGTTCCGGCTGATTCGGTCAATCTTCCAGACCAGCAGATGGGAAAACTCCCCTGCGCGGACACGGGCCATCATGCGCTGGTAGTCCGGCCGGTCTGTATTCTTAGCGGAATAGCCTGCATCCTCAAAGACCACGCAGTCGGTGATGTCGAGGGCGTACTTGGCGTAGTTGATAAGCTCTTCCCTCTGAACCGGCAGGCTGGCCCGGTCCACCTGATACTGCGTCGATACCCGAATGTAGATGGCCGCCTTCAGCGTAGTCACGGCATCGGCTGCCTTTTTAGCTGGTTTCCTCATGGTCAGACCTCCAGAAAAAGCGAAAATAAGTAGCAAACAAGGCAGCTCGGCTATCGTGAGCTGCCTTGTAATAATATACAAGTATCACGTGGCAAAACGCACAAAAACTATGCAATATGCCGGGGGGGTGGGGGGGACACTCATCACCTTGTACACATTGCACAATAGCAGCTTGGATGCCGGAATAATCGGCCCGAATAGGGTCGAGCTGGCGGAGGGAATTGAGAGAGATGGTCTTCTGGGGTCCGCAGATTTCGTCCAGCTTCCATGTCGGGACGATGTAGAACTCCCACCCATCGAGTATGAGGGGGTCGGCCGTACGCCGGTTGGTCTCGGCGTAGAGACAGAACACGTAGACATCCGACTGGCGCTGGCGCTGGCCGGAGCGGAGGCCATCCGGCTCCCATTTCACCGTTGGGCGGATGCTGAAAATGATGTTGGAGAGCT
>CAJUNS010000037.1 GCA_910587995.1 uncultured Oscillospiraceae bacterium | reverse complement strand
GGGGAGCCTTTCTACCGGCTGATGGGCTTTGTCATGGACCGCCGGTACCGGAACCGCGGGCTGGGAGGCCAAGCCCTGGAAAAAGCCATTCAGCGGGTCTATCAAACATTTGGCATACGGCCCATTGCCCTGGGCGTGCACCGGGACAACCGGGACGCGGAACGCTTTTACCTGCGCCACGGCTTTGTGAAAACCAGCGCGATGGAGGGAGAAGATTTCTATTTCCTGCGCTACCCGGCGAAGCGCTTATGATTGACGGGCTTTTGTCAATCTCTGGCCCCGCGCTTGACAAAAGCGTCTATCGGTGGTATAGTATTCCCTAGAAACACACTAGGCGTTTCGGCGCTGTAGCAAGCCGAAGCGCTGCTGAATTTGAATGTTGCCGGCAAGAAAGCTGCACCCTTTCAAAGTGATTTGATCGGGTGCATGATTCTTATTTGTGCATATACGCCGGGAGTTTTGCAGATTGGGGAGAACCGCATGCTTACTATCGACAAAATTTTTCACGCCTCGGTGGTGCTGAAACAGATCGTCCGGGCCACTAACATTGTCCACACCGAGGGCGTTACCGAGGAATGCTCCCTCTTCCTTAAGCCGGAAAACCTGCAAAAGACCGGCTCTTTTAAGCTGCGTGGCTCCGGCTACAAAATCGCCATGCTCTCCGATGAGGAGAAGGCCCGGGGCGTGATTGCCTGCTCGGCGGGGAACCACGCCCAAGGGGTAGCCCTGGCCGCCACAAAGAGCGGGGTAAAATCCCTAATCTGCCTGCCGGACAGCGCCCCCATTTCGAAAATTGAGGCCACCAAAAAATATGGAGCCCAGGTCTGCCTGGTGGAAGGCGTGTATGACGACGCTTACAACCGGGCCCTGGAGCTGAAGGAAGAGCGGGGCTACACCTTTGTGCACCCCTTTGACGATGAGGACGTCATCGCCGGGCAGGGCACCATTGGCCTGGAAATCGTCCAGGAAATCAACGACATTGACGCGGTGATTGTGCCCATTGGCGGCGGCGGGCTGATTTCCGGGGTGGCCTGCGCCATCAAGTCCATGAACCCTTCGGTTAAGGTGTACGGCGTGCAGGCGGCGGGCGCCCCCAGCATGCTTCAGTCCGTTCACAATGGAAGCATTGGCTGCTTAGAAAGCGTCTCCACCATTGCGGACGGCATCGCCGTGAAGCAGCCGGGAGAACATACCTTCCAGCTGGTGCAGAAGTATGTAGATGACATCGCTTTGGTCACCGAGGACGAGATCTCCTCCGCCATTCTGGCCCTGATGGAAAAGCAAAAGATGATCGCCGAGGGGGCGGGAGCCGTGTCCGTGGCGGCGGCCATGTTCCGCAAGTTCCCCATTGAGGGCAAGCGGGTGGTCAGCCTGGTTTCTGGGGGAAACATTGACGTAACCATCCTCTCCCGGGTGATTGAGCGGGGCCTGATGAAGTCCGGCCGGTCCAGCACTTTGGTCATCGAGCTGATTGACAAGCCCGGCCAGCTGCAAAACGTCTCCCGGATTATCGCGGACTGCGGCGGCAATGTGACCAGCGTGCAGTATGAGCGGGCCGGAGAGATTGAGAGCATCAATGGCTGCTACTTAAAAATCGGCATGGAGACCCGGAACTATGCCCATGTGCAGATGATTGCCGGAGCCCTGCGGGACAACGGCTTTAAGCTGATTGGAAAGAACGGGGAGGCGTAGCGGCGTTATGGGAAAACCGTATCTTTTTATTGTAACCGGCCGGCCCGGCGCTGGAAAAACCACCTTTGCCAAGGCTTTCGCCCAGGCGGCTTTTCTGCACCCGGTTTGGAGCGTGCGGCTGGAGCCCCGGCTGAACGTTCCTACCTGGCGCATTGACACATTGGATGGCTGCCAGCCTGACGCCAGCCAGCTGATCAAGGCTGTTTGGGGCGAGAACAAGGGCCCATTTTAATTGGAAAACCACAACACTAAGGGAGGACTGCATCATGAATAAACTAGCCAAACGCCTGACTTGGATTGCGGCGGGAGCCGCGGTGGGAGTCGCGGTTGCGAAGCTTTCGAAAAAACGGGGGGCGCGCAGCGCGGACCCCCAGGGGCTCCGGCACAGCGGCACCACCGTCCTGGAAACCGAACGGTTGATTCTGCGCCGCTTCACCCTGGAGGATGCAGAGCCTATGTATCAAAACTGGGCCCATGACCCGGAGGTTACCAAGTACCTGACCTGGCCGCCCCACCAGGATGTAGACGTGAGCGAGGAGATCATCGACAGCTGGGTCAGCCAGTATGAGAAAGGGAATTACTATAACTGGGCTATTGAGCTCAAGGAGCTGGGCGAGCCCATTGGCAATATCGCTGTGGTGCAGCAGAACGACCGGGCCCGGCAGGCCCATACCGGCTACTGCCTGGGCAGAGGGTGGTGGCATCAGGGCATTATGAGCGAGGCCCTTGCCGCTGTGATTGATTACCTGTTCAGCGAGGGATACCTGCGCATTGACTCCCGGCACAATGTGGCCAACCCCCACTCCGGGGACGTGATGAAAAAATGCGGGATGCGGTACGAGGCTACTCTGCGCCAGAGCGGCTGGGATAACTCCGGCATTCACGACGAGATGCTTTACTCGATCCTGGCGGAGGATTATACAGGAGGTGACCGTCCATGAGGCTTTGCGGCGCGGATATTATCGTCAGAACCTTGATTGAGCAGGGCGTGGACGTGGTGTTCGGCTACCCCGGCGGGCAGATTATCAACGTATACGATTCCCTGTATAAATACCGGGACGAGCTGCGGCATGTGCTCACCGCCCACGAGCAGGGCGCCGCCCACGCCGCCGACGGCTATGCCCGGGTCAGCGGCAAGCCTGGGGTGGTCCTTGCCACCAGCGGGCCTGGCGCCACCAATCTGGTTACGGGCATTGCCAACGCCTACCTGGACTCCGTGCCCATGGTAGCCATTACCGGCAACGTGCCTGCCTCGCAGCTGGGCACGGACAGCTTCCAGGAAATCGACATTACCGGCATTACGCTGCCCATCACCAAGCACAACTACATTGTGGGCCGGGTGGAGGAGCTGGCGGACACCATCCGGGAGGCCTTTCAACTGGCCATGTCCGACCGGCCCGGGCCGGTCCTGGTGGATGTGCCCAAAAACATTCAAATCGCCCAGTGCAGCTATGAGCCCCTGCCCCCTGTGCAGCCGGACCCTAAGTTTCCGGCCAAGGATGTGCGCATTGAGGCCGCGGCCCAGTGCATCAACGAGGCCCAGAGGCCCTATGTGTACTTTGGCGGCGGCCTGCTGAGCTCCGGAGCCCAGGAAGAGCTGCTGGCTCTGGCGGACAAAATCGACGCGCCGGTGGGCTGCTCCTTTATGGGCCTCTCGGGCGTTCCCAGCCAGCATCCCCGGTTTTTGGGCATGCAGGGCATGCATGGGCACTATGCCTCCTCCATGGCCATGCACAACGCGGACTGCATCATTGCCCTGGGCGTGCGCTTTAACGACCGGGTAACGGGCAACCGGGCCAAGTTTGCCACCAAGGCCCGGATTGTCCACATTGATGTGGACGGAGCGGAGCTGGCCAAGAACATCTCCCCCGCCCACGCCCTGCGGGGCGACTTGAAGCTGACCCTGCAAAAGCTGCTGCCGTTGATTAAGCCGGCGGAGCATCCCCAGTGGCAAAAGGCCTTGGAGCAGCTGCGCAATGACGAGCGCTGGTCCCTGGACCACCGGGAGGGCCTGACCCCCCGCAACGCCATTTTAACTCTGAACCGCTTTACCGGCGGCCTGCTGCCTGTGGCCACGGATGTGGGCCAGCACCAGATGTGGGCGGCGCAGAATCTGGATTTTAAGCGGGCGCGCCGCTTTATTTCCAGCGGCGGCCTGGGCACCATGGGCTTTGGCATGGGCGCGGCCATTGGGGCCCAGATCGCCTCGGGTGAGCAGACGGTGCTCATCACCGGAGATGGAGGCTTCGGCATGTGCCTGAACGAGCTGGCCACGGCGGTGCATGAGGGCATCCCCCTGGTGATTTTGCTGATGAATAACGGCGTGCTGGGCATGGTGCGCCAATGGCAGACTCTCTTCTTTGACAAGCATTACTCCAACACCGTGCTGGACCGGCAGACGGACTTTGTGGCCCTGGCCAAAGCCTTCGGCGCGCAGGGCGCCCGGGCGGAGACCCTGGACCAGCTGGAGGCCGCTTTGGAAACCGCTTTCGCGGCCAAGGCCCCCTATGTGGTGGAGTGCCTTATCGATAAGGACGAATTTGTGCTGCCCATGCTGCCGCCGGGCGGCTCCATGGACGACATTATAGTAAAGGTGGGCGACTGAAATGTCAGGGTTTACATTAGCGATTCTGGTGAAAAATGAATTCGGCGTGCTGAACCGGGTGACCAGCATGTTCCGCCGCCGCCGGTTCAGCATCAAAAGCTTAAGCGTCAGCGAGACGGAGACCACGGCAAAGTCCCGCATCACCATTGTCTCCGATGGAGGCGGACGGGAGAAAAACCAGCTCATCGACCAGCTTTACAAGCTGCCGGTGGTCGTCTCCATTCTGGAAATCAAGGAGGAGGAGTGCATCACCAGCGAACTGCTGCTGCTAAAGGTGGAAAACCGTCCGGAGCTGCGCAGCGACATACACGCCGCCGCCGAGGCCTTTGGGGCCAAGATTGTGGATTACACCCGGGACTCGGTGGTTTTGCAGATGGTGGGCAGCTCCCGAAGCATCGACGCGTTTATTGAGGTGATGCAGGACTACACCGTGTTGGAAATCTGCCGCACCGGCGTGATCTCCCTGGAGCGGGGCAGCATCCCCATGGAAAAGCGGACCGAGATTTATTGACGGCCTCCAGCGGCTTGCTTTGGGTTCTTTTTCAACGTTTCTTTTAGGACATACTGCCGAAAGGTAAATATTATAAAAAAGAGGTTTTTATCATGGCTAGAATTTTTTATCAGCAGGACTGCGACCTTCAGCGCCTCAGCGGCAAAACCGTGGCGATCATCGGCTATGGCTCCCAGGGCCACGCCCATGCCCTGAACCTGAAGGACAGCGGCATCAGCGTGATTGTGGGCCTGTATGAGGGCAGCAAGAGCTGGCAGAAGGCTGAGAGCCAGGGCCTTACGGTTATGACCTCCGCCCAGGCCGCCCAGGCCGCCGACGTGATTATGATTTTGATTAACGACGAGAAGCAGGCCCAGCTCTACAAGGAGAGCATTGAGCCCAACCTGACCGAGGGCAAAACCCTGGCCTTTGCCCATGGCTTTAACATCCACTTCGGATGCATCAAGCCCCCCAAGAACGTGAACGTTATCATGATTGCCCCCAAGGGCCCTGGCCACACGGTGCGCAGCGAGTACCAGGCGGGCAAGGGCGTGCCCTGCCTCATTGCCGTGGAGCAGGACGCCACTGGCGACGCCTGGGACATCGGCCTGGCCTATGCTTTAGGCATTGGCGGAGCACGGGCCGGCGTGCTGGAGACCACCTTCCGCACGGAGACGGAGACGGATTTGTTTGGCGAGCAGGCGGTGCTGTGCGGCGGTGTCTGCGCCCTGATGCAGGCGGGCTTTGAGACTTTGGTAGAGGCCGGGTATGACCCCCGCAACGCCTACTTTGAGTGCATCCACGAGATGAAGCTGATTGTGGACCTGATTTACCAGAGCGGCTTTGCCGGGATGCGCTACTCCATTTCCAACACCGCCGAATACGGCGATTACATCACTGGTCCCAAGATCATCACCGAAGAGACCAAGAAGACCATGAAGAAGATTCTCAAGGACATTCAGGATGGCAGCTTTGCCAAAGAATTCCTGCTGGATATGTCCGGCGCGGGCTCTCAGGTCCACTTTAACGCCATGCGCAAAATTGCCTCCGAGCATCCCGCCGAGGTGGTTGGCGAGGACATCCGCAAGCTGTACAGCTGGAGCGACGAGGATAAGCTCATTAACAACTAAAACAAAGAGACGAGATGAGCAAAAACCATGAAACGACTGACAGTTTTGCTTTTGGCAGCCTGCCTGTGCGCGGCCCTGTTTGGGGGCTGCTCCCATGGGGATGGCGGACGTCACGACAGCATCGCTCCGCCAGCCGGTTACGCCAGCGACGAGCTGCTGTACAGCGAGGGGCTGCGGCTGGCCCTGCTGCTGGGAGAAATGGTGGACCAGCCCGAATATCTGAACATCATGTCCGCGTCCCCCGCTATTCTGGATGTTTTGAAGCCCCTGCAAGGCAAGGACTTCGGCCAGCCTGAGAGCGTCTATAAAGCCAGTGTGGAGGAAGATGCGCTCCTTCAGCTGGTCCAGACAGCGGAACTGGATTGGGCCGGTTTTTCCTCCACCCTGCAGCGGCACCTCATCCAAAAGATGCTGGTATCCGTCCCCACCATGCTCAACGGCTTTGCCGGGACCGAGACCCTGGCCGCCGCCAGCATTTGCGCCGCATCTGGCAACTACATTGGCGAAAACCTGGAAAAGCCCTGCTATTTCCTGTACCTGTACCCGGATGCCTGTCCGGTAATGGTGTGCTTCTACAGTTCGGACAACCTGATTGAGTCCAACGCCTTCCTCCTGCCGGACAGCGGTTTGACAAAAGCCTCTTTGGACGCGCTGGCGGAGCTGTTTGCCAGCGTGGGGCTGGAGGAAGTTCAAATTGAGCCAGTCGAAATAAGCCAAGAATAAACCCCAACAGGGCTGCGCCTGTCCCCGGGACAACGGGCGGCGCCGCCCTGTTTTTCGAAGGAGGAATTCACATGGTAAGCGACAACATCAAGCTGACGCCCCAAAACGCCCCCCACCGGGCGCTGTACCACGCTTTGGGCCTCACCGAAGAGGAAATCGCCCGGCCTCTGGTGGGCATTGTCAGCTCCTACAATGAAATTGTGCCTGGGCACATGAACCTTGACAAAATTGTGGATGCGGTAAAGCTGGGCGTGGCCATGGCCGGGGGAACGCCCATTGTCTTCCCCGCCATCGCCGTGTGCGACGGCATTGCCATGGGCCATGTGGGCATGAAATACTCCCTGGTGACCCGGGACCTGATTGCGGACTCCACCGAGGCCATGGCCATGGCCCACGGCTTTGACGCTCTGGTGATGGTACCCAACTGCGACAAGAACGTACCCGGCCTGCTGATGGCCGCCGCACGGCTGAACCTGCCTACCGTGTTTGTCAGCGGCGGGCCCATGCTGGCGGGGCATGTGGATGGCCAGAAAACCAGCTTTTCCTCTATCTCCGAGGCGGTGGGAGAGTTTAACGCCGGGAAGATCACCGAGGAAAAGCTCCGGGAGTATGAGTGCAAAACCTGTCCCAGCTGCGGCTCCTGCTCGGGCATGTATACCGCCAACTCCATGAACTGCCTCACCGAAGTGCTGGGCATGGGCCTGCGGGGCAACGGCACCATTCCCGCTGTGTACTCCGCCCGCGTGGAGCTGGCCAAGCACGCGGGCATGGCGGTGATGGACATGCTGAAAAAGGACATCCGGCCCCGGGATATTATGACCGAGGCGGCTTTCCAGAACGCCCTTACTGTGGACATGGCCCTGGGCTGCTCCACCAACTCCATGCTGCACCTGCCCGCCATTGCCCATGAGTGCGGCATTGAGATTGACCTGGACATTGCCAACGCCATGAGTGAGAAGACCCCCAACCTGTGCCATCTGGCCCCTGCCGGGCGCACCTATGTGGAGGACCTGGACGAGGCGGGCGGCGTGTACGCCATTATGCACGAGCTGAACAAGAAGGGCCTGCTGCATACCGAGTGCATGACTGTCACCGGGAAAACCGTGGGGGAAAACATCGCCAACACCCCCAATTTGAACCCCGAGGTGATCCGCCCCATTGAGAACCCCTACAGCCAGACCGGGGGCATCGCGGTGCTCAAGGGCAACCTGGCCCCGGAGGGCAGCGTGGTGAAGCGCTCCGCCGTGGCGGAAGAGATGCTGGTCCACGAGGGCCCGGCCCGGGTCTTCGAGTGCGAGGAAGACGCCCAGGCGGCCATCAACGCCGGAGAAATCCACGCCGGGGATGTGGTGGTTATCCGCTATGAGGGGCCCAAGGGCGGTCCCGGCATGCGGGAGATGCTGAACCCCACCTCTGCCATTATGGGCATGGGTCTGGGCAATTCCGTGGCCCTGATTACCGACGGGCGCTTCTCCGGGGCCACCCGGGGGGCCTGCGTGGGCCATGTGTCCCCCGAGGCCGCCAGCGGCGGGCCCATTGGCATTGTGCGGGAAGGGGACCTGATTCGCATTGATATTCCCCAGAATAGAATTGAACTAAAAATCAGCGAAGAGGAATTCCAGAGCCGGATGGCGGGCTTTGCCCCCAAACAGAAGGAGCTTTCCGGCTATCTTAAGCGCTATGCGGCTTTGGTGTCCAGCGGCGCGAAGGGCGCGGTGTTAAACTAATGGCGAAAAAATTATCCAAACTGGCCCTGCGGCTTCGCAGCCTGACGGTCTTTCGGGACCTGCTGGACGACCCGGTCATAGCGGCCCTGGCGCGCTGCCTGGAACGAACCTCCCACGGAGCGGAACGTTTTGCGCCGGTCTATGGGGAGCTGGTCTCCCGGCTGTACCGGGAGGGCTATGTGAGCTTGACCGACTATGTGCGGGACCGGACTTTTGACAGCGACAATGTGTACATCCGCATGAAGGCGGCCGGGCGGCTGCCCGACAAGCTGCTCATTGACGGGGCGGTGCTGGACCTGGAAACCCTGAGCGACGCCGCCTCCCTAAACAGCGAGCGGCTGCTGGCCGAGGCGGGCTGCACCCTGCCTCTGGCCCGGTTTGAGGGTAAAAAAATCAACCTGACCAACGAATATGGCGAACGGGCCAAAGAAATTGGCCAGTATGGTTATGGCATTTACGCCCGCCATGCCATGTTCTGTCTGGAGGGCCGGGACATTGTTCCCGTACGCCACCCGGATCCCATCCGGCTTTCGGATTTGGTGGACTACCAGCGGGAAAAGGAGCTCATTACCGGCAACACCCTGGCCCTGCTGGAGGGCAAGCCCGCCGCTAATATGCTTCTCACCGGGGATGCGGGCACAGGCAAGTCCTCCACCGTGAAGGCTGTGGCCAACGAGTACCGGGACCGGGGCCTGCGTATTTTAGAGGTGCGCAAGGAGCAGCTCCATCAGCTGCCCGGCATTTTGGACCAGCTGACGGAGAATCCCCTCAAGTTTATTTTGTTTATTGACGACCTGTCCTTCCAGAAGAACGACGACAATTTCAGCGCCCTAAAGGCCATGCTGGAGGGCTCGGTGTCGGCCAAGTCGAAAAACGTGGTTATTTACGCCACCAGCAACCGGCGGCATCTGGTGAAGGAGTGCTTTTCTGACCGGGAGGGGGACGAGGTCCACCGGCGGGACGCCATGCAGGAGGCGGTGTCCCTTTCGGAACGCTTCGGCCTGCGGGTGACCTTCCAGCGGCCGGACAAGGCCACTTATTTGAACATTGTGAAGCGGCTGGCCCAGGAGGCCGGGCTGGACCTGCCCGAAGAAGAGCTCTGCGCCCAGGCAGAGGTCTTTGCCTTGAACCGGAGCAGCCGGTCGGCCCGGGCGGCCCGGCAGTTTGTGGACGGGCTGCTGGCAAAATAGAGGAAAGCGGCGGGAGAGCTCCTGCCGCTTTTTTCCAGTTTTTCAGGGTTGACTTTCCAGGGGGTGGAGGGTATAATTATTTTACTTATTTTATGGTTTTGGAGGGAATTTTTATGTATAAACGCATACTAAGCTTGGTGCTTTGCCTGGCGCTGCTGCTGGGAATCTGCCTGCCCGCGGGGGCGGCAGGGTCTCCAATCACAGTGAAGTTTGACGCGAATGGGGGTCTTTTTCCGCCCGATTACAGCTCCATTTTTGGATCGGATAAGCCAGACTTCGAGCCGGATGATTCAGACCGGAAAATTGCAGTCATCAAGGATAAATATCATGAAAACGATCCATACGAGGAAATTACGGTCAATAACGGCCCCGACTATGCTGGACACACGTTTTTGGGGTGGACTACCAAACAGAACGATAAAACCAGCATAATCGACAAGACCTCGACCGTTACTTTGGTACCCGGCGATACCGAAGTGACGCTGTATGCCCTCTGGGCCGTGAATTACAGCGTCAGCCTGGATGCCAACGGCGGCCAGCTGGCCAGCGGGGACCCTACTTCCCTTACGGTGTACGCCGGCGGGATTTACCCCACGCTTCCCACTCCCACACGCGATGGCTATACCTTTGAGGGATGGTTTACCGAGAAAGAGAACGGGACAAAAGTGGAGGCAGGCAACACGGTTACCAATATTGCCGCCCACACTCTCTACGCCCACTGGACCGGAAGCAGCGTTACCGTCAACTTGGACGCCATGGGCGGCGCCGCTCAGACCCCTCTGTCTGTGGAGATGGGTAAGCCTTACGGCCCCCTGCCCACCCCAGCCGCCGGTACGGATGACAAGCACAAGGGCCAGACCTTTGCGGGCTGGTTTACCGGCCCATACGGCGGCCTTCCGGTAACCGATACCACTCTTGTGGACAACGCGGCGGAGCACACCCTCTATGCCCATTGGAGCGGGATTCAGGTTACCCTGGACCCCGTGCTGCCCGGGGTCTCTCTGCCGGACGCTGTCCGGGAGGTGGCCTCTGGTGAAAAGTACGGCCAGAAAGGCGCTTTGCCCAAGCCCACCCACCCGCAGCAAACTTTCTTGGGCTGGTACCCGAGCAAGGATTATAAGGAAAACGAGAAGGTAGAGGCCGATACCCTGGTAACTACCACCGAGCACCACACCCTCTATGCCCGCTGGGGCTCCAATGCCTTTACCATCACCTTTGACCCTAACGGCGGCACGGTGAGCCCCACCACCAAGAGCTATATCTATAACTCGCTGTCCGCTACTTACTACACGGATATGCCCACCCCCACCTTGGCCAACTATGAGTTTGACGGCTGGTACGACGCGAAAACCGGCGGGCAGCAGATTACGGCGGAAACCTTGGTTACGCCGGAAAACCGCACCTTCTACGCCCACTGGGTCCCCCTGGGCAATGTAACCCTGGACCCCAACGGCGGCGCCCTGCCCAGCGGAGCCAAAACCACCATCAACGCCTTGGCCGGCGGGAAATACCCCCTCATCCCCACGCCCAGCCGGGACGGGTACAACTTTGCGGGCTGGGTCACGGAGAAGGATAACCTGGACACCAAGGTGGAGGAAGGCTCCTCTGTGGGCTCTACTGTGCCCAAGACCCTGTACGCCTGCTGGACCTCGAAAAAATATACCGTCACCTTTGACTTTAACGGCGCTTCCGGCGGGCCGGTAACCCGTTTGTACGCCTTTGGCGCCAAATATGGCAGCCTGCCCTCCTGCCACCGGGGCGGCTACAGCTTTGTGGGCTGGTTCACGGAGAAAGAGGACGGCGAAGAGGTCACCATTGATACGGTGGTGAGCATCGCCAAAGACCACACCCTCTACGCCCGCTGGGGCTTTACGGTGGATTACAACGCCAACGGCGGTACTGGCTCCATGCCCCAAAGCAAAGCGCTGGCCGGCAAGCCCTTTACCCTGCCCGCCTGCTCTTTCACCCCGCCTATGGGCATGGCTTTCAGCCACTGGTCCATTGGCAGCGAGATGGGCCCGGAGATTACCGGCTCTACCTACACCTTTACGGCTAACACCACCCTGTATGCCCACTGGAAGGACACCCCCATCACCATCACCGCCAGCGCCACCTCCGGCGGAAGCATCAGCCCCGCTGGAACCATTACGGTGGACAAGGGCAAGGATCAGGCTTTTCAGATCACCATAAAGCCCGGCTATGAGCTGGTGCGCCTGGAAGTGGATGGCGAGGACTTTGGCCCCTTGGAGAGCTATGTGTTCCGCCGGGTGGAGGAAAACCACACCATTCACGCAGTGTTTCTGCCCGAGGCACTGCCCGGCTACCTGGCGTGCGGCAAGGATTTGCACTGTCCTCTGGATCAGTTTACTGACTTGAACCCCACCTCCTGGTACCACAACGCGGTCCACTACTGCCTGGACAATGTGCTGATTACCGGCGTGGACGACCGGAACCATATTTACTCCCTTAACTCCAAAACGGACCGGGCCTCGCTGGCCACCATCCTCTGGCGGGCGGAGGGCTGCCCCAACCCGGCCCCTCCCGGCGCTCTGGAGCGCCCCTATAAAGACGTAACCGCCACCAAGTGGTTCTACAAGGGCGTAACCTGGGCTACCAAGGCTGGCATTGTCAACGGCTATGGCAACGGCTATTTCGGCCCCAGCGACAAGGTAACCCGAGAGCAGGTAGCGGCCATTCTCTGGCGGCACGCGGGCACGCCCAAGCCCATCTCGGACCATCTGGCCTACACGGATTCCTGGAAGGTTTCGGAATACTTTTGGGACGCCATGTGCTGGGCCACCGAGCGGGGCATTCTCAAGGGCAAGGGCGGCGGAGTCCTGGACCCCAAGGGCTATGCCACCCGGGTGGAAATCGCCCAGATGATGCTGAACTATTTGGGGGAGAAATGACCGGAGGCTGATTCCCCGGCTTTCCCTTGACCAAGCATACAGCAAGACCGCAAGTCCTTTTGGGACCTGCGGTCTTCTTGTTTGCTCTATAAGGGGAAATAGGCGGTGATGTACAGCTTCCCCTCCCGGTACTCCGCCGCCAACTCGCCCCCCATGCGCTCGGCCAGGGCACGGGCAATGGACAGCCCCAGCCCAGTGGACTTGCGCGCCGCCTCCACCGTGTAAAAGCGGTCGAAGAGCTTTTGCACCTCCACGCTGCTTAGGGACCGGCTGGAATTGGCAAAAACCACCGCCCCGCCTGGGGTCAGGGTAATCTCCAGGTCGCCATCGCTGTACTTGGCGGCATTGCTTAAGAGGTTGGAGAACACACGGGAGAGGGCCGCCCGGTCCAGCCGCCGCACCACCTTCTCCGGGGGCATATGGACCACCGGCTGGACGCCCCGCCCGGTCAGCTCCGCGTAGAACGCCGCCAGGGAGCTTTCCAGCACGGCGTTTAGGCTGATGGGCTCCGGCGCAAGGTCCCCCGGGTCGCTGAGCACCATGCAGTAGCGGAACAGCTCCTCCGTCAGCTGGCGCAGCAGCAGGGCCCGGCCCTGGATGATTTCCAGGTATTCCGCCGCTTTCGGGGCCTTCTCCTCCCCTTCCAAAAGCTCCAGGTACCCGCAGATGGCTGTAAGAGGCGTGCGCAGGTCGTGGGAAATGTTGGTGACCGCGGCTTTCAGTTCCAGGTCCCCCTGCCGGTAGCGGCGGCGCAAAACCTGCAAGCGGCGCAGCTCCCCGTTGATTTGGGACGCCAGGGCCCGCATGGCCCGGTCCCGGGTGGAAATGTCAATGAGGGTGTTGGTGTCGGCGCGCAGCTTTTCCCCCAAACTCTGGGCAATCTCCCCCGCCGCTTTGCGCATCAGGAAAATCTTCGCCGCCAGCAGCCCGATCACCACCGCCGCCAGCCCCAGCAGAACCCACAAGAACTCCATGTTCATTCCTCACTTATGTCATTTTAGGTCTTTGCGGCGGAAGAGCAGCAGGCCCAGGCCCAAAAAGAGCAGCGTCACGGCAGCAGAGTACAGGGCCAGCTGCCAGCGGGGCGTATATTCTATGATCTCCACCTGGGTGCCGTCGTCGCTGAATATTCGGTGGCCATCCCATAGAATCTCCCACAGCTGCCCGCCGGGCTGCATGTTGTTGGCGGTGCGGAGAATGGACTGAAGGGGCTCGTCAATATAGCTGGGGTTGGGAATCATGGGAATGTCGTCCGCTGAGATGGGGTTGCCCTCCCTGTCCAGGTACTGCATGGTCTGCTCCCCGTCCTCGTTGGTGGTCATGATCACGCTGCCGTAATTCGGAATCACCTTGGGACTTTCCAGCGCGAGGCAGATTGCCTGCCCGCCGAACATCAGCCCCAGGCCCACCATGGCGCAGACCACCAGGGCGGAGCGGTTGGAGATGAGCATGGCTGCAAACACGCAGATGGCGGTGAGGGCCAAAAACAGCAGCAGAAGCACGGCCAGCCGCAAAACCACGTTCTTGGGGTTGCCGATGGTGAGCCCCGCACCGGCAATCAGCACCGCAGACACGGACAGGGCCATAAAGAGCAGCTCCATGACGTAGACGGTGATGAAGTTGCTGAGATATACCGCGGCCCGGCTGCGGCCCACCGTGAGCTTGCAGCGTATGGTGCCGTCGTGATAATCGGTGTTGATGAACAGACCGCACAGGCAGGGCAGCAGGATGAACTGCCAAGCCGCGCAATTGACAATGGTGCTGTCAAGCAGGGCTCCGCCGTTTAAAGAGGCCATTCCCCGCTGGGCTATTGCGTCCCAGGCCGCGCCGGCTGTCAGCAAAAATGCCGAGAGCCAGAAGCGCTTGGAGCGGAGCAGGGCGTAAAAGTTTGCGTGTAACAGATGAAGCATACCGCCGCCCCCCTATTTCAAGTCCTTGCGCCGGAACAGCACAATGCCTCCTCCGGTGAAGGCCAGGCTCATAGCCAGGGCATAGGCCGCCAGCTGCCAGTAGGGGGTCTGGGCGGTGGCGCCGTCCGGCTCCCGGTGGCCGTCCTCTAAAATCTCCACCAGCTGCCCCCCGGGCTGGATGTTGTTCACGGTGCGCAGGAAGCCGCGCATAGGCTCCTTCACATACGAGGGATTGGGCACCCGGGGAATGTCCTCCGGCTGGATGGGGTCGCCATTTTTGTCCAAATACTGGGTGGTCACGGTGCCGTCCTCGTTGGTGGTGTAGCTCACCCCGCCGTAGTCGTCCACCATCTCCGGAGCGGCCAGTCTGGCGTTGACTATCTGGGCGGCCAAAACCAGCCCCATGCCCAGCAGGGCGCAGTACAGCAGCACCGAGCGGTTGGTGATCAGCGTGGCCAGCAGGGTGAAGATGGCCGTGAGGGACAGAAGCACCAGAAGCAGCATCCCCAGCTTGATTAGGAACTCTTGGGGCCGGGAGAGGCCCCCCAAAAGGGGGAAGCCCACCAGCAGATAGACGATCTCATAGGCAGCCAAATACAGCACGCCCGCCGCGCAGTTCATCAGGAGATTGGACAGGTATACCGCCAAACGGGTGTGGCCCACCGTGAGCTTGTTGCGGATGGTGCCGTCGTGGTAATCGGTGTTGATGAACAGGGCCCCCAGGGCAGGCAGCAAAATAAACAGCAGAATAGCGGACTGGAACAGGCCGGAGTCCAGCTCGCCCTGGAAGTCGGCCACTTTTTTCATTTTGCTGATGTCCGCTGCCATGTACACTCCTGTGGCGGCCATCATGAACAGGGCGAGCCAAAACCGCTTGGAGCGGGTCATGGAGAAACAGTTGGCGGCCAGAAGCTTACCCACGGCCCTCGCCCCCTTTCCCGGTACCCACCAGGGCCAAAAAGTAGCTCTCCAGGCTTTCGTCATGGTTCTGCACGGAATAGACCTCGCAGCCTCCCTCGCTGAGAGCCTGCACCAGCTTGCCGGTGTTGGCCGCGTCATATACGTCCACCTGCTTGCCATCCAGAATTTTGTACTCAGCCTCCATTCCGTCCAGCACCAGAGCCGCGGCCTGGGTGTCGGAGACGTCAATCCGCACGCACTTGCGGCAGGTGGCCTCCAGCTCCTCGGCGCTGATCTGCCGGAGCATCCGGCCGGAATCAATAAAGCCATAGTGGGTGGCCAGCTTGTGGAGCTCCTCCAAAATGTGGCTGGAAATCAGCACGGTAATGTCCCGCTCCCGGTTCAGCTTGAGAACCAGCTCCCGCACCTCCACAATGCCCTGGGGGTCCAGGCCGTTGACCGGCTCATCCAGCACCAAAAAATCCGGTCTACCGCACAGGGCCACGGCAATGCCCAGCCGCTGGCGCATGCCCAAAGAGAAGTTTTTCGCCTTTTTCTTCCCCGCGCCGCCCAGCCCAACCAGCTCCAGCAGCTCCGGAACGCAGGAGAAATCCGGCAGCCCCAGCACCCGGCACTGCTGCTTTAGGTTGTTCTCCGCGCTCATGTCCAGGCTGATGGAGGGGGTCTCTACCACCGCGCCCATGCGGCGGCGGGCCTTGATAATATCCGGATCCTCCTGGTTGTGGCCATAGAGGCTGTAGGTGCCGTAGCTGGGCCTTTGCAGGCCGCAGATGAGCCGGAGCAGGGTGGTTTTTCCCGCGCCGTTTTTGCCCACCAGACCGTAAACTGCCCCCCGGGGCACAGACATGGTCAGGTTTTCCAGCGCCGTGAACTTCCGGTAGTTCTTGCCCAAGGCCTGGGTTTGCAGTACATATTCCATTGGGATACCTCCTTGTGTTGATGAGAACAGGATACACCCAAAGGGTTAAGAAACCGGTTAAGAAAACAGTTAAGATTTGGTCAAGATTTTTCCTCCCCGTTCATCTTGAAGCCTATGCCCCACACCGCCTGAATGTACTCCCGCTCCCCCGCCGCGCGCAGCTTCCGGCGCAGGTTGCTTATGTGGGTTTTTAGGGAGCTTTCCGTGCAGTCCGGGGTGTCCTGGGCAATGCTGTCCAGCAGCTGAGACTTGGTAACCACCTGCCGGGGGTTGCGCATCAGCTGGCGGAGGATGGCGTATTCCGTGGGCGTCAGCCGCGCCTCCCGGCCCCCCAAAAAGACGCTGTGGGTGTCTGTGCACAGGGTAAGGTCCCGCCAGCGCAGCCGGTCCTTTTCCCGGCGGACGCCCTCCCGGGAGGCCTCCCGCAGCCGCACCGCCACCCGGGCCAGCAGCTCTTGGGTGTCAAAGGGTTTGGTGATGTAGTCCGCCGCGCCCCCCAGCAAAAGCTCCACCTTGCTGTCCACCCCCGCCTTGGCGCTGACCACAATGACCGGGATATTCTCTATGCGGGGCAGCAGCTCCTCCCCGGAGAGGCCGGGAAGCATCAGGTCCAGGAGCACCAGATCCGGCGGGGCGCTTTCCAGCAGCAGCAGGGCCTCTGTGCCGGAATAGGCCCGCCTGACCTGGTAGCCCGCCCGGGTCAAGAGTTCTTCCAACAGATTGCCGATGTGCAGGTCATCGTCAATCACCAATATGGTATCCAAGCGCGGCCCTCCTTAGCCCTTCATCCGGGACTTCTCAGCGGCAATCCGCCGCACAATCGCTACGGTGAGGCTCCAAAGGAGCCGGCCCGCCACAAACAGCAGGGCCCCAACTATCACCGAACACACCAGCGCCAGCGCCGGCCCCAGGGTATAGCCGCCTATCTGAAAGACCACCCAGGGCATCTCAAAGCCCAGCAAGTGGGCCCCGAATTTTACAATTCCCGCCAAAGCCGCCAACGGGCCGCACAACATAAAGCTGACCCCGCAAATGCTGGTAACCGGCAGAATAAACAGCCACGCCGCCCCCGCCAGGCTGTAAAAGGCGGCAACCGCCCCCAGCTTCCGCAAGCTGAACCGGGGGCTTTTTACAATGGCCTCTCCCAGGTAGCCCCGCGCCAGCTCCTCTGGCGTGCCCAGCCGGGCGGCGATTTCCTGGGGCGGCATGCCCGCGGCCTCCAGCTCCAGCATTTCACTTTTGATTTCCGCCACAATGTCCACCCGTTCGGCCACAGGCAGGGGCCGCAGGTACCGCTCAATCCGCTCCAAATATTGGCTTGTTTCCATCGTCATCTCTTCATTCTCCCTTCACGGCGGCCATGGCCGCCACTAAATTGTCCCACTCCGCCCACATGGCGGCCAAATAGTCCTGGCCCGCCGGGGTAATGCTGTAGTACTTCCGGGGCGGAAGGCCCTCGGCTGTTTCCTGCCAGAAGGAGGTCAGAAAGCCCTCCTTCATCAGGCGGCGCAGCAGCGGGTAGATGGTGCTCTCTTTGGCGGAAAGGATCGGCCAGCCCTCCAGGCTGCTGATCAGTTCGTAGCCGTACCGGGGGGCGCTTTGGATCAATGCCAGCACGCAGAGCTCCATGCTTCCCCGGCGGATCTGGGATTTCCACTCGTCAACCGTCACATTATCGCCTCCTCGATACACATCGTACCACATAGTACATCGATTGTCAAGAGTACATCGCGGTATTTTTACAAAAAAAGAGAGAGCCGAAGCTCTCCCTCCCTATGGGGAACCTTCCCCCTATGCCAGCGCCTCCAGCAGCTGGGCCCGGGTCATGGGGTAAATAAGGCTCTCCCCTATGTCTTTGATGAGAATGAAGCGCAGGGTTTCCCCGTCGCTCTTTTTGTCCAGGGCCGTGGCCTCCACAATCTCTTGGCAGGAGAAGCCCGGCTCCACCGGCAGGCCGTACCGCTCCAGCACCCGGCGGACGCGCGCCCCGGTTCCCGGAACCGTTACACCCAGCTTTTCCCCGGCCCGGCAGGCCAGCAGCATGCCCATGCCCACCGCTTCCCCGTGGGACAGCCCCTGGAACCGGTGGAGCTTTTCCAAAGCATGGCCGCAGGTGTGGCCAAAGTTGAGTATCATCCGCCGCCCATTGTCTCCCACATCGGCCTCTACAAAGTCCCGCTTAATGGCCACGGACCGGCCTACAACCTCCTCCCAGTCTCCCAGGGCCGCCCCCTGGTCCAGGGCCTCAAACAGCGCTGGGTCCGCAATGCAGCCGTGCTTGATAACTTCCCCCAGGCCATCGTTCACATGGCGCGGGGGCAGCGTGGCAAGGGCTTCCGGGTCGCTGGCCACGGCAATGGGCTGGTGGAAAGCCCCCACCAGGTTCTTTCCAAAGGGCAGGTCCACGCCGGTCTTGCCCCCCACGCTGGCGTCGGCCTGCGCCACCAGGCTGGTGGGCGCTTGGAGGAAGTCCATCCCCCGCAGGAAGGTAGCGGCGGCAAAGCCCCCCATGTCCCCAGTAACGCCGCCCCCCAGGGCAACGATGAAATCCGTGCGGGTGAAGCCCCCTTCCGCCAGGGTCCGGTACATTTCCATTACGGTTGCCAGCTGCTTGTGCTCTTCCCCGGCGGGGAAGACAAAGGAGCGGACTGGAAAGCCAGCGCTCTCCAAAGAGCCCTGGACCCGCTGGCCATACAGGGGCATCACATGGCTGTCGCTGATGAGCATGGCCTTTGCGCCGGGCTTTTTCAGCTGGGCGGCGAGAGGGCCCACCTGGTCCAGCACGCCTTTTTCCACGGTGACAGTATAGGAGCGGCTGGTGTTTACGTTTATTTTCATAGGGGCGCTTCCTTTCTGGTTTGGTTTTTGCGGAGCAGCCTGCCAAGGCTTTTACGGGCGTTAAAATTCTTTAGCCGTATTGGCGCTTGATTTGGGCCGCGGTTTGCAGCAGGCGGCGCAGGGTGGCTTCGTCCTCCCCCGCCACCGCGTCGCGGATGGCCCCAATGTTTTTTTGAAGCTGGTCCAGCTCCTCCACCAGGGCCTCCCGGTTGTCTAAAAACAGGCGGCTCCACAGGCTCTCGTTGATGTTGGCCACCCGGGACACGTCCCGGTAGCTGCCCGCCGAAAAGCCCTGGTGCTCCGGACACCGGGGGCTCATCACATAGGCGCAGGCCAGGGCGTGGGGCGCTTGGGAGGTAAAGGCGATCATCTGGTCATGCCGCTGGGGCGTGGTGTGGACTACCCGCCCAAAGCCCATGGCCCGGGCCAGTTCCTCCACCCGCTCCACGGCCCAGCCCGGCGCGCCGGTGTCCGCGATAATGTAGGAGGCCCCCACAAAAATGCTGGGGTCGCTGGCCCCAAAGCCGCTGCGCTCCTTGCCAGCCATGGGATGCCCCGCCACATAGGCATAGCGTCCTGTTCCGGCCAGCTCTTCCATGCCCGCGCACACCGCCGCCTTTACCCCGCAGGCGTCTGTAAGCACACAGCCCTCGGGAAGCAGCGGGCCCTGCTCCCGGGCAAAGGCCAGCGCCGCCTCCGGGTAGACGCACAGGTACACCAGATCGGCGGTTTTCAAGTCCTCCTGGGCCGCTTTGCCGTCAATGGCCCCGCAGGAGCAGGCGTCCAGCAGGGCGTCCTGGTCTGTATCCATGCCCAAAACCTGATGGCCTGTGTTCTGCTTGAGAGACTTGGCCACGGAGCCCCCAATGAGCCCCAGGCCTACCAGGATGATTTTCATAAGCCCTTCACCATGCCGGAAAGCTGGGTGACTTTCCGGGCCAGCCCGTCAAACTGGTCTGGGGTGATGGACTGGGCCCCGTCGCACAGGGCGTGGCTGGGGTCGTTGTGGACTTCAATAATCAGCCCGTCCGCCCCAATGGCCGCGGCGGCCAAGGCCAGGGGCTCGATGAGCCAGTTGATCCCGCTGGCGTGGCTGGGGTCCACAATCACCGGCAGATGGGACAGCCGCTTTAAAACCGGGACAGCGGAGATATCCAAGGTGTTGCGGGTCATGGTCTCATAAGTGCGGATGCCCCGCTCGCAGAGGATTACCTGTTCATTGCCGCCGGCCATAATATATTCGGCGCTCATCAGCAGCTCCTCTACGGTGTTGGCCAGGCCGCGCTTGAGCAAAATGGGCTTGCGGAGCCTGCCCAGCTGCTTGAGCAGCTCGAAGTTCTGCATATTCCGGGCCCCCACTTGAATCACGTCCACATCCTCGAACAGGGGCAGGTGGTCAATGCTCATAATCTCCGTGACAATGGGCAGGCCGGTCTTCTTTTTGGCTTCGGAGAGAAGCTCCAGGCCCTCGGCCTTCATGCCTTGAAAGGCATAGGGAGAGGTACGGGGCTTAAAGGCTCCGCCCCGCAGAAACTGGGCTCCGCTGGCCTTCACCCGCTCCGCGATGCCGCAGATCTGCGCCTCGCTTTCCACCGAGCAGGGGCCCGCGATAAGGGCCAGGCCTCCCCCGCCTATGCGCTGGCCGCCAGGCAGGGTGACAGCCGTATCCTCGGGATGAAACTTGCGGTTGGCCTTTTTATAGGGCTCCTGCACCCGGCGCACCGACTCCACCACCTCTTGGGCGGCAATGTACTCGTCGTCAATTGCGGTGGTGTCGCCAATGAGGCCCAGCACCGTGCTGGAAGCGCCCACCCAGGTGTTCACCTGCACGTCGTAAGCGGTGGTGAGTTTTTTCATAAAGCGGTCTACACTTT
Organism: uncultured Oscillospiraceae bacterium; assembly: GCA_910587995.1. Taxonomy (GTDB): domain Bacteria; phylum Bacillota; class Clostridia; order Oscillospirales; family Acutalibacteraceae; genus Acutalibacter. Next base: position 4,180 of record CAJUNS010000037.1, on the reverse strand, counting down.
CTTGCGATTGGTTTGATTTTAGCACGATAATCATTGCGTTCACTCTCCTGATCAATGTGGATGAAGAGGCAGCAAAAAAGCGGGGCCGTTACCGGCTCCGCTTCCACAGGCGGGAGGTTTCCCGCGGGAAAGGCTGCTTCTCAAGGGCCCAAGGCTTAATAAAGAAAAGCCGCGGGCAAGCAGAGGCCGGTTGCAATTCTCCACGGGAAAAAAGCCCGCAGAATAAATCGCGGGCTAAAGTAGTAATAAAACGGCGCGGCGTGGATGAACTTCATGGCGGCTCTCCTATAGGTTGTGATAAGATTTTCTTTATTGTACTCCTAGTAGGGCTGGATGTCAAGAATTTTTTCAAAAAGGGCGTTCCGGCCCTTGGAGAAAGCCCCAAGCGGCCGCGCGGCGCCCTTATGCCTTCGCTTTTTCCTGTTCGGACCCAGCGGCTTTCCAGGTCCGGCAGGCCGCCGCCACCCGCTTGGCTACGGCCAGGGGCGGCGCGCCCGCGTCCACGGTCAAGTCCGCGGCTCCCTGGTAGAGAGGGCCGCGCTGGGCGTGCAGCTGGGCAATGACCCGGCGGCGGTCCGGCACCTGGAGCAGGGGGCGGCGCTTGTCCCGCTTCAGGCGCTCTTGAAGCGCGGCCAGAGGCGCGTCCAAATAGACCACCACGCCGCCGCCCCGGTGAAAGGCCTCCACGTTCTCGGCCCGCAGCACCGTGCCGCCTCCGCTGGCCACCACCAGCCCCCGGCGGGCCGCTACTTCCCGCACCGCCTGGGCCTCCCGCTCCCGAAAACCCGCCTCGCCGAACTGGGCGAAAATCTCCTTGACGGTCATGCCCTCCCGCTCCTCAATGTACTGGTCCAGGTCGCAGAATTTCCGGCCCAGCAGCTTCGCGGCCCGCCGGCCCACGCTGGTTTTGCCGCAGCCCATAAAGCCGCAGAGGATGATGTTCCCATTGGTCATGCTGCCCACTCCCTCCCCTTCTTCAGCCGAATTTCCGGGCCAGCTCCGCTTCCGCGTCCTCAATTAACTGCAACAGGTCCTGAGGATTGAACTCTGTGCCGTACCATATCTTGTGGGAGTAGGCAGCCTGGCAGACCAGCATCCCCATGCCGCCCACGGCCTGCACCCCCAGCTGGCGGGCACGCTTGAGCAGCAGAGTTTCCCTGGGGTTGTATACCACATCGAACACGGCTTGGGACCGGGCGATGACCTGTTCGCTGACTGGGCAGGCGTCCGGGTGGGGGTGCATACCCACGCTGGTGGCGTTCACCAGCAGCTCATAGCGTCCGCCCAGGTCCGCTTCCAGCTCCTGGTAGCTCATCACTTTGACACGGAAGTCCTTGTCTCCCTGCCCTCGAGCACAGTCGGCCAGCATACCCGCCTGGTACATGGCATTGTGGCCAGAGCCCTCCCGGTGGACAAAGGTGAGCCGGAAGCCCGGCCGCTTGGCCGCCTCGAAGGCAATGGCCTTGGCCGCGCCCCCATGGCCCAGAATCACCAGCTCCCTATTCAGGTCCAGCCCATGGTGGGAAAGGGACAGGGCCGCGCCCGGGCCATCGGTGGTGTCCGCGTAGGAAAAATCCCCCTCGGGTCCATCATGATCCACCTTGACGGTGTTGGCCGAACCGCAGGTCCGGGCCCAAAGGCTGCTGGTATGGACATAGTCCAAAAGCTCGCTTTTGTAGGGAATCGTCACGTTGAAGCAGTCCAGCTCCCGCAGAAGCTGGGGAAAGGCCTTGGCCAAATCCGGCACGTCGATCACCCGGTAGCGGACCGGAATGCCCGACAGGGCGAACAGGCGCTCCTGGATAAAGGGCGACATGGTGTGGCCGATGGGATGACCGACCACAGCGGCGTTTTGAGGGGTCACAGAGCATTCCTCCTGTTTTTTCGGGATATTTGCGGGATATGCGGAAATATTTTCAATTCATAGTTGACAAAGTGGGGCATAGTAAATAAAATGAAAGTAGTGAGGGCCGAAATACAGGCCCAGGATTTCGGACCGCGGCCCCAAAGGGGGACGTCCCGCATTATACCACATTGGACAGATTTTGTCCATATCCCCCCGGGCGGCGCTGCCGGTTCTGAGAAAACTGAAAAACCAAATTTTTTAGGAGGCACGCAAAATTATGGTACTGGAAAAAATTAAAACCATCCTCAGCGAGCAATTTAGTGTGGAAGAGAAAGACATTAAACCCGAAACCCTGCTGGAAGACGACCTGGGAGCCGACTCTCTGGACGTGGTGGACCTGCTGATGACCATTGAGGACGACTTCGAGGTGGAGATCCCCGACGAGGAAGTGGAAAACATCAAAACGGTAGGCGCGTTGGTAGAGTACATCGAGAGTCACTCTCAGGATTGAGCCCAGCTTTTGGCCCGCGGCAGAGCCTCTGCCCGGGCTTTTTTTCATGCTTCTGACCAGCGGCGGCCTATTAGACAGGACAGTACGCTGTCCTGTTCTGTCTGGTATGCTTGAGGAAGCGGCCTCTTAATACCGGCGGTTAGCCTTAATACTCTAACTAATACAGCTTAGCTAGTCGTTCGGGCTCCAACACCGGACGGCTCGCACGCTTTTGGGGCAAAGCAAATAAGTACGGCCAGTGCGGCCAGCATTGCCATCGCCAGCCTGCATACCTTGACTCCCATAACGCGCTGCCTCCCTTCGTGTAAACTCCGGGAAATGAAGCACCCCCTTTCGGGTGAAGTGGCTAACCACCTTTATCGCGTACTCACGCAGAAAGTATCCTCTATGTAAGCCCCCATTACCGGGGCTTCTTTTATTATTACTGCCCCTTTCGCGGCTTGTCAGCAAAAACCCCTTGCAAAACCCCGGCACAGCCGCTATAATTAGGGAAAAAGCGAAAAAGAGAGGACGGTTATCATGGCGCAGCAGAAAAAGAAGGTGGAGGACATCACCTCCATGGAGGTTGACTTCGCCCAATGGTACACAGACGTGGTGAAAAAGGCGGAGCTTGCGGACTATTCCAGCGTGAAGGGCTGCATTGTGTACGAGCCCTACGGCTATGCCATCTGGGAGAACATCCAGCGGGAGATGGACGCCCGCTTTAAGAAGCTGGGCGTGCAGAACGTGGCCATGCCCATGCTCATCCCCGAGAGCCTTTTGCAGAAGGAGAAGGACCACATTGAAGGCTTTGCCCCGGAGTGCGCGGTGGTCACCCAGGGAGGCGGCGAGGCTCTGGCGGAGAAGCTCTACATCCGCCCCACCAGCGAGGTGCTGTTCTGCGAGCACTACCAGAAGAAAATCCACTCCTACCGGGACCTGCCCAAGCTCTACAACCAGTGGTGCTCGGTGCTGCGGTGGGAGAAGACCACCCGGCCCTTCCTGCGGGGCATGGAATTCCTGTGGCAGGAGGGCCACACCATGCATGAGACCGCCCAGGAGGCGGAGGACTTCGCCCTAAAGATGCTGCGGGTGTATGAGGAGGTCTACCGGGAGGCGCTGGCCATTCCGCCTGTGGTGGGCAAAAAGACCGAGAAGGAGAAGTTCGCCGGGGCTGTGGCCACCTATACCCTGGAGCCCATGATGCACAACGGCGTGGCCCTGCAGGGGGGCACCACCCACTTCTTTGGCGATGGCTTCTCCAAGGCCTTTGGCATCAACTTCACCGGCCGGGATAACCAGCTCCACGCCCCCTTCCAGACCTCCTGGGGCATGAGCACCCGGCTGGTGGGCGCGGTGATTATGGTTCACGGGGACGACAACGGCCTGGTGCTGCCCCCCCGCATTGCCCCCATTCAGGTAGTGATTGTGCCCATTGCCCAGCACAAGCCCGGGGTCCTGGAAAAGGCGGCGGAGCTGCGGGACCAGCTGGCGGCGGACTTTAGGGTGAAGCTGGACGGCAGCGACAATTCCCCAGGCTGGAAGTTTGCCCAGTATGAGATGCAGGGCGTGCCCCTGCGCATTGAGATTGGGCCCAAGGACATAGAGCAGGGCCAGTGCATGCTTGCCCGCCGGGACAACGGCGATAAGTGGCCTGCGGAGCTCGACACCCTCGGGGACACAGTCTCCTCTGTGCTGGACGTCATACACGACAGCATGCTCCATAAGGCCCAGGAGAATTTCAACTCAAAGACCTTCACCGCCCATGACCATGAGGAGTTTCTTGATATCGCCAAGAATAAGCCCGGCTTTATCAAGGCCATGTGGTGCGGGGACAGCGCCTG
>CAJUNS010000036.1 GCA_910587995.1 uncultured Oscillospiraceae bacterium | reverse complement strand
GAACAAGCCGCAGAAAAGATGGGAAATTTCATGGACAAGGTCATGTGAGTGTGGGGCAAACGAGAAAAACGGCTGGAACTTCCTACCCGGAAGTAGCCAGCCGTTTCCGTTTATTTCCGCGTGTGGGTCAAGGTGTGGGTCAGGACAAAAAGCCGACGGAGCCACGCCGAACTCGCAAAAAGAATAAGTTGAAACTATATCCGCAATATCCGGAAAAATATGCAGAACGCAAACAGCACAGAAACAAGGCAACACTGTGCTCAGCCGCCGTAAAAGCCAAACCATCGACCTCAAGAAAAAGCAAAGAAACCGCACAGTCATGCGGTTTCTCAGACTTTGTGAACGCACGACCAAAAAGATATTTTTGGCAAATTGGTGGGTGTATCTGAACCCTTGACGGATATTATGACAGGACAGATTAAAAAGCAGAAGATATTTCATTTATACCAGCACTATTTTTCTACATAAATTCCATCAATAATTGCCTTTACTTTTTTGAAAAATGTCTCTATCTCCTCAAAGGCATCAATATCTTTAAGCGATTCAGCTGTAATCTGTTTGCTTATACTTCCATTTAGCCTAGATTTAATTACAACTTCACGATCACGTTCATTTTTGATATTCAAGCAGATTTTCGAAATTAAGATTTTAGGAATATCAAGATCGCTCCAAGTTTCATAATATCTACCCAAATCAATTTCAAATACCCTTTCTATAATTGTAGGTGGGATATAGTTTTCCATTTCCCGCCTTTGGGTTATCCAAGCATACCGTCTTTTATCATTAGCATCTTTAATCTCATTAGCTATATTCCTATAGTCTTGTCGATCGTTGTCATAGAAATGAATTTCTTTTATGTTGGACTCTGAAAAATAGTTTTCGTTGACCCATCTAACCAAATTGCTTCCATGCAATGGAATAATCCGGATACGTTCCGATTCAAGATCAATAATCTCCTTAAACTCCGGGATTTTATTTATGTTCATTAAACATAGCAAAGGGCGATATGCAAGAGAAGGAAACAAGCGTAAGGATTCTGTAAGGGAGAACGAAAGAAAAACCTAATTAGCTCTTTTGCCTTTCGCACTTAATGATATACCGCGCCCGAATGCCTCTTCCTAAGAAAAGCACTTGCACATCCGCTCCGTTTCGGTTATAATTTATATAGTCATAATACTTTGGCTGCCGCCGGAGAAGGAGGACTCTGCCCCTATGCAAACCCAACCTCAAACGCTCCGCCTGGACCGTCCGCGCCTGCTCCAAAACCAGAAGCGTCCCGGCGGCGGCTGGGCGTTCTATCTTTTTATGCTCTTGCTGGGCGCGCTCTGCGCCTTTGGCTGCGTGGTCACCGCCTTTCAGGTTCCCGTTTCAACCGGCCCCTTGATGCTGGCAGGCTTGGCTTGCAGCGGGTTCTGGCTCTGGCGGCACACAGACTCCAGCCGCCGGCTGTGGCTGGCCTCGCTGCTGGGCTGGGCCATCTGGCTGCTGTTTCTGTTCTTTTTGTGGGAGGACATCCTCCGGGGGGCTTTGCGGATCATAAACCTGATGCTGCGGGCCTACAGCGGGCGGCTGAACTACGAGCTCCCCACCCTGACCCTGCCCGGCCTGCGGCGCACCTACCACAGCGAGGAGGAGTGCACGGCCTTTCTGGGGGTTTTGCTTTTCCCCTTTGCCTGGTGGTTAAGCCGCATGCTGGTCAAGCGCAAAAGCCCCTTGGGCGCTTTCTGCCTAACAGCGGTCTTTCTGCTGCTGCCCATGGGTTTCTCTATTCTGCCCGCCGGCTGGGCCTATGGCGGCCTGCTGCTCTTCTGGTGCAGCCTGCTGCTCACCGCCCTGCCCCTCACCGGCCGGAAATCCGCTGTGCTGCGCCGGGGGCGCTTCCAGGCCGGCGGACCTGCGGGAGGCGCCCTGCTTCTGGTTCCTCTGGCGGCGCTTTTCAGCCTGCTGGTTGTCTATTGGGCATCCCCGCCGGAGTCCTATTCCCGGCCCGATCTGGTCAACCAGCTGCGCCAGGGAGTAACAGAGGGATTCGGCCTTTCCTTCGCCCTGCAAGGGGGCCAGGGCAACGGCAACAACCGGGTGGACCTAAACCGTATGGGCAGCCGCAGCTATTCCGGCAAAACCATGCTGCGCGTTAAATTTGACTGGGACCAGCAAGCTGGCACCCAGAAGGAGTATTTAAAAAGCTTTGTGGGCAGCGTGTACACAGGCTCCAGCTGGGAGCGCCTGGACCCGCAGGCCAGCGCGGCTCTGGAAGCCACCGGCCTGCAGGCTCAAACCCTGCCCGCCCGCTACCGCCGGGAGATGTATGTGAAAAGCATCGACCAACAGGGAGGCTACCAGCTTTCGGTGGAAAACCTGGGAGCCAACCCCCGGTGCGTATACATTCCCTACGGCTTGGAGACAGATTCCCCCCTCTCCCCCTACGGGGCGGAGCTGGTGGGAGACAGCTTTGCCAAATCCACCAATCTCTTCACCGGAACCAAAAGCTACCAGCTGCGCAGCGCGGACATGCCTTGGGGCTGGCGCTATTTTGACCGGGCCAGCCGCTATTTGGGCGAATGGCTTGAGGCCCCCTTCCTGGATGTGCTCCTGAGCGGGGGCGAATTCTGGATCGGTGATCCGAAAAACGAAACCGACCCGGACGTACAGAACTGGAACCTCCGGCAGGAGCGCTTTGCCCGGCAAATGCTGGGGGATAAGCAGTTTGAAAACTTGGGGCTGGACTCCGCAACCTACCTTGCGGGGCAAGAATGCAGTCAAAAGCTGGTGGATGATATGCTTCTCCAGGCACAGGCCTGGGCGCTTCCGGGAGAACAGGAGCTGTGGAAAGCCCCCGGCTGGTTTAAGGAGCTTTTCGAGCCAGAGCACGCCCAGTTGATGACAGAGGTGGAGGATTACACGCAGCTTGCCTATCAATATTACACCCAGGTACCCGAAGAGCTGGCGGAATTTTTGGACCGGTACCGGGAGGCATTTTCCCTCAAGCCCGTTCTCTCCTCCGGTTCTTTGGAGTTCAATGAGGTCACGATACCTGTTTCCCTGGACCTAGAGCTGCGGGAGCATCCCCTGGCCTTTGCCGGGCGGGTGGCCATGGTCTTTCAGCAGTACTACACCTACACCCTGGACCCGCCCCAGCCGGGAACGGGAACGGACTTTGTGGAGTTTTTCCTGGACAGCTCCCACCAGGGCTACTGCGTGCATTTTGCCACCGCAGCGGTGATGCTGCTGCGGTCCGCGGGTTACCCGGCCCGGTACGCGGAGGGCTATGTGGTTCCCTCCGGCGAGACAGGCTGGGTCGAGGTGCCAGACTATAACGCCCACGCTTGGGTGGAAGTCTACTGCGCCGGGTCCGGCTGGGTGCCCTTGGAGGTGACGCCTCCTTCCCCAGACGCCCCGGCCGTGTATGCCAACGCCCGTGTGCCGGAATTTACAGACGCTGCCCTAACTCCCGCCCCCCGGCCAGATGGGCCCATACCCACCCTGGCTCCCCGTTCCACCACTCCCCGGCAGACGGCAGCCCCCGCCAGGGCCTCCGCCGCGCCCCGGGCAACCGTAGAGCCCCAGGCCACCGCCCCTTCCGGAGGAAGCGCCGCCGGAAAACGGGAAACGCCGCCCTGGGTCCTGCCCCTGGCGCTGTCCCTGCTGGGGGCGCTGGCCGCTCTGCTGCTCAACCGCCAGCTGCGGCGCTGGGCCCGGCGAAAGGCGCTCAGCCAGCAAGACCGGAATCAGGCGGCACTGAGCGCCTATGCTTACCTGTTAAAGCTGTACCAGTGGCAGGCCCTGTGCGGCCAACAGGATGAGCCTCCCGCCCGGTGGCTGGAGCTGGCGGAGAAAGCCCGGTTCGGCCCGGGGACCCTGGCCCAGGAGGAACTGGACGAGCTGCTGGAGGCGGCCCAGGGCCTGGCGCGGCTCTTACGCCAGCAGCTGCCAAAGCTCAGCCTGATCCGCTGTTGGCTGGCGGGGCTGGTTTAAGCAGTACAGAATATGCTCGCCTGCCATCTCCTTGCCCTACCCCTGTAAGATAGACTCTGCGCGGCCTCTCCGCTCTGGCGGTGGGGCCGCTTTTTGCCGCTCCAGGCCATTCCTCTCAACTCTCTCGCCAGGCGTCCTCTTCGGGCCCGGCCAGTTTCACCACATTTCCCCGGGGAGCTCCCAGCTTCTCCGTCAGAACGCCGATTTTTGAATTTTTCGAGAAAACATCTTTCATTTTTCTGCCCGTCCGCTATAATAGGGGAAGCTTTTTCAAAAGCCAATCACTCCCCTTCCACCGGGGACCGCCGCTTTCGCGGCAAGGAGGATTTCTCTATGTTCCAGTTAAGATGGGTGTGGGCGCGGCTGAAGGGCAGCCATAAGCGCTATATCTTCGCCCTCTTCTCCACCGCCCTGCTGGCCGTGCTGGCTCTGGGCAACTCCCTAATCACCGCCAACATTATGGACACTGTCTTCTACCCGCTGCAAGAGTCCGGCGTGGTAGACCCCCAAGCCGCCCGGCACCTGGGGATCATGGTGGCGGTGCTGGTGGGCTTCACCCTGTTCCGCACCGGCTTCGGCTATCTTTCCAACATGACCTACGAGCACATCTCCCAAAAGCTCATCTACGAGCTGCGCCGCGACCTGTACCAGAACATGCAGGAGCAGGACCAGGCTTTCTACAGCGCCTACCGCACCGGCGACCTGATGACCCGCCTGACCGGCGACATGGACATGATCCGCCACGCGGTATGCTTTGTGCTGCGGCAGCTCATCCACTGCATCGTGCTGTTCAGCACCACGGCCATCACCTTTTTGGCCACGGACTGGCTCTTCGCCCTGTGTATGCTGGCCGTCACCCCGCTGATCTTCCTGTTCACCTTCCTCTTCTCCCGGCGGGTCCACCCCCTCTATGTGGAGCTGCGGGAGAAGCTCTCCCGCCTGAACACCGCCGCCCAGGAGAATATCTCCGGCAACCGGGTGGTGAAGGCCTTTGCCCGGGAGGAGTACGAGAAGGAGCAGTTTGACCAGAAGAACCAGGCCTATAAGGAGGCCAACAAAACCGCCTCTTTGCTGTGGCTCAAGTTCAGCCCCTACATTGACACCCTTTCCCAGTCCCTTTCCATCGCCGTGCTGCTGGTGGGCGGCGTTTTCCTCATCAACGGCCGCATCACCATTGGCACCTTCACCATGTTCAACGGCCTGACCTGGACCCTCTCGGAGCCCATGCGCTCCTTGGGTATGCACTTAAACGACTTACAGCGCTTCTTTGCCAGCGCCAGCAAGATCATCGAGCTGTATTACGCCAAGTCCACCATTGTCTCCCGGCCGGACGCGGTGAAGCCCCAGGGCCGGGTGGAGGGCCGGGTGCGGTTCCGGGACGTGGGCCTCAAGCTCCACGGGACCCAGGTGCTCTCCCACATCGACCTGGACATTCAGCCCGGAGAGACCGTGGCCATTATGGGCCCCACCGGCTCGGGCAAAACCTCTTTGGTCAACTTAATTCCCCGGTTTACCGACCCCACCAGCGGCCAGGTGGACCTGGACGGGACCCCTGTGCGCAAATACGACCTAAAGGCCCTGCGGTCCTCCATTGGCCTGGCCACCCAAGACGTGTTCCTCTTCTCCGACACAGTGGACGGGAACATTGCCTATGGCGACAGCTCCATGTCCGAGGAGGAGGTCAAGCGCTTTGCCACCATGGCGGACGTAACGGACTTTGCCGAAAAACTGCCTGACGGGTTCGACACGGTAATTGGCGAACGGGGCACCGGCCTTTCCGGCGGGCAGAAGCAGCGCATCGCCCTGGCACGGGCCCTGGCGGTGAAGCCCTCCATCTTGATTTTGGACGACACCACCAGCGCGGTGGACCTGGAGACCGAAAAGTACATCCAAGAACAGCTGGCGGGCTTGGACTTCCCCTGTACCAAAATCATTGTGGCCCAGCGCATCTCTACCACCAAGCGGGCGGATAAAATTGTGGTCCTGGAAAACGGGGCCATCACCGCCACAGGCACCCACGGGGAACTCTCCCAAAAACCCGGCTATTACCGGGAGGTTTTCCTGCTGCAAAACGGCGGGGACGAAATAGAAAGTGAGGCGATTTAAATGGCCCGCAACCGCTTCGACGTTGACGAAAACCTAGAAACACCCTTTAGTATGAAGCATCTGCTTCGGGCTGGGACCTACATTGGCCGTCACAAAACCAAGATGGTCCTCTCCCTGCTCTATTCCGCCCTCTCCGCCGCCGCCGCTTTGGTGGGGCCGCTGCTGGTCCAGCGGGGCATCAACGTCTCGGTGCCCAACCGGGACTACGGCGAGCTGGCGCTGCTCTCGGTGGGCATGCTGGCGGCCATTGTAATCTCCATTCTCTTTGCCAGGGCCCGCAGCAAATATATGATCTCCGTCGGCCAAGAAATCATATATGATATCCGCAAGGACTTGTTTGCACACCTGCAAAAATTACCCTTCCAGTTTTATGACGACCGCCCCCACGGAAAGATCCTCACCCGGGTGATTAACTACGTGAACAGCGTCTCGGACGCTCTTTCCAACGGCATCATCAACTTTGTGCTGGAGATTTTCAACCTGGTGCTCATCGCCGTGTTTATGCTTATCTGCGATGTGCGGCTGTCCCTGGTGGTTATGGCCGGCGTGCCCCTGCTGCTGGTGGTCATCTTCCTGGTAAAGCCCGCCCAGCGCCGGGCCTGGCAGAATGTCTCCAACAAAAGCTCCAACCTAAACGCCTACCTTCACGAGAGCCTGGACGGCATGAAGATTACCCAGGCCTTTACCCGCGAGGAGGAAAACGCCGGCATCTACGACCGGCTGAACCGCAACAGCTACAAGGCCTGGATGAAGGCCCAGTACACCTCCCAGCTTATCTGGGTCTCGGTGGACAACATCTCCACCTGGGTGGTGGGGGCCATGTACCTGGTGGGGCTCACCTTCCTGGGGCCCACCATGCAGATCGGCACCATCATCGCCCTCTCCTCTTACGCTTGGCGGTTTTGGCAGCCCATGCTGAGCCTTTCCAACCTGTACAACACCTTCATCAACGCCGTGGCCTACCTGGAGCGCATTTTTGAGATGCTGGACGAACCGGTCACTGTGGACGACGCCCCCGGCGCGGGAGAGCTTCCTCCCATTCAAGGCGGCGTGGAGTTCCAGGACGTGACCTTCTCTTACGATGGCACGGTGAACGTGCTGGAGCACTTCAACCTGCAAGTGGCTCCTGGGGAGTCCGTGGCCCTGGTGGGCCCCACCGGCGCGGGCAAGACCACGGTGGTGAACCTGCTCTCCCGGTTCTATAACCTGACCGGCGGCCAAGTGCTGCTGGACGGCACGGACATTGCCGGGGTGACCCTGCACTCTCTGCGCAGCCAGATGGGCATTATGCTCCAGGACAGCTTCATTTTCTCCGGCAGCATAATGGACAACATCCGCTACGGCCGCCTGGACGCCACGGACGAGGAAGTGATTGCCGCCGCCAAAACCGTGTGCGCCCATGAGTTCATCAGCCAGATGGAGCGGGGCTACGACACCCAGGTGAACGAGCGGGGCTCCCGGCTCTCCCAGGGCCAGCGGCAGCTGGTGGCCTTTGCCCGCACACTGCTCTCCGACCCGAAAATCTTGGTGCTGGACGAGGCCACCTCCTCCATTGACGCAAAAACCGAGAAACTGGTTCAGCAGGGACTGCAAGCCCTGCTGAAGGGACGCACCTCCTTCATCATCGCCCACCGGCTCTCCACCATTAAAAACTGCGACCGCATTCTGTACATATCTGACAAGGGCATCGCGGAGATGGGCTCCCACCAGGAGCTGCTGGCAAAGCGCGGTAAATATTACCATCTGTATACCGCCCAGGTGGAGGATTAGAATGATATAAGATTGTATTCTTGTATTGACAAACCCAAAGAATCACCATATAATAATTCCAACGCTTAACAATTGAGGTGATAAGAAGTGAAGGTTCCGAAATTGCTCTCGCTCTTGTTCGCCCTTGTATTGGTATTTTCAGCTGCTGCAATACCCGCACAAGCAGAGTCAGAAGCGGTTCCTGAAAATTCTACGTATCTAGAGCAGCTGTATTATGAAGCCTTCTCTACACCTGATAATCCTATTGTATCCCAAGAGCCTTACCTGTGTACCGGCGAGGAAGCGGCGGCATTTGAGGCTGATGGTCAATCCGATACCATTCTTCTTACGTATGCGGATGGATCGACAGCCATTGTCTCCGCCATTCCGGTCAATGCGCGGCAGCCAAGCGAGGCCTATGCCTGTCTTCCGGATTGGTTGGTGTATAGTATTCATGTGGTGATGGCCATTAGCTGCAACGCCATTAACATGGGGAACTGACCTGGATGTGAGTTTGTACTATGGCACGCGCAGAGATGAAGGGCCAATAACGAAAAAATACGGTGTAATTTCTCCGAAATTTACCCCCCGCAACCCCTGGTTGACAGATTTCCGCCTCCTCTTTCTTGCGCCGCAACCGGCTCATGCTGTAATATGGGGTCAGAATAAACCCAGAAGGAGTGTTGCAGTATGAATCTATCGGACCGCATCCAGGCCTTGAGAAAGGCCAATGGCATGTCTCAGGAGGAGCTGGCCGACCGTATGGGCGTCACCCGCCAGGCAGTCAGCAAGTGGGAGAGCGAGCAGTCTATGCCTGACCTGGACAAGGTGATAGCCTTAAGCGAAATCTTTGAGGTTACCACCGACTTCCTCTTAAAGGGAATTGAGCCAGCTCCTCCAAAAGACCAGGATGACGATGCCCGCCTGGGCAGCCGGGTGCTCTATGTGGGAGCGCCGGTCATGGTAGCCATCGGCGTAATCGCCGGGTGTTCAAGCTGGTATAGTTCTCAGAATCTTGCCGATGCCTTCAGCTCTATGATTATCCAGGCAGTGGGTATCGCCGGGTACTTTATAGGCCGCGCCCTGTCCGGCCAGCGGCCCGGCTTCTGGACAAAGCTGATTATCATTATGGGAGTTGCGTTTATGCCCTGTTCTATGTTGGCCGGAATCTTTACCCGCGGGGCTTCGCTCTTTGCGTGGCCAATGTCGCCTTACCCGGTGGATATCCGGCAGTTTGTGGCTTTTGGGGTGATGTATCTGGCTTTCGCGGCGGGATGCTTCTTCCTGTTGAAACGGCAGAAAGGAAAATAACAAAAACAGCCGGGAGGTTTATACCCTCCGGCTGTTTTATGGTTTCGGCAGTTGAGAAGAAATACACTCTCTTTTGAACGGGCCGCTGTGCCTTCTATGGGGAGGCTTGCGCCTGCTTGTACACGCCGCCCGGTATTCCCCCCAGAAAAATCATTCCACAGGGGTCCCATACAGCTGGGCGTATTCCTGCGCGGCTTGTTCCGCCTGCGCATTGCCTCTGGCACAGCTGGGGCTCAACAGAGAGCAGCCCTTCCGGCATCCCGTGCAGGTAAGCCCTGCCAAATACTCTTCCAGAGTAGGACCAGCTGGCTCTTCAGGCTCCTCCGGCGCCTCTGGTTCCTCCCATTCTTCCGCCGGAGGGTCTTCGGAAGAAACCGACTCCACCGGCGTGGCCGTGCTCTCTGGGGTGGGCTGGGGTGTTTCTTGGGGAGTGGGTGCAGATGTGCTATTCGGACAGGAGGCCGCTCCGCAGGAGGCGGGACATTCCGAGACAGCTGAAGACGCCGCCGGGGCGCTCTGCTCCACCCCATTTGCCCGCACCGCTGGGCCAGAGGCTTCTGAAAGCCCCTGCCCCAGGAACAGCCCTCCATAAAGGACAGCCGCCAAGGCGGCTCCCCCCGCAAAGCGGAACAGGGCCGCGCCCATTTCCCCACTGCCAAAGGCAGCGGGGATTTTTTTCATTACGCCCACCAGATATTTTCCGTGAAGCAGCAGGTGCAGGCCCATCGCCCCCAGGCACATGTAAGACAGCACGGTGTGGGCGGTGGTGATGGCCGCCCAGTCCAGCTCTGCGGGAACCAAGAAAAGCTCTTTGGCAATCAGCGCACCGGTTACAATCACCACCGGCATGCACAGGGTCAGCACCAAGTCTGAAAGCAGCAATCCCCACCTTCCGGGGGAAGCCCGGCCGCTCCGGACCGAGGCCATCAGTCCTTTGGTCATAGAGCGGTTTAACAGCACATGAAGGACAAACAGCATCCCAATGCCAAGCCCAGCCGCCTCATGAAAAAAGCCTCCCAGCCCCTGGCCAAACATAAGCAGCAGATACAGGCAGAGCATGGCTGCGTCTAACAAAATTTTGAACATGGTTGTGCGTTTCATTTTAACTACCTCCTGGCCACTGTATGTAGATGTAAGCCCCTTGCGGGCTTTTTCATAATAAATACGTTTTAAGCAGGGGAATCCGTTCACCGGCGGAATTTTTTCTCCATCTATATCCAGATTGGCGGAACTTGAAACGCCGCCCTTGCTAAATTTGATGCTTTGATCACAGGGATGAACGCTTGACTTTTTCCGTCAATTCGCTATAATGTTGCCAGAGAGGAGGCTATGATTATGAGTAAATGGTTCATCTCCGGCTTCGCGGACGAGATTGACCCATCGCTGGACCGGCAGCTAGAAGCTCTGGCGGAGTTCGGTGTGGAATGGGTGGAGCTTCGGGCCGCAGACGGAGTTAATGTGTCGGACTTTACCCCTCAGAAGCGGCGGGAGGTCCGGGAGAAACTGCAAGCCGCTGGCGTACGGGTGTCTTCCATTGGCTCGCCCATTGGGAAAATCTCCCTGGACGAGCCCTTCCAGCCCCACATGGAGCGGCTGAAGCGCTGCCTGGAAGCCCACAAGGAGCTGGGCGCCCACTATCTGCGCATGTTCAGCTTTTACCCGCCCCAGGGCCGCGCCCCGGCGGACTGCCGCTCTCAGGTGCTGGACTGGCTCGGCGCTCTGCTGGACGAGGCCGGACGCTGGGACGCGGTGCTGCTGCACGAGAACGAGAAGGGCATCTACGGCGACACGGCTCCCCGCTGCCTGGACCTGCTGGAGGCCCTGGGCAGTCCCCGCTTCCGGGCTGTGTTTGATTTTGCCAACTTTCTGGAAGTGGGCCAGCCCACCTGGGAAGCCTACCAGATGATAAAGCCTTATATTCAGTACATCCACATCAAAGACGCGGATGAGGAGAAAAAAATCGTCCCCGCGGGTCAGGGTCAGGGGCGTGTGGGGGAGATTTTAGCGGATCTGTCCGCCTCCGGCTGGGAGGGATTCCTGTCTCTGGAGCCCCACCTGGTGGACTTTGCGGGCCTGGCCGCTTTGGAGCGGGACCCGCAGAAGCGGGGCGCCTCTATGGACGGCAAAACCGCCTGGCACACCGCCCTAACTGCCCTGCGGGAGATTTTGTCCACCATTCCCGCCGCCGGATAAGCCCGGCACATACCCGCGCCGCCCCTAGGGAGCGCGAAAGGAGATGCCTGATATGAAAAATTTTCGTTCCGCCATTGTGGGCTGCGGCGGCATCGCCCAGGTTCACGCCCGGGCCCTATCCGAGATGGAAAACGTCCGGTTGGCGGCTTATGCGGACACAAAGCCGGAGCGGGCGCAGGCCCTGGCCAGCCAGTACGGCGGCCAGGCCTACGCCTCCCTGGAGGCTCTGCTGGACCAGGAATCCATTGACGTGCTGCACATCTGCACGCCCCACTTCCTCCACCTGCCCATGGCCCAGGCCGCGGCCAGCCGGGGCATTGCCGTGTTTACGGAGAAGCCCCCGGTTATTAGCCGCACCCAATGGCAGGACTTCCAAGCCCTGCCCGGCCCGGTGGGTGTGTGCTTTCAAAACCGGTTTAACTCCAGCGTGGCCTATGCCCAGAAACGGCTGGAAGAGGGGACCCTAGGTTCCGTTCTGGGGGCCCGCGCTTTCGTCACTTGGCGGCGGGAGGCTCCCTACTACACCGAGAGCGGCTGGCGGGGGGCTTTGGACACCGAAGGCGGCGGGGCGCTGATTAACCAGGCCATCCACACCCTGGACCTAATGGTGCGCTTTTTGGGTCCGGCCCGCTCGGCCCAGGCGGTGCAGGCCAACTTCCACCTGCCCGGGGTCATTCAAGTGGAGGACACTTTGGCGGCTTACATTCGCTTTGCAGAGGCCAATGGGGTCTTTTACGCCACCACGGCCCATGCTGTCGATGCTCCCATCCTTTTGGAGCTGGCCTGCCAGCAGGGAACTTTGCGAATTGAAGGGGAAGAGGTCACCATCACCGGCCCGGATGGCTCCAAGGAGCGCCGGGACTTCGCCCAAGAAAATGCCGCGGCAGGCAAGGCCTACTGGGGCAGCAGCCACGGGCGGTGCATCCAGGCCTTTTACCAGTCCTTGGAGACAGGCGGACCCTTCCTCAACGACATTGCCGGGGTGCGGGACACCGTGGAACTGATGCTGGACATTTACCAGTCGGCCCGGGCAAAGGCCGAATAGAGAAAGCGGCGCGGTCTGGGGAGCAGTAACCCAGGCCGCGCCGTTTTTCATTTGGAAAGAGGATTATCGTAAACGCACTTAAAAATCGGTACTACCCGATTTTCAAGCAGAGCGGCACGGGCGTGCCCCGCAAACCGGCGGGCCGCTCTGCCGAAGCTTACTTTTTTACCTTAGCAGTTCTTCCGCGTATTCCAGGTCTCCGGTCAGTGCCGCCAGCACCAGCCGGTACACCCGGTCAGGGTTTTGATAAAAGCGTTCCTCCGCCAGCTGGGCCTGGGCCCGGTCTGGCACATAAAGGCTCACCCGCAGCAGGTCCCTGTCCCCGCCCCCGCCGATCCGGCAGGTTACTTGGCAGCCGTTGGCCTGCTCTTCCACCTCCACCCGGTGCTCCCGCCGGGCCCGGGCCTCGGCCAAAAGGAGCAGCGCCGCCTCCAGGGCCTTGTCCCGCACGGCCACAGGCAGCTCCGCGTCCAGCCGGGCGGCAATCTCCCGGCCGGTCTCCGTCACAGTGAAGCCCGCTTCTTCCCGGCGCACATGGCCCAGTTTTTCCAGGGCGGCCAATGCGTCGCCGGTCTCAAAATAATTGGCCAGCCCCCGGCCCTGCACAATGCGGCTCAGGTCCTCCTGGCTCAAGGGGGCCTGTACGCTGTCCAAAATGTAGCAAATCAAAATGCGGATGTCGTTCTGGACCCACAGGCCCCCCGGATCCACCCCGCCTGTAAACGCGTCCCGGCGCATAGCGTCACTTCCTTTACTCATTGGGCGCGGAGGACGGCGCGGCGCTGGACTGGGAGCCCTCCTCCATGCGGATGATGGTGTCGGCTCCCGTTACGGTAGGCAGCTTACCGTCCCACTGCTGAATTTTGTAATAGTCGATCAGGGGCTGGGTAATGGAGGCGGCGATCTTCTCGTTGGCCATAGCCTCTTTTTCTCCCGCGTAGGCGGCGGCCTCGGCCTCAATGCGGGCCACCTCGGCGGCGGCTTCCGCGTCGATGACCCGCCGGGCGGCTTCCGCCTCTTTCTCCATCGTCAGCTGGTCCTGCTCGATTTTGGCCCGCAGCTTCTCCTGCTCGGCCACCTGCTTGGCCTCAATGGCGGCCACATACACATCGCTGAAGTCAAAGTCAATGATGTTAATATCCGAAACGAAGATGCCGCTGTCATCCAGCTTTTCGTTTAGTTCCTCCAGCAGGGCGGCAGAGATCATATTGCGGTTTGTGATGCTCTGCTCCGCTGTATATTGGGCCATAATGGACTTCATCACCTCGTTGACCGCAGGGGTCATGAGGACGCTCTCATAATTGGTGCCCACATTTTTCACAATGGAGTAAGATTTGCCGGTATCCACCCGGTAGTTCACCGCCAAATTTACATTGACGGTCTGCAGGTCCGAGCTAAAGGCCTCGGTGGAAACCTCCAGCTTCACGATCCGGTTGTCCATTTTGGTAACCCGCTGCCAGGGCAGCTTCATGTGGAAGCCCTCTTGCAGCACGTTCTCACTGACCTTGCCAAAGGTGGAGACCACCCCCGTGTGGCCAGCGCTGACCACTGTGAAGCAGGAAGAGGCAAAAGCCAAAACCACCACCGCCAGAATAAGGACAGGAATGAATTTGGGTATCCCCTTTTTGACCACCCGGCCCTCGGGGTCGGTGTTGGTGCTTTTTCTCTGGAAAAATGACATGGCTGCGCTCCTTTCAATAAGGCCTTAGGCGGTTTCCTTTTTTTCCAACACGGCTAAGCGCACCTGGATGTCTTCCAGCTGCTTGGCCAACCATCTGCTGTCCCGCTCCAGCGAGACCCGGTGGGAGTGCTCAATCTCATAGCCCTCATACAGAGCGGTAACCCGGTTGCCCACTGCCAGCTCCATATATACCTTGACGTCGTGGGTGGACTCCGCCAGCTTCCGGTCCTGTCCGGCGAATTTGGCGTCCATGGTGTCCAGCACCTTCTGAAATTCCGCCTGCATGTGCGCCTCAAACTGGCTCTGCCGTTCTGTCATGCGTTGCTCAACGGCTTCAATCTTCTCCGTCATCCGCTGTTCAACATCGTTGATTCTCTCTGTCATGCGCTGCTCAACAGCTTCAATCTTCTCTGTCATCCGCTGTTCAACATCGTTAATTCTCTCTATCATACGCTGCTCAACGGCTTCAACCTTCTCCGTCATCCGCTGTTCAACATCGTTAATTCTCTCTATCATACGCTGCTCAACATCATCGATTCTTTCCATCATCCGTTGTTCAACAGCTTCAATCTTCTCCGTCATCCGCTGTTCCAGCGCTTCCATCTTTGCGTCAACTGCCTGGAAACCCTTGGTCATGTTCGCGTTCAGCAGTTGCAGCTGTTCCAAAATCATCTGCTCATTCATGGCAATCCTCTTCCCTTTTGTATTCTATTCCATTCATTTCGGTTAACACGCGCTCACCCGGCCGGTTTTCGCGTCCAAGGTAACCACCGCGCCGCCTTTGAGAATCCGGGTGGCATGCTTGGCTCCGGTGATGACCGGCTTATCCATGGCCAGCCCCGCAATGGCTCCGTGGGTGTTCTGCCCCTCGGCCTCGGTGATGATGCCCCCACAGCGCCGCAGATAGGACACGATGCTGTTGTCCGTCTCAGGGACCACCAGAATGTCCCCCTCCCGGAAGCGCTCCGGCACATCCTCCAAATGCTTGCATACGCAGAGCCGGGCGGACACGGACTTTTCCGTCACCCCCTGGCCGGTGAGCAGCACATGGCCCACCACGTGGACCTTCATCATGTTGGTGGTGCCGGAAACCCCCAGGGGCATTCCCGCGGTGATGACCACAATGTCGCCGCTCTCCACCACGCCGGCCTGCTGGGCCGCGTCCACCGCATGGTCAAACAGGGCGTCCGTGTCGCTCTCTTCCGCGATAAGCAGGGGCGTCACGCCCCAGGAAAGGTTCAGCTGGCGGCAGACGTTTTCCTCTGTGGTACAACCCACAATGGGATAGAGGGGCCGGAACTTGGAGAGCTGCCGGGCTGTCACCCCGGACTTGGTGACGGTAATAATGGCCTTCGCCCCCAAATCGTGGGCCGTGGTGCAGGTGGCGTGGGAAATGGCGTTGGTCACGTCAAACGCTATGTCGCTGTTGTCCCGCGAATTAAACCGGTGGATGTAATTGATGCTGGCCTCCGCCCGCCCGGCAATGTGAACCATGGTCTCCAGAGATTCCACCGGGTACAGGCCCGCGGCGGTCTCGCCGGAGAGCATAATGCAGCTGGTGCCATCATAGATGGCGTTGGCCACGTCCGTGGCCTCGGCCCGGGTGGGCCGGGGGTTCTTCATCATGGAATCCAGCATCTGGGTGGCGGTGACCACCTGCTTGCCGGCCAGGTAGGATTTTTTAATCAGCTGCTTTTGCAGCACCGGCACATCCTGGAAGGGGATCTCCACCCCCATGTCGCCCCGGGCCACCATAATGCCATCGGCAACCCGCAGGATTTCATCAATGTTTTCCACGCCCTCCATATTCTCAATCTTAGCGATGATGTTGATGGTGTGGCATTTATACTCTTTCAATATGCGGCGGATTTCCAAAATATCCTCTGCTGTACGGGTAAAGGAGGCGGCGATGAAGTCGAACCCGTTTTCAATACCGAAAATAATGTCAGAGCGGTCCCGCTCACTGATAAAGGGCATAGAGAGCTTGGTCCCGGGCACATTGATGCCCTTGTGGTTGGAGACCCGCCCCCCGTTGATCACGGTACAGACAATGTCCGTCTCGGTAATATGCTCGGCGCGCATCTCCACCAGGCCATCGTCAATGAGCACCCGGGCCTCGGGCTTCAAGTCGCCGGGCAGGCCCTTGTAGCTGATGGAGACCGCCTGGCTGTCTCCAGGCACGTCCCGGGTGGTTAAGGTGAAGGTGTCTCCGGCGTGAAGCTCAATGGGACCGTTTTGAAAATTCCCCACCCGAATCTCCGGGCCCTTGGTGTCTAAAATGGTGGCAATGGGCAGATCCAGCTCGCCGCGCAGGCGTTCTACTACGTCCAGCTTCCGGCGGGCGTCATCGTGATCCAGATGGGAGAAATTGAAGCGTGCCGCGTTCATGCCGCCCAGCATCAGGCGGCGCAGAATGTTTTCGTCCTCTGTGGCGGGGCCGAGTGTGCAGATGATTTTGGTTTTTCTGGTCATAGTAGAAGCTCCTTTCAAGTATTAAGGTAAACAATAATTATAAAAAGCTGAATCAGCAGAACGAACCAAAGGTAAAAAGGATTTTTTGCCAACTCTCTCCCCACAGTATGGGCGCGCAAAATTCGTTCAAAATTTTGGGGCTACCTCTCCCATGAAGCCAGGAGGCCGCCGTACGAGGCTCCGCCTTCTCTTCCGCATCCATTATAACACATCCCGCGCCCATTTGAAATACTTTTCTTCCTCCCCTTGACGTTCCCCAAAAAATGGCGTAAAATGAACTTAGACTTCGGAAAGGATGGCGAAAAATATGGTTACTGCTGTAATTACCGGCGCTTCCAGCGGGCTGGGAAAGGAATACATTGAGGCCATCATTGCCCAGTACCCCAGCGTGGACGCCTTTTGGCTGGTCGCCCGGCGAAAGGAGCTTCTGCGGGAGATTGCTGAGGCGCACCCTGACAAGACCATTGCTGCCATCTCCTTGGACCTGTCCAAAGAGGAAAGCATTGATAAATTTGAACAGCTTTTAAAAGAAAACAACCCTGAGATAAAGGTTTTGGTCAACAACGCTGGGTACGGCAAATGCGACGACTTTTTTGCCTCCAACCGCCGCTCCCAAACCGGCATGGTGGACCTGAACTGCCGGGCCCTGACCGGCGTCACCCGGCTTTGCCTGCCCTTTATGCTGGACGACAGCCTGGTGCTGAACATCGCCTCCATCGCCTCCTTTGCCCCCACCCCCCGCATGTCCGTCTACAGCGCCACAAAGGCCTATGTGCTGGCCCTCTCCAAGGCTTTGCACGATGAGCTGCGCCCCCGGGGCATTAAGGTGCTGGCGGTGTGCCCAGGCCCCATGAACACCGACTTTTGGACCGTGGCAAATGTGCCCGAGGGCAAGTCCCGGCTCATTGACAAGCTGCCCCGGGTGGACCCCAAAGAGGTGGCCGAGGGCTCTCTGCGGGCGGCCAAGCGGGGCAAGCTGGTGTATACCAACAGCCTGTTTTACAAGGTCTACCGGCTTTTGGCCAAGCTGCTGCCCCACGGTTTCTTAATGGAATTTACGGAAATTTAACCCTTCCGCGAAAGGAGCCTCCCTATGTGCCATCCGCTTGCCTTTTCTCTCTCCCAGGGGCCTGTGGCCCTGCGTCCCTTGGGGGCGGCGGACGCCCCCACCCTGCTCCGCTGGCTGACAGACCCTCGGGTTTTGGAATACTGGGAAGGCCCCAGCGCCGTGTTCACGCCCCAGCGGATTCAAGGGGACTTTTACGAGGATCCGGATCCTACCTCCCGGTGTGTGGTTCAGTGGGAGGGCCAAGACGTGGGCTATGTGCAGGCCTATCCCTTAGATGGCGCGGGCTTGGTGGAATATGGCCTGGCGCCCACCGGGGAAACCGTCTGGGGGTTGGACCAGTTTATTGCCGAGCCGGACCTTTGGGGCAAGGGCGTTGGCCGGCGGTTTCTCCGGCTGCTTTGCGGGCATTTGTTCTCCCAGCAGCGGGTAAACCGTATTGTTTTGGACCCCCATGTGGACAATGAGCGGGCCATCCGCTGTTATGAGGCCTGCGGCTTCCGCAAGCAAAAGCTTTTGCCCCGGCATGAGATGCACGACGGCGTTTTGGTTGACTGCTGGCTTATGGCCTGTACTCCGGCCAGCTTTGTCCCCGGCCCGCCCGAGGACTGAGCCCGCATTTCTCTTTCCATCATCAAGGCAAACAAAAAGCGCGCCCCATGCGGGACGCGCTCTCTTTTTTATGTCTCCCTGGACTCAAACCAGCTCCAGGATGGCCATCTCGGCCGCGTCGCCGCGGCGGGGGCCCAGCTTGGTCACACGGGTATAGCCGCCGTTGCGGTCCGCATAGCTGGGGGCGATGGTGTTGAACAGCTTGGCAGCGGCGCTCTCTTTGGTGACAAAGCTCATCACCAGGCGCTTGTTGTGAAGGTTGTTCTCCTTCGCAATGGTTATCATCTTCTCAGCCAGGGCCTGCACTTCCTTTGCCCGGGTGGCGGTGGTCTCGATCTTCCCGTTCTCAAAGAAGAACGTGACCATGCCACGCAGCATGGCGGTCCGGTGAGCGGTGTTGCGGCCCAGTTTTCTGGTTCCCGGCATGAGTATTCCCTCCTATCTCTGTGCTTATTCGTCGTCTTTGCGCAGGCTGAAGCCCAGGGAAGCCAGCTTCCACACGACCTCTTCCAGGGACTTGCGCCCCAGGTTGCGCACCTTCATCATGTCGTCTTCCGACTTGTTGATCAGGTCCTCCACGGTATTGATCCCGGCGCGCTTGAGGCAGTTGAAGGAGCGCACGGAAAGGTCCAGCTCTTCGATGGTCATCTCCAGCACTTTCTCCTTGCCGCCCTCGTCCTTTTCCACCAAAATCTCCGTGGATTTTCCCTTGTCGGACAGGTCCACAAACAAGTTCAGGTGGTCCGTCAGGACCTTGGCCGCCAAGGAAACGGCCTCTTGGGCGCTGATCACCCCGTTGGTCCAAACCTCCAGGGTCAGCTTGTCATAGTCGATGCTCTGGCCTACGCGGGTGCTTTCCACATTAAAATTAACCTTTAGGACAGGTGTGTAAATGGAATCGACTGCAATTTCGCCGATGACGCCCTCCGGCATATTCTGCTTGTTGCGCTCGTTCGAGACATAGCCCCTTCCCTTATCCAAGGTAAGCTCCATGTAGAGCTTAGCCTCCTCGCCCAGGGTGGCGATGTGCAGGTTCGGGTTCAGCAGTTCCACTTCGCTGTCGCCCTTAATGGACGCGGCCGTGACCTCGCAGGGTCCTTCCGCCGAGATAACCACTGTTTTCGGGCCGTCGCAGTTCAGCCTGGCGACCACGCCCTTAATGTTCAGTATAATCTCGGTAACGTCCTCTTTCACCCCGGGTATGGTGGAAAATTCGTGCAGCACCCCGTCGATCTTGACGGCCTTAACCGCCACGCCCGGCAGGCTGGAGAGCAGCACCCTGCGCAGGGAGTTGCCCAGGGTGGTGCCAAAGCCCCGCTCCAGGGGCTCCACCACGAACTTGCCGTAGGTGCCGTTTTCGAATAATTCCGCTATTTCAATTTTGGGTCTTTCTATCTCAATCATCCGCGATCCTCCTCTACACAGGCAGCGTCCTTTCGCTGCTTCATCCTATTCGCGAAGCCCCGGCGGCCCGGCTTTTGCGGGCCTGCCCCTGGGCCGGCCTTTTTTACTTCGAGTACAGCTCGACGATGAGCGTCTCATCCACTTCCAGGTCGATGTCTTCACGAGTAGGCAGCGCGTCAACCTTAGCCTGGGCGTTGGCGGCGTCCACATCCAGCCACTTGGGCACGGGCTTTGCGGAGTTGGCCTCCAGCACAGCCTTAAACTTGTCGCTCTGGCGGCTCTTGTCCTTAATGGCCACAAGCTCGCCGGGCTTTACGAGGTAAGAGGGGATATCCACCTTTTTGCCATTTACGGTGAAGTGGCCGTGCACCACCAGCTGGCGGGCCTCGGCCCGAGAGCTGGCCCAGCCGCAGCGGTACACCACGTTATCCAGGCGGCTCTCCAAGAGGATCAAAAGGTTGTCGCCAGCCTTGCCGGGCATGTTGGTGGCCATCTCATAATAGTGATGGAACTGCCCTTCCAGCACGCCATAAAACCGGCGGGTCATCTGCTTGGCGCGCAGCTGCAGGCCATACTCCGAGGTCTTCTTGCGGCCCTGGCCATGCTGGCCGGGGGCATAGGCGCGGCGGCTGATAGCGCACTTGTCGGTGTAGCAGCGCTCCCCCTTCAAAAACAGCTTCTGGCCTTCCCGGCGGCAGAGCTTGCACACGGCTTCTGTATATCTTGCCATATCTTTGAGGTACCTCCTAGTATTGTTTTACACGCGGCGTCTTTTGGGCGGGCGGCAGCCGTTGTGGGGGATGGGGGTCACGTCTTTAATCATGCTCACATCCAGCCCGGCGGCCTGCAGGGCACGGATGGCGGCCTCGCGGCCAGCGCCGGGGCCTTTTACAAAAACCTCCACCGTCTTCATGCCGTGCTCCATCGCGATCTTCGCGGCGGTCTCCGCAGCGGTTTGGGCGGCAAAGGGGGTGGACTTTCGAGAGCCCCGGAAGCCCAGCTCACCAGAGCTGGCCCAAGAGATGGCGTTGCCCTGGGTGTCGGTGATGGTGACAATGGTGTTGTTAAACGTAGACTGGATATGGGCCGCGCCGCGCTCGATGTTTTTGCGCTCGCGGCGGCGGCGCACGGCGCCCTTTGTGGTCTTTTGTGCCATTTCTGCAATCCCTCCTTACTTCTTCTTGTTCGCCATGGTCTTGCGGGGGCCCTTGCGGGTCCGGGCGTTGGTTTTGGTACGCTGGCCTCTTACGGGCAGGCCCTTTCTGTGGCGCACGCCCCGGTAGCAGCCAATCTCCACCAGGCGCTTAATGTCAAACGCCACATCGCGCCGCAGGTCGCCCTCTACATGGCAGTTCTTGTCAATATAGTCCCGCAGCTTTGACGCGTCGTCCTCCGAGAGGTCGCGCACGCGCACGTCCGGGTCCACGCCGGTGGCGGCGCAGATGTTGGTGGCGGTTTTGCGGCCAATGCCGTAAATGTAGGTCAGCGCGATCTCAATGCGCTTGTCCCTGGGCAGGTCTATGCCGGAAATACGAGCCATAGTCTATGACCATTCCTTTCTGGTGTTTTCGTCTCCATTGCGCGGCCGCTTAGCCCTGCCGCTGCTTGTGCTTGGGGTTCTCGCAGATCACCATGACCTTCCCCTTGCGCTTTATGATCTTGCATTTTTCACACATCTTTTTCACAGATGGCCGTACCTTCATGAGTGTATCCTTCCTTTCTCCGCCCGTCCCTGCGGGCGGGGGTCAGTCCCCTTTACTTCGAGCGCCAGGTAATCCGGGCCTTGGTCAGGTCATAGGGGGACATTTCCATGGTGACCCTGTCCCCGGGCAGAATGCGGATGAAATTCATACGCAGCTTGCCGGATATATGAGCCAGCACCGTATGCCCGTTCTGCAGCTCGACCTGGAACGTGGCGTTGGGCAGGGCCTCTTTCACTACGCCCTGCACCTCAATGACGTCCTGCTTTGACATATATATGACCATTCCTTTTCAGAGTTTTGTGCTTTCTGGGCCGGACTCCGGCCTTGCCTCTTTGCCCCCGGCGGCCCGCAGGGCGGCCCGCAGCCGCCTGTTGCCCGCCAAGGCCTCTTCGGGCAGCACCCGGGCCGTTGGCGCCAGGTGGATGAGCCTTTTGCGCTTGGGCCGTTCCAGGGGCCTGCGCCCTCCGTCTGCCAGCACAGCCCAGGGGGGGCGGCACTCCAGCACCGCCAAAAAGCTTCCCTGGTCCCGGCCGGCCTTGGACCACACCACTTGGCCGCGTTTGAGGTTCATAGCGGCCACCTCACTCTGGCAGGGTCAAAATGACCGGGCCTTCTTTGGTGATGGCGATGGTGTGCTCAAAGTGGGCGGAAAGGCTTCCGTCCCGGGTCACTACGGTCCAGCCATCAGGCTTAATCTCAATCTCCCGCCGGCCCATGTTAATCATGGGCTCAATGGCGATGACCATGCCCGGCGTCAGGCGCACGCCCCGGCCGGGGACGCCGAAGTTGGGTACGCTTGGATCTTCGTGCATGTCCGCACCTACTCCGTGGCCGGTAAACTCTCGTACCACCGAGTAACTGCGGGCCTCGACATACTCCTGCACCGCGTGGCCAATGTCTCCTATGCGGTTGCCTGGGCGGGCCTGCTCAATGCCTAAAAACAGCGACTTCTCCGCCGCGTCCAAAAGCGCCCGCGCCTCGGGGCTGATCTCCCCGCAGGGAAAGGTCCAGGCATTGTCCCCGTGGAAGCCCTGGTAACAGGCCCCCACGTCGATGCTGACAATGTCGCCCTTTTTTAAAATCTGGCTTTTTTGGGGTATGCCGTGGATGACCACGTCGTTCACCGAAATACACGCGCTGGCAGGGTAGCCTTCGTACCCCAAAAAACTGGGGGTGGCTTTGGCCGACTCTATATAGCGCCGCACCAGCCGGTCGATCTCCCAAGTGGAAATTCCCGGCTCCACGGCCTCGCCGGCCAGCTTTAAGGCCGCCTGGGATATCTTCCCCGCCTTTCTCAGAGCAGCCAGTTCCCGGCTGGTCTTGAGAATGATCATGTCAGGTCCTCCAGTGCCTCCAGAACCATCTGGGTGGTGTCCTCCACCTTGTCCTGGCCGTGCACCACCCGCAGCTTGCCCTGCTTGCTGTAGTACTCTTTCAAGGGCTCAGTTTGGGTGTGGTAAACCTGCAAACGCTCTTTCACTGTGTCGGGATGGTCGTCCTTGCGCTGTACGAGGGCGCCCTGACAAGCGTCGCAAACTCCCTCCGCCTTGGGCTGCTTATACAGCATGTGGTAGGAGGAGCCGCACTTCTCGCAGACGCGGCGTCCGGACATGCGGGTTACAATATCTTCGTCGGCCACTTCAATGTCCAGCACGACGTCGATCTGGGCGCCCATCTGGTCCAGAGCCTCGGCCTGGGGGATGGTCCGGGGGAAGCCGTCCAAAATGAAGCCGTTTTTGCAGTCCGGCTCCTGAATGCGGTCTTTGATGATGCCGATGAGGATCTCATCGGGCACCAGCTGGCCGCTCTCCATATAGGACTTGGCTTTCAGGCCCATCTCCGTGCCGCTCTTGAGCGCTTCACGCAGAATGTTCCCCGTAGAAATGGTGGGGATGTTCTTTTTTTGGCAGATGATTTCGGCCTGGGTGCCTTTGCCAGCGCCCGGGGCCCCTAAAAGGATTAGTTTCATACCGTTCATCTCTCCCTTTCTTCTGGATAGGCCGGGCCTTTAGGCGGGCTGCCCCGCCCTGCCCTGCCAGCGTACGGGTTCCTTTAATCCAGGAAGCCCTTGTAGTGCCGCATCATCATCTGGCTTTCCAGCTGCTTCACGGTCTCCAGCGCCACGCCCACAATAATGATGATGGAGGTGCCGCCAATGGAAAGGCCGTACATGCCGGTCACGTTGGTGTAAATAATGGGAACCAACGCGATGAAAGCCAAAAACAGCGCGCCAATGAGAGTAACCTTGGAAAGAATTTTGGAGATAAACTCCGCCGTGGGCTTGCCGGGGCGCAGGCCCGGAATGGTGCCGTTGCTCTGGCGGAGGTTGTTGGCCATTTCCAGGGGGTTATACTGCACAGACATATAGAAGAAAGCAAACATCAGAATCAGCAGGAAATAGAGGATGGTATAAAGCCAACCTGTGTTGGAAAAGGCGTCCATAAAGGCCTTGCCGAAGCCCTGGGTGGGGTTCCAGAAGATCTGAATGAACTGGGGGATGGAAAGAATCGCGCTGGCGAAGATGACGGGCATAACGCCGCTCATGGCTACCTTCACCGGCATATAGGTGCTCTGGCCGCCATACATTTTGCGGCCCACCACCTTTTTGGCATACTGCACCGGAATGCGCCGCTCGGCCTCGTTCATAAACACGATGACCCAGATGATGCCCAGGAACAGCACGATGAACAGGGGCGCCAGCACCAGGTAGTGCCCGGCGGTGGAGGGGCTGGTGAAGCCCAGCTGGATATACTGCCACACGCTGCCCATGGTAACGGGCAGGCGGGCCACAATGCCGGCAAACAGGATGATGGAGATGCCGTTGCCCACGCCCTTTTCGTTGATCTGCTCGCCCATCCACATCACCAGGGCCGTGCCCGCGGTGAAGCAGAAGACGATAACCACGCCCACAAAGAACCCGGCAAAGCCGTTGGTAATCTTCACGATGCCCGCGTTGGACCGCAGGTAGAAATAATAGGCAACGCCTTGGATGAGCCCCAGGCCCACCGTGACATAGCGGGTGATGGCCGCAATTTTCTTCCGGCCGTCCTCGCCCTCTTTCTGAAGGCGCTCCAGCGCGGGAATGGCGATGGTTAACAGCTGCATGATAATGGAGCTGTTAATATAAGGCGTAATGCCCATGGCGAACAGGGAGGCGTAAGAGAACGCGCCGCCGGTGAGCATGTTGATATAGCCCAGGGCCGTGTTTTCGCCAGCGGCCTTCATCAGGTTGGAGAGGGCCGCGGCGTCCAAAAAGGGAACCGGAATGACCGAACCGAAGCGGAACACCACGATGATCAGCAGCGTGAAGAGCATCTTCTTGCGCAGGTCCGGGATGCGCCAGGCGTTTTTGATGGTGTTAAACAACTCAGACCACCTCGGCTTTCCCGCCCGCGGCCTCTATCTTGGCTTTAGCCGCCTCGGAAAACGCTTGGGCCTTCACAGTCAGTTTCTTCGTCAGTTCGCCGTTGGCGAGAATCTTCAGGGCGTCACCCTCTTTTTTCAGCACGCCCGCCGCCAGCAGGGCCTCCAGGTCCACCTGAGCGCCGTTTTCAAAACGGTTCAGAGTTCCCACGTTGACAGAGACCACTTCTTTGGCGAAGATATTGTTAAAGCCCCGCTTAGGAATGCGGCGCTGCAGGGGCATCTGGCCGCCCTCAAAGCCCGGCCGCATGCCGTGGCCCGCCCGGGCCTTTTGACCCTTGTGGCCCTTGCCGGCGGTTTTGCCATTGCCAGAGCCGTGGCCCCGGCCGATGCGCTTGGCCTCTTTGGTTGCGCCCGGCACAGCCGAAAGCTGGTTTAGCTTCATGTTAACGCACCTCCTTCGGTTATTCGCTTACCTCGACCAAATGGCCGATCTTGGTTACCTTGCCCTTTGTCTGGGGGTTGTCGGGCTGCTCGGTGGAGTCGCCCACCTTAAACAGGCCCAGGGCATGAGCCGTGGCGATCTGGTCCTTTTTGCTGCCAATCAGGCTCTTGATCAGTTTCACTTTCATGGCAAAGCCCTCCCTTACAGAATTTCCTTGACCTGCTTGCCCCGGATGGCGGCCACCTCTTCGGCGGTGCGCAGTTGGGTCAGCCCGGCCAGGGTGGCGCGGACCACGTTGCAGGGGTTATTGGAGCGCAGGGCCTTGGTGCGGATGTCCTTAATGCCCGCGCTCTCCACCACGGCGCGCACCGGGCCGCCGGCGATAACGCCGGTACCGGGGGCGGCGGGCTTCAGGATAACCTTGCCCGCGCCGAACTCGCCCACGATCTCGTGGGGGATGGTGCTGCCTCTCAGGGCCACATGGTACAGGTTCTTCTTGGCGTCCTCAATGCCCTTGCGGATGGCGTCGGGCACCTCGGCGGCCTTGCC
>CAJUNS010000035.1 GCA_910587995.1 uncultured Oscillospiraceae bacterium | reverse complement strand
TGAGATACATCCCTAAAAAGTGGGTCATATAACCGCACCGTGCGGGCTCCCAACTGAGCTAATCGCCCGTTTGAAATTTTGGAGGTGATAACAGGAAATCAAAATTTGTAGTTGCGAACCGAGTGGCGGCCACATGAGATACATCCCTAAAAAGTGGGTCATAGAACTGCACCGGGTGGGCTCCCAGCTGCGCTACAGGCCCAAATATGGGAACCGCCTTGCGGCTTTTATAAGTTTATCATAGTCGGACCGAAATGTAAAGTCTTTTTTGCCTTCTCACAAAAATTTTCCTTTTTTCGCCCTTGCTCCCCCTGTCCTCTCGGAGTTTTGGCAGAATTGCACAAAAAAACGAGACTTGGCTTCCCGCCAAGTCCCGTCATGAGCGGAAGGTAAACCGGTCCTCCTCCCGCTTGTCGCACTGTTAGAGTCCCAGCACGTCCCGCAGATAGATACGGGAAACCTCTGCCGAGTGGAAGTTGCACACCTCGGGCCGGTCCAGCTCCACGCAGAGCACACCGTCATAGCCCACCTCTTCCAGGGCGGCCTTCACCGCGGGGAAGTCCACCGTGCCGTGACCCAACGCCCGGAAAGAACCCATCTTGTCCCGGCCCTGGGCCTTGCTGAGGGCATAGCTGTCCACATCCTTCAAATGCATATAGGCAATGCGGCTGCCATACTGCCGGACCAGCGCCGCCGGGTCCATGCCCGCCAGGGTGGTGTGGGCCGTATCCAGGCAGAAGGACACATACTCCGGCTTTGTGTGGGCGGCAAAATAGTCGATGTCGCTTTGGGAAAAGACGCAGGTGCCAAAATGGGGATGGAAGCATACCGTCACGCCCTTGCCGCTGGCATACTCGCCCAGGCGGTTGGCGATTTCGCAGATTTTGTCCAGCATCTCCGGGTCGGTGGGTCGCTCATAGGGCTCTTCTCCAAAGCCGCCGTGCTGGCAGTTATACCACTTGCCTCCAATAGCGGCCAAAAAGTCCACCTGCTCCATGGCAATTCGCAGGGATTCCTCCACATCCAGGGTGAAATGCCCATACAGGTTCACCAGCTCCACCCCGCAGCGCTTGGTCATGTCCACCAGCTCCTGGGGGTTCTCCACAAAAAAGTCCCGGATAAAGGCGAAGTTCTCCACCATGTCATACCCCAGGAACTTGCACTCTTTAAAGCTCTGTTCCAGCTGCTTTTTGGCTTCCTCCGGCTCCTTGGCATTAATCCAAGTCCAGCCTGTGTATGCTGCTTTCATAGTAAACGCTCCTTTTGTTTTTTAGGATATTTTGTATTGTTATAGCCTCCGGCCTAACTCTGGGACAAGCCCCACCGTTCCTGCTTTACCGCTCCGGCACAATCTCGATCCAGTAGCCGTCCGGGTCCTGGATAAAGTAGATTCCCATCTCCCGGTTGTCAAAGCAGACGCAGCCCATCTCCTGGTGCCGGGCGTAAAACGCCTCGTACTCATTGGTGACAAAGGCCAGGTGGTACTCCAAATCCCCCAAATCATAAGGGGTTTCCCTGTCCCGCAGCCAGGTCAGCTCCAGCTTGAAATCGTTCTCCCCGTTTTTCAAAAAGACAATTTTGAAACTGCCATCCGGGGCTTCCACTTCCCGCGCGGGGGCCAGTCCCAAGGCCTTTTTGTAAAAATCCAGGCTCTGCTCCAAATCGAACACATTGAAGTTAAAGTGGTCAAAGCGAATCATCACGCAGCCTCCTTAGCCGGTTTTGCACTAATCTAAAATGCCGTGCATGGGGTTCAGCTCCATCGGCGCTGTGCGGGTATATTTTGTCTCCATGGGCAGGTAGGCCCGGCTCTCGCAGGACTTGCTGAAGCTGGTCATCACCTCCAGCACATGGCGCTGCTGCTGGTAGTTTGCCCGGTGATCCCGCCCGGTGCGCAGGGCCTTGCACATATCCGCAAGCCCCAGGCCCCGGCTGTTTTCCGGATAGTCATAGAGCAGGGGCATTTCCTTCCAGCCAGCATAGAAGTCCGGCACCCCGTGGCGGGCAAGGCCCGGATCGGTCTTGGGGGCGGCGGCAGCGTCCTCGGGCCGCAGCAGAAGCACCGGCCCGCCAAAGGTATTGGGGTCGGGGACCATCAAGCTGCCCTGGGTGCCATACACCTCAAACCGGGACTGGGCGGTGTAATGCACGTCAAAGGTGGTGAACACCTGGGCAATGGCTCCGCTGGTAAATTCCAGGTTCCCCGAGAGCCAGGTGTCCACGTCCACCTGGATGGTCTCTCCCCGGTGGGGCTCTGAGGTAATCAGCCGCTGGGGGAAGGTTTTCTTCGTCATGCCCATCACGCCCTTCACCTCGCCCAAAAGCTGCACCAAGGCGGTGATGTAGTAGGGCCCCATGTCCAGCATAGGCCCGCCGCCCCGCTTGTAGTAAAACTCCGGGTCCGGGTGCCAGGTTTCATGCCCATGGCACACCATGGCGCAGGAGGCCCCCACCACGTTGCCAATCATGCCGCTGTCAATGAGGTGCCGGGCGGTTTGGATGCCCGCGCCCATAAAGGTATCCGGCGCGCCGCCGATTTGCAGCCCCTTCTCCTCTGCCAGGGAGATAAGCTGGTTTGCCTCTTCCATGTCCACCCCCAGGGGCTTCTCGCTGTACACATGCTTGCCGTGGAGGAGGGCCTGCTTTGTCACCTCAAAGTGCTCATAGGGCCGGGTGAGGTTTAAAACCACCTCCACCTCCGGATCGTTAAAGGCCTCGAACATGTCCTTGTAGATTTTCGGATCCCGCACCTGCGCGCCCTTCTCTATCTCCTCCCTCACATAGGCCGCGCCCTTCTCAGCCCTTTCAGGGATTAAGTCGCACACCCCCACAAGATCTACCTCCCGGAAGGTGTGGGTCATATTTTTCAGATAAATGCCGCTGATGGCGCCCACGCCGATCATGGCAACTTTAACAGGTTTCTGTTCCATACCGCAAAGTCCTTTCTCCGTTGTGATGTAAATGTTTATGGGGCGAACAAGCCCCGGGCCCTTCCGGCCTCACCCGCCCAGGGCCTGGGCGATGCCTGCCGCCAGCTCCACGGAGCCTACATTGTAGCCCGCGCAGGCGTAAAGGCCATCCCCTTGCCGTTCGGCCAGAACAAGCAGGGGCAGCACCCCGGGCTCCAAATAGAACCGGCGGGCCACAGCTTCGGGAAGCCCCGCCTCACAGCGCCACCAGCCGGGACCATCCCCCACAAAGAGGGTCTGGCATCCCAAAGCCGCCAGCCGGGCCGAGGCCGCCTCCACCTCGCCCAAAAGATGCTCGGTGGGTTCCGCCCCTGGGTCCAGCCAGCACAGCAGGGTGTAAGGAGACCGGCCCAGCAGCTCCCTAAGAGAGAGGGACTGGCCCTCCCGCTCCAAAGCCGCCTGGGGCAGGGCCAGCCGGTGGACCAGCTCTTCCGCCCGGGCCTGCCGGAACTCCGCCAAAAGGGCCAGCCGCTGGCCGGAGGCCAGGGTGAAATCCTGAGCCCTTGCCAGCTGGTTGCCATTAGGCAGCCGGGTGGAGCAAATCAGCCGGTACCGGCCTGGGGGCAGGGGCATAGCCTGACCGGGCTGGGGGGCGGGCAGAGGCGTCCAGCCCTCATCCAAGCGCATCAGCCCCAGCTTCTGCCCGCCGCCGGGCTTTCCGGAAAGACTCAGCCAGCCATAGGCCTGGCCCGCCGCCGGGTGGAAGGCTCCCGCCCGCCAATATTCGGGCCACCCCCCCGCCCCCAGCCGGGCCGGAACGCCCTCTGCCCGGCACAGGGCGCAGTACAGCGCGGCCATGCCTTTGGCGTTTGCCCCTTGCAGGGCCCAAGCGCCCGCCGGGGTTTGGGGCAGGTCCTGGAAGCTGTCCAGCCGTTCCACATGCTCTTGCAGCCAAGGCCACAGGTCCTCTGGGGACTGGCCTGCCGCTCCGGCCAGCTGGGCCCGCCAAGGAGCCAGCGGCTCGGTGCCAAACCGGGGGGAGAGCAGCCCCTCCTGGAAGACTTCCTCCGGCCAAAGCCCGGCCAGCTCCCGGGCGCTCCGGCAGTCTTCCAGCACAGCCGGGTCCACCTTCTGGGCCCGGTCCTTTTTGGTCAGGACGCGCAGCACGTCCGCCCACTCGGGCCCTGGCGCCTCCCCAACCAGAGAGCCCCGGGCTTTCCGGCAGGCCCGGGCCCGGGCCAGAACCTGGCCTTTGGCCTCCCGCTCCGCCGGTGTCAAAGGCGTGCCAATGCTTCCCCGGTCCGGCGGGGCTGTGAAGCAGAAGGAAACCGGCGCGTCCCCAGCGGAACTCTGGCCCAGAACCAGCTCCAGGGTGTTCTGCTCCCCCGTGTGGACCAGAGCCTCAGCGGCGCGCCCCTCCTGCTGGGCCAGCACCCACAGGCTGCCCCGGCCCAGGTTCAGGGCGGTTTGACCGGCCTTGTCTGTTAGGCGCTGGGCAATGGGCCACAGGGCCCCCTCGTTAAGCAGGTAGAAGCCTACCCGGGCTCCCGCCGCCGGACCATTGGGGCCGGTAACCTGTACCTGGAAGGCCCCTGTGGGGGCATAGCGGCCCGTGACGCTTTCATAGGCCAGGCCCTCCCGCATGTCCAAATCCAGGGGGTCTGTCTCTGGGAAGAGCCAATGGCCATCCGCCGCCCCGGCAAAGGCCCGGGTGTGGATGAGCATGGCCCGGCCCGCCGCCGGGGGAAACCAGCCCATATCCAGCCGGGGCTCGGGCTCGCAGGCCCCCAAAAAACGCCAGCGCGCCCCGTCCCAGGCCTCTACCCAGGCGTGGTTGTCATCGCAGTGGGACCAGCGGGGGGCGTAGATCTGCCGGGCGGCAATGCCCACGCTGCGCAGGGCGTTCACCGCAAAGAGGGATTCCTCCCCGCAGCGCCCCCAGCCCCTGTGGTACACTGCCAAAGCGGAGGCCGTGCGCTCGTCCGTGGAGCGGTAGGTCACATGTCCGGCACACCAGCGGTTTACCTCCAAAATAGCCTCCGGCAGGTCCAGGCCGGTCAGGCGGGGCTCCAGCTCCCGGCGGAAGAGTTCCCGGCAGGGGCTCAGCTCCTCGTTGTTCACCCGGGGGTAGAGCACATCCTTCCAAAACATCCGCTCCGGCAGGGCGCGGCACCAGCCAAAGTCCCCCCGCGCGGCCAGTCCCTCCCGCAGGAATGGAATCAGCCGCTGGGGGGAATAGTCCCCCACATCCGTGGCGGGCAGGGTGGCCCCCAGGGCCTGGAAGGCGGTCTGCTCCTGGCCGTTTAACTGGGCCAAAGCCTCCGGCCAAGCCGGAGCCTTCTCCCACAGCCCAGCCCGGGCCTGCCAGCCCGCCTGGGCCCAGCTTTGAAACTCCTGAGAAAACATGGACGCTTATCCTTTCAAGGTTACTTTCAGCACCGTGTCCACTGGGTCCGGCAGCACCGGGTCCGGCCCCAGGTCTGCGAAGACCACATCGGGGTAGTTGTCGTAAATCCAGTTTTTAGCAATGCGGATTTCCGCCCCGGTTTCCAGCCAGCGCACCGACTCCACCTGCTCCCGGGCCAAGCCCTGGAGAGGCATGCAGCCAATGGTATTTTCAAACAGATGATAATACAAGGTGTTGCCCTTGCGGGTGATGCGCCCGCTGTCGGGCTTCTCCATGCCGGCCTTGCCGCAGCCGTAGATGCTCTCGCTGTTGCGCTCCATCCACTTGCCAATTTCCGCCAGAATCTCCAAAGACTGGGGCGGAATGTTGCCGCGGGCGTCCGGGCCCACATTGAGCAGCAGGTTGCCGCCCTTGGAGACGCATTCTACCAGCTTTTTGATGAGCATGGAGGCGGGCTTGAAGAAATGGTCGTTCTGGCAGTAGCCCCAGTTGTTGTTCATGGTGACGCAGGCCTCCCACACCAGCTCCCGGCCCTGCTTGTCCTGCAGGCCGTTGGGCGGGATGATCTGCTCGGGGCTCACAAAGTCCCCGTGGTAGGGCTTGGGATCGCCCTCGGCCAGAGAGCCGAAGCCCTCGCCGCTGACCTCCAGCCGGTTGTCCAAAATAATGCCCGGCTGCAGCTCCCGCACCATGGTGGCCATCTCCGTGCCCCGCCATTTTTCGCCCCGCATGGCGTCCTCGCCCTCGCCGTAGGAGAAGTCGAACCACATGATGTCCAGCTTGCCATAGTTGGTGCACAGCTCCCGTACTTGGCCGTGGAGGTAGTCTAAGTACCGGTCAAAATCCCGGTTCTCGTTGGAGCAGGCCGGGTTGCTGCGCATGGGGTGGTACATGTCCCCATAGTGGGGGTAGTCCGGGTGGTGCCAGTCCAGCAGGGAGAAGTAGAGGCCCACCTTCAGGCCCTCGGCCCGGAAAGCGTCCAGAAACTCCCGCACGATGTCCCGGCCAAAGGGGGTGTTGGTAGATTTATAGTCCGTCAGCGCGCTGTCAAAGAGGCAGAAGCCGTCGTGGTGCTTGGCCGTCAGCACCGCGTACCGCATGCCCGCCGCTTTGGCGGCCTTGGCCCAGGCCTTGGGGTCGAAGTCCACCGGGTTGAACTCCCGGAAGAAGGGCAGATAGTCCTCCTCAGGCATCTGCTCGGGGCTGCGCACCCACTCGCCCCGGGCCGGGATGGAATAGATGCCCCAGTGGATGAACAGGCCGAACCGGGCCTCCTGGAACCACTCCATGCGCTTCTCGTACTCTTCGCGGTTAAACTGATACATAATTTTGCTCCTTTTTATTCTTTTATCTCGTACACATACACGCTTTCGCCCTCATCGGTCTCCCCGGCGCCGCGAAAGCCGAACTTCTCGTACAGATGGACCGCCCGGGCGTTTTTCTTTTCCAGCGTGACGTACACCTTCCGGCTGCCATACTGCCGGCTGATTTGCTCCACGATCAGTGGCAAAGCCTTCTGCCCATACCCCTTGCCCTGCCAGTCGGCGTCAATGGTGTACCGGCACAGCAGGGGGCGGTCCTCCTTCCATAGGCCATAGAACACAAAGCCCACCGCCGTCTCGCCGTCATAAATGATCCGGCAGTCCCAGTTTTCCTCGTAGACCGCCTGGAGCATGGAAAAGGCCGTGCTGGTGACCCACTCCTCATCCAAGGGGTTCCGGCGGTCCGGGTCCGTGGTGAGGAAGACCCCGTCCCGCCAGTTTTGCGCCGTGACCGGCTCTAAGTGAAGCATAGCTTATCACTCCTTATTCTCTTAGTATATTTATGGCCTCCGGCGGCTTAAGGCTCTGCCTTAAGAATCCGCCAGGTGCCGCGACTTCGCGGAGCGAACGTCGACGCACCTGGACCGCGTATTTTGCTTACTGTTAACTGTCAGGAACCGTTCGCTGGTTGTGAATACAGGCTCTTAATGGCGTTGGCTTCGCCAAGCTCAAGCCTCCGCCAGCAGGCACACCGCGCTGGCGGCAATGCCCTCGCCCCGGCCGGTGAAGCCCAGGCCCTCCTCGGTGGTGGCCTTTACGCTCACCCGGCCCACTTCCAGCCCGCAGGCCGCGGCCAGCCGCTCCCGCATCGCCGGGATGTGGGGGGCCAGCTTGGGCTTTTGGGCAATGAGGGTGGCGTCGATGTTGCCGATCTCATACCCCTGCCCCCGCACCAGCCCGCAGACCGTGGAGAGCAGCCCCAGGCTGTCCGCCCCGGCATAGCGGGGGTCGCTGTCCGGGAAGAGCTGGCCGATGTCCCCCAGCGCCGCCGCGCCCAAAAGGCCGTCCGCTATGGCGTGGGCCAGCACGTCCGCGTCCGAGTGGCCCAAAAGCCCCCGTTCATAGGGGATTTTCACCCCTCCCAAAATCAGGTCCCGGCCCTCTGCCAGCCGGTGTACGTCGTACCCAGAGCCCACGCGCATGGCTCCGCTCCTTTCCCCCACCATGGCCCGGGCCAGCAGCAGGTCCTCCGGGGTGGTGAGCTTGAAATTGTGATACCCGCTTTTGGTCAGCCGCACCCGGCCCCCCGCCGCCTCCACCAGCTGGCAGTCGTCCGTGTAGCGGCGGCCCTGGGCCCTGGCCCGCTCCAGGCCGTAAAGGTACAGCTCCCGGCGGAAAGCCTGGGGCGTCTGCACCGCCCACAGCCGGTCCCGGTCCGGGGTGCCCTCCACAAAGCCGTCCGGCCCGGCCAGCTTGCAGGTGTCCTTGCTGGGCACCGCCGCCGTGGCCGCGCCATATTCTAAAGCGTCCCGGCACACAGCGTCCACCACCTCCGGGTCTACCAGAGGCCGGGCTCCATCGTGGATGAGTAAGTACCCGCAGCTGTCCCCCAGAGCCTGGACCCCATTCCACACCGAGTCCTGGCGCTCCGGCCCTCCCAGGGCAAAGCGAATGGTCTGTCCGCCCAAGGGGCCGGCCTCCTGAACCAGCCGGGCCAGCTCGTCCATTTCCTGCTCCCGGCACACCAGGCAGAGCGTTTTCACATGCCCGCAGGCACACAGGACGCGCAGGGGCCGCAGCAGGGCGGGCTGCCCCCCCAGTGGGGCCAAGACCTTGGAGCGCCCCCCTCCCATGCGGGTGGAGTCCCCGCCCGCCAGAAGGACCGCGCCAAACCAGTCGTTCATGAAAAAGCCTCCCCGCCCGCAAAATTCAACTTCGGTCAATGGCCGGGCGCAGAGAGCGCTCCCTGACGGCCCGGCTGGCTTCATCATACCACAACCGGGCCTAGAAATCTATCCCCTGTTTGCGCAAATTTTCCAATTATTTTTCTCCCCTGGCAAAAACAAAAAAGGAGCCTGGAGGACAGGCCTCCACGCTCCCTTTTTCCCAGGCTTATTTTCCAAAAGTCAGCAATTTAGTCTCCGCGCCCTGGGAAACCCACACGGACGCAATGTCCAAATTCTGGTCCAGCACCACCAGGTCCGCCGCCTTGCCCGGCTCGATGCTGCCGATCTCCCCGTCCAGCCCAATGGCCCGGGCGGGAATCAGGCTGGCGGCCTTTGCCGCCTGCTCAAAGGGCACGCCCCAGCTTACCAGGTTCTTGACCTCCTGGTGCAGGTTGCTCACGGACCCGGCAATAGTGCCGTCCGCCAAAGTCGCCTTGCCGCCGGACACGGTGACCATCTGCCCTCCCAGGTCAAAGGCCGCGCCCTCGGGCATGCCGTTGGCCCGCATGGAGTCGCTGACGATCAGAGCCCGGTCGCCCAGCGCCTGGAAGGCGGTTCTCAGCACCGCCGGGTGGATGTGCTGCCCATCGCAGATCAACTCGGCCCGAACCCGCCCGTCGTCGAACACGGCGCCAACCACGCCGGGGTCCCGGTGGTGCAGGCCGTTCATGGCGTTGAACAGATGGGTGGCGTGGGTCACGCCCCAGTCAAAGGCCTCCTTGGCCTGGTCATAGTTGGCGGTGGTGTGGGCAATGGACACGGTGCACAGCTCCCTGGCCTTTTTCACAAACTCCTGGCCGCCGGGCTGCTCTGGGGCAATATCCACCAGCTTCACCAAACCGCCGCTCAGGTCGAACAGCTCCCGGAACAGGGGGAAATTGGGCGCGACGATGTCCTCCTCCTTTTGCGCGCCTTTGCGCTCCTTGGAGATGAAGGGCCCCTCCATGTTCACGCCCACAACCTTCGCCCCGTCCTCCAAGGGCGCGTCGTGAAGGCCCTTTGCCGCCAGCAGGGCCCTCTCGATGACCTCCCGGCCCGTGGTCATGGTGGTGGGACAGAAGGAGGTCACGCCGTGGGACAGCAAAAAGCGGGCCATGGCGTGCAGGGCCTCGGGGGTGCCGTCGCAGGTATCCGCCCCGTCGCAGCCGTGAATGTGCACGTCCACAAAGCCGGGGACAATGGTATAGCCCTGGCAGTCCACGGCCATGTCCTCCTCTTTGCGGGGCAGGGCGGGGCCGGTCTGGACGATTTTGCCCCCGTCCACCTGAATGTCCCCTTGGGCCAGGCGGAAGTCCTTGTCCAAATATTTGGCGTTGATCAGATACATATTTTTACTTCCCTTCCATGGGTTTTCTCAAAGCAATATGGCGTTCAGCAGAACAAGCAGCGTAACCCCCGGCACGCCCAGCACGCCAGAGGCCGCCAGGGTCAGCCGGTTCAGCGGGAGGACCACCCCGGTGTATTGGGCGGTCAGGTTCACCAGCGCCAAGGCCAAAAAGCCCAGCACGGCAGAGAGCAGGAAGCTTTTCATGGGGAGGTTTCCTTTCGGGTCGGGTTTATTTCTTCTCTACCCCTATCTTATGCCCGTCCCTGGGGGCTTATTCCCAAAGGCCCCAAGACTCCGGCAGGGAAAACGCATTCCACCCAGCGCCCTCGCGGGCGGCTGGCCTGTCTCAATCCCCTGAGCCCTCACGCGCGTTTGGGTCCAGCGTCACGCTGGATGGGACAAAGTCAATGCGGCCGGTGGCTACGTCCGCTGCGGCCACAATAATGGGCAGCTCCTGGCCCATCATCAGCACCCGCCCGCTGCGCAGGTCCCGGTGCATAATCTCCCCGTCATACTCAAAGTCGCAGTCTTGAAAATCCTGCAAGCTGACAAAGCCCTCGGCGTTGTTGGGAAGCTTGACAAAAATGCCCTTAGGCGTCACCCCGTTGATGACCCCCACATGGTGTTCCCCCAAATGCTGCCGCATATATTCCGCCGTGTAGCAGTCCTCCGCGTCCCGCTCGCCGGTAACGGCCCGCACCTCCGTCTTAGAGGACTCCGCCGCCGCTTCCTCCGCAAAGGTCCGGTAGCGCTTGCCCAGGTCCTCCGGGTCCGCGCCCCTTACCAGGCCGCTGAGAATGCGGTGTATGGAGGTGTCTGGGTACCGGCGGATGGGTGAGGTAAAGTGGCTGTACTCCGCCAGGGCCAGGCCAAAATGGCCCAGCTCCCGGTGGTCGTACCGGGCCTTATCCATGGTGCGCAGAATGCGCTGGTTCACCACCGATTCCTTCCCCGTGCCCTTCACCCGGTTCAGCACAGCGGCAAAATCCTTGGCCTCGGGGTTGCCCCGGGTCAGCTCCTTGCAGGGCACGCCCAGCCGCTCCAGCAGGTCGCACAGCTCCAGCACCCGGTCGGGGGAGGGATGCTCATGCACCCGGTATAAAAAGGGAATCCGGGCTTTGAGCGAGGCTTTGGCCGCCGCGCAGTTGGCAGCCACCATCAGCTGTTCAATCATCTCCTCCGAGGCCCCCTGGGTCCGGGGGAGAATATCCACGCAAATGCCGTCCTCGTCCAGCACAAACTTAATCTCATCGCTGGTCAGGTCCATCTGGCCCCGGGCCTTGCCGTTGGCGGCCAGAATATCCGCCAGCTCTTTGGCGGTTTGCAGGCTTTCCATAACAGGGGCGTATTTGTCCAGCAGCTCTTTGCTGGCCGTGCCCGCCAAAATGGCGTTGACCTCGCTGTAAACCCCCCGGACCTGCGAGTTGATCACCGTCTTTTCAAAGCGGTAATCAATCATGTTGCCCTCCTGGTCAAAGTCCATCAGAGCGGAAAAGGTCAGCTTCTCCGTGCCCGCGTTTAGGGAGCAGACCCCGTTGGACAGGGCCTCGGGCAGCATGGGAATCACCCGGTCCGCAAAGTAGACCGAGGTGCCCCGGCGGAAAGCCTCCAGGTCCATGGGGGTTCCGGCCTTTACATAGTGGGACACATCGGCAATGTGCACCCCCAGCGTGTAGCCCTCCGCGGTCTTTCGGGCGGAGACCGCGTCGTCCAGGTCCTTGGCGTCGGCGCTGTCGATGGTGAAAATGGGCTCCTCCCGCAGGTCCAGGCGGTGGGCAAGGTCCTCCTCTGTCACGGTCATCTGGCTGATCTCCTGGGCCTGGGCCAGCACCTCCGGGGGAAACTGGGTGGGAATGCCGCAGCGCTCAATGATGGCGTCGGCACAAACCCGGGCCCGGTCGCCGCAGCCAAATACCATCTTCACCGCTGCCTGCCGCCAGTCGCCGCGGCCATCCTGCCGGGGCTCAAGCAGCACCTTGTCCCGGTCCTTGGCGCCGCCCAGCAGAGACTGGGGCACCTCCAGGTCGTAGCGGATGGGCCCATCCGGGGTGACCCTGGCCCCATGCTCGTCCACATGGACCGTGCCGGTGATTTTATTCTCGCCCCGCTGTACAATGCGCTTAACCCGGCCGCTGGGACCCCGGTCCCGCTTTTGCAGGCCGCAGAGGATGACGGTATCCCCTACAAAGGCCCCGTTCAGGTCCCGGCCGGGGATAAAAATATCCTCCCCCGCCTTGGTGGGCCGGGCAAAGCCAAAGCGCTCGGAAATGGACACCAACGTGGCCTCAATCTCCGTAACCGGCGGGGCCAGCTTGACCCAATGGTCCTTGTCCACCAGCACCTCGCCGGACTCTTCTAAATGGTGGAGCGCCCCATAAAAGGCGTCCTTGTCCCGTATGCCGGACTCCCGCTGCAGGGACCGGGAGGGCACGCCCTCGCCGCCGCAGCGCTTTAAAGCGGCCACAATAAATTTTTCCTCCAAGCTATGGGCCGCGCTGGATGGAGAGTAGCTCTCCGCGCTGGAATGCCCGGAAAAGGTCCGGGGCCCAGCATTCCTTCTGGGCGGTCTTGCGTTCTTCTTCATATTATTTTCATCCTTTCTTAAGGCCGCCCCGGCGGTCAATCCCCCTTGGCGGGCCTGCGGGAGCCTTCTCGAAAGAAAGCCCCTTCACAATCTTCAAAGACTTTTATTCCATTGGGGCGGGCTGGCCTTCTCCTACTCCTCCCAAAGGCCGTCCCGCTGGCTTACAGCTTGTTGACCAGCTCTTTAAAATGCCGCCCTCTGGCTTCAAAATTGGGGTACCGGTCAAAAGAGGCGGAGGCCGGAGACAGGGACACCACGTCCCCGGGCCCCGCCGCTTTCTGGGCCAGGGCCACGGCCTCTTCCATGTTCTGGGCGTGCAGAATCACAGGCGCGCCCTCCCGGTAGTTTTCCGAGGCCCGAACCGCCGCCTCGATCTTTGGGCCCGTGGCGCCCATTAAAACCAGCGCCTTCACCTTGGCGCATATCGCCGGGCCCAAGGGCTCGTAGGGAATATGCTTG
Organism: uncultured Oscillospiraceae bacterium; assembly: GCA_910587995.1. Lineage (GTDB taxonomy): Bacteria > Bacillota > Clostridia > Oscillospirales > Acutalibacteraceae > Acutalibacter. The sequence goes on along the minus strand of CAJUNS010000035.1, from coordinate 13,582 downwards.
TCGTAGCCGCCGCACAGCAGCACCAGATTTTGGCCGCAGCAGGCCAGGGTGCCGGAAATGGTCCGGCTGGGGGAGCTGGCGATGGAGTCGTTAAAATACCGCACGCCGTTCAGCTCCCGCACAAACTCCATCCGGTGCTCCACGCCCCCAAAGCTCCGGGCCACCCGGCGCATGTTCTCCGGGTCCACCTCTCCCCAGGCGGCGGCAATGGCGGCCATATAATTTTCCACATTATGCCAGCCGGGCAGTTTGATCTCGCTGACATCCAGCAGCTTCTCCCCTTGGGCGTAGATGCTTTTCCCGTCGCACCAAACGCCCTGGCAGGGCCTTTCCCTCCGGCTGAAGCCCCACAGGCCGCCCCGGACCTCCGGCGCGAACCCGGCGGTAATGTCATTGTCCAAATTTAAAACGGTGCGGGAAAAGGCGTTTTGATGGAGAAAAATATTCTTCTTGGCGTCCACATACTCGGCCATATCCTTATGCACGTCCAGGTGGTTGGGGGCCAGGTTGGTCACCACCGCCACATCCGGACTCTGGCGCATGGAAATCAGCTGGAAACTGGAAAGCTCCACCACGGCCGCGTCTTCCGGGCCAACGGTCTCAATCTCCGGCAAAAGGGGCTTGCCAATGTTCCCGCCCAGGTGGACGTTCTTCCCCTGGGCCCGCAGAAACTCCGCTAGAATGGTGGTGGTGGTGGTCTTTCCATCGCTGCCGGTAACGGCGAAAATTTTGCAGGGGCACAGCTGGAAGAAAACCTCCATCTCACTGGTCACCACGCCGCCCCGCTTCCGGGCCTCCGCCAGCTGGGGCAGATGCCACGGCATGCCCGGGGTGCGGAAGATAACATCCTCGGTCAGGCTGTCCAAATAATGTTCCCCCAAAATAAGCTCCACGCCCAAAGCCCGCAGCTTCTCACCGTTTTCGCCCAGCTGGGAAAAGCTCCTCTTATCCCGGGCCGAGACCTTGGCCCCGTGGCGCTGGAACAGCTCCGCCAGAGGCATGTGGCTGCGGCCAATGCCGCACAGGGCCACGCGCCTGCCCTCCAGGCTTTTATAAAACCGCTCCTTGTCCAATGTCCTCACTCCTTCTCCCCGCTGTATGTATTGTACAGATGATAGTATGTCCCGCGTTTTTCCATCAGTTCCTCATGGGTTCCCTTTTCCTCAATGCCCTTTTCGGTCAGCACCAAAATCACCGTGGCGTTGCGGATGGTGGAAAGCCGGTGGGCGATGGTAAAGGTGGTGCGGCCCTGGGAGAGCTTTTCCAGGGACTCCTGCACAATCTTCTCGCTCTCGTTGTCCAGGGCGCTGGTGGCCTCGTCTAAAATGAGAATGGGCGGGTTTTTCAAAAAGGCCCGGGCAATGCTGATGCGCTGCTTCTGCCCGCCGGAGAGCTTTACCCCCCGCTCGCCCACATAGGTGTCATAGCCGCCGCTGAGCCCCATAATGAACCCATGGGCCCCCGCCTGCCGGGCGGCTTCCTCCACCTGGGCCCGGGTAGCCCCGGGCTTGCCGTACTGGATGTTCTCAAACACCGTGCCTGAGAACAGGTATACGTCCTGCTGCACAAATCCAATCTGCTCCCGCAGGGACCGCAGGGTCACCTGCCGGACGTCCTGTCCGTCAATCAGGATGCGCCCCTCGGTCACATTGTAAAACCGGGGGATCAGGTTGCACAGGGTGGTTTTGCCGCTGCCAGAGGGCCCCACCAGGGCCACGTTCTGGCCGGGCTTTACGTCCAGGTTAATCTCCGAGAGCACCTGCGTGCCATCATCGGCATAGCTGAAGCCCACATGCTCAAAGTGGACCCGGCCCTCTTTGAGGCTCAGGGGCCGGGCCCCTGGCTCGTCGAAAATCTCCACGTCCGCGTCCAAAATCTGGAAAAAGCGCTCAATGCCCGTCATGCCCTGCTGGAACTGCTCGGCAAACTGCACCAGCTGGCGGATGGAGGTGATCAGCGTGCCCACATAGAGCATGTAGGCCACCAGATCCGCGGGCCGCACGCTGCCGTTCATCATAAAAAGCGCCCCGGCCAGCAGCACTAAAAAGTGCATCAGTCCGTCAAACATCCGGTTGCTGGCCTCAAAGCCGCCCATTAAATAGTAGCGTACCCGCTTGATGTTGTAAAAAAGCCGGTTGCCTTTTTCAAATTTTTCCGTCTCGAGCCCCTCGTTGGCAAAGGACTTAACCACCCGCACGCCCAAGAGGCTGTCCTCCACCTGGGCGTTGATCTCGCCGATCTGGGCCCGCTGCTGCCGGAACTGGTCCCGCATCTTCATGTTGAAATAGGCTGCGGCCAGCACCATAAAGGGCACCACGGAGAACACAATCAAGGTCAGGGGCACATTGACCCCGCAGAGGATGACAAAGGCCCCAATGATTTTGATGCCCGCCATAAAGATTTCCTCCGGGCAGTGATGGGCAAACTCCGTCACATCGAACAGGTCCGAGGTAATGCGGGACATAATCTGCCCCACCTTCATGTTGTCAAAATACTGGAAACTCAGCTTTTGCAGGTGGGCGAAAAGCTGAGAGCGCATGTCCGTCTCCATTTTCGCGCCCATAATGTGCCCAATGGAGGCCCGAAAGAACGTGGCCCCCGCGTCCACCAGGCAGAGGAACAAGTACAACGCCCCAATTTTCAGCACCAGCTCCAAGGTCAGCCCGGCCAGGTTGTTGATGCCCAGATCCGTTACATAGCGGACCAAAAGGGGCAGGGTCAGCTCGCACAGGGTGGTCAGGGCCGCGCAGAACAGGTCGAAGACCAAAACCGCCTTATATTTGCCAAAATAGGGCAGAAAGCGCCGTACCAAGCCTTTCTGCCGCTTGTTTGATGAAGTTGGGTCCATAATACAGCTCCTTAAAATTGATAAATTGAGTGACCTCACAGCCATTGCGTACGCGCAAAGCGTGATACCGCCTCCAGGGGTACGGTCCCTTGAATCCTCCTGGCCGCTCCGTATTCCCAATAAAACAGCCTAAGCTTTCCCGCCCTTTTCCGGCATCATCTTCAGCAGCAGGCGGATGAGCTCTTCTTTCTCCTCTGGGGTCAGTGCCGCTGTGGCCTGGCCGCCCCACTGGCCCAGGTATTCCCGGATCACCGGGGCCAGTGCCCTGCCTTTTTCCGTCAGGTAGAGCTTGTTCTGCCGCCGGTCCAACTGGTCGGTTTCCCGGCGGATGCACCCCAGCTCTTCCAGCCGCTTGGCCCGCCGGGCCACGCTGCATTTGTCCAGGTACATGTGGGCCGCGATGCTGTCCTGGCTGGTGCCTGGGTGCCGGTCCACATGAAGCAGAATCATATACATATTCCCCGTAAACTCATGCTCTCGCAGCTTTTCGTCCATAAACCGCCGCCTGCCCCGGAACAGGCAGGTCAGCGCCCGTCCCAGCTCCCGGGTAAAGTGCATGGTTCCAGTTTCTTCTTTCCGCTCCATCTTCCAGCCTCCTTTTTGGCGTGTATGCTTTTTAAAATTATGAGGGGGCAGGGCAAAGGCTCTTGCCCCTGACTGCAACCATTTGCCCCAAACCAGGCTTCTTGCTTATTAAAGGCCCTTCTGGTCCCGCAGCCACACCCGGCAGGCCTCTTGAAAACACAGCCCCGGCGCGGGCCGGTCTGTAATGGCCGCCCGGTATAGGTCCTCCAACGCGGCCCGAACCGCCCTGTCCTCCGGCGGCGGGGGCTCTGGCCCCAGGCTGGCGGCGGGCAGCAGCATAATGTGGTAGTGTACCCCAAACAGCACCGAATCCACCCCGGTGGCCAGGGCTCCGCCCCGCCGGTAAAAAGCCACCCGCCGGTTCCGGGTCTCCGTCTCCTCCGGGGTGGACCCGTCTTCCGGGGCCTCCACCTCAAAAATAATCCAATGGGCGGCCATCTGGTCCGCCGCCCGGCGCAGCAGGCCCAGACACGCGGTGCCCACACCCTGGCCCCGCAGCTGGGGCTGCACCGCGTAGTAGTTAAGCAGCGCGGCCTCCCGCCCATTTTTGATGAACACCCCATAAGCGGCCAGCTCCCCCGCCCGGTAAAATCCCAGAGAAACCTGGCCCCCGGTCTGGGTCAGCTCCTCCATGCGGGCCAGGGGCATCCGCTCGTCGGGGGGAAAGTCCCGCCGCAGGCACTCTTGATAATAGGCCCGCAGCTCTTTGGCGGACCATTCCCGCATTGTCCAGTTTTCCATACTCTCCCGCTTTCCCTCTTTGGTTTCCTTCTCTGTTTCTCTATTGTACCAAAAACCGCCGGGAAGGGCAAGGCGCAAAATGAGAGTTTTTGCCTTTTACAGGCTTCTGGCGGGAAATTCCAGCTTTGTTCCCACTCTTGGTGTTGCCTTTTCGACAAATTTCATGTATAATACTTAGTAATCCCGCGCGCTGGGCTCCGGGCCTTTCTCCGTCCCGCCGCCGGTTTTTCCATAAGAAAGGACCCGATCCCATGAAGATAAACCGCGCGATTTTTCTCTCAGCCACCTTTATTCTGGTTGCCGCCATTGTGCTGCTTTCCGTTGCCATTCTCTCCCAAGGCCCCCGCACCAGCATGGTGGAGCTGCTCACCCAGGACGGTTCCTCCGCCCAGGTGGACGACCTAAACGATGGCCGGATGACCATTCCCTATTACGAGGGCCTGCCCACCTCTCAGTATGAGCCCGGCCAATTCCTGGAGAAGGATGGGACCGTCAAATATCTGGCCGGCAATTCCTTTATCGGCATCAGCGTTTCCGGCAAGCGGGGGGGAGACATCGACTGGGAGCAGGTGGCCGCCAGCGGCGTGGACTTCGCCATGATCCGGGTGGGCTGGCGGGAGCAGATTAAGGGCCGCATTAAGCTGGACCCTAAGTTTCAGCAGAACATAGAGGGCGCCACGGCCGCGGGCCTGCCCGTGGGCGTGTATTTCTTCTCCCAGGCGGTTTCCGACGCGGAGGCCCAGGCGGAGGCCCAGTTTGTGCTGGAGCAGATTCGGGACTATTCCGTGACCTACCCCATCGCCATCTATTGGAAATACGCCGTGAACGACGACGGCTCTCAGGACCCCAACTCCCGCAGCGTCCGCTGCAACGGCGAACAGGTCACCGGCTTTATTGAGACCTTCTGCAAAAAAATTGACGCGGCGGGCTTTACCCCCTGCTACCTGGCCAGCAAATCCATGGCCTATGAGAGCCTGAACCTTTCCCGCCTTTCCAACATTGAGTTCTGGTATGCGGAGTACAAGCCCCAGCCCAGTTTTTACTACGATTTCCAGATGTGGCAGTACACCGAAGAGGCCGAGGTGCCCGGTGTGCCGGAAAAAGTACCCGTGACCATTGCCCTAAAGGAATATAAGGCCAAGTGATCCGGAAGCGCTGGAGAGGCGGCTTTCGAACCAGGCCCCCCGGGGGTCCTGATATTGTAAGGCTTGCGGAATCTCTTGCGCAATTCTCAATCTTCATCCCAACAAGGAGGGCAGGATGTTACATTTAGAAAAACGGCAGCTGCGCCAGTTTTCCCTTATTTGTGCCGCCGCGGCGCTGGCGGTAGTGCTCATCACCCTGTTCATCGTTTTCCTCACCAGCGGCCAGGAGGACGAGCCGCCCGCCCCTTCCAGCTCCGGCGTGGAGGGCCCGGTGATTCCCGAGGGCATGCGCCTGTTTGAGGACCTATATGAAGGGGAGGTCATTATCCCGGACTTTGACGTTCCTGACAACAAGCTGGACTTTGAGGGCTTTACCACCGGCCCGGAGGGCCGCCTGGAGTACAAAGGAGCGGTGCTGGGCGTGGACGTCTCTGAGTTTCAGGGCGAGGTGGACTGGTATGCGGTAAAAGCCGCCGGGGTCCAGTTCGCCATGCTGCGCACCGGCTACCGGGGCATGACCCAGGGCCTGCTTAAGGAGGACCAGTCCTTCCGGCAGAACCTGGAAGAAGCGGCCAACGCCGGGTTGGACCTGGGGGTCTATTTCTTCTCTCAGGCCGTAACCCCGGAGGAAGCCAAGGCCGAGGCGGAGTTCGTGGTGGAGCAGCTGGAGGGCGTGGAGCTCACCTATCCCGTTGTGTTTGACTGGGAGGACCCGGTGCCCACCGAAGAGCTGCCTGCCAATACCCTGCGGGCCTATGGCCTGTCCGGCCAGGTGGTCAGCCAATGCGCCCAGGCCTTCTGTCAGACGGTGAAGAAAGCCGGTTACACTCCGTGCGTCTACTTTAACAAGCATCAGGCCTACTTTTTCTATGACCTAGACTTGGTTAAGGATTATGACTTCTGGTACGCCGAGTACAACCCCCTTCCTGCCTGCTGCTACGGCTTCCGCATGTGGCAGTACTCCGACAGCGGCACCATACCGGGCATTGAGACAACGGTTGACTTGAACCTGTGCTTTAAGCCTTACGAATAAACCCAAAACGCCCCTGGCAAGGAATTCCGCTTGCCAGGGGCGTTTTTTACCCAGCGCGGCAGCGGCCAGCCCAAGGGCATGGGCATACCCGTGCCGCTGCGTTAACTATAACAAAAAACCGCGGATGGAGTCCGCGGTTTCCGGTGTTGCGCCGGGTCTTGCTATATGCCCTTTGCCGGGCTCTCAATGCTCCATGTGGGAGTAGGAGGATTTCACCCGCAGCCGGTTCAGCGCCCGGGCCAGGGTGGCCTGCGCTACCCTGTGCTCTTGGCGGCTGCGCTGCTGCAACAGCGCCTCCTTGGCCTCATCGGCCTCCCGGCGGGCCCGGGCCGCGTCAATGTCCTCCGGCCTCTCCGCCGAGTCCACCAGCACCAGCACCTCGTTTTGCTCCACCTTTACCATGCCCTGGGAGACCGCCGCCAGGCGGCTCTCCTGTCCCGGCGTCCGGTAGCGCATGGTGCCCGGCTGAATGGCCGCGATCATACTGCTGTGATGGGCCAAAATGCACTGCTCCCCGTCCGAGGTGGGGATGGTCAGGCTCTCGCAGGGGCCCTCGTAAAAGGTGTGGTCCGCCGCCAAGATGTGCACCTGAAAGGTCTCCATCAAGCCTCACCCGCTTCCAGTTTCTCCGCCTTGGCCACCACATCCCGCCAGGTGCCCACATTGTAAAAGGCCGCCTCTGGGTACTGGTCCAGTTCGCCATCCACCAGCTTGCCGAAGCTCTCCAAGGTGTCCTTAAGGGGCACATACACGCCGGGGATGCCCGTGAACTTCTCCGCCACATGGGTGGGCTGGGCAAAAAAGCGCTGCAAGCGCCGGGCCCGGCCTACTATCTTCTGGTCTTCCTCGCTCAGTTCATCCATGCCCAAAATGGCGATGATGTCCTGGAGCTCGTTGTATTTTTCCAAAATCTCCTGGCACTTGCGGGCAATGCGGTAGTGCTCTTCGCCCACCACGTCCGCCTCCAAAATGCGGGAGGAGGACGCCAAGGGGTCCACTGCCGGGTAGATGCCCTGCTCGGAGATTTTCCGGCTGAGTACCGTGGTGGCGTCCAAGTGGGCAAAGGTGGTGGCCGTGGCCGGGTCGGTCAGGTCATCGGCAGGCACGTACACCGCCTGCACCGAGGTAACGGAGCCCTTTTTGGTGGAGGTAATCCGCTCTTGCAGCTCGCCCATTTCGTTGGCCAAAGTGGGCTGGTAGCCCACCGCCGAGGGCATGCGGCCCAGCAGGGTGGAAACCTCGCTGCCCGCCTGCACAAAACGGAAGATGTTGTCAATAAAGAGCAGCACGTCCTTGTGCTCCTTGTCCCGGAAATGCTCGGCCATGGTCAGGCCCGAAAGGGCCACCCGCATACGCACGCCGGGGCTCTCGTTCATCTGGCCAAAGACCAGGGCGGTCTTGTCGCTGACGCCGCTTTCCCGCATCTCCCGCCACAGGTCGTTGCCCTCCCGGCTGCGCTCGCCCACGCCGGTGAAGATGGAGTAGCCCCCGTGCTCCATGGCCACATTGTGGATAAGCTCCTGGATGAGCACGGTTTTGCCCACGCCCGCGCCGCCAAAGAGGCCGATTTTGCCTCCCCGGGGGTAGGGCTCCAGCAGGTCGATGACCTTGATGCCCGTCTCCAGAATCTCCACCGCCGGGCTCTGCTCCTCAAAGCTGGGGGGATTCCGGTAAATGCTCTGCACGGGAGTGCCCTCGGGCACGGGGCCCTCGCCGTCAATGGGCTGGCCCAGCACGTTGAACATGCGGCCCAGGGTGGCCTTGCCCACCGGCACCTGGATGGTGTGCCCAGGCACATCCACCGCCAGCCCCCGGGCCAGGCCCTCGCTGGCCGAGAGCATAATGCACCGCACGGTGGTGCTGGAAAGATGCTGGGCCACTTCCATCACCCGCACGGTCCCGTCCTTTTCCACGGTCAGCTCCTCCCGCAGCCGGGGCAGCCGCCCGCCCTGGATCTCCACATCCACTACGGGACCGGAGATCTGTACGATGATTCCTTTTTCCAAAGCCCTCACCTTTCCTTCTTTTTACGCTGGGCCCTGGCCCCCGCCGAGACCTCGGTGATCTCTTGGGTAATGGCCGCCTGACGGACCCGGTTGTATTGGAGGGATAGCTCCCCCATGAGATTTTCCGCATTCGTGTTGGCGCTGTCCATGGCTGTCATGCGGGCGTTCTGCTCACAGCAAAAGCTGTCGATCAGCGCGCTGTAGATGAACCCGGAAACATAGCTCTGCATAATGTTGTTCAGCACGCCTCGGGCGTCCGGCAAAAACTCAAAGCCCTCGGTCACGGCCTTTTCGTGCTGGGCAGTGTCCGCGAAATAGGTGCGGTGAAAAGGCAGCAGCCGGGTGCTTCTGGCCCGAAAGGACATGCTGCTCTCCATATCGGTATACACCACAAAAATTTTCGTCAGCTCGCCCCGGTCAAAGCCATCCAGCAGCAGGGCGCTGATCTCCCGGGCCCGGGCCATGGTGGGGTTTTGGGCCGTGTACAAAAAGCTGTGCTCAATGGGCACCCGGTGCTGGGTGAAAAACCGCCGGCCATACTCCCCCACCACAAACAGCTTGGTGGCCGGATGCCGCTCTAAAAGGGCCATGGCCTCCTTAATGGCGTTCTGGTTATAGGAACCTGCCAGCCCCTTGTCCGCGGTGATGACCAGGCACCCAAAGGTGCCCCGGTCCAGGCCCTCGGCCCCCTCAGGAGGGTAAAAGTAGTGGCTGTCCACATCGTGGGCCGTGCGGAAGATCCGCTTGATCTCCCCCTGCAAAGCCTCAAAATAGGGCCGGGTGTTGTCCAGGTCCTGGCGGGCCCGGCGCAGCTTGGTGGAGGCGATTAGATACATGGCGTTGGTGATCTTCCGGGTCTCCCGGACGCTGTCAATGTGGGTTTTGATCTCCTTGGTTCCGGCCATCTCAGCCACCACGCTTTCTCTGCTTCAAAAAGTCCTCCCGGTACTTCTGGGCAAGGGCCACAATCTCCTCCCGGTCCTCCTGGGCCAGCAGGCCGGTCTGGTCCACCCGGCGGCACAGGTCCGGAGCCTGATCCTCCACATAGGCGGTCAGCCCGGAACGGAAACCGTCCATCTGGGGCAGGGGAATATCCTGCATCACATGGCCCATGGCCGCGGCCAGGATGATCACCTGTTCATGGTGGGAGAAGGGCGCGTACTGGGGCTGGCGCAGCAGGCGCATCAAGCCCTGGCCATAGCTGAGCTGCCGTTTGGTGGCGTCGTCCAGGTCGCTGGAAAACTGGGTAAATACCTCCATCTCCCGGTATTGGGCCAGCTCCAGCCGGATGGCCCCGGCGGCGGCCTTCATGGCTTTGGTCTGGGCATCGCCGCCCACACGGGACACGGACAGGCCCACATTCACCGCCGGCCGCTGGCCAGAGAAGAACAGGTCGCTCTCCAAAAAGATCTGTCCGTCTGTAATGGAGATGATGTTGGTGGGGATGTAGGCGGACACATCTCCCGCCTGGGTCTCTACAATAGGCAGGGCGGTCATGCTGCCGCCTCCCCGCTCGTCCGAAAGATGAGCCGCCCGCTCCAGCAGCCGGGAGTGCAGGTAGAACACATCGCCTGGGTAGGCCTCACGGCCTGGCGAGCGCTCCAGCAGCAGGCTCAAAGCCCGGTAGGCAATGGCGTGCTTGGAGAGGTCGTCGTACACAATGAGCACATCCTGGCCCTGGTACATAAAGTACTCGGCCAAAGCGCAGCCCGCGTAAGGGGCAATGTACTGCAAAGCCGCCGAGGCCCCTGCCGGGGCGCTGACCACACAGGTGTAGTCCATGGCTCCCCGGCGGCGCAGGTTCTCCACCATCTGGGCCACACTGCTGGACTTCTGCCCAATGGCCACATAGACGCACACCACGTTTTTGCCCTTCTGGTTTAAAATGGTGTCCAGGGCAATGGCGGTTTTGCCTGTCTGCCGGTCGCCGATGATCAGCTCCCGCTGGCCCCGGCCAATGGGGAACATGGAGTCGATGGTCAAAAGTCCGGTCTCCATGGGGGTGTTCACGGGCTGGCGGTCCAAAATGCCCGGAGCGGGAGCCTCGATGGGCCTGTGGGTCTCCGCCTCGATGTGGCCCTTGCCGTCCACGGGGATGCCCAGGGCGTCCACCACCCGGCCCAAAAAGCCCTGGCCCACCCGCATGGCGGCGGTCTTCATGGTGCGGCGGACCATGCTGCCCGCCGTAATCTCCTCGCTGTCCCCAAAGAGGATACAGCTCAAGTCATCCCGGCGCAGGTCCTGCACCATGCCCTTTACGCCGGAGGCAAAGACCAGAATCTCTCCATACTGGGCGTGGGTCAGGCCGCCCACCGTGGCGATCTCGTTGTCTACGGTAAGCACCTGGCCAAACTCTTCTGGGGCCACCGCCGGGTCCCAATCGTCCACAGCCTGACGCATCAGGGGGATGATGTCCTCCTGGCCGGGCCGCAGCTGGCGCAGATAGTCCTGGAACTGGCGCACACGGCCATGGAGGGTCCAGTCGTACACATCGGAGCCCACCTGCATCTGGAAGCCTTCCTTAATGGAAGGGTCTTCCTCCCACTTCAAGGGCACCTCCCGCCGGTAGGTCCGGGTCAAAAACTGGGAAAAGCGCTGGTACTGTTCCGCGCTGGGCTCCTTAGCGCTGTGCAGCACGGCGTTCAGATGCCCTCTATCGGCCCTCATGCGCCCCGCCTCCCTCTGCCAGATTCAAAAACTGGTCGAAGGGGTCCTGGTCTGTGCCGAAGGCGATCTTTTCCGCCGCCTCTGTGGCCAGCTTCTTCAGCTCCCGCTGAGACTCCTTCATGGCCTGCTCCTTGGTGTGCTCCGCCTGGGCCCGGGCCTGGGCCACAATCTCCTTGGCCTGCTTCTGGGCCTGGGCCAGCTGTTCCTCGGCAGACTGCTGCACCATCTGCTGGGCCTTCTGCCGGGCCGCGTGGATTTCCTCCCCGGCCTTCTCCAGCTTTTGCCGGTAGCTCTCTTGAATGCGCTCGGCCTCCCGAAGCTTGCCAGCGGCCTGCTCCTCCATCTCGCGGTAATGGTCCTCCCGCTTCTCCATAAACTGCTTGACCGGCTTAAACAGCAGGAAATAGAGCCCGCCCGCCAGAATGGCCAGGTTCAGCCAATGCAGCAAAATCTGCTGCCAATCAATATTCAATGGGATCTGCACTTGATGTTTTCTCTCCTTTCGTTCTGTGGAACAGAAATCGTTTCAGGGGCAAACCCCGCTTTTAAAGGACGAAGATAATCAGAATAACCACCAGCAGGGCGTAGATGATGGCGGTCTCGATAAAGACCAGGCCCAGCATCAGGGAGGTGCGGATCTTTCCCTCCGCCTCGGGCTGGCGGGAGATGCCCTCCGCCGACTTAGCGGTAGCCAAGCCCATGCCTACCGCGCCGCCCGCGGCGGCAAGTCCTACGGCAATGCCGGCGGCAACGGCCTTGAGGCCCAGGCTGTTATCCGTCTGAGCGGCCTCGGGGGCAGGCGCGCCCTCGGCGGCAGCCAGAGCGGGGGCGGCCAGGGCAACCACCACAAAGAGGGCCAGAGTCAGGGCAAAAATCAATTTCATACGGCGAGATTTCTTATGCATTGTAAATATCCTCCTATTATGTTTGATAATCAGCCTTTTGTCATTTCAAAGCACTCAGCTCTTTTTGGGCTTCGCCTTCTCCTTGTGCTCCTGCTCCGAGACCTCTCCATAATACAGGGCCGTAAGCATGGTCAGCACATAGGTCTGAATAATGGCGTGGAGCAGGGTGAACATCACACCTACCACCACAGGCAGCACAAAGCTTAGGTTCACAAAGTAGTAGACCAGCTCTGTTACCAGCAGGCCGCTGAGCAAAGCGCCAAAGAGACGGAAGCTCATGGAAATGGGCAGGGAAAACTCCTTAAGGGCTTTTCCAATGCCTTTCACACCGTTGCCCGCAATGCCGCCGGAAAGGATGACCAGATAGGACAGTACCCCCAGGCCAATGGCCGCGTTCACATCGGAGAGGGGGGCAGGCAGGGTGATAGGGTGGCCGCCGGTGGTAACAGCCTGCAAGCCCAGCAATTCAAAAAGCGTACCTACAAAAATGTAAGCCCCCGCCATAAAAATGTAGGCTCCCAAAAAACCGTTGCGGTGGGGACTGTTGGTCTTGGCCATGTTGTCGAATAGCCCCACCACTGTTTCCAGAATCAGCTGAAACTTGCCTGGCACCAAGCGGAATTTGGGGATGACAAAGACCCGGAGGAACACGGCGGCCAGCAAGAGGATTGCCGTGACCAGAAAAGCGGAAACCAGCCCGGGATTGACCACTTTTCCTCCAACGAACTGGATTTGGTTGACATTGTGCAGCACTGCGTCCCGCATTGACTCTTGGACGCTTTCCGCCCGGCCGTGATATCCGGCAATGATTGTGCCAGCCAGCAGAAGGACCACGACCCCCAGCCACAACGCCAAACCTTTTTTGTGTTGCTTCATCGCGCACTTCCTTTCTTGATCGTTCAGAAAGGGCTGATCAAACCAGCCTGGCCCAGGGGCCTTCCACCGAAAAACCACCGGAACTCAGGGGATTTCATCAGGGCTTCCCTCATATTCGCTCCAAAACTTCGGAGCTACTCCAGCTTGAATTATAGCGCGTACCAGAGCGTCTGTCAAGGCGGAGAAAAGGCCTGGCAAGTCCCAATTTTTTAGGGATTTTCAAAGGAGTCTCCCTAAAGGTTTCGCGAAAAAGCATGAAGCCACTTTCTATTCTGCCAAAAGCCCTGTACAAACTGCTGGGCCAATAGAAAAAAGCGAGAAAAGCACTTGACAAATCGAAATTTTACGAAAATATGAAGAAAGTAAAAAAGAATCCTCTTTCCATTTGGAAAGAGGATTCTTGGTGCAGGTAACAGGACTTGAACCTGCATGAACTTTCGCTCATATGGACCTGAACCATACGCGTCTGCCAATTCCGCCATACCTGCGCACCAGTCATTGGGCTATCGCCTCAACGCTTGCTTATTATAGCATCATTCGGCCCAGATGTCAAGGGGATTTTTCGAAAATTATTGAAAAAGTTCGAATAAAATTGCAAGGGCACGCCACCTGGGAAAACAGCGAAGACCGCCTGTTTTATATCAGACTGTCCATTAGATGCTACTAAGGATATCAAAATTTCAAAAAAGAAAAAGTCTACAGATAAATAACCTGTAGACTTTGGCTCCCCCTGTTGGACTCGAACCAACGACCCTGCGGTTAACAGCCGCATGCTC
>CAJUNS010000034.1 GCA_910587995.1 uncultured Oscillospiraceae bacterium | reverse complement strand
TAAAAACATTGATTTTACTGGGTTTTCTCATGTTTTCTTATGGCAACGCCCTTAAGGCCGGGAGGTTTTTGGACACAGTTTCTATTTATATAGGTATACAAAAAAGACAGGGAGCAAATTTGCCCGCTGTCCTTTCTTTTGGCCATGCGCGGATGGCTCCTGCTGGGACCCGTGTTTTTATCGAGTCCCGCCAAAAATCACCGGCTCCCTACGGAATAAAATTCCCCATCCCCGCCACACTAAAGGATGACCGAATTTTCCAAGGAGGCCCGCATATGAAACAACCATCCGGCGGCAGGATTGGCAACCTGCCCGCCAACATTAACATTATGAATCCCGTCCCAAACAAGGACGCGAAATCCATTGCCCGGCTGGTCCGAAAAAACGGAAAAATTTCCGGCTACGAGCTTTCCGATGGCAGCGTACTTTCCAAGCGTGAGGGCGTGGCCCTGGCCAAGCAGGGGGGCATACGGGGCGTGGCCATCGCCAGCCGGAACGGGAGCGAATATCTGCGCTCTCTGCCGGACGGAGACGAGAGCAACAACCTTGGCGACCTGCCCAGTTCCCCCCGGGGCTTGAGCTGAGGCCGGAAGAAGCGCCTACGGGCGCTTCTTTTTGTGCTCCGCGCCAGAATGTGCAAAAGCGGTCTTGCCACCGGCCGGTTCCCCATATTCGCCCAACAGTTTCTCCCGGCGCGCCAAATAGGTCCCAATTCCGATTAAATCCGCCAATACCCAGCCAATGGGCACTGCCCACCATACCCCGGCCACGCCAATGGCCGGAACCGGCGAAAGCAGGTAGGCCAAGGCCACCCGCGTACCCAAAGAGGCCACGGTCAGCACCACGGACATCCCCGGTTTTCCCAAAGCCCGGTACAGCCCGTACAGCAAAAACAGCAGGCCGATGCCCCAATAGAACGCGCCCTCAATGCGCAGATACCGCACGCCCTCCGCAATGATCTCCGTCTCCCCCGGCTCCACAAAAATCAGCATCAGCTGCTTGGCAAAAAGAAACACCAGCACCGACACCACCACACAAAACCCGCAGGACGCCGCCACGGCTCCTTTCAGCCCCGCTTGAATCCGCTCACGCTTTCGAGCGCCAAAGTTTTGGGCAATGAAGGTGGAAAAGGCATTGCCAAAGTCCTGCACGGGCATATAGGCAAAGGCGTCAATTTTGACCGCCGCCGCGAAAGCGGCCATCACTCCGGGGCCAAAGCCGTTGACCACGCCTTGCACCAGCAGAATTCCCAAATTCATCACCGACTGCTGCACGCAGGTGAGCACCGAGAAATTGGCCACCTCCCCCAGGCGGCTTCTCCGCACCCGGAAGGAGCGGGGCCTTAAACGCAGCCACGGGGCGGTTTTCCAGGCATAAAGAGCGATTCCCAGCCCGGAGGCATACTGGGCGATGACCGTGGCTTCCGCCGCCCCGGCAACGCCCCGGTTCAGCCCCAGGACGAACCACAGGTCCAACGCGATGTTCAGGGCTGCCGACACGGCCAAAAACACTAGGGGCACCGTGGAATTTCCAACAGCCCGAAGCAGGGAGGCATAATAATTATAGAAAAACGTGGCGGCAATTCCAGCGAAAATCACCAGCAGATATGCCCGCATATCCTCCCAAACCTCCGGCGGGACCTGCAAAAAAGCCTGGATCAGGTCCAGACAGGCGTAAGCCAGCAGGTTCAGCAGCAGCGTCAGCCCGGCAATCAACAAAAAAGAGGCGGACACGCACTCCTGCAGGGCCTCCTGGTTTCGCTCCCCAAAGCGAATGGAGGCCAGCGTGCCGCTGCCCATGCACAGGCCCAGCAAAATTGAGGTGAGAAAGGTCATCAGCGTAAAGGAGGAGCCCACCGCCGCCAGGGCGTTGGCTCCCAGAAAACGGCCGACAATAAGGGTGTCGGCAATGTTGTAGCACTGCTGTAGCAGGTTGCCCAGCACCATAGGCAGGGCAAAACGCAGCATAGAGCCCATGACAGGGCCGTCAGTCATATCCTTGCTCATCCGGAACGCTCCTTTTGGATTGATGGAATTATCATACCAAATTTTCCGGAGCCGGTCAAGCGGCGGAGCGTCCAAGGGTGTGTATAATCATTTCTGTTCCCCCGCCCTACGGGCGGGGGAACACAAAAAGCTCTCCGAAACGGACACTCCCAGCGTCCAAACGCGTTCACTGTACTGCCTATCTGCAAAAACACCGCGCCTGCCATACCGGGTCTATTCTCTCCCCTGCCCTCTCCCCCACAGGATCCGGCGGAAAGCCTCACGGGTCTGGTCCTCCCACCGGCAGCACCATAAAGCCGCCACGGCCAGAGCTACGCCCGCCAAGCCCCGGCCCGCTATCCACACGATTACCCAAAGTTCCCAGCGCACCATACCGCCTCCCACTTCTTTCCTTGCCGGGTGTTGGGGAGCTCCCCCCACCGTAAGCACCCTGAGTATACAGCATTTGTGTTCATTTGTCAACATTTGCATTCATCATTTCTACCAGGACATACTACACTAGACTGGAAAGCAGCATAATTTGGGGAAAGGATTTGATGAGCATGAGTCCAGAAGCAGCGGCCCACAGCCCCCAGCTGGACCCAATTCTGGTGGGGCGCGTTATCGCCCGGTTCCGGCGGGAAAAGGGGGTGACGCAAGAGGTCCTGAGCGGCTTGGCCGACATTGGCCGGACCCATCTTTCCGCCATTGAAAACGGCGACCGCAAGCCTACCCTGGAAACCCTTTACCGCTTAAGCGGCGCGCTGAACACCTCTATGTCCACTATTGTTTTAGAAATTGAGCGGGAAATTGCGCGGCAGGCCGGTACGTAGAGAGCCATAGCCTCAGTTTGCATAGAAAAGCCCCCAAAAAGCCATGGGAAGCATACAAAACGTAAAAAATGCAAGATTACAAAAATCGGCTTGCATTTTATCTCAAAACATACTACAATATATCCTGTTTGAGTTTGAAAAATGCAGACAAGCGCGAAAGTATATTTCAGTTTGTTTCCTGGGTGAAGACGACGATACGGAAAGGGATGGTCTTTAGCATGAAGATAACGGCAATGAGCGTGAAGGAGATCAAGGAGCTGAACCGGGAGGCGGCTCGGGAATATGACGGCTACAAAGCCCAGGGCCTGGACCTGAACATGGCCCGGGGCAAGCCCTGCGTGGAGCAGCTGGACCTGGCTTTGGGGGTGCTGGAAGCCCTGCGGGCCCGAAGTGAATTCGCCAATTCCAACGGAGACGACTGCCGGAATTACGGCGTGTGGAACGGCCTGCCGGAAATGCGGCAGATCTTCAGCGAACTGCTGGAAATCCCTCAGGACGGAATCATCCTGGGCAACAACTCCAGCCTGCAGCTGATGTTCGACTGCATCTCCCAGGGCTTTACCCATGGCTGGGGCGGCTATGTCCCCTGGTGCCGCCAGGGCGATGTAAAGTTTTTGTGCCCTGTGCCGGGCTACGACCGGCATTTCGCGGTAACAGAGTACTTTGACATCAAGATGATCCCCGTGCCCATGCTGCGAACCGGCCCGGATATGGACATTGTGGAAGAACTGGTAAAGGACGAGAGCGTAAAGGGCTGCTGGTGTGTGCCCAAATATTCCAATCCCACTGGCGTGACCTATTCGGATGAGACTGTCCGCCGCTTTGCCCGGCTGCGGCCCGCGGCCAAGGACTTCCGGATTATGTGGGACAACGCTTACTGCGTCCACGACCTGACCGATGAGCCTGACGAACTCTTGAATCTCTACGAAGAGTGCCGCAAAGAGGGCACGGAGGACCAGGTGCTGGTGTTCGCCTCTACCTCTAAAATCTCCTTCCCCGGCGCGGGCGTGGCGGCTGTAGCAGCCAGCCAGCGGAACATCGCAGACCTGAAGACCCGCACCACTGTGCAGACCATTGGTTCTGACAAGCTGAACCAGCTGCGGCATGTACTGTTTCTTCATGACGCGGAGGGTGTGCGCAGCTTGATGCGGGGCCACCGGCGCATTTTGCAGCCCAAGTTCCGCATTGTGCTGAAAACTCTGGAGCAGGAGCTGGAGGGCCTGGCCGTGGCCCGGTGGAGCCATCCCAAGGGCGGCTACTTTGTCAACCTGGACGTGATGAACGGCTGCGCCAAACGGGTGGTGCAGCTGTGCAAAGAGGCCGGGGTGGTGCTCACCGATGCGGGGGCCACCTTCCCCTATGGCATGGACCCCAATGACAGCAACATCCGCATCGCGCCCTCTTTCCCGCCGGAGTCCGAGCTGGCGGAGGCCATGAAAGTGCTGTGCGTATCCATTAAGCTGGCGGTGTCGGAAAAGCTGCTGGCTGAGAGAGAATAACCAAAAGCAGCTCCGGAGCATTCCAAACTCTGGAGCTGCTTGCAGGAAATGGAGGGATTATTCCATGGAGAAAATATGCGTTATTTCGTTCAGCGGGCGGTCCGGGGGAAATTGTGCCAGCATAGCCAGGGAGATAGAAAACTTCTGGCTCGGCAAGGGAGTGGTATCCGTTTTTGACTTCTCCACTTTTGAGATCGCCCCCTGCGGGCGGTGCAGCTGCGAGTGTTTTAAAAAACGAGAAAGTTGCCCATATTTCAGCGACTCTGAATTCGATATCTGCGACACAATCACAAACAGCGGCCTTACATACTTCGTTGTGCCAAACTATTGCGACTACCCCTGCGCCAACTTCTTCATCTTTAACGAGCGATCCCAGTGTTATTTCCAGCGCCGCCATGAACTGCTGGAGCGGTACCTGTCTATAAAAAAGAAGTTTATCGTGGTGAGCAACACGGGCCGGGATAACTTCACAGCCGCCTTCCGATACCATGTACAGGATGGTTATGAGCCGGATGTACTATTTCTTGCTGCAAAAAAGTTTGGGAGGGTTAGTATACATGGCAACCTAATGGACTCGGACAGGGCACAGGAGGCTGTCCGGAAGTTTATAGTGCCGCAATGCCAAATCCAGACGGAGAGACCGGGCTCTGGGCATTGCCCAGCAGCAGATATTTCTGCCACTAAAATTTCAGGAGGGCGGCAATGGAGCTAATTTGCTTTGACGTTACGGAAAACGGTATTGACGCCAGCTCCCTCCCTCCGGTGGAGGGCTGGCGGCGCTCCTGCAAGGTGCGGAATATTCTGCGAAAGGGCAGCCAGTATGGTTTGGTTTACAACGGGGAGGAAAACTATTACACCTTTCCAGGCGGAAGCATAGAGCCCGGCGAGACCCCCATTCAGGCTGTGATTCGAGAGACCGCCGAAGAGGTGGGCTGCACGGTCCAAAATCTGGTTCTGACTGGCCAGGTTCAGGAAATTCGAGCCCAAACGGGCGTGCTGCAAACCACCTTCTATTTTACCTCTCAGCTAAAGGAACCGGGCGCTCCGGCCCTGACTCCGGAAGAGGCCAGGCTGCATACCACGTTTGTTTGGGTGGATGAGGCCCACTGCGGGGAGCTGCTGAACCGGCAGGCCGGCGAAGAGGAACAGCGCTACTTCCGAAAATTCAGCGGCATGCGGGACCGGGAGATGTTTCGAAGATACCGAATGCAAATCTAAGGCTCTCATAAACAAGCAGCCATAAGCACAACCATGACAGAGAACATTTTGACGCTGGAACGCGATGAAAGGAAGGGCGCTTTTCCCCGGCTGGGTGGAGGAGCGCCTTTTTTGCGTAAAAGCGCCGGGCAGGATGGGGATGGAAAATTTCAGAAAGCTCTTGAATCTCGGGGCGATTTTGTATATAATTGATGTAGATTGGTATTTTGGGCGGGCTTCCGCTCTACTTTGGTCCCCGAAGGGTCCAAAAACATTATGAAACCGAAAGGAGTACCAATATGAACTATTCCCATGAAGTGGAAAATATGTGCACGGTCAAGAAGGGCCCCCACCACGGCCCGGCGCCCATCCCCGAAGAGGGCCGGTGGGTGAAGGCCTATGAGATCAAGGACATCAGCGGCCTGTCTCACGGCATTGGCTGGTGCGCTCCCCAGCAGGGCGCCTGCAAGCTGACCCTTAACGTGAAGGAGGGCATTGTGCAGGAGGCTCTGGTGGAGACCCTGGGCTGCTCCGGCATGACCCACTCCGCCGCTATGGCCGCGGAGATCCTCCCCGGCAAGACCCTTTTGGAGTGCCTCAACACCGACTTGGTCTGCGACGCCATCAACGTTGCCATGCGCGAAATCTTCAAGCAGCTGGCCTATGGCCGCAGCCAGACCGCCTTCTCCGAAGACGGCCTGCCCATCGGCGCGGGCTTGGAGGACCTGGGCAAGGGCCTGCGCTCTCAGGTGGGCACCATGTTCTCCACCGGAGCCAAGGGCGTCCGCTACATGGAGATGGCCGAAGGCTATGTCATCAAGATGGCCCTGGACGAGAACAACGAGGTCACCGGCTATCAGTTCGTCAAGCTGGGCAAGATGCTGGAAGACATCCGCCACGGCGTCTCCCCCGACGAGGCCTACAAGAACAACATCGGCCAGTATGGCCGGTTTGACGGCGCGGCCAAGTACATAGACCCCAGAGAAGAATAATCACCCGACCATACTATTCCTTAGGAGGACAACGAAATGGCTAATGACGTCATGTTTGAAGGCAAAGAAAGAAGAATGCCCAAGATCGAGAAATGCCTCGCCGAGTATGGCCTGGGCAGCCTGGAAGAGGCGAGGGAGCTGTGCAACTCCAAGGGTTTTGACCCTTATGACATTGTAAAGGGCGTGCAGCCCATCGCCTTTGAGAACGCCGGCTGGGCCTACACCCTGGGCTGCGCTGTCGCCATCAAGAAGGATGTGAAGACCGCCGCCGAGGCCGCCGAGGCCATTGGCATCGGCCTGGAGGCTTTCTGCATTCCCGGCTCTGTGGCCGAGCAGCGCAACGTGGGCCTGGGCCACGGCAACCTGGGCGCTATGCTGCTCCGGGACGAGACCAAGTGTTTCGCGTTCCTGGCGGGCCATGAGTCCTTTGCCGCCGCCGAGGGCGCTATCGGCATTGCTAAGACTGCCAACCGCGCCCGAAAAGAGCCCCTGCGCATCATCCTCAACGGCCTGGGCAAGGACGCCGCTTACATCATTTCCCGCATCAACGGCTTTACCTATGTGAAGACTGACTACGACTTCTTCACCGGCGAGCTGAAGGTGGAGGAAACCAAGCCCTTCTCCGACGGCGAGCGCGCCGCTGTAAAGTGCTATGGCGCCAACGATGTGCTGGAAGGCGTTGCCATTATGAAGCATGAGGGCGTGGACGTTTCCATTACCGGCAACTCCACCAACCCCACCCGCTTCCAGCATCTGGTGGCTGGCACCTATAAGAAGTGGGCTTTGGAGAACGACAAGAAGTACTTCTCCGTGGCCTCCGGCGGCGGCACCGGCCGTACCCTGCATCCGGACAACATGGCTGCCGGCCCCGCTTCTTACGGCTTGACCGACTCCATGGGCCGTATGCATGGGGACGCCCAGTTCGCCGGTTCCTCTTCTGTGCCTGCCCACGTGGAAATGATGGGCCTGATGGGCATGGGCAACAACCCCATGGTGGGCGCTACCGTAGCCTGCGCTGTGGCGGTTTATGAGGGCCTGAGCAAGTAAACTACGCGTTTCCTCTGGGAAGGACCAAAGGCTCTTCTTGAAAAACGCGTTCTGCAATAGCAAAAGGACCGGCGGGAAAGTTCCCTGCCGGTCCTTTTTGTTTTTGGCTCACTGTGCTGTCCACTGGCGGAAGAGGGAATTGGGCCCATACTCCCGTTTAAGCACCTCCACCAGCTGGGCGGAGGTCTCCTTGCAGCCTGTGTCCAGCCAGTGGGCAATCATTGCCCCAATGCCCGCGGTGAAGAAGCTGAAATGGTAATCGATCTCCCCTTCCACCTCCCCCTCCGGCCTCCGAGACTTCAGCCGGTCAATCTGCTCTTGAAAAGGGTCCACCAAAATGTGTATGATGGTGGAGACCCGGCCGGCCTCCCGAAAATAGAGCCCAAAAAAGTCCCGGTACTCGTAGATGAACTGGAAGGCCCGCTCCATGGCCAAAAGGAAGTCCCAGCTTTCGCCGCTTTTCTCAAAGGACCGGAAGTTCTCTTGAAACATCTGGGCCATTTGGCTCTCCACCTTTTCGAACAGGTCGTACACGTCCATATAATGGGCGTAAAAGGTAGAACGGTTGATCTGCGCCCGCTCGCATATTTCACGAACGGTAATCTTGCTTACAGGCTTCTTCCCCTCCACCATAGCGGCAAAGGCCGCATGGATAATGGCCTCGTCCGTGTTTCGGGAGCGCTTGTTGTTGGGTTTGTTCATGCCTTGCTCCTTTCTCTCGACGCACATTATTTCAACACTCGTCTGAGTTTTGCCGGTTGAATCCAACAGATGTCTGTATTATACTATAGACACAAAGAAAAGGCAAGTGTTCGAATAATAAAGAGCCGCGCAAACCTCAGAAGGGAGTCACTCAGATGAAAAACGAAAAAATGATGCGGGAAGCCCCGGCCTGGAAGCTGCTGATTACCATGGGCCTGCCCACCATTGTGGTGATGCTGGTAAACGTGCTCTACAATATGGCCGATGTATTCTTTATGGGTCAGACCGGCCAGACCATGCAGGTCGCCGCCATCTCCCTCTGTGGGCCGGCATTCAACATTTTCAGCGGTATGGGGACTCTATTCGGGGCGGGCGCCTGCACGGCCATTGCCATTGCCCTGGGCCAGGGCGGCCGGGAACAGGCGAAGTATTACAGCTCCTTCTGCGCTTGGGCCTCTGTGGCCTGCGGTCTGGTGCTGGGGGCAGCTATGCTGGTCTTTATGGAGCCATTGCTGGGTCTTATGGGGGCCAACGGGGAAACCGCTGGATACGCCCGGCTTTATCTGACCATCATCGCTTTGGGCTCTCCCATTATGATGTTTACCGTAAGCCTGGGCAACACCCTGCGGGCGGACGGATCCTCGGGCAAGTCCATGCTGATCTCTTTAGTGGGCACCGGTGTAAACATCCTGCTGGACCCATTGTTCATCTTGGGGTTTGGCTGGGGGATTGGCGGAGCGGCGGCGGCCACTGTGCTGGGCAATGTGGCCAGCTGCGTACTGGTCATCCGCCATGTGCAAAAAAGCGGCTGCCTCACCTGCTCCTTCCGGTATTTTACCTTGAACAGGAAAGTCTCCCTGCGGGTAATGAGCCTGGGCCTGCCTATGGCGGCTGGCACGGTGCTTATGTGTTTCTCCGCCATGTTCAGCAACCAACTTCTGGTCAAGTATGGCAACATTGCGGTAGCGGCCAACGGCGTAGCGGGTAAGGCCGGAATGCTGGTGGGCATGATCGCCATGGGCGTTTGCATGGGCATGCAGCCTGTGATCTCCTATACCTACGGCACTGGGGATTCCCAGCGGATGCGTCAGATTGTCACGGTCACGGGACTGGCCGCCACCCTTATCAGCGTTCTGCTGGGGACCGGGTTCCTCCTGGGCCGGGAGGGCTTTGTGCGGGCTTTTTTGGACGACCCGGCGGTGCTGGAAACGGGAACATTCATGATGCTCTCCCTGATTGCCGCACCGGTAGGCGGCGTCTACCAGCTGTGCGCCGCCTATCTCCAGGGGACCGGCAAGGTGAGCTATGCCACGCTGACCTCCCTGTTGAGCAAGGGCCTGGTCTATGTGCCGGTGCTGTTTGCCGCCGAGGCCTTGGCCGGGCTGCCCGGCCTGGTCTTCGCCGGGGCGGCGGCGGACCTAATCTCCACCAGCATTGGCGCGGCGCTGTGCCTGAGCTGGGCGAAAAAGAGCGGCGCCGGGCGCATGGTCCCGGCGCGGGGCTGAGCGGGGCAAGAGCCCGCTAGACTTGGGGCTCCCAGGCGGAGGACTGGGCCAGGTTGCACACCTCCACCCCCTGGCCCAGCGCGTAGCGGACCGTGTAGGCCGTGCCGCTCCGGCGGCTGTGGGTGGTCAGGTAGCAGAGGCACTGGCAGCTGTGGTCCACCAAAAAGCGGTTCCGGCGCAAGTAGGCTTCCGGCTCGCACCGGTCTCCGGTATAGAAAACATCGTCGGCGGCGGACTGCAGAGCTAGGTAGTCCGCCACGTTTTTCTCGGGCCAGCGGGCCGTCTGCCCCAGCCCGGGCAGCACCAGAACCAGCCGCAGGGCGGAAAGCCCGCCGTCCCGCAGGCGCACCACCTCCTGGGCGGCCATGGTGTCGAAGCCCAGCGCGCCGCCCGCCAAAAAGACCGGTATGCCCCCGGCCTCCCGCCGGACGATCTCCTCCCGCAGCCGGCGGCGCAGCCGCTGGGCGTCCTGCCCCGGCACGCGCCGGTGGCCGGTAAAGCTGCAGCAGCGCTCCCGTATCAGTTTCATTGCCATCCGTCCCTTCTCCTGGTATCGGGGCTTGTTAGAATAGAATAGCACGAAACGGGAGAAATGTCAAAGAAAATCGAACATATGAGCCCCAATAGCTTTGCGAACGCGGAATAGGGCCCCGACCCCTATCCAAACAGCTTCACCGCCGCCACGGAGAGGACCAACGCCGTCATGTCGCCCAGCAAAGCGGCGGGCACAGTGTAGCGCAGCTTTTTGCATTGGCAGGCTCCAAAATAGACGGTAATGGCATAAAAGGTGGTCTCTGTGGAGCTGGCCAGCACCGAGGCGATTTTCCCGGTTTCGCTGTCCGGTCCAAAGCGCTCCAGCAAAGATAAGGTAAACGCCGAGGAGCCGCTGCCGGAAATGGGCCGCAGCAATGCCAAAGGCGCCAGCTCCGGGTCCACCCCGGCCAGCTGGGCCAGAGGCCCGGCCAAGGCACACAGCAGGTCCAGCAGCCCCGAGGCCCGCACCAGGCTTACCGCAACAATCAGCCCAATGAGGGTGGGCAGAATGCCCAGAGAGGCGCCTACCCCCTCCTTTGCCCCGGCCAGAAACGCGTCGAACACGTCCACACCCCGAAAGAAGCCGTATAAAAGGATGACTCCCACAATCACGGGAAGAGCCGCCGCACCGATCTGTTCCAGGGGCGGCATCAGCCCAGTCCCCCCTGGCGCGCGAGCCCCTCACGGCTCTCAGCCAGCTTGCAGAAGGCCACTCCGGCCAGCAAGGCCCCCAGGGAGCTGAGCCAGATTTGAGGCAATATTCCAAAGGGCTGGGCGCTTCCGCAAGAGGCCCGCATGGCCGCCATATTCACCGGCAAAAGCTGCAAGGAGGCCGTGTTGACCACCACGAAGAGTATCATCCCCCGGCTGGGCAGCGGGCCGGGTTCCTTTTCCGCCATGGCCTTCATGGCCGAAAGTCCCAGAGGCGTAGCGGCGTTGCCCAGACCCAGCAGGTTGGCTGTCAGGTTCATGCAGATTTTTCCCTTGAGTTCCGCCTCCTCCCGGTAATCGGGAAACAACCGGTCAATAACCGGAGAAAAACAGCGGGCCAGCAGGCGGGTCAGGCCGCTTTCCTCAGCGATTCTCAAAAAGCCCATCCAGGCGCACATGCTGCCCAGCAGGAACAGCGACAGCTCCACCGCGCCGGACGCTCCGTCTAAAAGAGCGGTGGAAAGCTGGTCCAACCGGCCATTGAGAGCGGCGCAGAGGATGCTCAAGGCGATCATGCCGAACCAAATATAGTTAATCATGGGGCCACCTTCCTCATTTCGCAAATTTTTATTGACATTCCCGGAAAAAAAGACTATCGTATAGGATGAATCAAAAAGAATGCGTCAAAGAAAGGACAGAGGTTATGTTTGGAGAAAAAATTTTGGATTACTGGGACGATATCCTTCGGGACCTGGCAAAACTGGTAGCCATCCCTTCCGTGGCGGTGCGCTCCAGCCAGGGCAAGCCCTATGGAGACCAGTGCGCCAAAGCCCTGGACACGGTGCTGGAACTGGCGGAAAGCTACGGCCTAAAAACCAAAAATGTAGACTACTATGCCGGTCATGCCGAGTACGGCGAGGGCCAGGGCAACGCGGTGGTCATGGCCCATTTAGACGTGGTTCCCGCCGGGGAAGGCTGGAGCACGGACCCCTTCACCATGGTGATTAAAGACGGCAAGGCCTATGGCCGGGGCGTTTCTGACGATAAGGGCGCGGCCGTGGTGGCCCTGCACTGCCTGCGGGCCTTGAAAGACGCGGGCGTAAAGGGCAACCGGAAGCTGCGGGTTATTTTCGGCTCCGGCGAAGAAATTGGCATGGATGACATGCCCCATTACTTTGCCCAGGAGCAGCTGCCGGACATGGGCTTTACCCCTGACTCCGGCTACGGCATCTGCCACTGCGAAAAGGGCGGCCTGAGCTTTACGGTGAAAAGCGCCAACGACTCCCCGCTGATCAAAACCTTCGCGGCCGGCACAGTGGTCAATGCCGTGCCTTATAAAGCCGAGTGCCGCATCGTCTGCACCGGCGAGGAATATAACCGCCTGTTAAAAGCCGCGGAAGCGTCGGAAATCTCCTTTGCTTTTACCCGCACGGAGGATGGCGCGGCCATTTTAGCCCAGGGCAAAGCCGCCCACGCAGCCTCGCCCCAGCTGGGCCAGAATGCCGCCGCCTACACAGTAGAGCTGCTGGCCCGGGTCTTTGGCGCGGACCGGCTGGGAAGCTTCTTCCAGTTTGTGCATGAGAAAATTGGCCTGACCTATGACGGCAGCCTGCTGGACGTGGACATGAGCGATGAGCCCAGCGGCCCCTTGACCTTCAACCTGGGGCTGCTTTCCGCTGGCAGCAATGGGTGCAGCCTGACGGTGGATATTCGCTACCCCGCTACCGTAGACGGCGCCGCCATCTCCCGGACCATTGAGCGGGAGGTTGAAAAGGCGGGTTTGGAGTATGGGCTGCTGTCCAACTCCAAGCCTCTGTATCTGCCCAAGGAGAGCCCTCTGGTCACCCTGCTTTCCGGCGCGTACCGGGACATTGCCGGGGAGGAGTGCACCATCTACTCCATGGGCGGCGGCACCTATGCCCGGACCATGCAGGGCAAGGGCGTGGGCTTTGGCCCGGGCTTCCCGGATGACGAGCCCAGCAACGTGCATGATGTAAACGAGCAGGTAGACCTGCGCCGCTTTAAGCTTCACGCCCAAATCTGCCTGGAGGCCATGTACCGGATGCTTACGGCCTAAGGCTCTGCCCCATTCCTATGCGCCAGCCTCTGGTTCCATACCGGCAGGGGCCTGGAAAACAAGAAAAAGGAGGCGGTTTGGGTGGATAGCCGTGTGGTTTGGCTGTGGCTGCAAGAGGCCTTTGGGCCGGGAAGCCCGCTGCCCTGCCAGATCGCGGAGGCGTTCCCCGGCGGGGCCGTAGGCTTTTGCCGGGCTGGACCCAGCGGATGGCGGAAGATGCCCGGCCTTACGGGGCGGCATCTTCAGGCTCTGCCGGCCTTTTCGTTGGACGCCGCCCAAAACCGGCTGGCCCAGGCGCTCCGCTTGGGCTGGCAGGTGGTCACCCCCTCCTGTCCCAGCTACCCGGAGGCGCTGCGAAACCTCTATAACCCGCCTGCCGCCCTGTATGGGCTGGGGCATTGGCCAGACTTTTCCGCCGCCCCGGCCGTGGGTCTGGTGGGCGCGCGGAAAGCCCTGAGCCACAGCCGGGAGGCGGCACGGCGCATTGGCGGCGAATTGGCAAAAGGCGGCGCTTTGGTGGTCAGCGGCGCGGCGGGAGGCGTGGACTGTGCCGCCCTCTCCGGCGCGCTGGAGGCCCGGGGCCAGACGGTCAGCGTTTTGCCCGTCAGCCTAGACAGCCCCTACCCTATGGAGACCGCTTGGCTGCGGCGGAAAATTCTGAACCAGGGCGGCGCGCTGGTCACAGAGTATTTCCACGCGCCCAAGCCGGTTCCCGGCGCGTTCCGGCAGCGCAACCGGCTGATTACTGGGCTGAGCTTCGGGGTGGTGCTGGTACAGGCTGGCATCCGCAGCGGCACCATGCTTTACGCCGGGTGCGCCGCCGCCCAGGACCGGGAAGTCTATGTGTACCCCGGCCCGCCCGAAGCCCCGGAATACAGCGGAAGCCGCCTTTTGCTGGAAGAGGGCGCTGCTCCCATTGAGAGCGGAGCTAATGTCCTGCAGGACTGCCCGCCCTACTATTGGGGCCGAAGCTAAACGCGCAAAGGCCTTGGGCGCGCTGGCCAAAATAAAAGCCAACTGGCGGAACGCGTCTCCCAATTTCCATATATAGTGGAGACTTCGACTAAATATACAAGAATCTCCCTAAAATACCAAAAAGCCTTGGCGCTCCTCAGGGACCTTTCTCCCACAAAAAATGCTTGCATTTTTCGCCAGGGTATGCTATGATATCAAATAGTATCACGATGGGTGAGGAGGTGTTACGCTTGCCAAACATCAAGTCCGCCAAGAAGCGCGTGAAGGTCATTGCTGTGAAGACCCTGAAGAACAAAGCGGCCAATTCTCAGCTGAAGACCCAGATCAAAAAAGCCAACGCCGCCATTGACAGCAACGCGGGAGATCGTGAGGCCGCTGTGCGCGCCGCTGTGAAGAAGATTGACCAGGCCGCCGCCAAGGGCATCCTGCATAAGAACAACGCCGCCCGGAAAAAGGCCGCTCTGGCCAGAAAGCTGAACGCTGGGGCATAAAAGCTCTTTTGTTTTCGCGCGGTATCGCGGCATCTCTTCTTTTGCCGCTGGGGCTTGGGGCTCGCTTTTCGCGGGCGCCGGGCCTTTTGTCTTTTTACCCCTCTAAAAAGGCAAAAAATTCATAAAATTACAGTTGACTTTTCGCTCGTTTTTGAGTATGATTGACTTATAGATTGAGCGGGCTTTCTGCCCGGTCTTGAAACCATTTCGGAGGTGTCCGGTATGAAAAAAGGAACAAAGCTTACTCTTCTGGTAGGGATTATCACCGCCATTGCGGCTGTCGCCGCCTCTGTCACCGCTCTCCTGCTCTATTTAGACCACAAAAAGGACGAGGAAGAGCTGGAGCACTATCTGGACTGTTCCATTCAGTAAAGAATCTGCCGTGTCTGCCTCGCACTGCCAGTGAGGCCTTTTTGTCGTGCCTATAAATCGAGCGGTGGATTCTTTCATCTAAAGCAAAGGAGAATCTTCATGCTCAACGAGAAAGGGTTTGACTTATGGGCTGACGGTTATGACAAAGCCGTGGGCCTTTCTGAGATTTCAGACGCGTACCCGTTTGCGGGGTACAAAAAAGTCCTCAATGCCATTTATCAAACTGTGTTAGAACGGGAGGCTCCCACTGTGCTGGACATTGGTTTTGGCACAGGGACCTTGACCGCCAAGCTATATGAAAAGGGCTGCTCGATTTGGGGACAGGATTTTTCTGGGAAAATGCTGGCATTGGCCCAGCCCAAAATGCCGGAAGCCCAGCTGTTTCAAGGAGATTTTACCCAGGGCCTCCACCCTGCCCTACAGGCCCGGCGGTATGATTTTATCCTTTCAACCTATGCCCTCCACCATCTGACCGATGCGCAGAAAGCGCCATTTATCATGGAACTGCTGGCCCGGTTAAACCCTGGCGGCCAGTTACTCATTGGCGATGTGGCCTTTGGCAGCCAGGAAGAGTTGGAGTGCTGCCGGGAGCAAGCCGGTACCGGGTGGGATGAGGACGAGTGTTATTTTGTGTACGAGGCGCTGCTTCCCCAGTTCCCCGGCTTACAGTTTCAGCCCTATTCCCACTGTGCGGGCGTTTTGCGCTTGACAGGGAAGTAGGCCCATATTACAAAGCATCGGACCATTTTGGGAGGTTTCCTTATGAATTATGTTACCATCGGCGGAGAACAGAAGGCTTCCGCCATTGCCTTGGGCTGCATGCGCATTTCCGCGCTGGATCAGCCTGCCTTGTCCCGCCATATTCACACCGCGTTAGACGCGGGGATTAATTTCTTTGACCATGCGGATATTTACGGCGGCGGCCAATGCGAGTCCGACTTCGGCCGGCTGCTGGCGGCCGAGCCCGGCCTGCGGGAGCGGATGATCCTGCAAAGCAAGTGCGGCATCCGGCCAAACCAGTATGATTTTTCCAAGGAGCACATTCTGCAAAGCGTAGAGGGCATCCTCAGCCGCTTGGGCACGGACCGGCTGGATCTGCTCCTTCTCCACCGCCCAGACGCTTTGATGGAGCCCGAAGAGGTTGCCGAAGCCTTTTCCGCTCTGGAAGCCAGCGGCAAGGTGCTGCGCTTTGGCGTCAGCAACTTTACCGCCCGGCAGATAGAACTGCTTCAACCGGCCTTGAAGCAGAAGCTGGTGGTGAACCAGATGCAGTTCGGCCTCATGTGTTCCGGCTTGGTAGACCATGGCATTTGCGCCAACACGGAATTCCCTCACGCCGGAGACCGGGATGGTGAAGTTCTGGATTACTGCCGCCTCCATGGCGTGACCATTCAAGCTTGGTCCCCCTTCCAGTACGGCTTTTTTGAGGGCGTTTTCTTGGACAACCCCAAGTTCCCGGAGCTTAACGCCAAGCTGCAGGAAGTGGCGGACCGGTATGAAGTCAGCAAGCAGGCCATGGC
Source organism: uncultured Oscillospiraceae bacterium (assembly GCA_910587995.1). Taxonomy (GTDB): domain Bacteria; phylum Bacillota; class Clostridia; order Oscillospirales; family Acutalibacteraceae; genus Acutalibacter. The sequence continues at coordinate 10,306 of CAJUNS010000034.1, read as the reverse complement.
TACCGCCTGGATTCTCCGCCATCCGGCGAAAATGCAGGTAATCGCTGGCACCACCAACGCCCAGCGCTTGGCGGACCTGTGCACTGCCTGCCAGGTGGATTTGTCTCGGGAAGACTGGTACGCCCTGTATCTGGCGGCAGGGAACAAACTGCCTTAAGTTCCCGCTTCCGGCAAGCGCCGGACTTCTCTATGGAACTCGGAAACGCGGCGAACGCCGCGTTTTTTGTTACGCCCCCTCTCCCCCTGTGCAAAGGAATCTATTTATACTATATTCTTAGAAAAGAGGAATAGCATGCGCAAGCTCACCGCCGGAATTTTGGCCCATGTGGATGCCGGAAAGACCACCCTTTCCGAGGCTTTGCTCTACCGGGGCGGAGCCATCCGGGGTCTGGGCCGGGTGGACCATGCCGACGCGTTTCTGGACACCCACCAGCTGGAACGGGAACGGGGCATCACCATTTTTGACAAACAGGCGGTTCTGACGCAGGAGGATTGGGAGCTGACTTTGGTGGACACCCCCGGCCATGTGGACTTTGCCGCTGAGGCCGAACGGGTTCTGCAAATTTTGGACTGCGCCATTTTGGTGGTCTCCGGCCCGGACGGACCCCAGGGCCATACCCTTACCCTCTGGCGGCTGCTGGAAAGCCATCGGGTACCGGTGTTCTTGTTCCTCAACAAAATGGACCAGCCAGTGGACCGGATGGCATTGCTGGACAAGCTCAGGTCCAGTCTTTCCCCCGCGTTACTGGACTTCGGGGATTTCGGTTCCAGCGCTTTTTGGGAAGAGGCCGCTCTAGGCGATGAAGCCGCTTTGGAGGAGTATTTTGAGACAGGGGCTCTGTCCAACGCCACTCTACGCCGTCTGGTGGCAGAAAGACGGTGCTTCCCCTGTCTGTTTGGATGCGCCCTAAAGGCCCAGGGGGCCGGTGAGCTGCTGGACGCCTTGCGCCGTTTTGCCCCACGGCCAGTTTATGGGGAAGACTTCGGCGGGAAGGTCTTTAAAATTTCCCGAGACCCCCAGGGGGTACGGCTGACCCACTTGAAGGTCACCGGCGGGGGCCTTCGGGTAAAAGAGGTGCTGGACCTGCCCGGCGGCGGAGAAAAAGTGGACCAAATCCGAATCTATTCCGGAGCAAAATACACGGCGGTCCAAGAGGCCGGAGCTGGAACGGTCTGCGCTGTGGTGGGGCTCAACGGCACCTACCCCGGCCAAGCCATTGGGACCCAAAGCGCGGGGGCTCCCCCTGTTTTGGAGCCCGCGCTGTCCTACCAGCTTATTCTGCCTCAAGGGGTCCAGGCCAGCGGGGTGCTGCCCCAGCTGCGCCAGCTGGCGGAGGAAGACCCTCAGCTTTGCCTGGAATGGAACGAAGCGCTGGGAGAAATTCATCTGCGGCTGATGGGGCAGGTCCAGGCGGAAATTCTACAGCGGATCATCGCCCAGCGCTTCGGGCTGGCGGTGGAGTTCGGCCCCGGCCATGTGGTCTACAAAGAGACCATTGCCGCCCCGGTGGAGGGCGTAGGCCATTTCGAGCCTCTGCGGCATTACGCTGAGGTTCATCTGCTGCTGGAGCCCCTGCCTCGGGGCAGCGGGCTCCAATTTGCCAGCGCCTGCTCAGAGGATGTACTGGAGCGGAACTGGCAGCGGCTGGTGCTGACCCATTTGGAGGAAAAAACCTACAAGGGCGTGCTCACCGGGTCCGCCATTACGGATATAAAAATCAGCCTGCTGATTGGCAAGGCTCACGAAAAACATACGGAGGGCGGGGACTTCCGCCAAGCCACTTACCGGGCGGTGCGCCACGGGCTGATGAAGGCCCAATCCATTTTGCTGGAGCCCTGGTACGCCCTGCGGGCCGAGCTGCCCACCCCCAGCCTGGGCCGGTTTTTAACCGACCTGCAGCGCATGGGCGGTCAGGCGGGAACGCCCCAGACTTTGGGGGAAGAGACGGTACTTACCGCCCATGTGCCGGTGGCGGCCTTTGGAAACTACGCCGCGGAGCTGGCTGCCTACACCAAAGGTCTAGGCAGGCTGGCCTGTACGGTGGAGGGCTACCGGCCTTGTCAAAACCAAGAAGAAATCGTGGCCTCCATTGGCTATGATCCTGACCAGGATGTAGACGACCCAGCGGGTTCGGTGTTCTGCTCTCATGGGGCGGGAATTTTAGTACCCTGGCAGGAGGTGGAAGCCCATATGCATCTGCCGGGGCTGGCGCTTCCCCCTCCCCCGCCCCAGGAGGAGCCTGCCCTCCCTTTTGAGTCTCCGGCTCCCCGTTCCGCGCCGCCCAAGGGGAGTCTGGAACAGGACGCGGAACTGCTGGATATTTTTCAGCGGACCTATGGAGAGGTAAAGCCTCGGGCCCTGCTGCCCCGGGCGTCCAATGTGGATTCTCTGCCAGACCATGTGGAGGTCCCTCTGCGGGACTTGGGCCCAGAGTACCTGCTGGTAGACGGCTACAATATGATCTTTGCCTGGGAGGACCTAAACCGTCTGGCCAAGGCCGACCTGGAAGCGGCCCGAGGGACCTTAATGGACATTCTCAGCAACTATGCGGGGTACCGGAAAAACCGTGTCATTTTGGTGTTCGACGCCTATAAAGTGCCCAAGGGCACGGGCAGCGTGTTCCGCTATCACAACATTCATGTGGTCTATACCAAAGAGGCTGAGACGGCGGACGCGTACATTGAAAAGGCCAGCTACCAGCTGACCCGGGAACAGCGCCGGGTCAGAGTGGCCAGCGCGGACTTCGCCGAGCAGCTGATTATTTTGGGCCATGGAGCCCTGCGGGTTTCGGCCCGGGAGCTGCGGCTGGAGGTAGAGCGCACCCAGGGGGAAATCGCGGCCATACTGGAGGAAAAGCGCCGGGGCCTGCGGGGGGCCACTCTGGGCGAGGCGGCGGGCTGGAAAAAACACCACCGAAATGAGGGCGGTCAAAACCGCTGAAATTAGGAGGACAGCATGGAAGTATTGGTCATTTCCGACGATGTATGGCATCCTGCCGAGGTGATTGAGAAAGGCCTGCAGCCTTTAAGCGGCCAATTTCACCTAACCCATGTCCACACAGCCAAGGACATTCTGACCCCGGAATACTTGCGCCGGTTTCAAACCGTGATAGTATGCAAGGGCGACTGCATCAACAGCGGCAACCACGCGCCCTGGTTTGAGGAAGGGGTAACCGAGGTAATGCCCCGAGACTTTCTGCGCTATGTGGAGGAGGGCGGCGGCTTCGTGGCCCTGCACGCAGGCAACAGCTTCCGGCAGAACAGCGAAATGACCGCGCTGACCGGCAGCTATTTCACCGGACACCCGCCCCGCTGCCCGGTGTCCCTGCGCTTTGAGCCCTCACCCCTGACGCGGGGAGCCATGGACTTCAGCCAGCGGGACGAGCACTAAGCGCGGCTTCTCATCCTAAAGTGGGCAGGCTCCCTGGGAGCAGGGAGCCTCCATAGGCTGATATGATAAATAGCCCTTGTTGGCTAGGAAAGAGGTTTTTACCATGACAACATTCGAAAAACTGTCCCGCAGCCGGGTAAACGGCTTTTTACGGGCCCAGGGCCGGGAGATTCACAACGGCAAGGGCGAACCCATTGTGCTCTCCGGCTGGGGACTGGGCAACTGGCTCCTCTGCGAGGGCTATATGTGGAAAGCCGGGCCCCGGGCCGACCGTCCCCGCCGGATTGAGGAAGTGGTGCGGGAGCTGGCGGGCAGTGAGTACGCGGCCGGCTTTTGGCCCCGCTTTCGGGAAAACAACATCCGCCGGGAGGATATTCTCCGCATGGGAGAGCTGGGCTACAACTCCGTACGCCTCCCCATTGGCTGGCGGGTGCTGATGGAAGACGAACCCGGCGTCCACTGGAAAGAGGAGGGCTTCCAGCTCATTGACCGCCTGCTGGACTGGTGCCAAGAGGCGGGAATCTACGTATTTTTGGACCTGCACGGAGCGCCCGGCGGCCAAACCGGGGCCAACATCGACGACTGCGTGGATGACTTCCCCCGGCTCTTCACCGACCAGGACAGCTGGGACAAGGCCATTGCCCTGTGGGGCGAACTGGCCCGGCGGTACAAGGACCGCTGGATTGTGGGCGGCTATGACCTGCTCAACGAGCCTTTGCGCCCGGACGATGGCCGCAAGCCCTGCCAATACCTGCTGCCCAGGCTGCGGGATTTTTATGTGGAGGCCATCCGGGAGATCCGCCGGCATGACTCGGTTCATATGCTGTCCATTGAGGGCGGGAGCTGGGCCACCGACCCGGCGGTGTTCTGCCAGGACTATGACGAAAATATGGTCATTCACTTCCACCGGTACGCCGTGATGCCGGACATAGGAGCCTACCGCGCCTTTTTGGAGCTCTCCCAGCGCTGGAACAAGCCCCTCTGGCTGGGGGAAAGCGGCGAGAACACCCCGGAATGGTTTGCCGCCCTGTACCCCCTAGGCGCCAAGCTGGGCGTGGGCTACAATGTGTGGCCCTGGAAGAAGATGGCCTGCGTCAACTCACCCTACTCGGTTAAGGCCCCGAAAAACTGGGAGAAATTCACCGCCTACACCAGCGGCGGCCAGCGGCTTTCCTATCAGGAGGCCCAGGCCATGTTTGACGAATATTTGGAAAACATGCGGTTGGAAAACTGCGTGGAGAATCCCGATGTAAGCGCCAGCGTCCGCCGGGAACCGGGCTGTTCTCTGCGCGCTACGGACTTTGACCCTGATGGGTATTCCGGCCGCTGTGCCCAGGACAGCCTCAGCGGCTACCGCCAGGGAACTGGCATGCGGATTTTGGAACCAGAGATCCTGCCAGAAAAGCGCTTTGGCTTTGACTGCTGCTGGGACTCTTTCCAGCTGGCTTTGTCCGTCGGAGAGTATGCGGAATACACCCTATATAACGCCCAGCCAGGAAGCACCGTCCAGGTAGGTGTTACCGCTGGAACAGTAGAGGTGTTTCAGGATGGTACATGTTTAGGCGAAGCCGGAGAATCCAGCCCTGCCTTTGCTCTTGCTCCGGCAGAGGAAACTGTCATCCGGATTGTGGGAAAATGCGGCGAAGCGATTCTGACAAACCTTCTGTACCGCTGACAGGAAGAATGAACATCCTATCATCTTCTCACAAGGAGGCTTCCGCTGTGAGCGAACTGGCTCAACTTCCCTCCCCACTGCTGGCCTGGTACCGGCAAAATGCCAGGACCCTCCCTTGGCGCAGCGACCCCACTCCCTACCATGTGTGGCTCTCGGAGATCATGCTGCAGCAGACCCGGGTGGCGGCTGCTCTGGACTATTATCAGCGCTTTCTGGAGGCCCTGCCCACTGTGGCCGAACTGGCCAGCTGTCCGGAGGACCGGCTGATGAAGCTTTGGCAGGGCCTGGGCTATTACAGCCGCGCCCGAAATCTTCAAAAAGCCGCCCGGATCATTATGACAGAGCATGGCGGCGTGTTTCCCTCCTCCTTGGAGGCGATCCAGGCTCTGCCGGGTGTGGGCAGCTACACAGCCGGAGCCATTGCCTCCATTGCTTTTCAGCAGCCGGTGCCCGCTGTGGATGGCAATGTGCTTCGCGTGCTCAGCCGCCTGCAAAACGACCGCCGGGACGCAACCTCCCCCGCTCGAAAACGGGAGGCTGCCACCGAGATTCAGAAGGTAATACCTGGGGATGCGCCAGGCGACTTTAATCAGGCCCTAATGGAGCTGGGCGCGTTGGTCTGCCTGCCCAACGGCGCGCCCCTGTGCGGCCTCTGCCCAGCTCGAGGGTTTTGCGCGGGACATCAGGCAGGCACTGCCCAAGACCTGCCGGTAAAGCCTCCCAAGAAGCCCCGAAGGGTGGAAGAACGCACCGTCTATCTGGCTTTCTGGCAGGGATGCGTTGCCCTGCGCCGCCGCCCCAAGCGGGGACTGCTGGCAGGCCTTTGGGAGTACCCCAACGAACCCGCCCCCTGGGACTGCCCGCTGGCAGGCTCCCTGTGCCCCGCCGGACAAGCCAAGCATGTGTTCAGCCACATTAAGTGGCATATGACCGGCTACCTTGTCCAAGCGGCTGGGCCCGCTCTACCGGAAGGCTGGGTGTGGGCCAGCCTTTCCCAGCTGGCGGCGGAGTACCCCTTGCCCAGCGCTTTTTCCGGCTTTCAAGAAGTAGTGGAAGCCGCCCTGTTACAGGGAGAATTCCAATGAAAACTGCCCGCCTTCCTGGTTTGGAAGGCGGGCTGCTTCATTTCCAGCACATGGTACTGCGAGAAGACTGTGATGAGCGCGGCCAGAAGCGACAACCAGGCTCTGACATGCTAGATTGACAGCCTCTTCCTACGGCCCAGCAGGGGCTCATGATTTCTTACTGGCTTGCCCTCAAAAATATGCAGAAAAAAGGGAGCCTGCCTTGCACTTTTCCAAAGGACTTGCTATACTATAGTAAACGCACTTGAAAATCGGTAAATACCGATTTTCAAGCAGGGCGGTGCGGGCCTACCCGCGCCGCCAGCTTCAAAAGAGGTGATACCTCTTTTGAACTGCGTTAACTATAATGCAGAATCTACTGTCTTACGCTAGAAGGGATGAAACAAATGCGGAGGTTTGATTACTCGTTTTTGGCCAGCTTGGCCTTGCCAGAAGACACTACCGCTCTGGAAAAAGACCTGGAAAGCCCGGCCTCCCGGCTGGAACGCCGCTCAGCTACGGCCCAAACGCTGGTGGAGCCTATAGCTATCTTGGAACAGTTTGAAGCGGAAGGCCTTCCTGGCTTCGCTCAAGCCCTGGCCCAGGCGGGCGGGAAGGATTTTCTGCACATTTTAGCTATTGCTTTGGGGGATGCCGGGCTGGAACAAGAAAAGAGCCTGGCACTGGGCCAAGCTCTTTCTGCCTATGATTCCGCCCGCCGGTCTCAAGGGGACAGTTTAAGACTTGTGGCCTGCGTTGTGCTGGACTGCGCCTGCATTGCGCCGGTCCCTCGCGCTCCCTTGGGCTGTGGGCTGCTGCTGGCCCAGTCACTTTTGTGCCAGATGAAGCCCTCCATCTGGGCCCATATCCCCCTGGCCGCAACCTTCCGGCGCTACCGCTGCCTGTTTCAGCCAGCCTTCCAGAAAGCGGTTTGCCAACAAATAGAGAATGAGCCCGACTATGGGGGATTCATCTCCATATTTCTCGCCCTGCTCTACCTAAGCCTGCACGCCTTAGACCGGGAGCGCCTTCCCGCCCCCGCCGTTAAGCGCCGGGGAGCCAAACGAGCCTTAATCGAGGATTTTGTCCGGAACAGCCCTATGCCCGTGCGCAAGGCGGACATCTGCGCCGCCCTGCCCCAGGTAAGTCCCACCACAGTGGAGGCGGTATTGGGTGCGATGGTGAAATCCGGCGCGATTAAAAAACTAGGCGCGGCTCGAAACGCCCGGTACATCAGAGGGTAGCCCGCCGATGCAGAAGCTCCCAGCCGCACAGGCCCTCTTCCTGCCAACGGCATCCGCTGCATACCCGCTGAAATCCCTCTTCATCCACCTGGGCCAAATGGGCTCGCAGCTCTTCCCAAGTCAGCGTCCGGCCTGGAGCCAGATTCAATTCCCGCAAGGCCGCGGCGTCCCGGCGGGCCACGTCCTCGGTCCCCAACGCGCATCCCTCCGGCCTGCGGTTGGGGCAGGCCGCGCAGATGTGGTCATGGCCCGCATGCAGGGTTAATTCCTCCCCTCCTTGCAAAGCGTCAATGGTTTTCTGCATATTTTGGGTGAAAGCCTCGTCGTATCCGCTGCCGGAAAACAACAATGTGCAGAAAAGGTGATGTCCCCGCAGTTCCCTCATGCAGCGCCTCCTAGCCCAGCTTTTTTCAGCGCTGTGGCAACCGCCAGTGCCCCGAAGTAGGCTAAAATGACGGAGATCACATCTTTGATCAAATATGGCGCGGAAACCACCATAAACGCCTGCCAAACCGGCATCGCCGCGACTACTGTGAACTGAGCCAGCCCCAGCAGATGGCAGGCGGCCAGTCCCGCCAAGCTCAGAGGGATTACCAGCAGCTTTTTCCCGGCCCAGGCGCCCAGCCCGCAGAGCAGGGCCATGGGGAGAAATCCCCAGAGAAAGCCGCCCGTCACCCCAAGGAAATGCCCTAGGCCTCCTACCATGCCAGCCAAAACAGGCAGTCCAACCGCCCCCATAATCAGGTAGACCGCCACCGCGGCCGTGCCCATGGCCGGTCCCAGCAGAAAACCGCACAGTGCCACCGCAAAGGTCTGTAAGGTCACGGGAACCCCGCTGGGCAGTGGGATGGAGACCAAAGACAATGCTGCCAATATTGCCGCCATAACCCCAGTGAGCACGGTTTTCTGCACATTATTTTTGTATTCCAGCTTCATCATTCATCCAAGCCTTTCTCTTTGTTGTGGAGTTTATTAAGAAAATCTTTTTTTACAATGGCCACCTCACCGGCGCCGAACACCTTACGTTTGCCATCAGGAAGCCGGACAATCAGCCGGGCTTCTTCATCTACGCCCAGCACCTTGCCCTCCCACTTGGCGCTGCCCTGGCGCAAGGTGACCTCCATGCCGTCCAGCAGGGAGCGGGCCTTATATTCGGCCATATAGTCCGTACGGTCGGGCAGAGTGCGGTAAATTTCGAAAAAGCGGTTGAGGATTTCCGCCGCCAGCCAGGCACGGGCTCCGGCTGGGGCTTCCCCGGGAAAGATGGCTCCGGCCACATTTCGAATGGCCTCTGGAAAACCGCCGGAAGGCGCCTGCACATTGACCCCGATGCCTAAAACCGCATAATTGAGCCGGCCGCTCTCGAAATCCAGCGCCGCCTCGGTGAGAATGCCGCAGACCTTACGGCCCTGGAGATATACGTCATTGACCCATTTAATCTGGGACCGCTGGCCGGTAAGCTTGTCCACCGCTCCGGCCACAGCCACCGAAGCCGCCGTTGTGATGGCCAAGGACTGCTCCGCGGGAAAATCCGGCCGCAGCAGGACGCTCATGTAAAGGCCCAGCCCTTTCGGGGAGAAAAAGGACCGGCCCAGCCGCCCCTTGCCCTGGTCCTGGTGCTCGGCAATAACCACCATTCCCTCCCGTCCCCCCTTCTCCGCCAACTCCTTGAGCACGGTGTTGGTGGAGGAGGCCTGCGGCCGCACATCGATGGCCACGCCTTGGGCTACTTGGTTCAGCCGGCGGCGGATGTTCTCCGCACTGAGCACGCTACTTTCCGAGATCAGCCGGTAGCCCCGGTTGGTAGAAGCATCAATTTCGTACTCGGCCTGCCGGAGACGCTGCACTGCCTTCCAAATGGAGTTGCGGGTGGTGCGCAGCTTCTCAGCCATCTCCTGGCCGGACACTGGGTCTGGGCTTTCCCGCAGGTATTCCAGCACCATATCTTGTATGTTCAACCAATCTTCTCTCCCTTCCATCCTATTCTGGGCCCATCGGCGGCTGGGCCGCGCGCGCCCAGCTTTCCCCATTTTCCGCCCAACAAAAATTATACGGAATGTTCTCCGCATTGTCAACCTATCCTCCCCAAAATTGGTGACAATCCCCACAAAAAAGCCCCGGCACGGGTTACGCGCCGGGGCTGCTGCCTATTTTGCGGGCTTAAAGCTATCTTTCAATTTTACTGAGCGGTTGAATACCAGGGCTCCGGGCTTGCTGTCCTTGCTGTCGGCGCAAAAATACCCCTGACGCATAAACTGCCAGCTCTCTCCGGGCCGGGCAGCGGCCAGAGCGGCCTCGGCCTTGCAGCCATTCAGCACTTCCAGAGAGTGGGGGTTCAGGTGCTCCAAAAAGTCCCCCTCCTCCGGGTTCTCAGCAGTGAAAAGATTGTCATAAATGCGCACCTGCGCGTCTACCGCAGTCTTCACGTCAACCCAGTGCAGGGTTGCGCCCTTTACCTTGCGGCCATCGGCCGGGTCGCCTCCCCGGCTTTCCGGATCATACTCAGCGGCAATCTCGGTGACATTGCCGTTTTCGTCCGTCTCATAGCCTACGCATTTGATCAGGTAGGCTCCCTTTAAGCGGCACTCAGGCCCAGCGGGATACAGGCGCTTGAACTTAGGCGCGGGCTCCGGGAGGAAATCCTCCGCCTCCACCCAGATTTCCCGGGAGAAGCTGACCTCCCGCTTTCCGGCCTCGGGGTGGTTGGGGTTGTTCTCCACCATAAAAATTTCGGTTTTATCCGCCGGGTAGTTGGTGATGACCAGTTTCACGGGATGCAGCACGGCCATAGCCCGGCTAGCGGTCTCGTTTAGGTCCTCCCGCAGGCAGTGCTCCAAAAAGGCGTATTCCACCGTCGAGGCCGCCTTGGACACGCCATTGCGCTCTGAAAAGCTGCGGATGGACTTCGGGGTGTAGCCCCGGCGGCGCAGGC
>CAJUNS010000033.1 GCA_910587995.1 uncultured Oscillospiraceae bacterium | reverse complement strand
AGGGTGCTTGCCGGGGTGGTATCGGGTCTCCCGTGGTCATGGGGGATGCGATGCTCGTGGTGTGAGTGAAAATTTTGAGCGGAGACGGTGATGCTGCTGCCAGTGGACGGAGGCAGCCAGGTGGAACAGGCCGCCTCGGCGGGCAATCTGGCGTTTGTGGCCCTGGCCGAGGCCGGTACGCTGGACCCAGTTACCGCCGGGGAGCATGAGTCCTTGTTTGCGGAATGGGCATGGCCGGTGAGTTACAAAACTGGGCAGATTCGAAGATTCGACGGAGCTTTGTACCAGTGCCTTACGGCCCACGAATCCCAAGAAACCTGGACCCCGCCGGACGCGGCCAGCCTGTGGGTGAAAATCGCTAACCCCAGCGAGGAATGGCCCCCCTGGGCCCAGCCCATTGGAGCCATGGACGCCTATCCCTTGGGGGCGCGGGTCCGTCACAAGGGAGAACGTTGGACGTCTGCGGTGGAAAATAATGTGTGGGAGCCCGGCGTGTTTGGATGGGAGGCAGAAAGCAATGGCTGAACCATACATTGTGTTCCGGCGCTTTAAGGGCCAGGGTATTAACGGTCCGGTCAACCTGCGGTATGGGGAGCTGGTGGAGCGCAAAAGGGTCCGTACTTGCGAGAACCCGGAGCTCCGGGAGGACTTCCTGGTTCACGGCGGGACCCTCATCTGCGCGGCGGACAGCAGGCTCTCCCACACGCACTTTGCCCCCAACGGCGACGGCCAAGGCCTGGAACGGGGCAGGCTGTGCGCGGCCATCCAGGCCAAGCTGGAGCGCCGGGACCCGGAATACCAGGCCCGCTGGGACAAGGTGTGGCAGGACCCTGTTTGCCAACGCTTCCAGCGCCCAGACCACCCGGACCATTGGCTGTGGAGCGACGGTTTCTTCGAGGCCGGCTTGGATGAGCTGGAGCACATTGCCCGCTTGGTGGGGGCGAAAGCCTCATAATCATACATCAATCATATATTTAGGAGGTCTATCATGATTAATTGGAAAGTACGATTTCAAAACCCCGTGTTTTGGGCGCAGATTGCCGTGGCGGTGATCAGCCCCATTCTGGTGGGCCTGGGCATGCAGTGGCAGGACATGACCACCTGGGCCGCGCTGGGCGGCGCTCTGTACCGGGCGGTGTGTAATCCGGTCATTGTGGTAGCTGTGGCGGGCTCGGTGTGGGCCGCTGTGAACGACCCCACCACGGCGGGCCTAAAGGACAGCGCCCGGGCCAAGCATTACGAGAAACCCTGGGAGGACTAGAAAGGGCTTTTCAACAACAAAGGAAGGAAGTGCAAATCCTATGGAAACCTGCAATCCCTCTCACTGCCCCATCGCGGGCCGGGTGGATCGGCTGGAAGAGCAGCTGGACGAGGCCCAGACCTTGAACACCCAGAGCCACAAGGAGATTTTTGGGCGCGTCAGCAAATTGGAGCAGGCCAGCGCCGCCAACAAAGCCCACTATGACGCCATCATCAGCCAGCTGCGGCAGATCGCCAGCGATGTGGCCCAGCTGAAGAGCACCCCAGCCAAGCGCTGGGAGCTGCTGGTCACCAGCGCCCTCTCCGCCCTGGCGTCCGGCCTCACCGTCTTCTTTTTGAGCCAGGGGGGCGTGTAAAATCTCCTTGCAAAATCCGCCAAAATGCGGTAAAATAAAAAGAAAGGAGCGTGGCCAACATGGAGAATAAGGAAAAGCAGATTGAAAACTTTGGCGATATGGTCAACGCGGTGGAGGCCGTCACGAAGCCTTGGCGCAAAGCCTTTTGGCTTACTAATATTCTATGGGCTATTATTGTGGCGCTGCTGATCTCTTACGCCTACCTGGTGCCCTCTGAAATGTCCCAAGAGCAGGACATTACTGAGCAGCATCAGACCCAGACTTATACCGAGGGGGCCACGGCTGGTAAATAAAGCTTGGCCAAACAAAAGCAGAAAATGCGTACCGGGGCGCGCCGGGCAAACAGACCCAAAAAGCCCAAGGCCCGCCCAAAGAAGAGGCGGTGACGCCCCATGAACAGCCAGCATAAGGCTATCCGGGCCTTGCTGTGCACCATGGCCCCCAAGCGGGCAATTGCGTACATTCAATCCTTTGAACTGCCCGAGGAAGAGGAACGCTTTCTCATTCAGTGTGATGTGTATGACAAGTCCTATCAGCAGGTGATAGAGCAGTTTAACACTTCCAAAAGCGCGATCCGGGACAAGCGCCGGAGGGCGTATGCCAAAATCGCGGACGCAATCCGGCAGTAAGTTGGGGTTGCTTTTTTGCAAGAGCTGTGCTATAATGGAGCCGTGGAAATGAGGTCCACGGACTCACACCAAAAGCGAACCCCCGGAGAGTGCGGATCTCCGGGGGTTCATTTTAAGGCTTACTTGCCTTTGCGCTGGCCATCAAGCCATTTGCTTATGTAGTTGGCAACTACACTCGCTGCGATGGACAGGCAGAAGTTTATGACGAGGTCCATGGACTCACCTCCTTCAGCTGCCAATATAGGGCGGGCAAGCAGCTATAGTATATCATATTCCGACAGAGTTCGCAATATTCCAGAAAAATATACAAAAATCCGCAAGAAAAGCCGCCCCGCATTCCCGGCAGGGCGGCTTCTTCTATCAGTGGGCCAGCGAGACCAGCATGGCCACAACGCCCAGGGCGCAGCACACGGCCAGCAGACCGCCCAAAAGGTTATACTTCTGGGTGCCGGTCAGGCGTTCCTCCCCTTCCCGGCGGATTCTGATTCCGCCCGGGCGGATGGTGATTTCAAACTTTTTCATAAGCGGCCCTCCAAAAGCGGGTAATCCTCAAAGGTCATCTGCTTGGGTATCTGCCGGGACAGGCTGGGCGGCACGGGGAGGCTCCACATGCGCAGCATGTCCTGAACCATAGCCCCTACATCTTGGGGGCTGCTGCCCATATCCAGCATGGCCCGGCGGGTGGCGTTAATGAGGCTGGCAAGCCCTCCGGGGGAGACCTCTGGAGCGGCGTGGGCGCTGTAGCCCCCTGTTTTGCGGATGCTGGGCAGCACTTCGGACGTGACCCAGCGCTTAAACTCTTTGGCCTTGGGAAGCTTGCTGGAAAAGATGAGGCTGTACAGGCCGGACTCGTTGATGATGATCATTTCTTGCTGGCCGGAGGGGGTCTCCATTTTGGAGACCCCTTTGTCTTCCTCATCTACACGCTTGCGAATTGCGTCCGTGGGCTTTTCATATCCAAGAGCATGGGCAACGTCTTTTCCCACCAACCAGGGCTCTCCGTCCACGTTCACAGTGCGAATCTCCCCAAACTCCGGGTTATTAAAAATCTGCAAATCCTTCATTTCGCGGCCCTCCTTTGGGCTGCCCGGAAGCCCTTGGCCCGGCCATAGTAGAACACGGTGAACAGGGTTTGGAAGGGGTCTTTCTGCCATGCTTTCTGTATGGCCGCGATCTCCGCGCAGGTGGGCAGGTACCGCGTCTTGCTGCCCACAGGGAACTTGGTGCGCTCGATGTACTGCTGGATTCTTTCCATGTCACTCATATAAATGCCTCCTGGTTTTTTTAGTCTTGCTATTTCCAGAAAGCTATGCTATAATGATTTAGCCTGCTAGAAATAGCGGGGTTGTAGAAATAATCCGATGCTTTGGAAGGTGGCGGATTATTTCATTTTTTTATGTCGTCCTCAAGCTTCTCTATCCCCTTTCTAATAGCTTCTGTGCGACTTACTCTTTCTTGTATAGAATAGCGGTCAAGAATATCTTCGCACTTCTTATCAAGCCGAACATGGATAGATTTTCCTTTTGGATTCTCTGTTGGACGACCTGTCCTTGGGGGCATGTCATCACCTCACTTTTGTAGCCCGTAATTAAGATACACTATCGGGCCACAAAAGTCAAGGCGTTTTTGAAAGTTTTTTTGAAAATTTAGAAAATTCTATTGCAAAACAAAGAAGAAAATGTTAAAATTTGGTGAACGAGCAGAAAGAAGAGGAAAAGGGAGTGGTGCTATGTTTTGTAAGCATTGTGGAGCTCAGATCGACAGTGACTGTGTGGTTTGCCCCCGCTGTGGTAAGCAAGTGGGCGAGTTAAAATCAAGCCAGCAGCCGGTTATCATTAACAACACAAATGTTAACCAAAACACTGTGGGCGGATATGTGGGTAGGCCGAAAGACAAGATAGTGGCTTTGCTGCTGTGTATTTTTCTAGGCACTTTCGGCGTTCACAAATTTTATGAAGGGAAAATAGGTATGGGGCTTTTATATCTGTTTACCTTCGGTTTGTTTGGCATAGGCTGGCTGGTTGATATTATTATCATTTTGACGAAGCCAAACCCATATTATGTTTAACCTTTTTGAAAGTGCAGCGATGGACATTGTACTATTTACGAATACTTAGGAGGCATCAACATGAGAAAACAATGGAAAGGCTTTATTTTAGGCGTGTTGGTAACCACCATGGTGTTTACCCTTGCCATGCCGGTGGCCGCCGCTGTTCGGAACCTAAAGGCCGACTTTTTGGGGATAAAAATAACGCTGGATGGCCGGACCCTTACCCCGAAGGACGCCAACGGCAAAGTGGTGGAGCCCTTTGCTGTGGAGGGTACCACCTACCTGCCGCTGCGTGCCGTTGCGGAGGCCCTGGGCTTGGAGGTGGGCTGGCATGGGCCTACTAAAACAGTCCAGTTGAATACCAACGGCGGAACCCAGCCTCCTGTGGCAACGCCCACACCTCAGCCGCCGGTCACGCAAGACGAATACAGCATAGGCCAAACTTGGACAGTGCCGGGTCAGTGGTCGCTTACGATTACAGGCGTAAGCGAAATGACAGAGAGAAACCCATACTCAGATAAAAATCCTGCGGCGGTCTACTTGGTGGATTATACTTATACCAATCTTGGATATGAGGATGGTTTTACGGATGGCTTATTCTGGACGTTGGATAATATGATCGTGGATTCAGCCGGCGTTATGGGGTATGGTTACCCGAATACTGTGACAAATCATCCTAATCGGGTTCCCGTAGGAGCAACATGCATTGCTCAGGACGTGATTGGGGTTGATAATGCTGGCGATTTCAAATTAACGGTATCAAAATATGATGGAAACGATGTTAAGCAAAAAGCGACATTTAAAGTAAATGTAAATTAAAACAGAAGCCCCCGCCACCCGGCGAGGGCTTTTCCTTTTTACCCCATCCCCAGCTTCCCTGCCGCCTGTTCGACCTTCTCCAAAATCCGTCCCATCCGCTTGGTTACCGTGGAGCGGTCGCAGCCCAGCTCTGCGGCAATGGCGGCGTGGGGCCACTGAGAGATGAGGCGGCGCTGGGCAATGCGCTTGTCGTGCTCCCCTAAATTGGCTTCCCTTATGGCGGCTTTCATGTCGGCCAGGAGCAGGCCGGAGAGGCGTTCCGGCAGCTTTACCCTACCCGCCATGGGTCTTTTTCTCCTTTTCTTTGGACTCTTTGCACAGGCCGCAGTGCTTGCAGCAGGTTTTTCGCCCACATTTTTGCGCGGCGGTTTTTTTGTTTTTAGCAGGTTTCATTTTTTCGCCCCTTTCTTTCCTCAGTATAGCACAAAACCGGCCCTGCAAATGGCGGGCTTTTGGCGTATAAATGGCGGAAGTTTCCGAATAAGCGAGGTTTCACCTAACTTCACTAAAACGCCTCGTAACTTCCCCCGCGCTTTTTGGGTTTGTGCTAAACTAAGGGCATAGAGAGGCGAAAGGCCTCTTTAATCCAAAAGAAAGAGCGGAACAATTCTATGAATTATCCTACTTATATGCCTGGGTCCTATGGTCCTGCCATCCAAGGCTATAGCCCTATGCAGCCCTATCCGCCCACTTTGCCGGGCAACCAGGGGCAGATGCCCCAGCCGGTGCAGCCTCAGCCAGCCCTGCAAGGGCTTTCCGGCACCTCGCGCCCCGTAAGCAGCCGGGAAGAGGCCATGGGAATTGCGGCGGATTTCAGCGGCAGCCTAATGGTCTTTCCGGACGTTTCCCACAACCGGGTCTACCTGAAGCGCTGGAACGTGGCAGCGGGTTCCGCCGATTTTTTAGAGTATGCCCCTGTTGCCCCCATGGAGCCGGAGCCAGCCCCGGAACTTCCCGCTTTCGCTCCCCTGCAAGATTTGCAGGACTTGCAAAGCGTGGTGGAGGAGCTGAAAAAGGAAGTGGAAAAGGCCAAGCGGCCCGCCGCGACGGTTCGGCCCATTAAGAAGGAGAAGGGAGATTCCGGCAGTGAATAATCCCATGATGAACCACCCAATTTTTCAAGTCATGAACGCCATGCGCCAGGGAAACCCGGTGCAGATTATGCAGCAGGCCGCCGGGCGCAATCCCTATGCGGCTCAGACGTACCAAGCCATCCAGGGCAAGAGCCCGGACCAGCTGCGGCAGATGGCCCAGCGCATGGCCCAAGAGAAGGGCGTCCCCCTAGACCAGCTGGCGGGACAATTCGGCCTGACTTTGCCCAAGTAAGTACAATTTGCCGCCTGTTGGCAAATAAATAAGCAAACCTATTTGCGCTTCTTTTCAGTTTTGCGGATCACTTGAGAAAAAACCGCCCCTCAAGTGGCATCAACCGGGAAACCGGTCTGCAAATAACAGAAAAGGAGTTTTTTATGGCAGAAAGCAATGACTTTGCCGTGGGCTACGCAATGGGCCAGGACGGCAACGGAAACAACGGCTGCAACAACGGCATGTGGGGCGGCGACTGGATTTGGGCTTTCCTGATCTTCGCGCTGTTTGGCTGGGGGAACGGCGGCTTTGGCGGCTTCGGCGGCAACAATGGCGGCGGGTACGTGGCTGCCGCGGCCACCCAGGCGGACATTCAGCGGGGGTTTGACACCTCTGCCATCATCGGCAAGCTGGATGGCATCAGCCAGGGCATTTGCGATGGCTTCTACGCCGTGAACGCCTCTCTCATGAACGGCTTCCACGGCGTGGATAACGCCATCTGCAATCTGGGCTACAATGTGCAGCAGGGCTTCAACGCCACGCAGCTGGCCATGCTGCAGGGCCAGAACGCCCTGAGCACCCAGCTTGCCCAGTGTTGCTGCGATAACCGGGCGGGGCAGAAGGACATCCAGTACCAGATGGCCACTGACACCTGTGCGGTCACCACGGCGCTGGCCAATAACACCCGAGATATCATCGACAACCAGAACGCCAATTACCGTGGCCTGATGGACTTCATGGTCCAGTCTAAAATTGATTCCCTGCAGAGCGAGAACCAGGCTTTGCGGCTCTCCGCCAGCCAGCAGGCTCAAAACACCGTGATCGGCGCGATGATTGACGCCAGCCGCGCGGAAATTCTCCGCCGGACCGGCAGCGATTGCCCCATTGCCGCTTATGTGGTGCCCAACCCCAACTGCTGCTACGGCAACCCTATGGGGGTCAACTACGGCGGCTATAACGGCGGCTGCAACGCTGGGTGCTCTGGCTGCGGATGCTGATTAACATTTTGTTGGACCTAACAAAATGACGATTTCCCCAAATAATGGGTGATTATTTTGGGGTGGCAATAGCCGCCCCTGTATTTTTGGAGGTTTTTATGGCATGTAAACCTGTTTGCAAACTCTGCCCCCACCTGGTTTTGTCCCAGTCTGTTGCCTTTGCTGGCGGAAATCTGGTTATAAATCTCCCTGCGGGCAGTTATAATAACGGCGAGAAATACTGCATTGTGGTGGCTCAGGCAATCCCTGCCACCACTACCATCAACGCGCCTGTTGTCATCACCATCGGCGCCGGGACGGAGCAGTACCCCTTAACCAACCGGTGCTGGGAGAATATTGGATTACCAAGATGAAAGGGATGGCGTAGAATAGGAGGCAGCCGAGGAGAAGGGGGGGTATCAGCAGGTAACCGTGAAGAATAGCTTTGCGGAGTTTCATGATTCATCACCCAATATTCTTAACTTTCTGCCAGCAGCATTTGCGTTTTTGTGTAACAGTCATGGACTACCTTGTCAAGTGGCTTGTTTTCTTCCTCACTCATCCTTATTAGCAATTCGTCCAGTTCAGTATAGAATTTTACCTCATTTACTTGGTCGCGCAGAGAGGAAAACTGAGCGAAGTTCCACTCATTCATGTACCAAGTCCCGCCAAAAACTGTCTGAGCTGGCTGGCCTTTCTGCGCCAACTCCATATGTACCGGTGTTCCCATCACATTTCCATATATCGAGGATCTGCTCTGTACATCCTTGCTAAGCAAACAATCCAGCATCCGGAAGGAAAGCTCAGGGTAGGTTGTGTTACGGTTAATCGCGGCAAACGAAGTAATATTCGCCGTAACTCCGCCGTCTACATTGTACATTGGAATCATTATATAGTTCGGTGATGAATCATCTAGCTTATCTCCAAGCAGAGGAATAGCAGGGGCGCCTATATCCAACAAAATGGTTCCTCCTTTTTCCGTATATAACTCACGTAAGTCTTGTTGGTCTCTTAGCCGCTTAAGGTCACGGAGTTCGGAATACCTCAGCAAAAGCTCATCTTCTGTAAAAGTGAGTTGATCATTTTGATAATCGGCAAGCTCCCCAAAAAAATTGTTAATGCTCTGAAAGCTTCCCGCATATTGGATCATCGGATCGTTGCTCACTGTCATCATTTCCCAAGTCATGGGGAGTTCTTCTGTGCAGGAATAGAGTTCTGAGTCGAACAACATCGCGGTGATTTGATACGACATTGGCAGCAGCAGCTGTCCTTCTTCATTCTTTCCAGCCTCCATAACTGGTTGAAATAATTTATCCCATTCCATATATTCTGCATTCTCAAGATAACTGTCAAGAGGTAAAAAGACCCTGCGCTCCATAACTTGATTTGGGAACAAGAACAGCGGTTTGCTATTGTCGTAATCGAAGTTAGGACAGCTGCAGATAAATATATCGGGGCCTTTTCCAGCCAGAATTTCCGTGCGAATCGAGGTGAGTTGACTTTCACGTTCCGCACCTGTTCTTGGCAGATATGTATAGTCAACCTTGAAATCAGTACCATATCCAGGAACCCGCTGGACATAATCCAGGATCGAGTCACCAATACCATCGCTTATAAAGTCAACTAAAAGGCGGATGGTAGGCAGTTCATCACTTGCAACTGACGACGATGAAATATTTTGAGGGTTTACTTGTTTTGTTTCACATCCAACTAAAATGCCAGAAACAATCAGAATAAAAGCAAAAACAACTGCACATTTTCTCATGTGATTACTCCTCCTAATAAAATGTTGAAAGCCCAACCCATTGGTTGGGCTTTCGTTGACTTAGTCATTCGCTGTCCAACTACTTGCCAACCTTCCAGCTAAAGCGCTAATTTCTTTAGCGCCATTTTGGACTTAATAATACCAGCTGGAGTTATATGGGCAAACACTGGAGAAGGACTTAGTGACCTGCCAAGCATGGCTAGAATATACGCTACAGCGAACAGGAACGGTTGCGGTGGGGATTTGGTTAAAGCTCGGCGAAGCCCTCCTAAACGCCTGAATAGGCGGAATATCCTCCATCAATGGGCAGCACCACACCGGTGATGGCGCTGGCGGCCTGTTCGTCGCAGAGAAAGAACACCGCGCCCAGCAGCTCCCGGCTTTCCACAAAGCGGCCCATAGGGGTGCCCGCCAGAATCTTGCGGGCCCGGGGGGTGGGGGAGCCGTCCGGCTGGAACAGCAGGTCCTGGTTTTGGTTGGACACCAGAAAGCCTGGGGCAATGGCGTTGCAGCGGATGCCGGTTCCGGCAAAGTGGGCGGCCAGCCATTGGGTAAAGTTGCTCACTGCCGCTTTGGCACCAGAGTAGGCGGGAATTTTCGTCAGGGGAACAAAGGCGTTCATAGAGGAAATATTGAGAACGCAGCCGGATTTTTTCTCCGCCATATCTGAAGCGAACACCTGGGTGGGCAGCAACGTGCCCTGGAAGTTCAGCCGGAACACTAGGTCCACGCCTTCGGGCTCCAAATCGAAAAAGGATTTGCCGCCAGGAGCCGCTTCGTGGTGGTACTCGTTGCTGGTAGTGGCCCGGGGATTGTTGCCCCCCGCGCCGTTAATGAGAATATCGCAGGGGCCCAGCTCCTCCCGCACCTGCCGGTGGACAGATTCCAGCGCTTTTTTGTCCAGCACATCCGCAGGGTAGGCGCGGCAAATTTGGCCTTGGGCTTGGCACGCCTGGGCCAGCTGCTCTACCGCTTGGACGTTTCGGTCCAAAGCCGCCACCTTAGCTCCCGCCTGGGCAAAGGCCTGGGCCATGTGGCTGCAAAGCACGCCTCCCGCTCCGGTAATAGCTACGACTTTTCCAGAAAAATCCACATGCAGAGGTAAATCCATTGAGATATTCATCCTTTCCAAACCATGTTTCTGTTCTTCACACAGGGCCCGCGTTAAAAGCGTTCCGTTCCATCTGGATGTAGAGGCCCTCTTGGTAGGTGATTTGGAACCCGAAGCGCCGGTAAAGAGCTACGGCGGGCTCCAGGCTGATTCGGGTATCCAAATAGAGCCGGGAGCAGCCTTGGCTTTGGGCGAAGGAGAGCAGCTGGGCCATCAGCGCCTGAGCCACGCTCTGGCCCCGGTATTCCGGCCGGACGAAAAGACGTTTCAACTCGCCCAGGCCCTGGGCTTTCCAGCGAAAGGCCACGCAGCCCAGCAGGGTTTCTCCCTCATAGGCTCCCCAAACCCGCAGCAGGTTTTCCCCAGTGTGGTAGGGAGTATAGTAGCATTGGTCCGGGCCAAGCTACTCCATCATAAAGCGGTCGTGCTGGGAGAAAAGGTCCAGCACTTGAGGGGAGGTCAGGCTGGCGGGGCGGACCTCCACTGGATTTTTGGGTTCAGCCATGGGCTTTTGCCTCCTCCACGGCGCCGCCGTTGGCTTCAATGAGGCCGTTCAAGTAGGTGGAGCCCAGAGCCCGGTCGTAGAGGCCGTAGCCGGGCTTGCCAGTCTCGCCCCAGATCATTCTGCCGTGGTCGGGCCGGAACCAGCCTGTAAAGCCCGCGTCCACCAGGGCCTTTACAATGGCGTTCATATCCAGAGACCCGGCAGGAGACCAGTGGCCGCATTCCTCAAAGCTGCCGTCTTCTAAAATTTTCACGTTGCGAAGATGCATAAAGCCAATGCGGCCCAGAGCCGCATACTTGCGCACCAGAGCGGGTACATCATTGTGGGGGGAGCAGCCCAGCGAACCGGTGCACAGGCACAGGCTGTTGGCGGGGCTGTCCACCAAAGAGAGGTACCGGTCCAGGTTGGCCTCACAGGTGACCACCCGGGGCAGGCCGAAGATGGGGTAGGGCGGATCGTCCGGGTGCAGGGCCATCACAATGCCGCAGTCCTCGGCTACGGGAATGACTTTTTGGAGAAAGCGTTCGATATTGGCCCACAGGCCCTCTTCACCCAGCTGGCCATAGGCACGGATGAGCTCCCGGACCTGCTCCTGGGTGTAGCTCTGATCCCAGCCAGGGAGATGCACGTCGTCCCGCAGAGGGTCCAGACCCCGCAGCTGATCCCAATACATCACCAGGCTGGTGGAACCATCTGGGGCAGGCTTGTCCAGCTGGGTGCGGGTCCAGTCAAAGACGGGCATAAAGTTGTAGGTGACGCATTTTACGCCCACCCCGGCACAGCGGCGGATGTTTTCGCAATAGTTTTCCAGGTGGCGCTCCTGTTGGGGGCCCCCTAGTTTGACGTCCTCCGTGACGGGAATGGACTCTACCACGTCGAAGACCAAACCATGGGCGGCGCACTGGTCCGCTATGTACTGTAGGCTCTCCCGGGGCCAGACCTCTCCGGGGGCAACGTCATACACAGCGGAGACAATGGAGCGCATACCGGGAATTTGACGAATTTGTTCTAGGGTGACAGGGTCGTCCTCTCCATACCAGCGAAATGAACTTTTCATGGTTTCCTCCCTGAATTCCGGAGCTCAGTGGCTCCGGGCTTTTTTAACAATGGCGCGGGACTCCTGGCAGAGCCGGGTGATTTCCGCCCAGTTCCCAGCCTCGATCAGGCTGGCGGTGGTCATGTAGGAGCCTCCGCAGGCGGCAATGACCGGACAGGACAGGTATTCCTCTAAATTAGCCAGTGTGATTCCCCCAGTGGGCATCACACGAAACTGGGGGAAAGGGGCGGCCAGAGCCTTGATTTTGGCTAAACCGCCAGACTGCTCGGCTGGGAAGAATTTAATGAGCTCCAGGCCCAGCTTGAGAGCGGCGTGGTACTCGC
The DNA here is from genome assembly GCA_910587995.1 of uncultured Oscillospiraceae bacterium. Lineage (GTDB taxonomy): Bacteria > Bacillota > Clostridia > Oscillospirales > Acutalibacteraceae > Acutalibacter. Next base: position 17,575 of record CAJUNS010000033.1, on the reverse strand, counting down.
TGGCGGTGGTGCAGCCAGGGTAGACGGGCACAGCTTTTTCTTGGCAGTAAAGAACCAAATCAGGGTCCAGGCCGGGGGAGACAATGAACTGGCCGCCAGCGGTAAGGGTCAGATCAATCTGCTCGCGCGTGGTGACAGTACCTGCGCCAACCAGCATATGGGGGCAGGCCTCTTTCATAAGGCGAATGGCGGCATCGGCGCCGGGAGCGCGGAAGGTGACCTCGGCAACGGGGAGATCACCGGCGCAGAGGGCTTGCGCCAAAGGGGCGGCGTCCTGGTGAGGATGGTCCAGCTTGATAACAGGGACAACGCCGGTTTGGGCGAGGGTGGTGCTAATAGGATCCATGGGTGGGCCTCCTTACGTTTGGGAATGGTATTATTATAGAGCAGGAGAGGGAAATAAGCAAGGGGGAGAGGGCAATCACGCTGGCGGAAACCAAAGGACATTGGCAAGCCAAGTCCGTAAACGTTTCGTCTACCTTTTAAGGGCTACGAACTTTAAGGCGGAGTCTCAAGGCCTTGCCCTTACGGCTGGCTGCTCAGCCCGGCTTTCGCGTCAGCTGGTAAAAGGCCACCGCGCTGGCTGCCGCCACATTTAAGGAATCCACACCATGAGACATGGGGATTCGCACCGTATAGTCGCACTGGGCAATGGTATCCGCCGCCAAGCCATCTCCCTCGGTTCCCAGCACAATAGCCAGTCGTTCCTCGTGCAGCAGCCGGGGATCGGCAATGTCCAAAGACTTCTCCCGCAAGGCCATGGCGGCGGTGCGAAAGCCCAGCCTCCGTAAGAGCCCGGGCCAGTCCTCTGGCAGATAGGCCCAGGGTACCAAAAACACGTTGCCCATGCTGACCCGCAGCGCCCGCCGGTACAGGGGGTCGCTGCCCTGGGCGGTTAGAAGTACCGCGCCGATGTCCAGCGCGGCTGCCGAGCGAAAAATAGCCCCCAGGTTGGTGGGGTTCATTACGTTTTCCAGCACGGCCACCCGGCGGGCCCTCTGGCAGGCCTGCTCCGGCGTAAGCGGCGCGGGGCGGCGCATGGCGCACAGCATGCCCCGTGTTAGGTGAAAACCCGTCAGCTGGCACAGCACCGCCTCATCGGCCACATAGACCGGTACAGGGCCGCAGCGCTCCAGCAAGGGGCGGCCCTTGCCCAAAGCGTGCTTTTTCTCCATGAGGAAGGAAACCGGTTCGCACCCTGCCTCCAGGGCGCGGCCAATGACCAGGGGGCTCTCCCCAATGAACAGGGCGTTGGCTGGGTCCGCCCGGTTTACCAGCTGATTTTCTGTTAGGCGGGCATAAATGTCCAGCGCGGGGTCTTGAAAATCTGTAATCTCAATTAAATTTGCATCCATAGGCTTCGCCATCCTTTCTTCTCAGTATAATCCATCGGCGTGGAAAGCGCAAGCCTGAGATTGTGTTTTTTGCTTCGTTTATATTGCTGTAAAATTCAAAGAATATGGAAAATATTTTTTTCCATAAAAGAACTATAAGAGCGGAAATGTGTGATAGAATATTGAATAAAGAGGACAGAATCGGGGGTGATAGGTAAAAGAACTGGTAGGCGCGTGAAAAAATAAACTGAAAGGAAAAACAAATTATGAAAAAGAATTATCTGAAGAAACGGGTTATGTCTCTTTTGCTGGCATTGGTTATGATGCTTTGCGTTACGCTTTCTGCTGGTGCAACGGAAGCCCCCTCTTCCACGCCGGAGGGGGAAATCGAACTCGGTGAAAATGATTTTATTGTACCCGAGGCAGCGGCGGCCTATATCGCGGAGTTTTTTGTGGAGGACATGGCCGGGTCTGGCAACACCAAATGGAACAGCGAGACCAAGGCGGTTAACACGGTGGTTATGTATGACGAGACCGGTCTTGCGCCCTCTGCCTATGCGGTGGAGCTGACCGAAGGCTACGTGGTGGTTTCCGCCTATGCAGATGTGCCCAGCCTGATTTTGGAGTGGGCCGATGACGGAGAGCCCGTGTACAGCGAGGCCCCCCTTGAGGCGGATGAGGACATCATATACACCAGCCCCCTGGACTACTATGTGACAGACGGGGAAACGGTGGAAACCTTCCAGGGGGAAGAGGTAGACGCGGAAGAAATTCCCACGCCGCTTCAAGACTGCCGCAGCGAGGAAAACGTAAACCCAGACTTGCGGGAGAACATAGCGGAGGAAAAAGCCGCCTGGCTGGAAGAGCACCCGTTGGCGGCGTATGCGGCGGTAAATACAGAACCAGATGCATATATCACAGATGTTTTTGCATATGCCAAATTAGTACATGATAGTGAGGGAAAATGGGAATGCACTGCTTGGAAAAACGACTGGGAGCAATATAAATACAACTTAAGGGACATTGATTTAAGTGGTTATAGAGAAGCGTGTGGCCCCATTGCAATCACAAATATATTAAAGATGTATGGGAAACGATATTCGTCTACCCCGGCCATGACTCTAAACAGAATGTCCGGCAGTGAAGTGTTCCATAGTATTGAGGGATTAACAAGGAAATTAGGTTTTATTGATGTTAGATACTGGAGCAATGGAGGAGGTCTTGATACTTTTACGGCAATTGAGTACATTCAAGCCGCATTTAAGAAGTATGGTAAAAATGATTTTGAGTTAAGCAGCCCTAAAATTGCTAATGCGGCAAATGTGCAAAACACTCTGGCTTACTCAAACAAATTATTGTTTTTAAAACTATCTTCACAGGAGGAGGATTTACATTCCTATGGATCTCATTTGGTAGTGGGATATGCATACAATACAATAAAGAACTCTGCTTCTCGTGATTCCAAAACGTTTCTTAAAATATGCGATGGAAGATACGAGTATGGAGTTAATTCTGAGAATAGATTTATCAACACATATTTTATGATAAATTCGGAATATATGGAAGTTGTTTTTTAACATTGTTCCTATATATCAAAGGAGGCAACCGTGAAAACAAAAAAAGCAAAACGAATTCGCAATTTGCTGCTTATTGTTTTGGTGATATCCCTCTGGCTGATCGGAACAGTTTACAGCGACTATGCAACTGTGCGTCTGGAATCGCGTCACCTGGTATATAAGCCTTTTTCCGGTGTTCTGTTTGACCTGGACCCTCAGGAGGTGCGGCACGCAGGCGTTCGTGGAAGTTGCGACCCGCATAATCCGCTGTATAGTATGCCGGATTATGAGACGCCTGAAGAAATCGCGTGGGCAGTGGAACAGTTCAATTCTTTTCGGTTTTGGTTTTGGGTGCCAGAATCCGTTTCCTACCGAAAGCAGAAGGTAACTGAGTGCCCTGTCTTTTCAGTTGTTTTCAAGGACGATAGAAGCATTAGGGGGATGTTGCGGGAAAACAAGTTGTGGGTCGGAGAGTTCAAAGAAGGTGAGATGGAGGCGAAAGGCGCTTGGTACTATGGCGGCCGCGACCTATACGACGCGCTGATGGCGCTGGAGTGAGGGGGAAGCCATGAAAAAGAAGCGAAAAGTGCTGTGTGTTCTTTTAGCGGTTGCGGTTTTTGTCGTGGCTCTATGGGCCGTGTGGGCTTTTAAGATAAACTTTGAGCCCCGTATCAACTCTGAATTTCTTACCTACCAGCCATTTTCCGGAAAATTATTCGACATTGACCTTGACATGGTTAAGACAGTTTTTATTCAAAAACAGTACTATTATAATAGCCGTGGTAGTACCATACTTCCAAATACAGACGCTTACCGGGAGTACTATGGGAATCTTGAGCGCTATGTGGTCAGGTTTGATGAGGCTGTCCCGGAGAAACGAAAAGCTGCTGTAAAGGCGATAAATGCGTTTCGCTACCATGCTTGGCTTCCCTACAACTGGAACCCTGTACATGAACCATGGTACCTTCCGCACTTTGTGATTTTGTTTTATGATGGAACGGGATTGACAGGTTACCTGAAAGAAAATTGCATTTGGGTTGGGGAATGCGAAAGCGAGGTAGGGGATCACTTGTTGGAAGATGGCCTAAACGGCGCCTGGTACTACGGCGGCCGGGACCTATACGACGCGCTGATGGCGCTGGAATAGGGATCCTAATCCCATATAAAAGCATAAAACCGGCGCAAAGTGGGCTGCGCCGGTTTTATGCTGGTTTTAGGACCGCACAGGTTGGCGGTCTTTTTTTCGTTCTAGGCGTTCAGGATTTTTGAACCACAGGGCCAGATACAGCAGGGAGGGGACCAGCCCCAGCACCCAGCCAATGGGCGCGGCCAGCCAGATGCCCACATAGCCGATGGCCAGTGGCAGCAGCACGGAAATGCCGATTTTCGAGGCCAGCTCTACAATGCTGGAAATCAGGGTCACCTTCACCGCGCCTATGCCCCGCAGGGCGGAGTTCACCGTCCAGATGGCTCCCAGGGCCACATAGCATGCCGCTTCCACCCGGATCATACTCACTGCCGCATCCAGCACATACTGGCTGGGCTGCTCCATAAAGATTAAGGCCAGAGGCTGAGCAAAGAACAGCATTACCGCCGTGGAGAGCAGCGCCAGCCCTCCTACAATGCCAACGCCCTTTTTCAGTCCTTCCTGAATGCGGCCATACTGCTTTGCCCCAAAGTTCTGCCCGGCATATACCGAGAAGGAGAAGGCCACATTGGAGAAGGAGATGGTGGCCAGCTGCTCCACCTTGCCGCCCACGGTGTAGGCGGCCACAATGTCCGAACCGAAGGAGTTGATTACCGCAGTAATGACGAACATGCCTACGCAGAGCACTGCGCTTTGGGCGCACATGGGCAGGCCGATGCGCAGATATTCGGAGATCATCTTCCGGTCAAAGGCCCATGCGGCCCGGTCCGGCATAAGGCGGGGATATTTTTTCGCCATGTACACCAGGCAAAGCACGGCGGAAACCAACTGACTGAAGACTGTGGCCCAGGCTACCCCCGCCACGCCGCCATGAAGGGCCAGCACGAAAAACAAGTCCAGGCCCACGTTGAGCAGGGAGCTGAAAATAAGGAAATAAAGCGGCGTTCGGGAATCTCCAATGGCCCGCAGCACTGAGGTAATACCATTGTAGCTCAACAGCGCAACCGTCAGTCCGCCGGTGATTTGTATGTAGACTACCGACTGGTCGATGATATTCTCCGGCGCGCCTAGCAGAGTCATCATGGGCCGGGCCCCGAAGAAAGCCGCCAGCCCCAGCACCAAGCTGCCTCCCAGCACCAGATAAACCGCATGGGTCACAGCCTTAAGCAGCCGCTCTCCCTGCTTGGCCCCCTCCGCCTGGGAGACAATTACAGACAGTCCGTTGGTCAGGCCGTTGCCCATCAGCATAATGAACATACTGGTGGAAGAGGCCGCGCCAATGGCCGCTAGGGCGTCGATGCTGACAAAGCGGCCCACCACAATGGTGTCCACCATGTTGTACATCAGCTGGAATATACCGCCAATCCACATGGGGATGGCAAACAGAATCAACAGTTTTGTGGGCGAACCCTGGGTCATGTCCAGGTTCGCCGCTTTTGTTTTTGGCATAGCCGTTTCACGCTTTCACATAGATTTTGAGTTGTCTTCGGTGGGGAAGGGGAGTGGAGGGGCAAGGAAAGCAGTCCGGAGCATAAGAGTATATGGTATTGGCTTCGCCAAGCCGCAACATGCTATTCCCTCGCGCTTTTCTCCCTTTAGCGGCGCTGCTTTCCTTACGCCTGCCTTTGCAGCTGCTCTTTATTGTATTGCAGGGTGTACAGGTTATAATACCGGCCCTTCTGGTGGAGCAGCTCCTGGTGGGTGCCCTGCTCCAAAATGGTGCCGTGGGAGAGCAGGATAATGTTATCCGCGTGCTGAATGGTAGAGAGCCGGTGCGCCACAATAAGCATGGTGCCGATGTTCTTCATCTTTTCCAGGGAGTCTTGAATAAGCAGCTCAGTCTCCGTATCGATGTTAGCGGTGGCCTCGTCTAGAATCATCACGGCGGGTTTGTGAATGATGGTACGGGCAAAGGAGAGCAGCTGCCGCTGGCCGGCGGAGAAGTTGTTGCCCCGCTCCCGCACCACCTCGTCCAGGCCGTTGTCCAGGCGGTAGATAAAGCTGTCGGCGTTTACATATTCGCAGGCCTTGCGGATGTCCTCGTTGGGGAACTCGTCCCGCAGAACAATGTTACTGCGGATGGTGCCGGAGAACAGGAACACATCCTGCAGCATCTGGCCAAAGTGCCGGCGTAAAGAGGCGATGGTAACCTCTTTAATGTCCACACCGTCAATGAGAATTTGGCCCTTCTGGATGTCATAGTTCCGGCAGATCAGGGAGAGGATGGTGGACTTGCCCGAGCCGGTGGAGCCCACAAAAGCCACGGTCTGCTTGGGGCTGATGTGGAAGCTGACGCCCTTTAACACCCATTCGCCGGGGTTGTAGGCAAACCACACGTCCCGAAACTCAATCTCGCCCCGGATGTTCTCCAGGTCCTTAGCGCCCGGGCTGTCCACAATCTCGGGGACCATGTCCATTACGGTAAAAATTTTCTCCGCCGCCGCAAAGGAGCGCTGAAGCATGTCAAACTGCTCGGCCAGCTGCTGAATGGGGTTGAAAAACTTGGAGATGTACATGTAGAAGGAGACGATTACGCCGCTGGAAACAGTCTGGCCCAGCACGTTCCAGCCGCCAATGTATCCCCGGCCGCCCAGGTACATTAGGCACAGCACCGAGGAGATGTACAGCATATACACCATGGGCTGGAAGATACCGAAAACAAACATCCGGCTGCGCTTGGCCTTTTCCAGAGCCCGGGATTTTTCCAGAAAGTCCTCCATCTTACGGTCCTCCCGGTTGAAGATCTGGGTGATCTTGATGCCGGACAGGTTCTCCGAAAGATAGGTGTTCACGTCCGTGGTGGCATCGTTGACCCGCAGGTGCACGCTGCGGGAAAAACGCCGGAAGATGATGGTGAACAGCACCACAAAGGGCACAAAGCACAGCACCATCAAAGTGAGCATGTAGTTAAGCATCAGCATGGCCGCCAACACGGCAAACACCACCATTACGTTCTGCACTAGGGTGACCAGAATGTTGGTAAACATAAAGGAAATGGCGTTGGGGTCGTTGCTGACACGGGTGACCAGCTTGCCCACGGGGATGTTGTTCAGCTGCTCATGAGAGAGGCTTTCAATATGGGTAAACACATCCTGACGCATGGCCGAGAGGATTTTTTGGCCTGCCTTTTGCAGCACCATGGCCTGTGTATAGGTGCATACCAGGGACACGATGAGGATGGCCACATAGACCGCCACCACCCGCAGCAGGTAAGACATCTCAAAGTTGCCCACCACGGTCTCTTCGATGTGGCCGATGATCAGAGGCGACACCACCGAGTACACATTGGCCAGCAGCATTACAAAAAACACCAGTACAAAATGCTTGCGGTAGGGCTTGGCATAGGCCAGCAGCCGCCGGATGATCTCTGAGTCAGGCATGTTGCGCTCCCGGTTTTCCAGGACTTTCTTTCGCTTGGCGGTGAAAAAAGCCACCAGAAACAACAGGGCAAAGGTGCCGATGATGGCGCCCACAATCAGAATAGGTAGAATATCACGCATTGTGCTCCGCTCCTTCCTCGTCCAATTTTTGCAGGTCTACCATTTTTTGATAATCGGGGCAGTTCTGGTAGAGCTCCTGGTGGGTTCCCACAGCCACCAGCTTTCCTTGGTCGATAAAGAGAATCTTGTCCATCTGCTCAATGGTGGAGATACGGTGGGCAATGAGGATGGTGGTTTTGCCCGCCCGGGTTTTGCGCAGGTTGCCCAAAATGGCCCGCTCGGTGCGGGTATCCACAGCGGAGACGGAATCGTCCAAAATCAAAATAGGGGCGTTGCGCATAAGGGCACGGGCAATGGAGATGCGTTGTTTCTGCCCGCCGGAGACGGTTACGCCCCGTTCGCCCAGCACGGTCTCATAGCCCTGCTGAAAGTCCTCAATGTCCCCGGCCACATCGGCCATTTGGGCGTAGGCCTGCACCTGCTCCCGGTCCCAGTCCTGCACGCCGAAGGCAATGTTGCGCTCAATGGTGTCCGAGAAGAGGAAGTTATCCTGGGGCACATAAGCGCAGCCCTCTCGCAGGGAGTGGATGGTAATGTCGTTTACATCCTTGCCATCGATAAAAATGGAGCCGTCCTTTACGTTGTAGGTGCGCAAAATCAGGTCCACCAAGGTGGTTTTGCCAGAGCCGGTTTTGCCCACCAAACCCACGTTTTCGCCCGCCTCAATTTTGAAGGAGACCTTTTCCAGCGCGTCATACTCCCCGTCCGGGTAGCGGAAGGTTAGGTTCCGGAACTCAATGGAGCCCTTGACATGGGGCAGGTCCTGGGCCCCGGGGCGGTCCACCACGGTAACTTTGGCGTCCAGCAGCTCGCTGACCCGGTTGAGGGAGGCCTTGCCCCGGCTGGTCATGTCGATGAGCTCGCTGACTGCCATAATAGGCCAAATTACTGCGTTAAAGTAACCGATGAACTCGACCAGCTGGCCGGCGTTGAAATAGCCCTGATACACCAGGTAGCCGCCGTAGCCCAAAATGACGCAGATAACGCTTTCAATAAACAGAGTGACAAAAATGCGGAACAGCACCACGGTTTTGGTGTGGTCTATGTTGGCGATTTCGTTCTCCTGGTTCAGCTTTTTAAAAGCCAGCAGTTCCTTGGATTCTTTTACAAAGGCCTTAATCACCGCGATGCCAGAGAAGCTCTCCTGGGCAAAGTCCGACAGATTGGAGAAGGCTTCCTGGCGGATGTCCCATTTTTTCATCATGCGTTTGCCCACCATTGTGGCCATGGCCAGCAAAAACGCCATGGGGATCATGGAAAGAACCGTGAGCAGATGGTTCATGTTCCACATTTTGATAACGGCCAAAGTGCCCATAAACAGGGCGTCGAAAAACATGAGTACGCCCCAGCCGAAGCAGTCCTGCACGGTGTCCAGGTCGTTGGTGAAAAGGCTCATCAGGTTGCCCACCTTGTTCACCTGGTAGTAGTCCCGGGAGAGGTTTTTGGCGTTGTCAAACATGCGGTTGCGCAGGTCCGCCTCCAGCTTGACCGCCGAGCCCATGAAGGCGATGCGCCACACAAAGCGTCCAGCCACAATAGCCAGAATCACCCCCACCATGGGCATACAGATCCGGTCCAGCAAAAAGTTCATGTCAAAGGGCACGGTGGTTCCGTCCACCTCCACGGAGCCGTGGTTGACGCCGTTGATGACCATCTGGTACAGGTTGGGGATTACCAGCTGGAAGTAGTCCACCACAATGAGCGAACACAGGCCCAGCAGCAGGACCCAGCCGTAACGTATGTAGTACCGGTTGATGTGTCTGCCAAATATCACGGGTTTTTCCTCCTTTTTCTTCTTCTATAATTTACATCCACAAGGGAGTATTATAGCACAGTTTTTCTGGTTTTTCCAGTCCTTTTATAAATTATCCCTGAGTTTTTATAAAAATTCTCTCAGAAGTTCCCATGAGCCTGAAACTAGATTTATAAACTTTTTGTAAATTCATAAATCGTTTTCTCTTTGGTTGGAAGAGAGCAAAATGCGCCGTGGAATCTATACGGCTGCGGGGCGGCTTTTACATGGTAAACGCCGCCTTGCGTCAAAAGGAAATTTCTGGTATAATCCCCTTCAAAGGAGCTGATGCTATGATTCTTCGAGCCAGTATGCGCACAGATATTCCCGCTTTCTATTCTGAGTGGTTTTTCCGCCGCCTGCAAGCGGGCAGCCTGTGTGTGCGCAACCCCCGGGCGCCAGGACAGGTGACCCGCTACCGCCTCTCGCCCCAGGTGGTAGACCTGTTTGTCTTCTGCACCAAAAACCCTGCCCCCATGCTGGAACGCCTGTCTGAGCTCTCCGGCTACGGGCAGTACTGGTTTGTTACCCTGACCCCCTACGGCCCGGAGATTGAGCCTTATGTGCCCGACAAGGCTCAGATTTTGAAAGATTTTTTGCGCCTTTCCCAGGCTTTGGGCCCCCACCGGGTGGCTTGGCGGTACGACCCTATTTTTCTCTCTCCCAGCTATCCTCTGGAACGGCACATCGCCGCGTTTTCCTACATGGCCGAAGTTCTAGAGGGCGCCACCCATACGGCCATCATCAGCTTTCTGGATTTATATCAAAAGGTCCGCCGGAATTTTCCTGAAGCGCGGGAGGTCTGCCGGGAGGACCGGCTGGCTTTGGGCCGGGAGCTGGCAGCCATAGCCCAACGCAGGGGAATGACCCTGAAAGCCTGCGCCGAGGGGGATGAGCTGGCTCCTTACGGGGTAGACTGCTCTGGGTGTCTAACCCTTCCGGTCTATGAGCAGGCTTTGGGCCAGGGAATCCGCCTACCGAAGACCTCCGCTGTGCGGCCTGGGGCCTGCGCTTGCTTTATGGGGCAGGATGTGGGCGCTTACGATACCTGCGGCCATCTGTGCCGCTATTGTTATGCCAACGCCAGTCCTGCCGCTGCGCTGCGCAACCGGCAGGCCCACGACCCAGATTCTCCCTTTTTGCTGGGAGGCCCCCGCCCGGATGACCGGATCACAGAAGCCCAGCAGAAAAGCTGGTTGACTGGACAGCGCCTGCTGTGGAATTGAGCGATGGAAGGGCAAGCCGCTGGCTGCCAGCCCTGTCTCTTTTCTCTTTCTCTTTTTGGCCTTGTACAATTTCTTTACCGCCTCCCCTTATTTTTCTCTCCCATCTTGCCGACTTAATAAGTAAGAAGGAGGGATTATGATGAATCTACAGTTTGATCCCCGGTCCGCCTCTAGAAAAACCACCGCTCACACTGTGTCCGCGCCCTCTCAAGCTTCCACCGGCCTGCAAGCCTCTGAAGGGAAGCGCCGGACTTCCCGGGAAGACCGGGTGGAGCTCTCCCAAGAGGCGCTGGACTATTTGCAGGATCAGCAGCAAGCCGCTCAGGAAGCCGGCCAGGCTGGCTCCCAGCAGTCTCCCGAGCCGTTGACTCCAGAAGAACGGCGGCAGCAGGCTCAGCGGGAAAAGCGAAAGGCGGTTCAGCAGATGCTGGATGTGGCGCGCCAGCAGAGCATCCAAATGCGGGAGCAGACCCAAAAGCAAACCGACGCGCTGAAAGAGCAGATGGACAAAATGAAAAAGTGCGCCAAAATTGCCCGCAGCATCAGCAAGGGCCACAAAGTGCCCCCGAAAGACGAGAAATACCTTTTGGAAAACGACATGAAAGCCTACATGATGGCTATGGCACTGCGCATGCTGGCGGAACAGGACAACAAAAAAGTGAAATCTGTGCTGGACAAGGAGGACGGCCGGCAGGAGGAAGCTTCCAGCGAGACCAGTTCTCCAGAAGCAGTCAGCCCAGAAGCCCCCGTGGCCGTGGAGGGCGGGGGAGAATGAGCCGATGCGCCCCAGACGAACAGAAAGAGGAACCCAGGTAAGAATAACCGGGTTCCTCTTTTCGTTTTGCCGCCGGGCTGGGACGGAGCTCATCCGTTCCGCCCGAACTTTTCAAACTTCAGCGAACGGGGAATAAACTTCTTTATGGTTTCCAAAAGCTCTTCGTCTGGGTCGAACACCACCAGCGTCTTCCCGGTTTTGCCGCTGCGGACGATCATGTACCAGGCATCGCGGCCATCCCGAAACTGGCTGGCATAGACGCGGGCGTCGAAGGAGCGGGTTTTGAGCCGGGCGGCGTTTTCGGTGTATTTGCCGATGTCCTCGCAGGTGTCGCACTCAAAGGAGGTCATGCGCTTGCGGGAGGAGCGGTTCAAAATCTTGTCCACCGTAACAAAGCCGTTGGTCAGGCTGTACTCATACTCCAGCATTTGCATGGAGATGAGCTTGTAGCCGCCGAAAATGGCCCCAGCCCAGATGAGCAGGGTCAGCATGGGAAAGGCAATGATGAGAAAGCCCACCACAAAGCCGATGACGCCGGCCACCAGGATGGCGGCAAGAACGCCCACGATGATCAGCATATCAAGAGGTTCCATTTTTTTCTTTACCATACGTTCAATGAATACGTCGTTCATTTTTTGCTTCCTTTCTAAGGCGGATTTTGGGGATTTTATCTATTTTAGCACAGATAAGCGGGGAATTCAATAGGAGAATTCTTGGGGGAGAGAGTTTCCAAGGGGAGCGGTTTGGCGGTGCAGGAGAAAAGGGTTTGCCAGTTGCTTCAAAGGTGGCTTGCCCCGCCCAAAACAAAAGGCAGAAGCTAGGGAGCTCCTGCCTTTTTTCACTTGCCTACAAATCAGCCTACGCTTTCTCCACGCCGAAGCTGGTCTCTTCGCCGTTAATATCCCATTTGGCGGTGTAACCGGCCAGCTGGCCATAGGCGCAGCTGTCTCCCAGTACATCGCCCAAAATGGAGGCCTCGTTTTTGCGCAGGATTTCTTCCACCCGGCTGCTGCCCTGGTGGCTGACCCGGATGTGGTCTGTGACCACAAAGCCCGCGTCCTTACGCATGGACTGCAGTTTGGAGACAATCTCCCGCACAAAACCCTCTTCTACCAACTCATCGGTGAGGCTGGTGTCCAGCACCACCGTCAGGCCCCGGTCTGAGACGGAGGTATAGCCCTCCTTCTGGCTGGTCTCAATGAGCAGCTCCTCGGGAGTCAGGCTTACTTCCCCGTCCTCCAGGGCAAGAGTCAGAACCCCTTGGGCGTCCAGCTGCCGCTTGGCCTGGGCTCCGTCCAGGTCCTGTAGAGCCTGGCGCACCGCGCCCAAGCGCTTGCCCAGCTTTTTGCCCAGCAGCTTGAGCTGAGGCTTAAAGCTGTAGGCAGTAAATTCCGACACGTCTGTCAAAAACTCCAGCGCCTTTACGTTCAGTTCCTGCTTGATGATGTCCTGATAGAGGCCGCTCAAGCCGGAGTCCGCATTGGTACACAGGCGGGGCAGAGGCTGGCGGTTTTTCAAGTTGGCCTGATTCCGGGCGGCCCGGCCCAGGGTCACCACCCGCAGCACTTCGTCCATGTCCTGCTCCAGCTTTTTGTCGATCCGGCTCTGGCAGCACAGGGGGAACTGGCACAGGTGCACGCTCTCCGGCGCGCTGCTGTCCACCGAACGCACCAGGTTCTGGTAGATGTCCTCGCTCATAAAGGGGGCCAGCGGGGCCAGCATTTTGGCGGTGGTCACCAGGGCGGTATACAGAGTCATATAGGCGGCGGTCTTATCATCAGACTCTCCCTGGACCCAGAAGCGCTCCCGGCTGCGGCGCACATACCAGTTGCTCAGCTCGTCCACAAAGTCCTGCAAAACCCGGGCAGCCTCTGGCACCTTATACTGGGCCAGATTCCCGTCCAGGTCCTGCACCGCCGAGTTCAGCCGGGACAGCAGCCAGCGGTCCATTACCGTCAGCGGGCAGTCGTCCAAACGGCGGGCGGCAGGGTCAAAGCCGTCGATGTTGGCGTACAGCACAAAGAAAGCGTAGGTGTTCCACAGAGTGGAGAAGAACTTCTTCTGACCCTCCACCACGGCCTTCTCCGAGAAGCGCTTGGGCAGCCAGGGGGCGCAGGTGGTGTAGAAGTACCAGCGCAGGGAGTCGGAGCCAAACTTGTCCAAAACCGCAATGGGGTCTACCGCGTTGCCCTTGGATTTGCTCATCTTCTGGCCGTTTTCGTCCAGCACATGGCCCAGCACCAGCACGTTCTTGTAGGGGGCCTTGTCAAAAAGCAGGGTGGAAATGGCCAGCAGGGAGTAGAACCAGCCCCGGGTCTGGTCCACCGCCTCAGAGATGAAGTCGGCGGGGAACTGGCTCTCAAAGAGCTCCTTGTTCTCAAAGGGGTAGTGATGCTGGGCAAAGGGCATGGCGCCGCTGTCAAACCAGCAGTCAATCACCTCCGGCACCCGGCGCATCTGCTTGCCGCAGTGGGGACAGGTGATGGTCACCTCATCCACAAAGGGCCGGTGGAGCTCAATATCCTCCGGGCAGTTGGGAGACATCTCCTTAAGCTCGGCGACGCTGCCGATGGCATGCCGGTGGCCGCACTCGCACTCCCAGATATTAAGAGGCGTGCCCCAGTAGCGGTTGCGGCTCACCGCCCAGTCCTGGACGTTTTCCAGCCAATCGCCAAAGCGGCCCTTGCCAATGCTTTCAGGCAGCCAGTTGACCGTGTTGTTGTTGGCGATCAGCTGGTCCTTCACCTTGGTCATCTCAATGTACCAGCTCTCCCGGGCATAGTAGATAAGAGGGGTGTCGCAGCGCCAGCAGAAGGGGTAGCTGTGCTCGAACTTGGGGGCGCTGAACAGCAGGCCCCGGCTCTCCAAATCCACCAGAATCTCCTTGTCCGCGTCCTTGCAGAAGAGGCCGGGCCACTTGGTTTCGGGGGTCATCTGGCCCTTTTGGTCCACCAGCTGCACCAGAGGCAGGCCGTATTTCCGCCCCACCTTGGCGTCATCCTCGCCAAAGGCCGGGGCAATGTGCACAATGCCCGTGCCGTCGGTGAGGGTTACATAGTTGTCGCATACCACATACCAGCAGTGCTCCTTGGGGCTGACAAAATCGAACAGGGGCTCGTATTCCTTGCGCTCCAAGTCCGCGCCCTTATAGCGCTCTAGAATGGTATAGCTGTCCTCGCCCAAAACCGCGTCGCACAGGGCGGCGGCCAGGTAGTAGGTTTCTGTGCTGCCATCCTTGGTGTAAGAGACCTTCACATAGTCCTCTTCCGCGTTGACGCACAAGGCCACATTGCTGGGCAGCGTCCAGGGGGTGGTGGTCCAGGCCAAAATGTAGGCGTCCTCGTCCCTACACTTAAATTTGGCAATGGCCGAGCGCTCTTTCACATCTTTATAACCCTGAGCCACCTCGTGGGAGCTGAGGGGGGTGCCGCAGCGGGGGCAGTAGGGGACGATTTTAAAGCCCTTATAGAGCAGGCCTTTGTCCCAAATCTGTTTGAGGGCCCACCACTCGGACTCAATAAAGCTGTTGTCATAGGTAACATAGGGGTGATCCATGTCAGCCCAAAAGCCGATGGCCTTGGAGAAGTCCTCCCACATGCCCTTATATTTCCACACGCTCTCCTTGCACTTCGCAATAAAGGGGGCAATGCCGTACTGCTCAATCTGCTCCTTGCCGTTAATGTGCAGAAGCTTTTCCACCTCCAGCTCCACAGGCAGGCCGTGGGTGTCCCAGCCAGCCTTGCGGGGCACCATTTTTCCCTTCATGGTTTGATAGCGGGGAAACAGGTCCTTAAAGGCGCGGGTTTCGGGGTGGCCGATGTGGGGCTTGCCGTTGGCGGTGGGGGGGCCGTCATAAAAGGTATAGGCGGGGCAGTCCTTTCGAGTCTCCACACTCTTTTCAAAAATGTTGTGCTCAGACCAGAACTGTTCCACTGCCTTTTCCCGCTCCACGAAATTCATGTTCGCGGAGACCTCCCGGTACTTGCTCATGTTCATCATCCTTTCCACAAAAAAGCCTCCGTCCCAAACGGGACGAAGGCATGCTTCGCTCTACCACCCATTTCGCTATCCATCAATAGCTCCCCGGTAACGGCGGGACCGGCCTGCCTACTAAAGAGCACGGCAAAGCCGGGTCTTATTCAGCTCGCGACTCAGGAGGGATGCACACCCCGCGTGCGCCGCCGGTTCGCACCAACCACCGGCTCTCTGAGGCCATAGGCGCGGCATGCCTGTCTCCATCACAGTCTTTATGGTGTATGTTATTCGCTTTACTATAGCACAGCTTTGGAAAAAAGTCAAGTCAAAAAGGTGCAAGCATTACAATTCAAAAATCCTGCCATACATTTATTCAGTCGGCTGTCCGGCGGATGACGCCGCAGGCAATTTTAGTACCGGAGCCCCCCGCGGGCTGTGTGGTGAAATCATCTGGGTGGTCATGGATGATAACCACATTTCCAAGAATCTCATCCACAAAAAAGCGGTCTGTCAGAAAAGCGGATAGGGCAAGTCCCTTATTTCCAAACAGAGGCGGCAGGTCGCCAGCGTGGTGGGGATGTTCGCAATCCATTGGGTTGTAATGGGCCATGGCGTGGGGAAACGGCTCTTCACCGCTGCCGCCGCAGTCGTGCCCTTGGTGAATGTGGAACCCGAATATTCTTGTCTGGCAGGGCTGGCTGGCCTGAGGAAGCCCGCTCACTTCGGCATAGACGATTACACCCTTATCGGTCTGGTAAAAGCGCACCCAGCCCGATAGGTCGGGAAAGCCCTCGCTGCCCGAGATGCTGGCTTCTGCCTGTGGCTTGCAGCGCAAGGCCGGAATGAGATAAACGCTGGATGAATGATTCATATATGACGCTCCTTGTATAGAATGCTTTATAAAGCCATCCTATGCAGGCGGGAGGAGCCATGTTATTTTAATGCCATAGTTCTTTAAACGGAAGACAGAGCCGTGCAATTGCCTGTTTTCTGTGTCTATTAAGCAGAATCTAAGCCAGAAGGACCCGCATAGCGCAGGGGGTATCCGCACCGGCTCTTCCGGACAGGGGCAATGAGGGAAGCGGCTATTTTTCTACTCCGGCTTTTCCACAGAAAATTCCGCCAGTATTTCCGGCTTATGGGCCATGCTGTCCGCATCGGTGATCTCCCGGATAACCCGGCAGGGGTTTCCGGCGGCGAAGCTGTGAGGGGGGATGTCGCGGGTGACCACGGCCCCCGCGCCGATGACGCAGCCCTCGCCGATGGTCACACCCGGACAGACCACCACATTAGCCCCCAGCCAGCAGTCGCTGCCAATGCGCACCGGCTTGGCCCAGCACAGGTGGGCGGGAGAGCCATCTGGAGCATAGAGGGCCCTGCGCTCTTCGGGGAGCATGGGGTGCACCGGGGTGACAATGGTTACATTGGGGCCAAAATTGCAGTCATCGCCGATGATGACTTCCCCGTCATCTTGAACCGTAAAGTTGAAATTGGCAAAAAAGTTTTTACCAATTTTGGTGTGGACGCCATAGTGGAACTGAATGGGTCCTTGGATGCGGGAGCCCTCTCCAAGCTCGCCAATGAGCTCCGCAAGGATTTGTTCCCGTTTCTCGTACTCGTCCTCAAAGGTGGCGTTATACTGGGTGTCCAAGTTGTGGGCTTTCAGTTTTATGGCTTTTAGCTCTGGGTCCGCCGGGCTGAACACAATGCCCGAAAAGATGCGTTTTTCTTCGTTCGTCATGTCAATCGACCTCCTTTTGGCCTATTCTACACGCTTCTTAAGGAAAAAGCAAGGGGAGGAAGGAAGAAAAGAGAGCCCTTACGCAGAGAAAAGTGGTGGAATAGCATCGTTGCCTACGGATTCAAAAATGCGGAAAGGAAGGAAGCTTTTGGAGAGCTTCCGCATAGTCAGAAAGCTAGAAATCCAGTACAATAAATTTATCTGCTTTTTAATTAAGCAAATATAAATTTTTGAAAGGAGCCATGCCAATGAAAGTTTACGGCTATATCCGGGTTTCCAGCACGGACCAAAACGAGGACCGGCAGCGACGGGCCCTCTCGGAACAGGCGGTTCCACCGGGGAACGTCTACATAGACAAGCAGTCCGGCAAGGACTTTGAGCGCCCTCAGTACAAAAAGCTGGTCAAGAGGATCCGCTCCGGTGATCTGCTTTACATTCTCAGCATCGACCGGCTGGGGCGCGACTACAAAGAGGTTCAAGACCAGATCGGAAGAGCGTCGTGTAGGGAAAGAGTGTAGATCTCGGTGGT
>CAJUNS010000032.1 GCA_910587995.1 uncultured Oscillospiraceae bacterium | reverse complement strand
AACCCTGTTTGCAAGCTATTCCAAATGCTTTGTACCAATCCAACCGTTTTATTGAAATTGAATAAAGCAATAACGTCAAGCAAAATTAACAGGGAATTACCCATTCCACCAAGAGAATTGATAACATTGTCAATAGTATGAACAAATGTAGTTCCAAAATCAATAATTGCGCCAACCAAATCATCACTAATAATCGTGCTTGACAATGACTCAAAAGATGCTTTAAATTGATTAATCTTAGCTTCCAAACTACCAAGCCATATTTCTTGTTCCTTCATGGCAGAACCAGCAGAATTTTCAGAAGCCTCAAGTGCTGCTTTTAAATCTTCCAAATTAGTTAATGTAGCAGCAAGAGCATTGCCCTGTCTTTTACCAGCGACCAACTCAAGCAATGCGGCCTGATCAATGTCGGACATTTTCTCCCAAACTTCACCAATTCCAAGGATAATATCATATGTACTCTTGAACGTCTTTTCATCTTTCATAATGTCAAAGCCGCCAAGCCCATCAACATTTGTCAGTCCCTTAATAGCATCACGTAAAGATGCTGTGCTTTCAGCCATATATTCAGTTTCAAGCCCAGCTTCCTCAAGTTCGGTTTTTGCACCACGAATACGCATGGTAACTGTTTTCCACATTGTACCAACCGTATCAGGGTCTTGAATAACATTATTAGCGGCAACTACCAGAGCGATTGATTCATCAATAGTATTGTTAGCGGCAGCAAAAGAAGCAGCCGAACGCTGGAGCGCATCACCTATACCGCCTGATGAAATCGCAAACTTATTACCAACTTCATTAAACTTATCAACAATATTAATAGCATCTCCAGCCTCAAGGCCAAAACCTTTCATTGTAGAAATCAGGCTTGTAGTTGCTTGATCAATATTATCAATATCATCACCAACATTAGCATAAATTGTAGCCACTCGCCCAAGTTCTTCTGATTCATCTAAAGAATATCCAAGGCGTGAAAATGCCGATGTTGCATTGACCAAATCTGTAACTGTACTTCCCAATTCAACAGCATTGCTTTTAGCATTTTTGAGAAAAGTATTAAATTGATTTTCTGCTCCATCGGTAACTTTTTTCAATTCAACCATTGCTGTATTTAGAGCAATTACATTAGTTACCATCTGCTTGATAGAATCAATAACTTGATAAATTACACGGCTTGCACTAAAAAATGCAGAAAAATTCTGAAAGGCTTGCTTAATCTGATCTCCAAACGACTTGCAATGAACTCCCGCTTGAACAACTTTTGAATTAAATGTATCAAATTCAGAATTGAATTTCTTTAATTCAGCAGGAGTAGAAATATTTGCAGCGGCAGCTTGTAATTGTTCTAATTCACGTACAAGGTCTGGTCTTGATTTAATTGCGCTATATGTAGCGGCATAATCGGAAACTTTTGACCGAGCCTTTTCAATATCGCCAATAAACTTTTGAATTGATGTTGTATCCTTAAACACATTAGAACTTTTTGACAAGTTATTAAATTCATCTTGCAATTTTCTAACTTCTTGTGTAAGCCTTTGAACATCTTCGCCGTTAGAAGGATCAAGGTCTTGCAATTCAGATTTAAGTTGTTTTGCTCTGCTGCTTAATTCATCAAACCTCTTTGAAAGTTCAGTAATTCCAGAACCAGCAATACCAGAAGTATCAATGTTCAATTTCATAGTTCCTGCTTTTTCTGAAATCGAATCAAGAATATCAACTTTTTTGCTAATCACGGACTGTTCTGCTCGATATTCAGAAACCGCACGTTTTGCGGCATTAACTTTTTCTGTAACTGCTTCCCATTCAGTAACTAACTTGCCGCCAACAGCATTACGATCTACATTTTGCAAAACAGTATCAAGTTCCTGAATGGCGTTTTTCAATTTCTCAGCACCAGCACTATCACCAATCGTAGAATACGTAGCTTTAAGATTTTTCACATATGTATCCATATCTTGCATTTGCTTTTTAATTCCAGAATCTATAGCTAATGCACTTTCGGATTGTTTTAATGCTTGATACTCAACTTCTAACTGTCCAATAACTCCTTTGAGTTCATTATAATACTGCAACTTTTGAGGATTACTCGTTGCATTATTGAAATTCTTCTGAGACTGTTCTAATTGCTTAAAAAGTGTTTTTACAGAATCAGTTTGATTTTTCAACACACTAAACTTGCTCTGAATATTCTGAATATCAAAATCAAGTTTTGTGTCCTCGTTCATCTTCTTAATGGCAGTATTATATTCGTCAATCTCCTTTTTGACAGAACGTAAACTTTCTTTCGCTGCCTTAAAATCATTTGCATCAATAGCAGACTTAAAAGAATTTTGCGTTGCTCCTTTTAAAGTAAGTCCAACATCAGAAGCCACTTGCTTATACTTCTCCATCTGTTGAACAAGTTCTTTTTGCATAGAGGCCATTTTTTGCTGTTGAGTAATTACCTTAGAAACGCTTTTAGGATCAACTTCAATTCCGATTTTTGCCGTTTCCTGATTAATTTCCTTAACAAGAGATGCAACGCCTTTTTCAACCTGAGACTTTTCTATTGCGGCTTTCAGAATAAGTTGTTTTGTCCCAAGACCATTCAAAATTGTACTTAAATCAGCACTAATTTGTGATGTAGTCTCTGATATATTTAGACCAAGTACAATCTGACCATCAGCAGCCATATATTTCACCTCCATACCATATAAATAAGCCCTCGCCATTTCTGACGAGGGCTGTTAATTGCTATTGTTTTATCTTATCCATAATACATAAGCGGACGAATAACCGCTATTTCAATCCCAAGATCATTTTTTGAGTTGAACTCTTGTATTCCTTCTTCTACAAATCTCTCTGCTACACGATAGCCAAAATTCGGTATATTCTTGAACCAAACTGGCTTTTTTACTGTATAACCATCATTCAACAGCCAAAAAACATTTGCATTTGACTGGTTCCATTTATTAAAAATAGATGGGCGAATTGCATTTTGAACTTTTAATGTGCAAGATAATCTCATACCATCAACTTTAATATCAGCAATATCAGCAGTTGATAAACAACTACCCATACTACCACGATTTATTCTTGACTGGATACAATCTCGCAATAGGTTTGCAGCCCGAACAAGTTCTTGTGCATATGTTAGTCCCGAAGGTGCTTTAATCTTTGTGAGATCGAGGCCAGCAACTATCTTATCTAAAGACATAGAACACCTCCACATAAGAAAAGAGCAACCGCCAAAGACGATTGCTCTTAATAAAATTTATTTTTTTGTCAATGTCACAATTAATCCAGTTGTTACCTCAAAAAATATTTTTCCGTTATTATATTCTACAAGTTCAAAATTTATCGAATTATCTGGATCAACAACTTCAACATAGCCATCTTGTACTGTATAAGAGCAACTTGTTTCAATCGTTCCTCCCTGAAAATCTGGCTTAATTATTTTTAGATTTCCAGATTTAGTGAATATCAAAGAATATTTGTTAAACTCATAGGTTGTTTCCCCGTATATATCACCAATCTCATCCGTACTTATAATATTTTCTCCATCATTATACTCCGAAACTACCCATGTGCCAACAATGTTATCTTCATCATTTCCACTACAACCAGCAAACGAGAAACATACAAAAACCACAAATATCGCAGATAAAATTCTTTTGAACATAATAAGCACCTCCATGATGCTATTATATCATCAAAAACAAGCGAAGTCAATATATGATTGTATTTTTTGTTATGTTGAACTCAACACAGTAGACACCAACTCAGAATAGTTCATATTCTTCAGTGCCTCAGTCATATCCGCAGCCGTTCCAACATGAGAAATTGTTTCCATAAGTTGCTGACCAGTAGCAACCAACATGGCAACGCCGTTTTCAATTTCCTCTCTGGCCTTAGTCAAAATCTGCCGCTCTTGACTAAACTGCATCTGCTTCCGATATTCCAACTTATCACATACCATCTGACGAAGCCCCTGAATCAACTGCTGATACGAATTATCCTTGACATTGGCAACAAGATTGATTGCCTTACAAAGTTCATACGTCTTATCAATATCCAGAACATCTTCGGTGCTACCATCATCAAGAGTAAGAGACTTTTCAAATACGGGTACATTCGTAGTCATCTGGAGTAAAGTGATCATAAACACAGCATCCAAAATTTGAGGAATAAAATCGCCATTTGAATCAAAACAAGCATTCACAACACGCTCAACAAACATACCTTGTTCATCAATGCTCATTTCATTCTTAATAGGAATCTCCATCAAAACAGCATCCTCGTTATCAGGATCAGTGAGCGTAAGTACAACATTGGTTTTATGATTCTTATAAACATCCATCAGGGCATTAACAGACTTCTTTGTAATTTTACTCATTTTAATTCTCCTTTAACAAAATATTTGAGATTTCAATTTCTGTTCGTGGATTATTACTATCCACATAACATTCAAGAGTTAATGATGTAAGATGTTTACTATCATCATCGACAATAAAACCACTTTTAGCAAAACCATCAAGAATGAATTTTGGTGTAGCGGCATCAACATCATGTCTACGATTTGTTTGATAGTAAGTAGTGAATTTCATTTCACATTTTTCAATGTGTAGGTTAGCATAACCTTGTTTTTTAATAAACCATATAATGAAATCACTCCATCTTTGCTTTAATGTGTTCATCATAGGCCGTTTCATTATCATCCATTGATTCATAAGAGGATGATAAGGATTTTCTATTGGCTTCTTTATTGCTTTTGGATGTAAACGAAAATATAGTCTTTCATAATCATCCAAAGTATTATTATCAATTATTAACTTAATTTCATCCACTGTTTTCCTCCAATAATTAAAAAGAGGGAGGGCAATCTAATCACCCTCCCACCCCTTTATTCTTTGATTTCGTCCATTGCATCTTCGATTGCAACGACCTCACGCCGCTTACCACGTGTGCGCTTTGGTGTTTCTTTTACAATCTCGTTCTCTGTCTTAGTTTCATCCGTAGACACTATTGCATCTGGGGCTTTCTCAACAGCGGACTCTTGCCTTGCGACCTGAACACGGCGCAAATATTCTGCGCCGCACTCAGGACTACACGCAATACTATGATAATTAAAAGCACCAATCACAGCACTTGGCTTATTACAAGGGACGAACATTTTGCCACACACTCTACATGGAATGGTACGTGCCGCCATGTTAAATCACCTCACAAATCAAATTACGCAGCGTCCTCCTGCTCACCGAACACGGTCATATCCCAGAACTTAGTGCCGCCATTGGTGCAAGCAGAAGCCAAGCTGGTAGCCTCAAACCCATGAGTAGTCTGGCTATCGCCCATAGCAAGATCAAAGGAGCCAGTAAAGTCAGCATAAGGAATATAGAACTGGACGTGATAAATGTTGTGACACTTATCTTCAGCCAGAGCGTCTACATACATCTCAACTGTCTCAGAATAATTATCAGAGATATTAGAAACAACGTCGCCCTCAACGTTGCGAACATAATACACAACGATAGAAGTGCCATCAGTAATTTCACCTTCGGCAAAAGTCAATTCCTTAGTAGTAGGATCGTAAGCAAACTTACCAGTAGCAGCAGTCGCATCCTGAGTCAGACGCTTATTGATAGTGCTATCAGCATTCTTCACAATAACTTCCTGAATCTCATTACCAGCAGTACCAACGGCCTTAAAACTGGTAGTAGCCTTGTTACTATTCACAGTCAGATAATCAGGAATCTTAACAGGAGTAGAAGTCTTGTGTTCACCAGCAGAGCCAACCTCAACTTCTACCAGACCCATAGACACCATACCATTTGTACCAGACACAGTAACAGATTTATTACGCTTTAACTGACCAATAGTACGACCACCCTTACCAGTCAAAGCAGTATTGTCCTGACTATTGGCAATAGTAGCGTTCTGCAATTCATCCAAAGTAAACCGATGAGTGCCACCGTTGATACCGAAAGCCATAATAGTCTCAAGACTTGTAATAGACAGGTCATTAACATTAACAGACATATTATCGTCCTCCTTTATTTTTTATAATAAAAAACACCAGACATTAATCTGGTGACAGCCAACTTAATTTTTCGAGATCAATTTTATTCAAATCTACTGTACCAAAATAAGCACCGTTCATTGTTTGTTCCCAATGCTTTTTCTTCTGAATTTGTCGCCAACTCGCATTTAGTTTGTATATGCTCAAATCCATCACAGTATCATAGTTATACTTAAATTCCTCAGTATTCACCAAAGAAATAATGATACCCTCCAGAAAAGACTTATATGGTTTCTTTGCAAGTCGTTGTTTTTTTAGTCGTTTGCGTTCAATCAGATACCTTTTCGCCTCATTATTACCAGCCTGTCCAAGAGGTGCTTCCCAAAAATGTATTTTGCGAATTGCATTACATATCTCCAACGCAATCATTTGGTCAATCGCAATATCATTCGTAGGATCATAAAATACACGTTCGCCATTTTTTGTGTTTTTGGCAGCTTTGAAATTTTTCAAATCCAAATTTCCAAATAAGATTTCTGTATTTTCCTCATTTGCCGCAATAGACTCCATCATCAAAAGAAATAACTGATAATTAGTAATTGACTCATAATCAATCCCTATATCATCTAACTCTACCATTAAATCAAATGGCGTAGCTATCAATGTTTGCACAATGCTATAATACTTCTGATCTCCAAAGTCAAAAATCTCATTCACGGTTGGTACATGAACTGCGATTTTATCATTTATCTCATAATCACTGATACGAAGTAAATTAGGTTTCTGTACCATTACTTAGCACCAGACCTCGGATCACCATTAATTGTCGGGCGATTAAACTCCGACACCGTATATTCCAGAGCAATACCATGAAAGGTTGAAGAAGGACTAATATCGTCCATCCCATACAACTTCATTCGACCAACTCCCAAATCCATTGAACCATTAAACAATGTTTCTAATCTTTCTCCAATTAAGTCAGGCCGCAGCCCATTACTGGTACGGATATTATCTTGATGACAAAAAATATAGAAAACAATATTTACGGTTTTAAATGTTTTGTTTTGTACTTCTGGAATATAAATCCTAAAACAGATGTAATTATTTGTATCTTTCGTCACATCAGGAGTATAAGCATATGGAAAAATATTTTTGTACATCAAAGACCGATCTGGAATTGCAGAATTAGGCGTATCAGTTATCAGGTCTACAATTTCCTGATCGCTGCAAAGCAATTTCATAATCTTGCTTCTGTACTCAGTCAATTCTTTGCATAAAGCCATATC
This sequence comes from uncultured Oscillospiraceae bacterium, assembly GCA_910587995.1. Classification (GTDB taxonomy): domain Bacteria; phylum Bacillota; class Clostridia; order Oscillospirales; family Acutalibacteraceae; genus Acutalibacter. The sequence goes on along the minus strand of CAJUNS010000032.1, from coordinate 22,449 downwards.
ATTTCACCTCAAATCCACATATCGGTCTTTGTCTCTAACTCTGCACCTGTTCCAACGGGATCAGGAACATAATCTGCAATCATCAATTCTTTGTTGTCAACTTTCGGATTAAACTGATCTTCATACAAAGTGAACGCAATAAATCCACGCTCATTAGCATCTGAATATGATACAGTATCAGCCTGTTTGACAACGTATGCCGTAGGATTAACTTGATTGCGGTCAACCAAAAACCTAACACCATTATCAATCAAAATAGTGTGCTTATCATATGTAATGTACATAAGCATCTGCGTTGTACCAATCGTCATTTTCAATTCATCATCATAACGCTCAGTTTCGCCGCTGCCATACTGTGTAGAGTTCAAAATGCTTACAGGGTATTCAACAATCTCATGATTCAGCGGAGAGTAGAATTTTATATAGTGATTGCAGAATCGTAAAGTCCCCTCAAACTGAATACCATGTAAATTGTTAGCCTCAAGGCACATCCAATAACCATGTTCAGGCCAAGGAATCACATCACCCTTATAAATAGGCTCATGTATCATCGTTTGAATTTGTGCCTGTTCAGGAGAAGTTGAACGATATGTTTCCTGATAAATCCTTGGATGCAAAATTCGTTCACTATTCCAGACTTGTACCCCATCTGGAATATAAGAAGGATCGTCTGCGAAAGTATGTCGTACCAAGTGCAACGAGTTTTCAATTTGCTCATTTCGCATAGTATTGCCACCAGCGTTCATTCTACGAAGAAAATTCTGATAGCCTCCCACAGACAATCACCTCCTTACATATCTTGTTTAATCCAACGATAACGAGACAATAAGGTTTCGTTATCTTTTCGATTTCCTTATATTGTTTGACGATGACCGCCTCTACATCTGTTATGCGCATACAGCGTCCTCCTATAAATTCAATTTAAATTCGCGCTGGCCCGCGGGCGCTTTCCGCCCCCACAGCGCTCAGTCCTCCCAGGGGTGGACCACAACCTTCATCGGCTTTTTCACTGGGCTGTCCATTAAGGCAAAAGCCTCCTGCAGCTTGGAAAGCGGCAGAACAGCGTCTACCATGTCCAACAGGTTGATCCTCCCCTGGGAAACCAGGTCCAGAAGCGGCTCCCATACATGGGGATTCCCCAAAATGCCGTAGACTTCCAGCTGCTTCATGATAATATCCAGGCTGGAAAATTCCTTGGCCTGCTGCTCGGGCGGCAGGCCGTACAGAAAAACCCTTCCCGCCCGTTTGACGCAGGCAAAGGCGGAGCGGGTGGTGGCCCCGCTGCCCGCCGCTTCACAGACCAAGTCCGCGCCCCGGCCCCCCGTATATTCCAGAACCCGTTGAAGGACGTTTTCCGTCTCGGAGCAGATGAGCAGATCCGCCCCCATTTTTCCGGCCCGTTCCAGGCGCTCCTGGTTTCGGGCCACAGCTATCACCTTCCCCGCGCCCATAGCCTTGGCCCCCTGTATGAAAGCCGCGCCCGCAGGGCCCACCCCGTACACCAGCACCGTCTCGCCAAAGCGCACCCCAAACCGCATCAGGCCGCCCACGGGGCAGACCACGCTCTCCACAATCCCCGCCTCGTCAAAGCTTACATTTTCCGGGATAAGCACCAGATTTTCCTCGGGGGCTTTCACATACTGGGCATACCCTCCCTGGTGGGGCGCCGAGCCGATCTCCTCCATCCTGCCGCAGAGGTGCCGGTCTCCCCGCCTGCATTCCGGGCATTCGCCGCAGCCAATGGAGGTCTCGACCACCACGCGCTCCCCTACCCTTCTGCGCGCGGCGCCTTTGCCCAAAGCCGCCACTTCCCCGGCTATTTCATGCCCCAAAATGTGGGGCGGCCGCCCATAGTTAAACTTTCCCGAGACCACCTCCAGGTCGGTCCGGCACACCCCCGCCGAACGGACCTTCACCAGCACCTCGCCGGGTCCCGGCTCTGGAACCGGGACCTCTTGGATTTCAATTTGATTTATGCCTGTCCAAACTGCCGCTTTCATAGGCTTTCCTCCCCTATCAGGATGATTTAACGTTGATTTTTTGCCATTTTCCGGTATAATGTAAGGTAAATAGCAAGAGTTCTTATAGAGAAAAGGTGGAAAAGATTATGGAGATCCGAAATCACCGGATGCTGGAAAAGGCCCTTCTCATACTGGAATATATCTCCGAACAGCCCGAGGGCGTTACCCTGCCCGAAATATGCGCGCATATGCAGATGGCGAAAAGCAGCGCCTACTCCCTGCTGACAACCTTTGTCAACATGAACTACGTGAAGCGCGGGGCCAACAGCCGCTTTGTCATTGGCATGAAGCCCTTTGAGATCGGATCCCGGTTTATTGAGAACAGCGACTTCTTTCTCTACTCTCAGGACGTGCTGAAGGAGCTGGCGGATACGGTCAGCGAGACCGCCCATCTGGCCGCCTTGGACGGCGGGGATGTGGTCTACTTAAGCAAATGCGGCAGCACGCCGGTTATTCAGATGTCCTCCAGCATTGGCAAGCGCCTGCCCGCCCATGCCACCGCGCTGGGAAAAGCCCTGCTGTCCGGCAGGTCCGACGAGGACGTTCGGGAAATCTACCGCGCGGGCGGGATGCAGCCCATCACCCCCCACACCATTACCGAGCCGGAGCGGCTTCTGGTTCAGCTGCGGGAGGTTCGGGCCACTGGCTTCGCCTATGAGTGCCAGGAGTCCTCTTTGGGCATCCAATGCATTGCCGTTCCCGTTAAGGAAAGCTCTGGCGGCGTTTACCTGGGGTTAAGCCTTTCCGTGCCCATTGGGCGGTCCCCCTCTGAGCTGGAGCAGATGAAGCAGCCGCTGCTGGAGGCCAAAAACCGCCTGGAGCGCATATTGTAAGCGGTTAAAACGTAACCGTCAGCCCTCCGTCTACGGTAATAACCTGGCCCGTAATATAGGAGGCGTCCTCTCCCGCCAGAAACAGCGCCACACCGGCCACCTCCTCCGGGCGGCCCGCGCGCCGGAGGGGCAGGTGGTGGCCCTGCACATAATCCCGGCGAAAGGGCTCTGTATCCACAATATTCACGCCCTCCGTAATGCCCATGGGCGTGTCAATAAAGCCTGGGGCTATGGCGTTTACAAGTATCCCCCGGCAGGCCAGCTCTACCGCCAAGCCCCGGCAGTACTGCCCAACCGCCGCTTTTGCCATGGCATAGGCGCTGCTGCCCTTTTCCGCCCGTTGGCTGTGTATGGACGTAATATGGATGATTCTCCCGCCCTGTTTCATTTTCGGCACGCATGCCCGGGTTAGGTTTACCGCGCCGTTTATCATAATGTCCAGGGGCCTGCGCCACTCCTCCAAGGGCGATTCCACAGCGTCCGCGCTCATGAACACGCCCGCACAGTTTACCAGCGCGTCCAAATGCCCCCAGCTCTCCGCAATCCGCTCCGAAATCCGCGCCACGGCCAAAGGATCTGTAAAGTCCCCTGGGCAATGCAGATGGTCCCCGGCAGGCAGCTCTTGAAACACGGACAAAAGCCCCGGAGCGTTTCTGTCCGTTATGCACAGGTCCCAGCCTTCCCGGGCGAACCGTTCCGCCGTGGCTCGCCCAATGCCGGAGGCAGCCCCGGAAATCAACGCCTTCTTTCTGTCCATATTACTCGGCTCCTTTCCATATGCGTTCCAGCCCGCTCCCGGTTCCCGCGTATATCCGCACCGTGGTTTCCAGCGCCTCTCCCCCTTCCAGCACGGAGCACTGCCCCTGGGCATGGGCCTCCCGCACCGAGCAGGGCATGGCGGTGCAGGGCTCCAGCACGGCGGTGTAATGGCCGTAAAAGCCGCCGTATGAGGCAAAGTACCAGCAATAGGGAAACACATTTTTGTCGAAGAAATACGCGAAGGCCGCGTCCTCCCTAGGCCGCCGCCAGCCCATGCAGCCGGTTTTTAGGTTATAGAGGTACAAAAAGTCCACCTCCGCGCCCCTGCCCGGTATCCGGTCTGCCCGCTGCCCTTGTACCGCTGGCCACGGAAAGGGCTCTGTGCTCTTCCATTTTGACCATTGGGGATCCGCCACAACGGCGGTCTCCGCCGGACAGATTATTTCATCCCCTTCGTCAATCTCCAACGCGGCGTGGAATTTCCACAAAAAGGGCTTGGCGCTTGCCGTTGGGTTGCTGATCCGGTACCGGATGATCAGTTCGGGCCGGTCCGGGGCCAGCTCCAACGTCTTCTCATAGTTCAGCCCGCAAAGGGGCAGCCTGCCGGACAGGGTTACCCCCTCTCCCGTTTCTTTCCAGTCCAGCGCCAGCGTCCAAAGCTCGCCATGGTCCGGAAAATCCACTCCATTGATCTCTTCCGGCATATCGTTGGGCAGAAGCTCGTCAATGCCCCCATAAAAGTTCGAGTCATATTCGCTGCCCGCGGGGAGCTTCTCCAAATCCAGAGACGGGTTCTTCCACAAAAACTGCCGCCCGGTTTCCAGATTTTGAAGCTTGACCATGCGTCCGCCCACCTGGGGGGCAAACTCAACCAGCAGCTGCCTGCTCCGCATGGAGAGCAGCTTTGTTTTTCCCTCTGTCCGCTCTGTTATCATCACAGCACCTCCATGGATGTTCTCTTTCTCTCACTGCCCTTCCAGCAGGACCGCCTCCGCCCCAAATTCCGGCAAAGCCAGCAGGATTCCCTCCCGCTCCAGTTCCGCTCCGGCGGCGAAGCCCTCGCTTTCCCCATATGAGACCCGGTATACGCGCTCCGGTTCCAGCCCCCTGGGGTAAAAGCGCTTTTCCTCCGGGCCGCCCTGGGCGCGGTAGGCCATTAAAACGCTTTTTGCCTGATCCTCCGTCACAGACTGTATGGCGTCCCAGCCCCAGCCGCCCCCGGGAATATTATGGTCCGGCCGGAGCAGGTGGTAGACCTTCCCCTCCCGGGTTATTTCGCGCAGCCTCTTGTAAAGGGCCACCGCGCCCTTGGTCTCCTCAAACTGCTCGTCCGTCCAGTCCGTCACCCTGTGCATTAAAATCAGCGGCCCGCCAAAAATGGAGCTGTACAGGGTATATCTGGTCGGGCTGTCCTGCATGTAGCGCACGCTGTACCGCAGGGAAAACGGGTACGACGCGCCGAAAATGCCCTGGCGGGTAGAGTATGCGTCAATATTGTCCACCGTAATGCTGGTGTGGTAAAGGCGCGCCATTTTGTAGGTCATCATGCAGCCGCCATCCTCGCAGTTTTCAATAACCAGGTTTGGATGCCGCTCCCTAAGGGCGCGCAGCACCAGGTCCAGGCCGTATTGTGAGTTGGAGTAGTTGCTGTCGCCAAGCCCATGGGTATGGGTTTCGCACCAGCACTGCTTCACCATATCCTCTCCATCCTGCACAATATAGTCCACGCCCTCTTCCTCCACCAGCCTGGAAAGCGCCTCCACCAGCCATTCCCGGCAGGGGGCGTGTCCCAGGCACAAGGGCGCCGCTCCGTAATAATCCACCTTCTGGTGTATGAGCCAGTCCGGATGCTCGCTGGCCACAGGGGCCTCAAAGCCGCACTGCGCCAGCGCAACATGCACGCCAAAGCGCATGCCGTAGGATCTGGCCCGCTCCGCCAGCGGCTTTAAGCCACGGGGAAACTTCACCGGGTCGGGCTGCCAGTCGCCTATGCTTTTGGCCCAGCCCAGGTCCAGCACCGCAAGCTCCAGCCCAAGCTGCCCGCAGCGGTCAATGGCGCGCAGCTGCTGCTCCTCACAAATATCCTGCTCATATGCCCAGGAGTTGTACTGCGCCCATGGGTACCGGGCGTCCGGCACAGGGGGATGCACATGGCTCCGCGCAAAGCGCTGGGACGCGTACCCAGCCTCGTCCCATCCGCCCTCAAAGCGCCCCAGAAACACGCCGGGTATCTCAAAGCGCGCGCCGGGCTTTAAGCTGTGGCGCAGGGCGTCAATCCTGCTGATGATCTCCCCTGCGCCCCTCGCGGCTCCGGCAATCACCCTGCTTTTTCCATTGAACTCAATGCCGCAGACCAGCCCCCCGGCATTTTCGGGCGGCTGGTCAAACCATCCCTCCCTCCGCTCCGGGAGCAGCGCAAACCAGGCGCAGCTGGTTGGCTCCCAATACATAGAGGGAAAAGAGCCCATGCGTATCTCATGGGGCGCCCGGCCGGCAATCAGCCGCGCGGTTATGGGCCGGAAGAAGTCATGGGCATACTTGGCGCTGAACTGCCCCACATGAAACAGCGCCAGAGGAGGCTCACACCCGGGCAGAAGGGTAAGCATGTCGCAGCCATCTATCAGCGCCTCTTGGCCGCCGGTGTTCTCCACCGTCCCGCTGACGTGGAGAAAGGGATGGTCCGGATAAGCGGTAATCTGTTGGGTCAGGCGCAGCGTGCCTTGGGTGTTTTCCACGGTTATATCCAGGCTTGCGCTCTCCCCCGGCCCCCCGCGCGTTTCGCTTTGGATGAGCCGGTCCCAGGACTGCCTGACCCCGGACGCCGCAATGGCGCTGAGGGGGGAAAGCTGGAAGTCCATCCCTGGCGCTGGACCTTTGGCCTTTAGCGACAGCTGGCCCCCTTTCCACTGGATTACCGCAGTGACGCCGCCGCTTGACAATTCCCAATGCTTTTCTTGGAACGATTTGCAGTTCATTTCCATAAAGACCCCCTTTTGGTTCTTATATAAGAACCTCTATTTTATATACGTCCATAGCTCTATTATATTCCTTTCTGGTTATTTGTCAATAGGGGGTTTGGCTTTGGGAGCGTCCCAACCACAGAGATAATCATCTGTGTTCCCCCGCCCTACGGGCGGGGGAACACGAAAAGATCTCCGCAACGGACACTCCCTTTGGCTTTCAAAAGGAGAAGCGCCCGCTGCGCACCGCAACTGGCCTTTATTTCGTGTATGATGAGCCCTAGCCGGAGCTTTTAGAAGCATCCAGCCCCCACAAGGGGCAGCGCGAAAAGCCACCCGTCACCAGTTGGCCCCTTGTGACGGATGGCTTCTTCATTTAGTATGGCTTCTCTCTATGCTTTACACCGGTTCCGCATTCTGCCGGGGAACTGGTTTTGCGCAAAACGGCTGTGGCAGCCCCTGTATGATCCATCCTCCACTTGGGGCTTTTCCGCCCCGGCTTATGTTCTAACATACGCCTTGATGGTAGTCACTGCCTGGCCCTCCGCTCTCCCAAAGGGCCGGATGGTATAGCGCTTCACCTGTTCCGGAATCACAAAAGTCTCCGCGTAATGGACCACAAAGGGCTCAAAGTCCCCTTCCGGGCTTTCTACTATGGCCTCGGCCCCCTCCACCAAATTCAGCACATTCACGCTGTGCATGGTCTCGTGGAGTACGGCTCCCGCCGAGGAATAGCGCTCCGTCTGAATAAACTCCCGCTGGTGCAGGCCGGTGGCCTCCGCTTTGACTCCCTCCGGCGCGGGCAGCGGCTGGAAGCGGTCCACCAGATTCTCCCGCACCCAAGGGGCCGTACGCTCCCAAACAATATTCTTTTCCCCATGGCCAATGTGGATGGGCCGGGGCCTGCCATCCAGGCCCAGACGGTTCCAGTCCCAGAGCTTAAAGGTGAAGATGTAAGGCGTGGCGCTGATTTCCAGGACCATAGCCCCCCTGCCGGAGCAGTGAACCGTGCCAGCGGGAATTAGGAAATGGCTGTGCTTTTTGGCGGGGAAGGTATTGATATATTTCTCCGCAGGAAAACTTCCCCCCTCCTCCTGGGCCTCATACAGCGCCTTTACCATCTCCTCCCGGTCTATGCCCTCCTTAAGCCCCAGGTACACCTGAGCGCCCGGTTCCGCATCCAGAATATAATAGCTCTCGTCCTGGGTGTAGTGCATCCCAAAAGCCTGCTGGATGTACTCGGTCAAAGGGTGCACCTGCAAAGAAAGATTTTGGCCGCCCATGGTGTCCAAAAAATCGAACCGGATGGGAAACTCCGGGCCAAAACGGGCGTGCACCCGGTCTCCCAAAAGGCCGATGGGCCGGTACAGCACCAGGTCCATGGCAGGGAACTCCAACCGCAGGTCCCCAAAGCGGGCGTACAGGCTGTTCTCCTCCGGAACGCCGTCAAAGCTCCAGGCAAAATTGGGCTGGTCCTGGTCCAGTCCGCAGACTTCCCTCATCCACTGGCCTCCCCAGACCCCTGGGTCAAAGTAGGGAACCAGCCGGAAGGGTTCCCGGGAAAACTTCTCCAGCGCCTGGCGGAAGCAATCGCCCCGCACCAGCTTCGGCTCCCCCGGCACATTGGCGTCCAGCAGGAAATCCAGCGTGGCGAGCAGGGGCTTTTTATGCCGGTCCGCCAACCGCCACTCCAAAAAGAAGCCCTGCTTAAATTTTTTTGAGAAGCTTTCCGCCTCGTTGTGAGCCTTCCAGTTGCCCATGCCCCGCTTCATGCGGTTTTGAATTTCCCAGCGGGCCAGGTCCGCGTAAATGAGAATGTCCGGCGGGCAGACCAGCGACGCGCCTACGCCCAGGATCAGCACAAGCCCGCTCTCTACCCTTTGAACCTCTTCCCGCATTTTTCGCAGAGCCGCGGGGTCCACAAAGCTTTCCAGCGTCTTGCAGGTCATTACGCCGAACACCCGGTCCTCTGTCAGCGCCTCGGCTGTGCGGCGCTGGTATTCGGCGTCTGATATGAAAATTCCGCCGCTGAGAAAAACGCTGGCCGCGCCCAAGCCTTGCAGCCCTTGGGCCGTTTCTTCCAGGCAGACCCCGGGGTAACAGTCCACCGCCACCACGGTTCTGCCTCTGCCTTTCACCTCCCGCTTGATTCTTTCGCAAATCGCCTCATAGCCGCTGACCGCGTCTCCCGGAGAGACTTCCAGGCGCTTTTCCGGCCATTTGTCATAATTCTGGTATCCACGCTGATTCATATGCTGCCTCCGTTCTGTTCATCCTGTGCGGTAGAATCAGTCTAGCATATGTAATTACAAATGTCAAGACATCCCGCAAGCCTCACCCTGTTTTGTTCCAAAAGCATCCATGTAAATGGAAAACCCGAATCAAAGCAAAAGCGGTTTTCCTCAAAATCCGCCTATTTGTATTTACATATTGACATTTTACAGAAGGCAATTTATAATGAGGGAAATCAACTTACCCGGAGGTCCCCTATGAAGGCTTTTATTGCCCTTGACGTTGGAGGCACACAGATAAAGTCGGCCATCCTGACAGGCGGCGGGCTCTCCCCTATCCACAGGGACGCCGCCCTGGCCCAAGAGGACGCCGGTACCATTTTAAATAACCTGGCCGGAATCATCCGGGCCCGGCAGGCGGAGCTTACCGGGCAGGGGCACAGCCTTGCCGGAGCCGGTCTGGCCTTTCCCGGGCCCTTCGACTACCAGCGGGGAATCTGCCGGATGCGGGGCATGGGGAAATATGACTCCATCTACGGCCTGGACCTGCGGGCGGGGCTCTCTCAGGCCTGCGGGCTGCCTGGAGAGCGCTTTGCCTTTGAAAATGACGCGGACCTTTTCTGTCTGGGAGAGGCGGCCTTTGGCCAGGGCAAAGGCTTTGAGCGGTCCATGATGATTTGCATCGGCACGGGCCTGGGATCCGGTTTTGTGGAACAGGGAAGGCTGGTGAAGTCCGGCCCCCGTGTTCCAGAAAACGGATGGATCTATTCCCTCCCCTACCGGAACGGCATAGTGGACCAGTACCTTTCCGCCACGGGCCTGACCAATATGCTGCGGGAGAGCGGCTGTTTTGCCCCGGATATCACCGTTAAGGACGCCGCGGAACTGGCCCGGCAGGGAAACGCGCCGGCCAAGAGAATTTTTGAGGCTTTCGGCCAGCGTCTGGAAGAGGTGATTCCCCCCATTGCCCAGCGCTTTGGGGCGGAGTGCCTGGTGGTCGGCGGGCAGGCAGCCAAAAGCGGCGGCCTGTTCTGCGGGAGGTTGGAACAGGCTCTGGGGCGTTGGGGGATCCAGCTGCGCATCTCCCCGGATTCCTCCGCCTCTGCCATGCGCGCGGTGCCGCTGCTGTTTTCAAACAAGTCCTAAGGAGGGGAACCATGCATAGCTATGTAAAGGTCTATCAGTATATTTTAGAAAAGATTCAGAACGGCGAATTTCTGGAGGGAGACTTGATTCCCAAAGAGATGGACCTGAGCGAGCAGTTCCACGTCAGCCGCCCCACGGTGCGCCACGCCCTAAACGACCTGGTAAACGAGGGGTATTTGACCCGGGTGCGGGGCCGGGGCAGCTTTGTGACCAAACCCAAGGTCTTGCAGGAATACACAAAGTTTATTGAAAGCTACAACCAGGAAATGGAGAAAAAGGGCTTCTCCCCTCTCACAAAGGTGCTGGAATTAAGCCTGATCTATCCCAGCGAGCCCATTCAAAGCCGTCTGTCCATTACAGAAGAGGAACGGGTGGTCAAGCTGCGCCGCCTGCGCTTTATTAAAGACGGCGGCACGGCGAAGCCTATGATTTTAACCACCGTCTACTTCCCCTACTCCCTGGTCCCCACAGCCTTGCAGTATGACTTTGAGCAGCGCTCCTTTTACCATGTGCTGGCGGAAAACGGCATCTATGTGAACAAGGTCCGGCGCTTTCTCGAGGTGCGGACGCTCTGCGGCAAAACCGCTTCGCTGTTCGGCCTGCCGGACCATTCCCCCTGCCATTATATCTCATCCACCGGCTACGACAGCGCGGACCGGCCCATTGAATATTCTGAAAACTTCTATCCAGCGGATCGAAATCAATTTATTGTGGAAATTATAAAGTAAGGGACCGGGCTCCGCCGCCGGTCCCGAAAACTTTTCGTCCGCTCCTATGTCTCGACAGATTCGCCCTGCCCGCCCGTCCTATAATAGACGGGACAGGGGGGGATCACCTTGACGGTTTACGCGGATATTCTTGTCATTGTCAATCTCTATGTGGACTATTTCCTCCTGCGCTGCGTGCGGAGCTTTCTCCGGCTGGAGGCTCCTGGAAAGCGGCTGGTGGCCGGGGCGCTGGCCGGGGCTTTGGGTTCCATGCTCTGTCTGCTGCCTCTGCCCCGCTGGTCCGGCCCTCTGTGTGCCGGGCTGTGCACGCTGGGCGCGGCGGCGGCGGCCTTTTTGCCCATGAGCCCGCGGCGGTTTTTGCGCTGCTGGCTGTGCCTGTGGCTTTTTTCTTTTCTGCTGGCGGGCTTTGTGCTGTTCGCGGCCCAGTTTGCCCCGGCGGGCTACGCGGCGGTGGTAGGCGGCGCGGTTTATCTAAATTTGGACCTGCCCCTGCTGTTCTTTGCCACCTGCGGGGCCTATCTGGTGTTCTGGCTGTTCCGCCGGGCTTTTCCCCGGGAGTCGGACCTGCCGCGCCTGTGCAAGCTGTCCATCACCCACCAAGGGCAAACCGCGGAGGTCTATGCCAAAGCCGATACGGGCAATGCCCTGCGGGAGCCTTTTTCCGGCCTGCCCGTGGTGGTCTGCCAGCGGGAGGCTTTGGGCGGCCTGGCCCTCCCCGCTTGGGAGAAAGACGCGCCCGCTGTGCCCGGCCTGCGGCTGGTCCCCTTTGACAGCGTGGGAGGCTCCGGCCTGCTGGCGGCCTTTCAGCCGGAGAAGGTGGTGGCCCTGCCCACGGGCCAGGCCCTAGACTGCTACATAGCCCTATACGACCGGCCCCTTTCCTCGGGCCAGTTTGCGGCCATCTTTAACCCGGATCTTTTTCCGGACTGACCCGCAGGGAGCCGCCAGGGCCTTGGGGCATGTTTGCGGGCCAGGCCGCGGCGCTTTTTCCGCCGTGCTCCCCAAGCCTGTTTCTTCCCGCCCGGAAAGGCTCCCCAAATTTTACACCATTGGAGGCGCGTTTTATGTTTCAACAGCTGATTTCCACCTGGATTCCCCTGGGCACCGCCCTGCTGCGGCAGCTCTTTCCCCGCTTTGGCGCGGCGCCCTGCCACTATATCAACGGCCCGGACACCCTGCCCGCCCCTCTTACCAAGGAGGAGGAGGCAAAGGTGATGGAAGACATCCGTAACGGCGTGCCCGGAGCCCGCGAGCCCCTGATCACCCACAACCTGCGGCTGGTGGTGTACATCGCCAAAAAGTTTGAGAGCCCCGGCGCCAGCGTGGAAGACCTGATCTCCATTGGCACCATTGGGCTCATTAAGGCGGTAAACACCTTTCGCGTGGAAAAAAACATCAAGCTGGCCACCTATGCCTCCCGCTGCATTGAAAACGAAATCCTTATGCACCTGCGCAAAAGCTCTCAGCTGCGCAACGAGGTCTCCATTGACGACCCCCTAAACGTGGACTGGGACGGCAACGAGCTGCTGCTTTCGGACCTTTTGGGCAGCGACCCTGACGCGGTAAACCGGGACATTGAGCAGGAAGCGGAAAAAGATATGCTTCTCAGCGCGGTGAGCCGCCTTTCTCCCCGGGAGAAGAAGATTATGCAGCTGCGCTTCGGGCTGGAATCCACCAAGGAGCATACCCAAAAGGAGGTGGCGGACGAGTTAGGCATCTCCCAGTCTTACATATCCCGGCTGGAAAAACGGATCATCACCCGGCTGCGCAAGGACCTGGAAAAGGCGGGCTAAGCCGCGAACCGCCTGCCGCTTTGCCCCGGATAACGATGGGCCGAACCCCTTTTTCTAGTTACAAACCGCAAAAGAAGCGGGCCAACGCGCGCAAGACGCTGGCCCGCTTCTTTGTTATGTCAAAAATCACGGTATTCTGGCGGCCCGCTTTTGACGCCCCACTTTTTCACGCCCGGCTAAAAGGCGTATTCCCCGGCCTCCAGATGTTCCACCCGCCCGTCTGGCAGAATCAGCTGGGCGGTACAGTCAAAGGGCACGGTAACCCCGTAGCGCAGGGCCTCCCCCTCATACCGCCAGCTGACCCGGTAAAGCCCCGCGGCGGTGTCCATGGTCATTTCAGCCCGGCGCAGGCGGGGGTCCGGCATGGGGCGGATGACCGCCCGCTTGTAGCCGGGAGCCTCCTCCACCGGGTTAAAGCCGCACAGGTTCCGGTACATCCAGTCCACAATGGACCCATAGGCATAGTGGTTCAAGCTGTTCATCCCCGTGCCGCTGATGCTCCCATCGGGAAGCAGGGAGTTCCAGCGCTCCCACACAGTGGTAGCGCCCAGCTTCACCTCATAGAGCCAGCTGGGGAAATCATCGTTCAGGAACAGGGTGTAGGCAATGTCGTTGGCCCCGTGGTCCGAAAGGGCCCGGCACAGGAAGGGCGTGCCGCAGAAACCTGTGTCCAGATGCCAGTTTTTGGCCTTCAGCCGGGCTTTCAGCTGGTCCAGCACCCGGTCCGCCTTCCCCTCGGGGTAGATGCCGAAGAACAAGCTGAGCACACAGGCGGTCTGGGTTCCCTCGATTTTGAAGCTGCCATCCGGGTTGAAATACTCCGCCACAACCGCCCCTCTGATCTTCTCGCTCAAGGCGCGGTAGTCCGCCGCGTCCTCCTCATAGCCCAGGGCCTTGGCGGCCTTGGCCGTTAGGCTGGCGGAGTAGAAATAGAAGCAGCTGGCCGTGTACTGCAAATCCGTGGCTCCAAAGGGGTTTTCCGCGTCCTTAGGGTCTGGCTTGTCCAAGGCCAGCCAGTCGCCCAGCTGGTGCCCCCGAAGCCACAGGCCCCGGCCTCCATCGGCCAGGTCGTCTTGGCGCATGCGCTCCACCCAGGTTTTCATCACCGGGTACTCGGCCCGGAGCTGGTGCAGGTCCCCGTAGTTCTCGTAGACCGCCCAAGGCATCATGGTGGCCACATCGCTCCAAATGGCCACGCCGTTTTTGTTGCTGTGCTCAAAGCTGAAGTTCTCCGTGATGACCTGCACCACAAAGCCCTCCTGCTGGTCTGGGGGAAGGGCGTCTACCGCCGCTCTCAGCTTCGGGTACTTGTCAATGGCGGCGGCTAAAGCGGCCTTGTCCCCCTCGGGCAGATTCACAAAGTCCGCCGGGTCCACGTCAATGCCGGTAGAGCCGGGCTTGGCCTTTTTGGGGGCGGGCACATAAAAGGGCACGGCTCCCCCATGGTAAGCCTGTTCCAGGCGCACATTCTCCATAAAGTGGTGGAAAAAGGCGGGCATGTAGATGTTTTTGCAGGCTGTGGCGCTGATAATGGCCGCGTCGCCGGTCCAGCCCAAGCGCTCGTCCCGCTGGGGGCAGTCTGTGGGCAGGTCCAAAAAGTTGTCGAACTGGCCCCACAGGGCGTTGTGAAACAGCTGGTTGACCCGGGGGTTGTCTGTCTCAATGGAGCCAATGGGGTCTATGTCCGAGCGGATGTGGCAGGCGGTGAAGTCCCCGGGGCAAAGGCTCTCCACGCCCTCTACCTTTACGTAGCGGAAGCCATAGAAGGTGAAGTGGGGCCGCACCCGCCGGGGAGCGCCATCGGAGGTATACATATACTCGGCCTTAGCCGTGCGCAGGTTGTCCCGGTAGAAGCAGCCCTGCTGCATCACCTCGCCATAGCTGAGCTTTACCGTCTGCCCAGCGGGAGCCTTGCAGGTAAACTCCACCCAGCCGGTCATGTTCTGGCCAAAGTCCAAAACCGTCTCTCCCTTGGGGGTGTGGATGACCTCCACCGGGGCGAACTCGGCTTTTTTCACGATTTTCGGCCCCCGCCGGGCCACCAGGGGCACGGCCTCTTCCATCGCGGCGGCGCCGAAGCCCTCCGCCCCGCATCCGGGACAGGACCAGCCGGGAATGAGCCGGTTGGCGTCAAAATGCTCCCCGTCATAAATATTGGAGAAGGTAACCGGCGAGGGGTAGGCGGTCCAGGAGGCATCGGTGCACACCACCGTCTCAGAGCCATCCGCAAGGGTAATGTGCAGCTCGCAGATGGCTTTCATGGTATCGCCGTACAGGTTGTGGTAGCGGTCGAAAATAATGTCTCCCTTGTACCAGCCTGGGCCCAGAGCCAGGCCCAAGGCGTTCTCTCCAGGGCGCAGCAGGCTGGTCACGTCAAAGGTCTGGTACTCCAGAGCCAGATCGTAGCAGTGGTAGCCGGGCAGCAGGTACTCGTCCCCGGCCTTTTGGCCGTTGACTTCCAGCTCATAGATTCCCAAACCGCATACATAGGCCCGGGCCCGGAGGGCGTTTTGGGGCAGGGTGAAGGTTTTTGCCAGCAGAGGCTGGGCCTCCTTGTCCTCAAAGGGACCGGCCGGGCTGGCGGCAATCCACTGGGCGGACCAGGGCTCCTCCATTTTGGCGGTCTCAAACCAGGAGGAGGCGCTGGCGCTGTCCCCGGCTTCGTCCCAGACAGACACCGTCCAGTCATAGCGGGTGCGGGGCTTTAGAGCCACCGGAGCTTCAAAGCCCAGGGATGAGACGTCCTCCCTCCGCCCGGAGTCGTAAAGAACCGTCCCGGCGGCGGAGACCGTAACCTGAGCGGCCGCCTGCCGCTTGCCGGCCGCGTCCTTGGCGGTCCAGGTGAAAACAGGGCGGCTCATTTCCAGGCCCAGCGGGGTGGAAACATGGTTGGTGCGCAAATGGGTGAGTTTCATAACAGCGATCCTTTCTCTGTGTTTTTTACCGGTAGGGAAGCAGCTCCCTAACAGGAACAACGGTATCTTCTTTGACCAGGACCTGGCAGTCCAAAGCGCATGTTTTCCAGGCGCTTATTTACGGGTCCAGCGCAATCCAGTATTGGCGCAGGCCATCAAGGGCGCTTGCTAAAACGCCGCCGCAGGCCTCAATGGTGCGGGCCGAAGCGGTGTTGTCCTCGTCGCAGCAAACCAGAGCTTGGCCGATTCCCATCTCCTTGGCCTTTTCCAGCCCCAGGGCCAGCATATAGGGCGCATAGCGGTTCCCCCGCTGGCAGGGGCGGATGCCGTAGCCAATGTGCCCGCCTCCGGCCCGCAGCCGGGGGGTCAGGCAGTGGCGCAGGTCCAAAGCCCCGGCAGGGCCGGTCTGGGGGCTGGTCAGAATGAAAAGGGTCGAGGGGGCATAGCCCTCCGGCACTACGGTGCGCCAAGCCACGTTGCGCTCCAGCCAGCGGCGGTAGTCCAAGCCCTTGGGGTCGATCACAAAGGGGGTCACATCTTTGTCTACCTCCACAAACTCCTTTTGCAGGGCCTCCAGCTCCTCCTGGGGCAGCTCTTCCGGCAGCTCCAGGAAGAACCCGGCCTCCTTGGCCCGCATCCGCCAATATTCCCAAGCCCGCAGGGAATAGCAGCACAGGTCCCGCAGCTCGCCATTGTAGATGGTTGCGGCGTCCCGCAAGGTTCCCTCATACACAAAGCCCGCTTTCTCAATGACCCGCTTGGACCGCAGGTTCTCAGGGTAGTGGTTGACGCTCAGCAGCCGCAGCTTCATTTCCCGGAACCCATAGTCTATGGCGGCGTGCACAGCCTCGGTCATGTAGCCCCGGCCCCAGTAGGGTTTGCCCAGCACATAGCCCAGGCTCTTGCACCCTCTGTGCCCGTCTTCCTCCAGGACCAGGGAGCCGATCACCCTGCCGTTGAACTTGTCCACAATGGCCAGCCGCACTTCATCCCCGTCCTCCTGGAGCCACCGGGACAAAATCTCCCGAGACTCCTCCCTGCTCTCATGGGGCTTCCAGCCTGCCCAAGGGCCTACGTCCGGCTCTTTGCAGTAGGTATAAAAATCTTCCAGGTCCTCTATGCGCCAGGGCCGCAGCCACAGGCGCTCGGTTTCTAGCTCTTTCATCCCGATCACTCCTTCAACAATTCTTTCAGTATTTTCTCCCGGCCGTTTACAAACATTTTGGTCACCTGGTAGCTTTGGGTTTCCTCATAGGCGCAGGGGTGGAGGGGCCCCTGGCCGAAGCTGAGGATCTCCGCTCCGGGCAGAGCCAGCAGAATGGGCGAGTGGCTGGCGATAAAGAACTGCGCTCCCCCCTGGGCGCACCGGTGGATTTCCAGCAGCAGGGTCATCTGCCGCTGGGGGGAAAGCGCCGCCTCCGGCTCATCGAAAAAGTAGAGGCCGCCCGGGCGCAGGTAGTCCTGGGCAATGGCCAAAAAGCTCTCCCCATGGGAGCGCTCATGGTACCGCCGGGAGGGATGGGCTCCGTCCGCGTAAGCCTCCTCCTGGGTGGCCACATTGTAAAAGCTCTCCGCCCGCAGAAAATACCCGTGCATGGCCCGCCGGGAACCTTTGGCCAGCCGGAGGGCCTCATGGAGGCCCGAGTGGGTGTCTCGGGTGGAGAAGCTGTAGTTGCGGGTGCCGCCCTCTGGGTTAAATCCATAGGCCACGGCCATGGCCTCCAACAAAGTGGACTTGCCGCTGCCGTTCTCTCCCACAAAGAAGGTAACCGCCCGGGAGAAAGCCAGCCGCCTGAGGCCCCGCAGGGATGGAATCTCCCGCAGGTAGCTGTCCGGGGGGACTTTTTCCCAATCCACCAAAACCTGGCGGACGAACCCAGCCTCCACGCCTTAGGACCCCCGCGGGGTCAGGGCCATGGCCACCCAGCCCCGGTCCTCCCGGCGTTCCAGCACGGTAAAGGTCCCGGAAAGCGCCGCCAGCACATCCTCTTCCCGGGTATCGATAATGCCGCTGATGATGTACACGCCGCCGGGGGCCAAAAAGGCGGGGGCGTCTTTTGACAGGAGGATCACCACATCCGCCACAATGTTGGCGGCAATCAGCTGGTATTTTCCCGTCACCTTCTCCGCCAAGTTGCCGCAGACGCCGGTAAAACGGTCCTCTACCCCGTTGAGCCGGGCGTTTTCCACGGCGGTTTTCACCGCCAAGGGGTCGATGTCCACCCCCACGGCGGACTGGGCCCCCAGCAGCAGCGCCGCCACCGAGAGAATGCCGCTGCCGCAGCCCATGTCTAGAACATCCGCGCCCGCTGGCAGATGCTTTTCCATAAGCTCCATGCAGAGCCGGGTGGTCTCGTGGGCGCCGGTGCCAAAGGCCAAGCCGGGCTCCAGGTTCAGCACAGCCCGGCCCTGGGGGTCGAAATTCTCCTCCCAAACGGGCCGGATGAGCAGCCTTTCTCCCACGGGGATGGGCTTAAAATACCGCTTCCAGTTGTTAATCCAATCTTCCATTTTGCAGCCCGCCAGCTCAATCTCATAGGGGACGCCGCAGGCGGTCAGGCGCTCCTCTAAAAAGGAAACGGCCTCGGCGGGGTTGTCCTCTGGGCTGATGTAGATGTGGACAATGGCCTTTGTGCGGTCTTTTTGAAGGAGATCCTCATCAATCAGGTCGATGTGGGCAATTTCCATGGCTCCTTCTTCTAAATCGGAATAGTCCTCAATATAGATACCATGTGGCACCGTCATGTTGGCAATGTCCCCGGCGGTCCCAGCGCTTTGGGCGGGGACCGTGATTTTAATTTCAGTCCAGTTGTCGTTCATAGCATGCAACTCCTTTTTGCTGGGGTGAAAATTCGCGAATGAGCATGGGTGGCAGAATGGAGGGCGGCTTTCCAAGGCTCCTGCCAGATCATATAGTAACCGCGCTGAAAAACGGCGTATACCAGTTTTTCAGCCAGACCGCAAAGCCGCCCAGTTCAAAGGGGGCGAAGCACCGCTTTGGAACCGCCTTAACGATACAATTATATCCCCCCGCAAGCCGATTGTCAAACAAGAAAGGAGCTCTCCCCATGACCAAAAAAACCTTTTTCATCCAGGGCGCGCTGCTCACCCTCATCTCCCTGTTCCTGCGCGTGGCCAATATGGGGTACCGGTCCTATCTCTCTCAAAAAATCGGCCCCGAGGGCATGGGGCTCTATCAGCTCATTTTTTCCATTTTTCTGCTCACGGTCACCCTCTCCACCTCTGGCATCAGCCTGGCTGTCACCCGCATGGTCACCGCCGCCCTGGCCGGCGGCCGGCCTCAGACCGTCCGGTCGGTGGTGGCCCGGTGCTTTGGCTTCTGCCTATGCATCAGCCTGGGCATTGCCCTGTGCCTTTTCTTTTTGGCCGGATTTGCCGCCTCCTTCTTTTTGGGCAACCCCGCCGCCGCGCCCTGCCTGCGCATTTTAGGGCTGGGGCTTCCCTTTATGTCCCTGTGCACCTGCATGAAAGGCTATTTTCTGGCTGTGGATGAGTCCCTTAACACCGCCCTATCCGACGCGTTGGAGCAGGTTCTCACCATTGGGGCCACGGTGTTTTTCTTTTGGCGGCAGGCTCCGGCGGGCATTGAGCAGGCCTGCCTTTGGGCCATGGCGGCCTCTACCCTGGGGGAAGCCGCCTCCTTCCTGACCAGTTGGGGGGCCTACCGGCGGAGCCTCCGGCGCAACACACCGGCCCAAAAGGAGAAAAGCCAGGGGGTTCTGCGGGGGCTGGGGCACATCGCCCTGCCCTGCACCCTGAGCTCCGCCGCCCGCAGCCTGCTGAACACCGGAGAAAACCTGCTCATCCCCCGGGAGCTGCAAAAGTTTGGGCTGGGCTATGACCAGGCCCTCTCGCAATACGGCCTTTTGCAGGGCATGGCCATGCCTATGCTCTACTTTCCCTCCTCCTTTTTGACCTCCTTCGCCTCGCTGCTCATTCCCAAAATCGCCCGGGAGCGGGAACTGAGCCATAAAAAGGCGGTGGCCTACATCTCGGGGCGGGCGGTCCAGGCGGCACTGGCCTTTGGCATTTTTTTCGCGGCCCTTTTTGCCGCCTTTGGGGACAGCTGGGGCAGCGCCTTTTACCACAGCGGCAGTGCCGGAGCCTACCTGCGTGTGCTGGCCCCCCTGGTGCCCCTGACCTACCTGGACGTGGTGGTGGACAGCCTGCTTAAGGGCATGGACGAACAGTTTAACTCAATGAAATACAATTTTGCCGACTCCTTCATTCGGGTTATTTTGGTGCTGTGCGTTCTGCGGTTTTCCGGCATGGAAAGTTATGTGGGCATCCTCTTTTTCAGCACCATCTTCAACGCCTCCCTCAGCCTGCACCGGCTGATGAAGGTGAGCCATCTGCGAATCTCCCTGCCCCGGCACATTCTCATGCCTTTGGGCAGCGCGGCCCTGGGGGTCTTTTTGGCTGGGCGGGCGCTCCAACAGGCCGGGGGGCTGGAGGGCTTCGGGCTGGTCTTTTTCCAGACGCTCCTGTCTGGCGGCATTTTCGCCAGCTGCTACATCCCCCTAGGCCGGTGGATGGACCGCCGGGCGGAGAAAATGCAGCCGTGCCGGGGTATGGGAAAAAGGGGAGGTAGCGGCGTTTCTCGTTTTTCTGCCAAGCCTTAAACTTGGTGGTGGGCACTCTCTTCTGCCCACGGCCACCCTTGCCCCACGCCTTCTCTCTGTTTTACTTTGGTGGGATTGGCCCAAAGCTGGTTCACGTTCTAGGTATATTGCTCAATTATAGCGCCCTTTCAGAGGCTTTAATATAACATATTGCCCACAGAGACGCAACTCAAAGGCTTCTCGAAAAAAAATCCGGAAAAATCGAAAAAAGCACTTGCAATTTCCCTCGGAGTGTGTTATACTTACAAAGTTGTAAGCGAGACAACACATAGCGCGGGGTGGAGCAGCTCGGTAGCTCGTCGGGCTCATAACCCGAAGGTCGCAGGTTCAAATCCTGCCCCCGCAACCAAAAACCCCCGGAAACACTAGGGTTTCCGGGGATTTCATTTTGCATTTTCCCTTTGTTTCCCTTACCTGACCCATGCGCTGACCCATACGGGGAAACGACCGAGTACTTCTAAATACGGCCGGAGAGTAAGCTGCCCATCGTCTTGGCGGCTTCTTTCTGTGCGGCGGTGGTGACATGGGCGTAGGTGTCCAGGGTGAACCCTGCGCTGTAGTGGCCCAGCATACCCGACACCGTTTTGATGTCTACTCCATTTTGGAGTGCCAGCGTTGAAAACGTGTGCCTCAAATCATGAAAACGCAAGGGTGGCAATCCGGCTCTATCCAGTACCCGGTGTAGCATATGCAGGACACTGTCCGGCGAAATTGGCCCGCCGTTGGGCGAGGGAAACACATACTCGCCAGCCACTTTGCTCCTCTGCTCTCTAAGAATTTCTATCGCGTCTGCTCCGATGGACAGCGTGCGGTAGGAATTTTTCGTTTTCAACGGAGCCTCCACCACTTCCCCATCAATCCTGGCTACCTGCCGTTTCACTTGGATAACACCTATGTCCAGGTTGATATCGTCCCACTTCAGGCCCAGCAGTTCGCCACGGCGCAAGCCTGTTGCCAGCTCCAGGTAGTACATCTCGAACACGCCGCTGTTCTTAGCCTCGCGGAAGAAAGCGGCCAACTGGTCAGCGGTCAGCGTTTTCATCTCCTGATGCTCTACTTTTGGCAGAGCGCAACCGTCTGTGGGATTGGTGGAGATGAGTTTCTGGCTTTTGGCAAGTTTCATTGCTGAGGAAATCACCTGATTTATGTTCCGCACTGTTTTTGCGCTCAAACCGTTGGGCTGTTGCTTGGATTCTGTACGCTCTACCCTTCCGCTGGTCAACAGTTTTCTGTAAAGGGCCTGCACTTCCAGGGTGGTCAGCTTGCTGAGCGGTATCTTACCAATGCTCGGCTTGATGTGATTTTCAATATAACCCTTGTAGGTTTTGTGTGAGGACGGTCGCACTTTGATTTTGGCGTAGTTCTCAAACCACACGTCCATCCATTGGCCCACCGTGTACTGACCGGCCTTTACGATATCCAAGCCCCTGTTATCCTCGATTGCCCTGGCAAGTTTTTCCTTGACCTCAGCCTGTGTCTTGCCGAGCACATTCCTATAAATCACCTTGCCGGACTCAGGGTCACGGCCCGCCGTGTACCTCCCTTCCCAGCGACCATCCTTGCGCTTGCGAATGTTACCTTCACCATTTGCTCTGCGTTTTGCCATATCTCGGCCCCCTCTCTGACCACCAACACTACCACATAGTACCTACCTATGTCCACTGACATTTTTCTTACTTTTTCTGGTTTCGCCCAAAACCCTTTTCTTTGTTTATGCAACGCAAATTTTGAGGGCCTACATCCTCATCCCATAACTCTCGTCATCATCCATATCCTGCTGAAGTCTACGCTCTATTTTCAACCCATGTGCCATCTTTTTCTGCTCGATTTTACTCCTGAGCTTACTGTCAATCTGAGTATTCAGCCGGGATAGTTTCTTATCGTAACTCTTGGATATTATCTTGCACAGCGCGCTAACTACCGAGCGGATTGAACTGCCCGCATCAAAATTGTGCGCGGGCTCCGCCTCCATAATCCTCATAGCTAACGCCGCGCTCCTGACAATCACGTTCTTAATACTGCGGAACTCTGGGTTATCCTCCAGCGGAACATCTGGCTCTTTCTTCTCAAAATATAGTGATAATTTCTCTCTATTGACCTTATTCCACTCTGAGTTCAGCTTTGCAATGCCCTCATCCTTTGCCAGTTCCGCCACGATTTTGTTGACGGTGTCCTTTATATCTTTCGGCAGATAGCCGTACTGTTTGCGCCCCTTGCAGGTCTTTAGCTGGGAAACCAGCTTCAGAAACAGCACCTCCACTTCAGAAGTGGGCGCATATGACTCACGGATTTTAGCAAGCAGCCTTTCAATTTCCTCTCGGCTCTCCTTCTTCAGCCGGTCACGGAAGTCTGTTTCCATCGTGAGCAACTTGTACTGCTCCAGCCGAAAAATGTCGTTGCCCAGCGCACTTCGCAGTTCA
>CAJUNS010000031.1 GCA_910587995.1 uncultured Oscillospiraceae bacterium | reverse complement strand
GTCCGCTTCCGCTTACCGCCTCCGCTTTCGGCTCCCTCTCTCGAGCGCTTGACTACTTTACCATATCTTTCCGGATTTGTCAAGCCCCTTTTTGAATTTTTCCAAAAAAGTTTTTGGCTCATTCCTTTGCCTTCCCCTGTACAAGCGGGACGGACTATGGTATAATAGCCGCAGGCCGGGGCGTTGCCGCCTCGCGACTGCAAGGGATATTATACCGATTCACCCCGATTATGTCAACCCCTTTTTCGTCTTTTTTCGCATCTTGGGGTTTTTACCAAGTATTTTCCAGAAGGGTTGTGTGTTTTTGCCCATTCGCATCCAGGCGGACCTTCCAGCCATTGAGGCGCTGGAGTCCGAGAACATCTTTGTGATTACCCATGAGCGCGCCGCCGTCCAGGACATCCGGCCTCTGCGCATCGCTATTCTAAATTTAATGCCCAACAAGGTGGAAACCGAAACCCAGCTGCTGCGCCTGCTGGGCAACACCCCTTTGCAGGTGGATGTGGAGCTGCTGCACCCGGCCACTCATGTGAGCAAAAATACCAGCCGCTCCCACCTGGACCGCTTCTATAAGACTTTTGCCGACGTCCGCGCCCGCCGTTTTGACGGGCTGATCATCACCGGCGCGCCTGTGGAGAAGCTGCCCTTTGAGGAGGTGGATTACTGGCGGGAGATGTGCGCCATTATGGACTGGACCCGGCAGAACGTCTACTCTACCTTATATATATGTTGGGCCGCTCAGGCGGGGCTCTACTACCATTATGGCATTGAAAAGCATCCCCTGCCCGAAAAGCTCAGCGGCATCTACAACCACCAGGTGCTCAACCCTTACCATCCTCTTCTGCGGGGCTTTGACGACAACTATTTCGCCCCCCATTCCCGCTACACGCAGGTGTGCCTGGAGGACGTGCGGGCCTGCCGGGACCTAATCCCCCTGGCGGTGTCGGATCTGGCTGGGCTGCACATTGCCGCCCAGCGGGGAGGCCGGCGCATTTTCATCACCGGCCACGCGGAGTACGACCGGGACACCCTGGCCAAAGAGTACTTTCGGGACCTAAATAAGGGCCTGGAGCCTAAAATCCCCTATCACTATTTTCCCAACGATGACCCGGCCCAGCCCCCGCCTTTTACCTGGCGTTCCAATGCCCACCTGCTGGTGGCCAATTGGCTGAACTATTATGTATACCAGCAGGTGCCTTATGATTTCATTGGGGAAGGAAGTACTCTTTCATGAGCAGCCAAAATGTGAGCCTGACTGCCCGGCTGACCGCCCTGCTCCGAGCAGGCTGCGCGGACTTGGTGGGCTTTGGGGATATCAGCGCCCTCTCTGATACTTGGACTCGGTGCGTATCCCTGGCGGTGGCGCTGCCCGCCTCCACAATATGCGGGATTGCAGAGGGCCCCACTCAGGACTATTACGAGCAGTATTACGCCCTAAACGCCAAGCTGGATATCCTGGCGGAAACCGCGGCCTCTTTCCTCCAGGAGCGGGGATTCCGGGCTTTGGCCCAGACCACCACCTCTGTGGCGGAGTCCGCTGGGTACAGGACCCCGCTCCCCCACAAGACCTGCGCCACCCGCAGCGGGCTGGGCTGGATTGGGAAATCAGCCCTGCTGGTCACCCGGGAGTTTGGCCCGGCAGTGCGGCTGAGCTCTGTGCTGACGGACGCCCCCTTTGAGAGCCTGGGCCAGCCTGTGAACAGCTCTCAGTGCGGCGGGTGTACACGCTGTCAGGAACAGTGCCCGGGGAGAGCAATCCAGGGGGCTCTTTGGAATGTGAAAGTGGAGCGGGAGGCCCTGGTGGATGTAGAGGCCTGCCGGAAGGCGGCGCGGGCGCTGGCCTTAGAGCGGGTGGGGAAAGAGATTACTCTGTGCGGGAAATGTATTGAGGTGTGCCCGTATACCCAGGCATGGATTGAGAAAGGGGCCTGCTGAGCCTGACAGTTTAGGGCAGCGGCACCCTCCCCTGGTTACAGCCAACAACTCCCACCCAAAACCTCATACTATAAAGTATAAGTTACCACACTCTACATAAAGGAGACTGCAACCATGAACTGCGACGGCGTCATTTTTGATTTGGACGGCACCCTGTGGGACGCCACAGACGAGCTGGCCGCCTCCTGGGCCCAGGCCTTGGCCGGAGAGCCCGATGTGCCCCGCCCCCCTACCAAGGAAGAGCTGGAAAAAGTCATGGGCATGACGGACAAGCAGCTGGTGGCGGTAATCTTCCCCCAGGTGGAGCAGGCCAGGGGACTGGCCCTGTTTGAAAAGTGCTGCGCCGCGGAAAACATCTACCTGCGCCAGCACGGGGGCCGGCTCTATGAGGGCCTGGTTCCCGCCTTGGAGGCCCTGGCGGAAAAGCTGCCCCTGTTCATCGTCAGCAACTGCAATTTGGGCTATATTCCCGCCTTTTTGGAGGCGCATAAGCTGGATAGCCTTTTTCAAGACTGGGAATGCATCGGCCGCACCGGGAAGGAAAAGTGGGAGAACATCCGTCTGGTGGCCGGGCGGAACGGACTGAAGCATCCTGTTTATGTGGGCGACACCGCCATGGACCAGGCCTCGGCTACAAAGGCCGGGGTGCCCTTTGTGCACGCGGCCTATGGCTTCGGCCAGGCTCCGGGCGCGCCCGCGGTCCACAGCCCCCAGGAGCTGCCAGGGTTACTGCTGCCATGAACCTGGACCTGTTGTTTTCCAGCTTCCCCTTTTACACCGGCCACGGCGTCACCCTGGCCCGCATGACCGACCTGGACCTGGAGGCCCTGTGGGAAATCTGGGGCGATGAGGAGAACTTTCGCTGGGCCCCCACCGCCGCCCTGCGGTCCCCGGCCCAGTGCATGCGCAAGCTCCAAAGCGCCGGGGCCATGTTCCGGGACCGGACCGCCATCATGCTGGGCATTTACCCCGACGGGGGCGGCAGCCGGCTGGCGGGGGTCTTTGAAATATACAGCCTGGACCCTGTGGTGGAGTCGGCCACCATCCGCTTCACCCTCAGCCGCCGGCGCACCGGCCGGGGCTATGCCTCGGGGGCGGTCCGGGCCAGCGTGGACTACCTGATGGCCGCCATCGGCGTCCACCGGATTCAAGCCTATGTGCTGCCCACCAACCACCGGGGCATTCTGGTGCTGGAGCGCTGCGGCTTTGTGAAGGAGGGCACCATCCGGGAAGGCTTCCTCTGGCCGGACAAAGGCATTGTGGACCTGAGCCTCTATTCCCTGCTGCCCACAGACCTGCGCCGGGAAGCCAGCGGCATTGTGTTTTAGCCGCGGCCCTGCCCCTTATGCGCGGGCCCATTGCCCCTGGCGCTGTTTATCCCTTGCCGGGAGTTGCCTTTGACCGTCTTCCCTTGCCCCTATCCCACAAAAAGGAGCCGCTTATGGAACCCATCCTATACCTAGCCTATGGAAGCAATTTAAACCTGGAAGACATGGCCCGGCGCTGCCCCCAGGCCCAGGTGGCTGGCCGGGCCCGGCTGGAGGGCTGGCGGCTGGCTTTTCGCGGGGGAGGCAGCGGCTTTTATTTGACCTTGGAGGCCTGTCCCGGCTCCAGCGTCCCGGCAGGCGTTTGGACTGTGGACCCAGAGGGCCTGCAGGCTCTGGACCATTATGAGGGCTATCCCCGGCTCTACACCCGGGAGTTCTGGCCCACCGCCTATCAGGACCAGACGGGCCGGGAGCACCAGGGCCGGGCTCTTATCTACCTGATGCGCCCCCACTTTCCAGCGGGGCGGCCCAGCCAGGCCTATTTGGAGGCCTGCCGGGCCGGATACCGCAGCTTCGGCTTTGACCCGGCCCCCCTTGAAGCCGCTCTGGACCGCCTCTCCGAAAGGCCGGAGCCCTGGAACCGCCAGGGAATTGCCGCCCCGTAACGGACAGATTCCCGCCGCGTGCGCCCGTTTTTGCGCGGCGGAAAGGCCCCGCAAATGCTTTGCCGCCAGCAAGCGGGGCTGGCCCCTTATGAACTTCCGCCGAAAAATCCACCGCAAAAAAGGAAGCCGGGAATCTCCCTGGCTTCCTTTTTTATGCCTATTCACAGCGCCCGCTCCAGGCTACCCGGCCCAGCCCCTGCTGCGCTCCACCGCTTTGTGCCAGCGGGCCAAGTCCGCCTCCCGGCGGTCCTGGGGGTAATCCGGCGTAAAGGCCGCGTCTTCCCGCCAAATGGCGGTCAGCTCCTCCGGGCTCTCCCAAACGCCTACGGTCAGACCCGCCATCATGGCCGAGCCCAGGGCGGTGGTTTCCAGGCACTGGGGGCGCAGCACCCGGCGGTCCAGCACATCCGCCTGGTACTGCATCAAAAACCGGCTGCGGGAGGCGCCGCCATCCACCCGCAGCTGGGTCAGGGCCGTGCCGGACTCGGCCTCCATAGCCTTAACCAAATCGTAGCTTTCCAGGGCGATGCTCTCCAAAACGGCGCGGCACAGGTGGGCCCGCTTGGTGCCCCGGGTCACGCCCAGCAGGGCTCCCCGGGCGTACATGTCCCAATAGGGCGCACCCAGGCCCGTAAAGGCCGGCACAAAGCTGACGCCCCCCGCGTCCTCCACGGTCTCGGCCAGCTGGTCCGCCTCCTGGGGGGTCTTAATCACTTCCAACTCGTCCCGCAGCCACTGAATGGCCGAGCCGGCGTTGAAGGCGCTGCCCTCCAGGGCATAGACGGTTTTCCCCCCCAGCTTCCAGGCAATGGTGGTCAGCAGCGCCTGGGAGCGCACCGGCTCTTCCCCAGTGTTCATCAGCACAAAGCAGCCTGTACCGTATGTATTTTTTGCCATGCCCTTGTGGAAGCAGCACTGGCCGAACAGGGCCGCGTGCTGGTCCCCGGCCATGCCCGCAATGGGAATCTCCCGGCCCAGCACATCCGCGCCGCACAGGCCCACCACCTGGCCGCACTCCACCACCTGGGGCAGGGCGCTTTCGGGAATGCCCAGCTCCTGTAAGAGAGTCTGGTCCCAACATTGGCGGCGGATGTCAAAAAGCATGGTGCGGGAGGCATTGGAAACGTCGGTGACAAAGGCCCGCCCCTCGGTAAGGGAATAGGCCAGCCAGCAGTCGATGGTGCCAAAGCGCAGGCGGCCTTTTTGAGCCAGCTCCCGGGCGGCGGGCACATGGTCCAGAATCCACTTCATTTTGGTGCCGGAAAAGTAGGGGTCGATGAGCAGGCCGGTGGTCTCCTTGATGTAATCCCCCAGCCCCGCCGCCTGCAGGCGCTGGCACTCCGGAGCGGTGCGGCGGCACTGCCAGACAATGGCGTTGCACACAGGAATGCCCGTGGCTCCATCCCAAGCCACGGTGGTCTCCCGCTGGTTGGTGATGCTGATGGCCGCAATATCCCCCGCCGAGGCCCCGGCGCTCTGCACCGCCTGGCGCATGGCGTAGAGGGTGGTCTGCAAAATCTGTACCGCGTCGTGCTCCACATAGCCCGGCTGGGGGTAAATCTGCCGGAACTCCTTCTGGCCCATTCCCGCGATGCCGCCAAAGGCGTCGAACAGCACCGCCCGGGAACTGGTGGTACCCTGGTCAATGGAGAGAATGTATCTCCCGACTGTCATAATTGCCCACTCCTTTTTGGGGGATGGGGAATTTGCCATGCCCGCAAATCCCCTTTGAGATGCCCTGCAAGCTTCCGCGCGCAGGGCGGGCCTCCGCCCCGCGTGCTTTGCGCATATTGTATCACAAATTCAGGCCCCTTGCAACACGGTACGCCCCGCAAAAGTTTACCTTATGAGAGCTTTTGGTGATGATACGCCACCGCTCCTGTATCAAATCCATCACAGCCGCCCGGCTTTATCAATTCCCTAACATGCCGCGAAGGGACACTTCCTTATTGAAGTATCCCTCCGGCGCTCTGCCTTTTTTCTCCGTTTTTAAGCAAATGCGCGTGCGGCAGAGGCTTCCGCTTCCCCAAAACCGATGGCGCAAAAGCCGAAGCACGGGCAGGAGCGTAATGTTACCAAAATGTGTAGGTTTTTGCAAAGGCTGGCAACCAGTCCTTTTATGATGATAATACCATAAATTCCCAGGAATGGCAATAGTTTCCGCCACAGAATTTCGTTAATTTGTCAAAAGCGAAATTCTGTCGGAAAGAAGCAAAAACCTACACATTCTTGTGATTTTTTGAGAAATACCGCATGAACGCTATCCGGCATTCGGATAGACTTGGCTGGACAGCCGCATGGTACGCCACCGGCTTCGGGTACGCGAAAAACAGCCGCCAGCCGCAGGGCACAGATGAATACGCTGGAAGACCGCCTGTGCGGCCCGAGGCTGATTCATAAATTCAGCAAGGAAAGGGGGGATTCGGTTATGAATCTGGGAGGGATGCCGCCGTAAGCGCCACCCGCGGCACGCGCCGGAACGCGGGCGAAACCAGGCGCAAGGGCAAACCACTGGAAACAGTGGGACCGCAAAGCTATGGGAACTAAGGTATCGAAACGATGCTATGTTAGCCCGGCTGCTGGCACTTTAGTAAACCGGCCGAAAGGACGGGACACAAAGCAAGGGGCCTAAGGCAAACGCACTACGCTATGGCAGCCCAGCCGCCGGATACTTTGCATCCGACAAGCAAGCAAAGAGAGGTATGAAGATGAAACAGTATAAAAACAAATTCCACCAGCGGGTTTTGGCCCTGGCCCTGGCGCTCATGCTGTGCGTGGGCATGCTGCCCATGGCCGCCTTTGCCGAAGACGCCCCCGAGGCCCCGGCCCCGGAAGGCCCGCAGGTGACCGCGACGACCGTTGGCGACCTTATGGCCCTGGCCGGCGGGGAGGACGGAGCCCCCGTGGACGAAACTCCCGAGGACGCCGATGCCCCCGAGGAAGACGAAACCGCTGATGAGGACGGCAACACCGTTACCACCGAAGACGCCGTTGGCAAGGACGACGCGGAAAAGCTGGAAACCGTCCCCACCCCCGCGCCCGAGAACACGCCCACCCCCGCGCCCTTGACGGACGAGGAGCTGGCGGGCGTTGAGCGCCCCGGCCAGAGCGGCACGGTTGGCGTAAAGCCCGGCGAAGGCTTTGCCACCCCCGCGCCGGGAGAAGACAACCCCGAGAACCAGGAAGTCAATGCCGATGAGCCGCTGTATGTTCCCACTCCTTCTCCGGAGCCGGAAGCGTCCGGCACTCCCGCGGCTTCCGAGCCCCCAGCGGAGACCGAGGCCCCCGATGCCACCCCCGGCGAGACCACCGGGTCTACCATTGAGACGGGCAGCTCTACGGTTACCACAGAGGGCCAGACCAACTGGGAAATCTTCTATGATGAGGAGACCGACACCTACAAGATCACCTATGTCATAGACGAAGAGGCCGAGGGCGACCAGACCCTAGACCTGAGCATTGCGCTGGGAATGTTGAACGCCTATGCGCAAAGCGGCAAGGTTCAGCTTGAGAAAGAGAAAGCCGAGCTGGAGGCCAAATTGGCCGAAAACGAGGCGTATGCAAAGTATCAAGAGGAACTTGCTGAATACGAAAAAGCCCATGAGGAAGACATGGCGGCTGTCAAACAGATTTTGACGATGTATGGCAGTGGTTACGACATTACTGGTAAAACCGAGGAAGAGCTTATTGCGGAATTTGACAGACAATTTGGCAATATGTTCGGTGAACTTGCCAAGAAGCCTGAAATTCCTGATGACATTAAAGAACTGGAAGCACAGATGAAGGAGCTGGAAGAGAAGTATAATCATCGGAACGAAGCCGATGTTCTTCAGCCCGGCGACATCCTCAAGTTCCAGTTCGACATCGTCAGCAAGTCCGGTCACACCTACCGCTACAAGGACGGCAGCTTTATTCTGGCCACCCCCAACTGGACGGAAGGAAACGGCAGCGGCACCACTGGCTTTGATGGCCAGGAACTGCCGGAAGAGTATGTGGACAAGGCGAACTATCATGTAACGGTGAGAGCGGAACCCATTCAAGAACTGCTGAAAGAGGCTGGTATTGACGACTGGGGCCGCTTTAACGGTTCTTGGACTAAGTACGATGAACGACAGATCAAGAAACTCCTGGACAAATATGGAAACGATTCGCTTCAGGAGAACATGAACGCGTATCTGCTGGAGTATTACCGGAAGAAGACCGGCGTTGCGTACAAAGATATCGCTGACCTGGTGGCCAAGAACGAAGAGGCGCGTGCCGAGCTTTCCAAGACCGCAACCAGCGGCAACAAGTACTTCAAAATTGACAAGGAAGAATTTGTTGTGGAAGCCCACATGGGCAGTGTCCTGTATGATGAGTTCTACAAGAACCTCATCTCCTTCGTGTTCGGCGACAAGGCGGACATTGACGAGGCTACTGGCGACAAGAAGTACCAGCATGCCGATGGCTCTTGGGCTTATGAGAACGAGAGCTGGAACTCCAAGCAGAACTATGAAAAGATGCTGGCCGAATACATGCAGCACAACGCCGCATGGGTGCAGGCCAACGACTATTTCAAGGCGCTGCTGAAAGCTGGCGTTTCCGCCGAGGCCGCTACGTGGACCTCCTTTATGATGGCCATGAACCTCGATGGCGAGCTCATGGGCAACGACTGGCAGGACACCAAATGGCCCTGGTACAACTCCATCCAGCTGGAGCAGCGGGATGAGGACCTGACCATCAACAAGACCGATGAGGACGGGCAGGTTATCACCGGCAGCGAGACCGGCTTCCAGATTTGGTACAAGGATGAGGAAACCCAGACCAACATGTACTGCATGTTCGATGAGGAGAAGAACGCCTTCACCTTTGTGTCCGACCCCAATGCCACCATCTACACCCAAAATGGCGTGCTGGACGTGGAGAAGGCCCTGATGAAGGACATTCTCTACTACCTGCAGGAGGTTGTTCCGCCCGAGGGCTTTGACCAGGACACCACTATCTACATTGTCTGCGACCCCACTTTGGTCGATGTGGAAAAGGCCCTGGCCGAGGCGCAGGACGAGTATGGCGAGGTTGCCAAGTACCTGGGCAGCCTGGGCGATGGCAAACTGACGGTTAATTTCGTCAACGTGCGCACCCCGGAGGAAACTCCCGCCCCCACTCCTTCCGAGAGCCCTGATCCCTCCGAGAGTCCGGACCCCTCCGAGAGTCCGGACCCCTCTGAGAGCCCTGAGCCCGATGAGCCCATTGAGGACCCGGATGTCCCGCTGGATCCCTCTCCGGAAGACCCGGATGAGCCTATTGAGGACCCGGACATACCCCTGGACCCCACTCCGGATATTCCGGATGAGCCCATCGACGATCCGGACGTGCCGTTGGATCCCACCCCGGAAGACCCGGATGAGCCCATTGAGGACCCGGACGTGCCCCTGGCTCCCGGCGAGCCCGAGGAGCCCATTGACGATCCGGAGGTTCCCCTGGCCGACGTGCCCAAGACCGGCGACATGGCCGGCCTGTGGTTCCTGCTGGCCCTGGCGGCCGCTGCCGGCCTGACCGGCGTGGCCCTCGCCAGCAAGAAGCGGGAGGCCTAAACGGTCCGAAGCTTTCGCTGCTTCACAGCACAAAAACAGGCTGGACCCTTCGGGGTCCAGCCTGTTCGGTTTCTTCCGGGCCTCTTAGGACAGCAGCTGGTTGTAGATGCTGTCCACCCGGCCCCCTTTCAAGTACACCCGGGGCACCCGCTTGGAAAGGGCGCAGACCACCTCATAGTGAATGGTCCCCTCCCAGCCGGCCACCTCTCCGGCGGTAATCTCCTCCTGACCGTCCCGGCCAATGAGAGTGACCCAGTCGCCGGTCTTAATCTCCTCCAGGCCGGTCACGTCCGCCATTAGTTGGTCCATGCAGATGCGCCCCAGCACCGGACAGCGCCGCCCGTGGATGAGCACCTGAGCCCCTCCCGGAGAGAGGGCCCGGGGGTAGCCATCCGCATAGCCCACCGGCACGGTAGCCACCTGCATCCGGCGCGGGGCGGTAAAGGTCCGGCCATAGCTGATGGCGGCTCCGGGCTCCACGGTCTTGACATGGGAGACCACCGAGCGCAGGGCCAGCACAGGCCGCAGGTCCGGCTGGGACCGCAGGTCCGCGGAAGGAGCCAGCCCATAGAGCACCACCCCGGCCCGCACCATGTCCAAATGGGAGAGGGGATAGTCGAACACAGCGGCAGAGTTGGCGCAGTGCCGCACCTGGAACGGAACTCCCGCCCGCTGCAGGGCCTCGGCCATCTCCTTAAAGCATCCAAATTGGCGCATGGTAAAAGCGTCCCCGCCGGGGCCTTCGTCCGCTGAAGCGAAGTGGGAGAAAAGCCCCTCCGGCCGCAGGCCGGGCAGGGCGCAGGCGGCCCGCACCTCCTCCACAGCGGCCTCGTCCCGGTTGATGTCTTGAAAATAGAAGCCCAGGCGGCTCATGCCCGTGTCAATTTTTATGTGGACCTTCACCGTCACGCCAGCTTTGAGAGCCTCTTGCGAAAGGGCCTGGGCATAGGCGGTGGAGTAGACGCACTGGGAAATATTGCGGCCGGCAAGGAGGGGGGCCTCCCGGGGCGGGGTAAAGCCCAGCACCAAAATGGGCTTTTCGATGCCCTCCTGCCGCAGCTGCAGGGCCTCTTCCAGGTTGGAGACCGCAAACCAGGCGGCTCCCAAGGCTTCCAGCTCCCGGGAGACCCGCTGGGCCCCGTGGCCATAGCCATCGGCCTTGACCACACAGCAAACCTGGGCTTTTGGGCTGGCGGCGCGGCGGACCTGCTGGAAATTGTGGGCCAGCGCGTCTAAATCAATTTCGGCCCAAGTCCTTCTGATAATCTCTTCCATTGTGGTGAAACAGCCTCCTTTGCGGGGAGTAATCTTGATGCATAAACAGCGCGCGGCAAGCCAGGAAACATAGCGCCTTACCATGTACGCATTGGGTACATTATAGCACGGATGGCAGGGAATGGCAAGGCGGCGTTCTTCGGGGGAGTGTCCAAACCACAGAGAGAACCATCTGTGTTCCCCCCGCCCTACGGGCGGGGGGAACACGAAAAGCTCTCCGAAACGGACACGCCCTTCTTCGCCCCTCTTAATACCCCATCCGCCAACTATACGTGGACAAACAGGCGAGCCGGGCGGACGCGCCCAAAGAGAAAGCTCCCCAAACCAGGACGCCAGTACGGCCTGATTTGGGGAGCTTTATCAAACGCCCTTGGCGGAAGCGGCCCGCCGGGCTAGGCGTTTTCGGCAATGTAGAAGAGCAGCTTGCGGGTATCGGCCCAGCCCAGGCAGGGGTCGGTAATGGACTTGCCATACACCCGCTCCCCCTCAATGGGCTGGCAGCCCTCTTCCAGGTAGCTCTCGATCATGACGCCTTTCACCAGCGCCTTTACCCGGGGATCATAGCCCCGGCTGTGGAGCACCTCGCTGACGATGCGCGCCTGCTCCCGGTACTTTTTGTCCGAGTTGGAGTGGTTCACATCCACAATGGCCGCGGGGTTTTTCAGGTCCCGGCCCTGGTAGAGCTGGCACAGGCGCATTAGGTCCTCATAATGGTAGTTGGGCACGCAGGTGCCGTATTTATCCACGCCGCCCCGCAAAATGGCATGGGCCAAAGGGTTGCCCCCTGTGGTAGCGTCCCAGCCCCGGTACAAAAAGTTGTGGGAGCTTTGGGCCGCCTGGATGGAATTGAGCATGACGGAAAGATCCCCGCTGGTGGGGTTCTTCATGCCCACGGGGATGTCCATACCGCTGGCGGTGAGCCGGTGCTGCTGGTTCTCCACCGACCGGGCCCCCACCGCCTCATAGCACAGCACATCGTCCAGGTAGCTGCGGTTTTCGGGGTACAGCATCTCGTCGGCGGCGGTAAGGCCGCACTCCTCCATTACCCGGATGTGCATGCGCCGGATGGCGATGATGCCCTCCAAAAGGTCCGGGGCTTTGTCCGGAGAGGGCTGGTGGAGCATACCCTTGTAGCCCTGGCCGGTGGTGCGGGGCTTGTTGGTGTACACCCGGGGGATGAGCACCAGCCGGTCCTTTACCGCTTCGTTCATCTCGGCCAGCCGGTGGACGTATTCCAGCACCGCGTCCTGGTTGTCGGCGGAGCAGGGGCCCACAATGACCAGAAACTTATCGGACCGGCCCTCGAATACCGCCCGAATCTCCTGGTCCCGCTGGGCCTTCAGCGCATGGTTGGCGGGCGAGAGGGGATACTGGGCCTTAAGCTCAGCGGGCTGGGGAAGCTGGCGGTTTAGCTGCATGGACATGGGTATCACGCTTTCTGTTTCAAATTTAGCCGCACTGTTTTCACTGGAAGTATTCCACCCCGGACTGGAACAGCTTCTGGTCCTTATGTCCGGGCACATTTTTGTAGAGGTCCCGGCCCCGGCGCTCTGAGTGGCACATCTTGCCGAGGATACGCCCATCCGGGCTTGTGATGCCCTCAATGCCGCACACTGAGCCGTTGGGGTTCCACAAGATGTCTCCGCTTACCGCTCCGTCCGGGTCCACATACTGGAAGGCGATCTGGCCGTTTTCAATCAGCCGCGCCAAAGCGGCCTCGTCCGCCACAAACCGGCCCTCGCCGTGGGAGACCGGGACGGTGTGCACGTCCCCGGGGTTCACGCCCCGCAGCCAGGGGGATTTCACGCTGGCCGCCCGGGTGTACACCATGCGGCTGACATGGCGGCCCAGGGAGTTGAAGGTCAAGGTGGGCGCGGTAGCAGAGGGCTGGGTAATCGTTCCATAGGGCAGCAGGCCCAGCTTAATCAGCGCCTGGAAGCCGTTGCAGATGCCCAGCATCAGGCCGTCCCGGTTTTCCAGCAGGTCCGCCACTGCCTCGGCAATGCGGGGGTTGCGGAAGGTGGTGGCAATAAACTTGCCGGAGCCTTCCGGCTCATCGCCGCCGGAAAAGCCGCCGGGCAGCATGATGATCTGGCTGGCCCGGATGGCCTTTTCCATACGCTCCACGGTTTCCGCAATGTCCTGGGGGCTCAGGTTGCGCACCACCAGCACATCGGTAAGGGCCCCCGCCTTTTGAAAAGCCCGGGCAGAGTCCACCTCGCAGTTAGTGCCCGGGAACGCCGGAATAAACACCCGGGGCTTGGCATACCGTACCGCCGGGGCCAAACCGCCGCGCTGGCTGTACAGGGGCACGTCCCGGGGCATGGGGGCGGGGGCGGCGCTGCTGGGGAAGACCCCCTCCAAAACGCCGGTCCAAGCCTCCGCCACCTGGTCCAGAGGAATTTTTTCCCCTTCAATCTCCACCGCGGAGCAGCCGGTGGCCCGGCCCAGCAGCGTGCCGTTGACTATGTGGGCCTCCTCCGAGAGGGCCACCACCAAGGAGCCCTGCAGAGGGGCATACAGATCCTCCTGGGTCAGGCCCTTCTCAAACTTGAAGCCCAGCTTGTTGCCCAAGCACATGCGCATGGCGCAGGCCGCCGCGCCGCCTTCCCGCACTACCCCGGCGGCTACCACATCGCCGCAGTGAATGTGCCGCAGAAGGCTCTCGTACATGGCCTTCAGCCGGGGCCAGTGGGGCATGCCGTTCTCTTCCGCCGGAACCCGCAGCAGCACCAGCTGGGTCCCCGGATGCCGCACACAGGCGGAAAGGGTGCGGCTGGCCTTGGTCATGCACAGGGCAAAGCTCACCAAAGTGGGCGGCACATCCAAATCCTCAAAGGAGCCGGACATGCTGTCCTTGCCGCCAATGGCGGGCAGGCCCATGCCGGTCTGGGCGCTGAGGGCCCCCAGCAGGGCGGCGGCGGGCTGGCCCCAGCGGACCGGGTCCTGGTGCAGGCGGGGGAAGTATTCCTGGAAGGTCAGCCGGGCGGTCAAGGGGTCCGCGCCTACGGCGGCCAGCTTGGAGAGGCTCTCCACCACTGCGTAGGCCGCGCCCATAAAGGGGGAATACTTGCTCACCCCGGGAATGTAACCATAGCTCATGGCGGTAGCGTCGTCGGTCTCGCCGGCAAGCACCGGCACCTTTGCCACCATGGCCTCCTCGGGCGTTAACTGGTAGCGGCCCGCGTAGGGCATCAGCACCGTGGCCGCGCCAATGCTGGAGTCAAACCGCTCTACCAAACCCTTTTGGCCGCAGACCTCCAGCCGGGCCATGTTGGCCAGCAGGGCCTCGCCGCCGGTTTTGCCCGCCAAAGCCTGGGGCACGGCGGTGCGGTAGTCCGCTCCCTCCGGCGCGGCGATCACCGCCTCCGCGTTCTGGGTAACGCCGTTGGTGTCCAAAAAGGCCCGGGACAGGTCCACCACCTGATCCCCCCGCCAGCTCATTTTCAGCCTGGGTTCTTCCGTCACCACGGCCACGGGCTGGGCGTCCAGGTTCTCCTCCGCCGCCAGGGCCCGGAACGCCTCCACGTCCTCGGGCGCCAGCACCACGGCCATGCGCTCCTGGCTCTCGGAGATGGCCAGCTCGGTCCCGTCCAAGCCCTCATACTTTTTCGGGACCTTGTCCAGGTCGATGGTAAGGCCCGGGGCCAGCTCGCCAATGGCCACGCACACGCCGCCCGCGCCGAAGTCGTTGCAGCGCTTGATGAGCTTGGCCGCGGCGGGCTCCCGGAAGAGCCGCTGAATTTTCCGCTCGGTGGGCGGATTGCCCTTTTGCACCTGCGCCCCGCAGACCTCCACGGACTTCTCTGTGTGGGCCATGCTGGAGCCGGTAGCCCCGCCAATGCCGTCACGGCCGGTGGCCCCGCCCAGCAGGACAATTACATCTCCCGGGGCGGGCCGCTCCCGGCGCACGTTTTCCTTGGGAGAGGCTCCCACCACCGCGCCGATTTCCAGGCGCTTGGCCACATAGCCGGGGTCGTAGAGCTCCGTAACCTGACCGGTGGCCAGACCCACCTGGTTGCCATAGCTGGAATAGCCCTGCGCCGCGCCGGTGG
Source organism: uncultured Oscillospiraceae bacterium (assembly GCA_910587995.1). Taxonomy (GTDB): domain Bacteria; phylum Bacillota; class Clostridia; order Oscillospirales; family Acutalibacteraceae; genus Acutalibacter. The sequence continues at coordinate 15,238 of CAJUNS010000031.1, read as the reverse complement.
TGATCTTCCGGCTGGGCAGCTTGCCGTGCAGGGTGGCCTCAATGGGCAGCGTGGGGTCGCCGGAGCCGGTGACCCGCATGGCCTGATAGACGTAAGCCCGGCCAGAGAGGGGGTCTCGAATGGCCCCGCCCAAGCAGGTGGCGGCCCCGCCGAAGGGCTCAATCTCCGTGGGATGGTTGTGGGTCTCATTTTTAAACTGAATCAGCCAGGGCTGGGTCTCTCCGTCCACTGTGACGGACGCTTCAATGGAGCAGGCGTTGATCTCCTCGCTTACGTCCAGGTCCGGGCAGAGGCCCTTTTTGCTCAGGTACTTGCCGCCGATGGTGGCCATATCCATCAAAGAGACCGGCCTGTCCGTGTCCGGGCCATAGAGCTCTCCCCGCAGGGAGAGATAATCCGTCAGGGCCTTTTCCACAGCCTCCCGCAAGGGGCCATCCTCCACCTTAATCTGGTTCAGCCGGGTGAGGAAGGTGGTGTGGCGGCAATGGTCGCTCCAATAGGTGTCGATGACCCGCAGCTCGGTCAGGGAGGGGTCCCGGCGCTCCTGGTCCCGGAAATACTCCTGGCAGAAGAGCAGGTCGGAGAGGGTCATGGCAAAGCCCATGGAGCCGTAAAACTGTTTCATCTCCCCCTCGTCCCAGCCGGTAAAGCCCTCAATCCGGGCCACATCCGGCGGGTTGGGGCTTTCCATTGCCAGCGTGGCGGGCTTGTCCATAGAGGCCTCCCGGCACTCCACCGGGTTGATCAGGTAAGACTTCACCCGGGCAAAGTCCTCCTGGCCGCAGTCCCCTTTTAGGCCGATGAGCTTGGCGGTGCGGCACAAAGGGCGTTCGCCGCCGGTAAGCAGCTGGATGCATTGAGCGGCGGAATCGGCCCGCTGGTCGAACTGGCCGGGAAGATACTCGGTGACAAACCAGCGGTGGTCCTCCGGCAGGGGGTAGTCTTCCGGAAACACCTGGTCCACATTGGGCTCGGAGAGAACCGCCTCTACCCCAGCCTGGAACTGCTGGGGGGACAGACCCTCCACGTCGTACCGGTTCAAAATACGCAGCCCGCATAGGCCCCCAAGGCCCAGGCTTTGCTTCAAGTCGGCCAAGAGGCCGGCGGCCTCCACGTCATAGCCCTTTTTCTTTTCCACATAAATCCTACTGACCATATGAAACCCTCCATGACCCAGATGTGGGGTGAAATAAAAATCCCGCGCGCTTGGCGCTGTCTTTATTTTAGCATAAGAAGGGCGGAAAGGCAACAAGATTTGCGGCAGGGCGGCGCGGCGGGAGCTTGCGGGCTTCTTTTTTTGCTTTGTCCCTTTTTCCCCGCTTTTGTAAACATTCCCCTTGCTTTTCTCCCCCAAATGCGCTATCCTTATACCAATATCCCAAAGAAAGAAGGTCCCCTCTTATGGAAAAAGTCAAACTGGGCGTTATTGGCCTGGGCAATATGGGCAGCGGCCACACCCAGAATATTCTGGCCGGAAAAACCCCCGAAATCACCCTGGCCGCCGTTGCCGACCGCCGGGAGGCCCGCCGCGCCTGGGCCCAAGACAACCTGCCCGGCGTTCCGCTCTTTACCGAGGGCAGCCAGCTCATCCGCAGCGGCCTGTGCGACGCGGTGCTTATCGCCACGCCCCACTACCAGCACCCCACCCTGGCCCAAGATGCCTTCTCCCAGGACCTCCATGTCATGTGCGAAAAGCCCGCCGGGGTCTACACCAAGGCCGTGCGGGAGATGAACGCCGCCGCGGACCAGAGCGGCAAGGTCTTCGCCATGATGTTTAACCAGCGCACCAACTGCCTCTACCGCAAAATGCGCCAAATGGTTCAAGAAGGCCAGCTGGGCCAGCTTAAGCGGGTAAACTGGATTATCACCGACTGGTACCGCACGCAAATTTACTATGATTCCGGCGACTGGCGCGCCACCTGGTCCGGCGAGGGCGGCGGCGTCCTGCTGAACCAGTGCCCCCACCAGCTGGACCTGCTCCAGTGGATCTGCGGCCTGCCCCAGCGGGTTCAAGCCTTCTGCCACGAGGGCAAGTGGCACGACATTGAGGTGGAAGACGATGTGACCGCTTACCTGGAATTCCCCGGCGGGGCCACCGGCGTGTTCGTCACCACCACCGGCGACGCTCCGGGCACCAACCGCTTTGAGGTCACCGGCACGCTGGGCAAGCTGGTCTGCGAGGACGGAGCCCTGCGCTTCTGGCGGCTGGCCCAGGATGAGCGGGACTTCTGCCGCACCTCTCAAGAGGGCTTCCAGAAGCCGGACTGTCAGGAGGTCCCTATTGAGACCGATGGGGAGAACCCCCAGCATGTTGGAGTACTGAATGCCTTTGCCGCCAACATCCTGCGGGGCGAGCCTTTGGTGGCGGATGGCCGGGAGGGCATTGGCGGCCTGACCCTTTCCAACGCCATGCATCTTTCCAGCTGGCTCCAGAAGCCGGTGGACATCCCCTTTGACGAGGAGCTGTTCCTGCAAGAGCTGGACCGCCGCCGGGCTGGCTCCCGGAAAAAGGAAGGCGCGGCCATTACCTTCAACACCGAAGGAACCTACTAAAGGCGGCTCCGGCAGAACTTAACTTTGCGGGCTTGCTCTGCCAGCAGCCCAACAAGGCCAAACAGGCGGCACAGGACCCTTTGCAGTCCTGTGCCGCCTGTTTTTATTAGCAGAAAACTTATACTCGAATACCGCCTAAGGAGCGTCCGTTTCGGAGAGCCTTTCGTGTTCCCCCGCCCGCAGGGCGGGGGTTATCTCTGTACAATCCCTACCGCCTACCTGGCCTTGACAATGCTCATGGAGCCTGATGTGGTGTGCATGATCAGGGCGGTCGCGCCGTTGCCATAAATGCCTTTGCCCTTCTTTTTGTCCAGGCTTCCCGTCAGGGGGAAGTCTGAGCTGAAGCCGCCGCTGGAAGACTTGTAGCCAACGGTAAATCCATCGTTTTCCGGCATAACCATGGCGACCTTGCCGGAAACCGAGGTGAGACGGGCCTTTTCCGGGCATTGGTCCACCCGAAGCTCCGTCTTGCCGGAGGTGGTGGAGACCTCAAAGCTCTCCGCGTTGGCATGGACCAGAACTGCCCCGGAAACCGAGGAGAACTTGGCCTTCTCCGCGGCCAGGCCGCTGCCCGCCACCACGCCGGAAACCGAACTGAGCTGTAATTTTTCCGCCGAGCTGCCAGTGGCGTCCACACGGCCCGATACGCTGTGGAGCTTCATTTGCTCCGCACGCAGGGCGCTGGCATGGACCGCGCCGGAAACGGTGTCCACCGCGAAGCCCTCGCCGGTGAGCTCCGCCACGCTGACGCTGGCGGACATGCTGTGGATTTTCAAAGCCTCCACCTGGCCGCACAGGTCCCGGGGAATTTTCACCGTCAGATGCTTTCCGGACATCATGAAGCCGCCTATATTCCAGCCCTTGCCAAGCACGCCGCCATAGTTGTTCTGCTGGGCGGTAAACCGCACGGTCAGCTTCCGGGCGTCCGACACATAAACCCGCATTTTCTGCCGCTCCTCCAGGGGCTTCCGGCTGCGCTCCGAGATCTCCACATAATCGCCGTCCCAGGGCGCGATCTCCACCGAACCGGAAATCCAGTTGACGTCCAGCTTATCCAGGCTGCTCAAGGCGCAGTTGCTGGTGTTGACATACCAGCCATCGGCTGTCTGCGCCGCCTGGGCGGGCTGGGGGGAGCCGTCATCCAAGCCATCGTCGTCATCCTCGTCTTCGTCCTCTCCGTCAAAGGAGAAGTCCCCGTCATCGTCGTCATCCTCTTCCTCCTCGGCCCACTCCTGCCAAGCCTCGGCAACCTCCCCCAGGGAGTCCTGAACCTCGCTCATGGCGTCCTGCAAATCCTCCATGGCTTCCTGGACCTCATCGCTGATCTGAGCCCCCAGGCCCTGCATGGCCCGGCGGATCTCCGCGCCAATGTCCCCAAGGCGCGCGCCCCAGCAGCGGGTGCGGTCCTGCCAGTCGCCGCCGGGCTGGGCATTCTGCCGCTTTTCTTCCTGTGCCTGGCGCACCGCCTCTTCAGCGGCCTGGGCGGCCTCCCCGCACAGCTCCGACAGGCGGGACTGCCCTTCGGGCGTGCCGGGCCCCAGCTCCTCCACCTCCGGGTATCCGGCGCTGTACACCTTCTCATAGGCCTGGCTGTAGGCGCGGCTGTACTCCTCCCCCGTCAAAAAACCGCCGGTCTGCTGCGCCCGCGCCTCCTGGCCCGGCTGCCCCAAGCGCTGGTGGTAGCGCTCCATCTGCTCCCGGTGCCGCTCATGCTGCTCTTCCAGGCTCCGGTGGTAGGCCTCCATTTCCTCCAGGCGCTGGTGGTAGGCGTCCATCTGCGCCTGATACCGCTCCTGGCGCTCTTCCACCTGCCGGCAGTGTTCCTCCATCTCCTCCTGGTGCCACTCCATCAGCTTCTGGCATTTCTCCTGGAAGCGCTCCACCTCTTCGTTGTAACGCTCCAGGGCTTCCGGGTCGCCGGGGGGCGGCGGGACCGGCGCGGGAGGCATGGCCGGCATAGCGGGAGGCGCTGGCGGCGCGGGGGGAACCGGCGGCACAGGCGGGACCGGCGATACGGGTGGGACTGGCGGCGTGGGCACAAAAACCTTTCCGTTCGCCTCTTGGTCCAAAACCCGCACGCCATCGCGGCTGTCCACGTTGATCCGCATTCCCTCGCCTAGGTTAAGGACGACGCTGCACCCATCCTCCTGCCCGGCAGGAACCGGCTCGCTGGAGCTCCCGTCCTGGCCGGCGGGGGCTTCCTCCCCGGCCTCTGCCTGGGCCTCCAGCGCGTCCAGCAGCCGGGCGGCTTCCTCTTCCGAAATCTTTCCCTGTTCCAGCATCTCCAAAATCGCGCGATTGTTCTCGTTCATCTTATTTCCCGCCTTTCTTCCCATGCTTTTTCCGTTCATGCCGCAGCATGGACTCCCACCGTTCCTCCGCCGCCAGCCGCAGGGCCGCGTCCCGGGTCAAATCGCTATAAGCCAGCATTCTGGGCAAACCTTCCTGTTTCATGATTTTTTCCCGCCTTTCAACTGTTTCAAGGCCTCCACGGCCGCGTCTACATTCAGTTCTCCCTGGGCCAGCCGGGAGAGAATCTCCTGCCGGTCCTCTTCTTCCCTAGCCTCCCGCAGGTTCGGGTCCTCGTCCAGCCGCAGGGCGGAGAGGGCCGCTTCCAGCATGTTTTTTACCGTGGGGTAGCTGACCCCCAGAGACCGCTCCACCTCTTTGATGGACCCCCGGCACCGGAGGAAGACCTCCACAAAGCGCAGGTTTTTCTCATCCAGCGCGCAGAACCGGCAGGGGGTGAAGCTTCCTTTCAGCTCCGTGCCGCATCCGGCGCATTTCAAGCCCGTGACCTGCATGGAGCCGCCGCACACCGGGCACCGGGCGGGTGCGTTATAGTTCTTTGTTGACATATTGCCCATCTCCTTTGCGATGCAGCTTAGTTTGTGCCCTTATTATAGCGCGGCTCCTTAAATATGTCAATAGGTGTTTTTAATTTTTTTAATCTCTCGATTAACTTTCTTAATTTTCAGCCTCTTGAGAGGCCTAACCTCCCCCATTTCCCCTTTATGCACCCACAAAAGGGTAATTCCCGCTCCAACACAGGGCTTTTTCCCCGCAGTCCGCCGCTTCCGGCGGGCTGCAAAAAGAAAAAGGGCCGCTGTGGAGGTATTCGTTGACGCGGTTCAAAAGGAACTTGGCTTCTTTTTGAACTGCGTTAGCAATACAACTCTACAGCGGCCCCTGTGTCTTGCAGGAACGCTTTCTAAAATATATGAATCTTCTAAATTAATCCAATTAACACAAACGGCCTGCGAAGGAACTCGTTGACCTCCATGGCCTTGTGGTATGCGGCCCTGCGCAAAAATATGTTTTCTCATTCCGCTTCCACGCGGAAGCCTGTTTTAAGGCGGGCCGCAAAAAGCGCCTTAGCTGGAGGCCGCCTTTTCCGCTGTCTCGGAAGCGGTGGGCTGGGGAAGCAGCTTGACCCGAATCTCTTCCGCCCGGTTGCCCGCGGCTTTGGTGACCAAAAAGCTGATGTTTTGATACTGAAAGCTGTCTCCCGTCTGGGGGATGCGGTCCAGCTGCTCGGCGATCCACCCATTGACCGTGGTGGAGTCCGTGCCGCTTTCAATGTTCAAAAGCTGAAATAAATCGTCCAGGGCCGCGGAGCCGTACACCCGGTACAGGCCCTCGCCGGTGGGCAAAATGCCCTCTTGGACCACGTCGTCGTGTTCGTCCCAAATTTCGCCTACCAGTTCCTCAATCACGTCCTCCAACGTGACGATGCCCTCGGTGCCGCCAAATTCGTCCACAATCACCGCCATATGGGACTTCTTCTGCTGCAAAAGCTTCATCAGGTCAGAAAGCTTCATGGAGGGCGGGATGAACTCCGCTGGTTTTAAAATGCTGAGCACCTGGGCCGGCTGGCCCCAAACCATGCTGTAAAAGTCTTTTTCGTGGATTACGCCCACAATGCTGTCAATGGTCTCCTCATAGACAGGCAGGCGGGAGTATCCGGTTTCCCGAAAGAGCTGAGAGAGCTCCTCTTTGGAGACGTCCTTGGGCACAGCCTCCACATCCACCCGGGGGGTCATAATCTCAATGGCCTGGATGTCGTCAAACTCGATTACGTTTCGCAGCATAGCGCTTTCGTTTTTGTCGATGCCCCCTTCCTGCTCCGCCTCCTCCACAATGGTAAGCAGCTCACTGTCCGTCATGGACTGGCTGGGGCCGCTGTGGACCAGCTTGCGCAAGCCGCGCTTGAGCAGGCTGAAAAGGAAGTTCACCGGCCGCAGCAAAACAATAAGCAGCCGGATGAAGGGGCCGGAGAACATGGCGAAGGACTCGGCGTGCTCTTTTGCCATGCTTTTGGGGCTGACCTCGCCGAAGACCAGCACCACCACGGTCATAACAATGGTGGAGACGGTGGGCCCGGCGCTGCCGCCCAGGGCTTTGACGAACAGCAGGGTAGAGATGGTGGTGGAGGCGATGTTCACCAGGTTGTTGCCCACCAAAATGGTGGAGAGCAGCTCATCGTAATTCTCCGAGAGGGCGTAGGCCAGCTGGGCCCGCCGGTTGCCAGCGGAGGCCAGGTTCTTCAGCCGGATGCGGTTGAGAGACGAAAAGGCCGTTTCGGTGGCGGAGAAATAGGCGGAGAGCGCGATGAGAACGATGAGAACCATAATCAAGGCCGTACTGTGACTGTCCATAGAGGAAGAAACCAACACCTTTGTCATAAATTTTCCGCGCCATAAGGCGGCGCCATGGCAGGGACACCATAGGATGGAGTATATGATACCACATTTTTGGGGAAAAAGCAAGCGGGGAATTGGGGCGGGGTGTGTCCCAACCGCAGAGATAATCATCTGTGTTCCCCCCGCCCGTAGGGCGGGGGGAACACGAAAAGCTCTCCGAAACGGACACGCCCATTGGGGCGGGCTGCCCCCGGCCGCTTTGCTAACAAAAAGCCGCCCTCCGCGCCAGCGCAAACCTTTCCCAGGTTGGCGAATCCAACGGCAACGAGGTCTTTTCCCTTTCTATAATAATATGCAATATGGCTCAGAACGCTTCCGCCGCGGCCCCGCGGGCGGCTTATTCCGCCTGCCAGGCCTCCCCCAGCCAGCCCTGAAGCTGCTCCATGCCCTTTTCGGTCATAGGGAAGGCCCCCTCCCGCTTTTCTAGGGCCCGCTCAAAGCATTTGTCCTCTTTCCAGCTCCAAGCCAGAAGCTGGCTGTTTTCCTTGTCCGGCTCCACCCGGTAGCGCAGCAGCTTGGGCCCGCTGGAATAGCTGCCCGTAAAGCTGTTCCCTTCGGTGAAGTAATAGAGTTTCTGCATGTCAAACGTCATCGGTATGACTCCTTTCCCGCCTGGGCTTCTCCTTGCAGCCGCAAAACAGTTCCTGGCCCACTGCCAGCCTCCTGGCTACTCCGCCCTGCGGTATAAATAGGCCCGGCCCCGGTTTCCTATCCGCTCCACCGTGCCCAGGGCCTTGGCCGCGCTTAAGGCCAGCGAGCCCTGCATAGGGGAGAACCGCCCGGCCTTTTGGAACTCTTTGGCGGTGAATTCCTCCAAAAGCCCCGGCGGCAGCAGCTTCCCCGCCTCCTGGGGGCCTTCCACCGCCGTTTGATCCAGCAGCCGCACAGGCATGCGCTCCCAGCGGGTATAGCCCCGGCGTCCTTTGCCATCCCGCAGGCGGTACTCTTCCACCTCCAAGACCGGCACCAGCAGCCGCAGGCCGGGGTGGCCCAGATACTCCTTCACCGCCGCCAGCTCCGGCAGAATCTGCCAGGGGCCCTCGGGCTTGGGGCTTTTCCGGCGGGGCGCGGCCGCACCGTCCGGGCCCACATTGACCAGCCACTTAATGCCCGCCACCGGGTACACCAGCCGCACTGGGTAAGCCTCCAGGTAAAAGGCCAGCTTCTCCCGCAGCCGCCCAAAGCCGCTGGTTTGAATCTCCGTAACGCCCTCTTCATTGAGGATGTCCGCCACAAAGCGGCCCACCAGCACCTCCCGGCAGCCCTCCCGGGGCTCCAGGCAGAGCTTCAGCGCCGCATGCAGGGTCTTTTCGCCCAAGGTGCCGATGCCCCCGCCCCGGCTGGGCGCCTCCATCACTTGGCGGCAGGCGGCCAGAAAGGCGCCCTCATCCACGGCGGCTCCGCCCGTCCAGACCGAAGAGCCGGGCAAAGTTGCCATATAAAACAGCCCGGTTCACCGGTTCCTCCAAGCCCAGCCCGAAAAAGGCGTTCAGCTCCTTCTCTGCCCGCCACATGGGAAAGTCTGTGCCGAACAGCACCCGGCCCCGGCCAAAATGCTCGATGCTTTCCAGGGCTTCCTCCCGGCTGAGAAAGCCCAGGGAGCTGGAAGTGTCCACATAAACGTTGGGATGGCACAGGCACTCCCGGGCCTCCGCCCACTGGGTGTAGCCCCCCAGGTGGGCGGCAATGCAGATCAGGTCCGGCACCTGGTCCAGCACCCGGGCCAAACGCCTGGGCGAGGAGAAGTCCCGCCGCGCGTCCCCAGTATGGAAGAGCACAGGCAGCCTGCGCTGGGCGGCGGCCCGGTAAAAAGGCAGCATCTTGGGGTCGTCAATGCAAAATTCTTGAAAATCCGGGTGCAGCTTGACCCCCCGCAGGCCTCGGGCTTCCAGGTCTTCCAGCTCCCCCTCCAGGTCCGCCACATCCGGATGCCAGGCCCCCAGGCCCAAAAAACGGGGAAATTCCCGGCAGGCCCGCTGAATAAAGCAGTTGATGGAGCGCACCTGCTCCACCTTAGTGGCCACCGAACAGACCAAAAAGCGGTCCAGGCCAGCCTTTTGGCCGGTTTGGTCCAGCACCTCCGGCAGGCCCACATGGCTCATGGAGAGGCCGTAAAAGTCCCCCACGGCGGCCGTTGCCTTTTCCGCGATTTTCGCCGGATAAATATGGGCATGGGCGTCGGCGGCAAAATAGCTCACGCCCTGATGTGTCACTGGCATCTTGTTCCGTCCTTTCCTGTGGGGAGGCAGTCCGCTTCCCACAGCGCGTCATAAATTTCTTGGTTCCTCTCCATCCGCCCTGGCTCCAGAAGCCGGGACGGCGGGGCGCTTGCTGTAAAGGCACCCGCAGTAGTTCTGCCGGTAGAGGCCATACTCCCGGGAGAGGGCGATGGACCGCTTGTAGCCCTCCCGTTTTTTAAAGTCCGCGGGCAGATGCTTCACGCCGTACTTCTGGGCCAGCTCCTGGCCAATGCGGCCCAGAACCTGGGCGTTTTTCAATGGGCTGACACTCAGGGTAGTGGTAAAATATTCCAGGCCGTGGGCGGCGGCGGTTTTGGCGGCCTCCTCCAGGCGCAGGCGGTAGCAGCCCGCGCACCGGGCCCCGCCCTCGGGCTCCCGCTCCAAGCCCTGGGCCATGCGCTGAAAGGCCTCGCCCTCATAGGCGCAGGGCAAAAGCTCCGGCGGAGGATTCAAAGGCATTTCCGCCAGCAGCCGCCGGAGCTCCGCCAAGCGCTTTTGGTACTCGGCTTCCGGGGCGATGTTGGGGTTATAATAGGATAGGTAAAGCGCAAAATGGGGGTTTAAATATTCCAGCACGGCGCTGGAGCAGGGCGCGCAGCAGCAATGCAGCAGCAAGCCCGGCCTGCGCCCCTTCAGCTCCCCAATCAGAACCTCCAGCTCCTTGGCGTAATTTTTCACCTGGGCCACCGGCATTCCTCCTTATTATTTTGCTTTAATTTTATCACAATCTCCCAAAAATTGCAAGCTCCCCTCGAAGCCAGGATGTGTCCCAACCACAGGGGATTATCTCTATGTTCCCCCGCCCGTAGGGCGGGGGAACATGAAAAGCTCTCCAAAACGGACACTCCCTCAAAGCCATCGCGCGGGGATGATGAAAATGAGCTCCTTTCCTGGCCCTGCCGGGAAGGTTTCCACCTTTTGCCCCCGCGGCTGTGGAAAAAAGCCCGCATGCAAGGAAAAGACCGGCCTTAGGCGGGCCGGCCTTTCCAGGAGGGACGCTTATTGCGGTGAAAAAAGGTGCAGCGTGGAATCTTCCAATACCAAGTCCCCGGCGGAGTCCTTTGAGAAAGTATTTTCCTCAAAATAGAAGAAGCAGCGCAGCTGTTGAGAGGAAGTATCCGGAACCAAAAAGAAAAGATGATTGACAAGCTGCCTGTCGTCCTCAAAAACGTCCAGCCCGGCAATCGGAATGGCCGGAAGCTCCTTGCCCGGGAGCGGCGCGGGCCCGCCAAGCCAAGAATGGTAGGCGTTAAACAATTCGTCCTTAGTCAAGAAAAATCACTCTTTCTCTTCCGGCGCTGGCCAGGGCGCCAGAAAGTCGTTTCCTGCGGCATGGCAGGCCAGCCAGGCCGCGATTTCTTCTTGGGTGCTCGTTTTGACGCGGAGCGGGGAGCGGAACTGCCGCAAACCCATTTGTTTCCCATAGGCGGTTTCCAAGCAAGTCACCCCCTTTCCCTGCCATAAGCATAAGGGAGAATCCGGCCGCCCGGCTAGGAAGACGATTTCCCAAAGGCGAAGTGATCAAAAAAATGTCCGAATTGATCAAAACGGCACCCCGCTTTCTCAGTATTTGTTGTTTATTTAAAAAAGAGGATTGAGACTTCTTTTTCTTCACCTTTGCCTCAGGCGCCAGAACCCCCCATGGCGTCCGCAAAACGGAAGCCTCTTTTCCGATTTGCCGCCGGACCGCAGCCCTTTCCCCTTTGATTTAGCCCCTCCTTTTCCCGCGGGATTGTCCAAACCACAGAGAGAACCATCTGTGTTCCTCCGCCCCACGGGCGGAGGAACACGAAAAGCTCTCCGAAACGGACACTCCCTTTTCCCGCCCGCCTCTGGACTTTTCCGCCCCCATGTGCTACAATGTACCAAATACCTATATACTGGAGTGACCTCACTATGGATTTCAACCCTTTCGACCTCATACAAAACGCCCTGGCCCAAGAGCTCTCCCAGCAGGGCTTCCGGGACCCGGAGCCCCTGGAGGACCCCGCCGGACGGGCGGTTCTTTTTGCCACGGACGAGGTAGCCTACAGCGTGCTGTATGACAGCAAAAAGCAGAGCTTTATCCTGCGCTCCACCACCCTGGACGAAAAAGGCGCTCCCAGCGAGTGGCGGCAGCTTTCCACTTGGCTGTTTGACCTGCGCTCTGGTGAGAGAAGCGATGCGGAGAGCATTGTTAACGACTTTACCGACGTGGTGCGCGGCCCTAAGCGGGTGGCTATGGTGCAGCAGCGGAAAAAAACCGCCAAAGGCGAAGACCGCAACGTGGACCCCCTCTTTTTCATCAACCGGCTGGTGGGCCTCTTCCCCGAACTTAAGGAGGAGCTCAACCGGGAAAAAATCGTCTATGGGCAGGTGCGCTATGTCACGTTTATCAAGTCCCATGTGGTAGAGCGCTGCGACGGCCTGCTGCGCCAGTACCCGGACAGCGAACCGGCCGCCAAGCTCTGCGCCCTGCTGGACGACATGTATAAAAGCGGCGACCTGGATTTGCGGTCCATACTCACCTACACCCTGCTCAACGGCCTGAGCCAGGAGGCCTTTTCAGCCGCCCAGGAAAAGCTGGGAGACGAGCTGAAAAAGAACGCCGGGTTCTCCCGCCGGCTGATTGGCAAAACCATTAAGCCCGAAAAGAAAAAGAAGCGCCCTGGCAAAAAGGTGGAGGCCCGGCTGCCCGGCTGAAAACCGGGAAATTTCCCGGAAAACCGGCGGAAAGGCCCTTGACAAGCCTTGTTTTCCTGTGCTATACTAAAGATACCTCGAAAAGGGGTTTCTTTTTTTGCCCGGCTTTTTGAGGGAGGCAGGGGCTAACGCCCCAAATATTTTGGACGTTCCCGGCGCTGGCCGGGCGTCTGCCGGAAAGGATGGTCTTGAAAGTATGCGAGTGAAGATCGTGCTGGCCTGCACCGAGTGCAAGCAGCGGAACTACCTGACGAAGAAGAACAAGAAAAACGATCCCGACAGGTTGGAGATGAACAAGTACTGCCGGTTCTGCCGGAAGCACACCCTGCACCGGGAAACCAAGTAAGGAGAGGAACCCTATGGCGGAAACCGAGAAGAAGACCGAAGCGAAAGCGAAAAAGCCCAACGCCTTTTCCGCTTTCGTGAAGAAAGCCGCGAAGTTCCTCAAGGACTGCAAGGGCGAAATTAAAAAGATTGTCTGGCCCACGCCCAAGGCGGTGTTCAAAAACACCGGCGTGGTGCTGGCAACCATCATCGTGCTGGGCCTGTTTGTTTTTGCGCTGGACACGGCGTTTATGAGCCTTTTGGGGCTGATTATGGACGTGGCCGCGTAAAAACCACACACTGCGAGAAAAGGAAAGGCGGATAGCATGGCGGAGGAAGCGAAATGGTATGTGGTGCATACCTATTCCGGATATGAAAACAAAGTGGCCTCAAACCTGGAAAAGACCGTGGAGAACCGGCAGATGCAGGAGCTCATCCAGGAGATCCGCGTGCCCACGGAGATGGTGACGGAGATCACTGACGACGGACGGCGCAAAGAGGTGGAGCGCAAGATTTTTCCCGGCTATGTCATCGTGAAAATGGTGATGACCGACGAGAGCTGGTACGCTGTGCGCAACATTCGGGGCTGCACCGGCTTCGTAGGACCTTCGTCCAAGCCGGTCCCCTTGACGGACGCGGAAGTGGCCCGGCTGGGCATTGACCAGCGCCAGTATGAAATCAGCTATCAGGTGGGCGACTCGGTGAACATCATCGACGGCCCCCTGGAAGGCTTTGTGGGCACTGTGGAAGAGCTGGACCTGGAAAAGAACCGCATTCGGGTCACGGTCTCCATGTTTGGCCGGGACACCCCGGTGGAGCTGGAGCTGGACCAGGCGGAGCCCATTTAACGGGGCTCCGGGGCGTTCCTCTTGGAGAGGCGCTTTTGCAACGCTCCCGCTGGTTATGGACAGGGGAGCGGGAAAAGCTTTTGTATAATTTTTTTTTCCAGGGCCTTCCCTTTTTTAGGCCGGTTTTTGGAAACTGCCCCATGAATCATTCCAGTACGCAAGCCAGACGCGCGGAGCCCGCTCCGCGTTTACGTGGGAGGTATGGGTAAAATTTTCGATGCCCCTACCGCTTGAACCACAATATTTGGAGGTAATGTTTAAAATGGCACAAAAGGTAACGGGCTATATCAAGCTCCAGATCCCTGCCGGGAAAGCAACCCCGGCCCCGCCGGTCGGCCCCGCTCTGGGCCAGCACGGCGTAAACATCATGGCGTTTACCAAGGAGTTTAACGAGCGCACCAAGAACGATGTGGGCCTGATCATCCCCGTGGTGATTACGGTGTACGCTGACCGCTCCTTCACCTTTATCACCAAGACTCCCCCCGCGGCAGTGCTGATTAAGAAGGCGGTGGGCATTGAGACCGCCTCTGGCGAGCCCAACAAGAAGAAGGTCGCCAAAATCACCAAGGAACAGATTCAGAAGATTGCCGAGACCAAAATGCCCGACTTGAACGCCAGCTCCATTGAGACCGCCATGAGCATGATTGCCGGCACTGCCCGCAGCATGGGCGTGGAAGTTGTAGACTAAGGGAAGGGGGAAACTGCAATGAAACACGGAAAGAAGTACAGAGAGAGCGCCAAGCTCATTGACCGCCAGAAGCTTTATGACACCGCAGAGGCCCTGAACCTTTGCGTCAAGACCGGCACCACCAAGTTTGACGAGACCGTGGAGCTTCATGTGAAGCTGGGCGTTGACGGCCGCCACGCGGACCAGCAGGTGCGCGGCGCCATTGTGTTGCCCAACGGCACAGGCAAGAACGTGCGCGTTTTGGCCATTTGCAAAGGCGACAACATTGAGGCCGCCGAAAAGGCCGGCGCCGACTTTGTAGGCGCGGAGGAAATGGTTCAGAAGATTCAGTCCGAGGGCTGGATGGACTTTGACGTGGTGGTCACCTCGCCTGACATGATGGGCCTGGTGGGCCGCTTGGGTAAAATTCTGGGCCCCCGGGGCCTGATGCCCAACCCCAAGGCCGGCACCGTGACCCCGGACATCGGCAAGGCTGTGCAGGAGGCCAAGGCCGGTAAAATCGAGTACCGCCTGGACAAGACCAACATCATCCACTGCCCCATCGGCAAGATCTCCTTCGGCGCGGAGAAGCTGGCGGAGAACTTCAACACCCTGATGGACGCCATTGTTAAGGCCAAGCCCGCCGCTGCCAAGGGCCAGTATGTACGCTCCTGCGTACTCAGCGCCACCATGGGCCCTGGCATCAAGATTAACCCGGCGAAGTTTGTATAAGTTTTCTTTAGATAAAAAAGCGCTCCCAGCTGGGGGCGCTTTTTTGTTCAGCTGCCCTGCGGGGGGCAGGGGGCTTTCTTCAGCCGGAGGATCAGGCGAACCATGGCACACGCCAGCCAGCCGGCGGCGCTGCCCAGAAGGATCAGGCCCGCGATGCCCAAAGGGAATAGATAAAGCATGTTCTCTCCAAAAATCAGAAAAGTGCCATACACCGCCGCAACAATTAGAACACCTAAAGAGGCGGGCAACAGCTTGAGCGAAACATGTTTGGCATAAAGGCATAGCAGTAGCTGGGCAGCAAAGACGCAAATGACAGGCAGAACGAAATAGCAGAATCCGAATTGGTCGGTAAAAATGAATGTAATGAAGCGTACACTTGGCGAGTCTGTCATAAAATCCACCTCCTGTTCTATTTTTTAAATTAACATCTAACAGGATTTTTGACTATCTCTTTATAAGTTCTTAAATGCCGCTAAGTCTTGATTTTTC
>CAJUNS010000030.1 GCA_910587995.1 uncultured Oscillospiraceae bacterium | reverse complement strand
AGCCTACCGCCTGGGTTTCTATGCAGGGTAGACTTTTGCTTTTTAGAGGAGTAAAAAATGAAAAAAGTACTGGCTGCATGCATCATTCTGCTTTGCTGTGTTCTAACGTCCTGTACACAACAGAAACCAGCGGCCCTTCACATCTTGCTGGATGTGTGCGGGGATAGCCGGAGCGCGGCGGAGGCGGAGGCAAAGATGGAGAATTTCATCACAAATATGGCGTATTCCGGCATTCCCATTGAGGCGGAGATTGAGGTTATGCCCGTCACGGGCTCCGACCGGAAAGCGGCCCTACAGCGGGTTCGCACAGAGATTGCCAGCGGCAAGGGGCCGGATGTGTTTATTCTCAGTGCGGAGCCCCGGACCGTCAACGCCGAGCCTCTGTTTGGATTCCCCGAGTGTGCCATGGACGACGGCCGGTTTCTGGTATTGGACGAGCTGATTGAGAAGGCGCAATTTATGGAGTGGGACAAGCTGACCCCAGCGGTAATGGAGGCGGGCCGTACGGAAGATGGCCAGATGCTGCTGCCCTTGACCTACACCTTTCCGGTTACTGTGTTTCGCAAAGGGGAAGCGGCACTAGAGCTTTCGCCGGATCTTACTTGGGACCAAGTGTTGGCAGAGGGCTCGCCTTATCTGAAAGCGGCGGCAGCGCCGGGCAGCCGATGCGGCTCGGAATATTTGAGCGGCCTTTTAGGAGAACTGGCGGATTATCCGGCGGAAGAGCTGCTGTTTACCCAAGAAGAGCTGGTTCAGCGGATTCGAGAGACGTTGGAGCTGGCCCAAAGCCGGGATGAGAAGGCTTTCGGCGAATTGCCGGACTATCAGGGATTTCCCATGTGTGTGGATTTT
The DNA here is from genome assembly GCA_910587995.1 of uncultured Oscillospiraceae bacterium. Lineage (GTDB taxonomy): Bacteria > Bacillota > Clostridia > Oscillospirales > Acutalibacteraceae > Acutalibacter. The sequence continues at coordinate 31,534 of CAJUNS010000030.1, read as the reverse complement.
GAGTACGACTTTTATCCGAAAAAGGGGGATGGCAGTTACGCTGCCCTGCGCCCCGGAGACCCTGTGGAGATGGCGCCGCTCTACAGCGTCCAGGGGGGATGCCGGGCCACCATTCGGACCTACGGGGGCATCAACCGCAACACCAAGCGCCCGGAGGAAGCCTTTGCCGTGCTGGACATGTTGTTGAGTGGTGAGGTGCAGGCAAAAGGGGCTCTGTTCAGCCAAGACCTGCTGGTGGGAAGCGTACCCACCCATGAGGACTTGATGCGCGAGGGGTGTGAGGTGCGTTTTTGGTCCATGACAGATGAGAATTTCCAGGCCTATGAGCGCGCGCGCCAGCAAATTACCTCTGCGGGCTTTGGAAACCGGCTGACCAACGAGCTGTTTCAGCTCTATGCCAAGTGCAGCTGGCGCATGAAGCCGGAAGACCTGGAAAAACAGGCGGCGGAGACCTACCGGGTCATGCAGATGATGCTGGCGGAAAGTTGAGCGTTTTGCCAAAGGTGGCGGAAGCATAGGTGGGAAAACGACTAAAAATCAGAAGACAAATTTAAAGTTTGTGTTGACAAAATGTGATTTTGTGTGCTAAAATATAGAAAAAGAAGCAGAGGGTGGTTCCGGTGTACGAAAGATGAGTTCAATTGTGTTACATAGAAAGAGAACAGAACAAAAGTTAAAGTGCAGCATAGTAGTTTTAAGAGTGAAAAGGGTTATTGTGAAACTGACAAAAAGATTAGTCGCTCTATTGCTGGCGCTTATGCTGGTGGTTGGGGTATTTACAATGAGCGCTGCTGCTTATTCCTGCGGTAGCTGTGGTTCATCTCAAGGGTATGTTACTAGGACTGGGAGCTGGTCTACGGGTAGCGGATCTAGAGTAGAAAGCTGCGGCAATCACTCCGGCGTTCATTACCATTATTACGCCGCCGCTCCGGGGCGCTTTCATTGCAATAATTGCGGAAAAGAAACCATCATCACGTTAACCAACCCCAGCTTTTGTCCCTATGCATAATTGATGCAAACGAAAAAAGAGAGTGGCAAGGCATATCAACGCTTTGCCACTCTCTTTGAAATTCGCATGATTCAATGGCAAGGAGGCCATTTATGAAAAAGCTGATGAGCATTCTAGGCAGCGTTGCCCTTGTGTGCTTAGTTCTAACCAACTGCTCTTCACAGCCATCCGATTTCGATAATGCGTTAGTTTCTACGGAGCGCCCTAAAATTGTGCTGTGCGTGGATATTAACCCAAGCGGCCCCAAGGATGCCAGAGAGTTTTTAGACCGGCTTCCTGGATGCGGAAGAGAATTCGACGTCGAGTTGGAGCTTTTGTCAGAGGATCAAGCAAAGCGAAGCGCACAAATAACTCGAATTCGCACAGAAATTATGGCGGGAAAGGGCCCCGATGTCTTCATCTGCTATATTTCTCCCAAAGAAAGCATGGGGGAGTCCTTGTTCCGCTACCCAGAGAAAAGCATGCTCAACCGGGTGTTTCTCCCCTTGGATGAGTACATTGCCAAGGCGCAGTACATGAAGATGGACGAACTGCTGCCCGTGGTGATGGAGGCTGGGAAGGGGAAAGAGGGCCAGATGGTTTTGCCCCTTTCCTATGAACTAAACGTCATGTTGGTTGATACCGCTCAATATACGCTCTCTCAGGAATTACCCAGTTCTTGGGAAGAAATGCTCACCAGCCAAGATCCCATACTGGCCTATGCCGCTTCTTCACAACAGTATTCTCATATTCTAGGTTATCTGGCAGATTTTGAAGCAGAAGAGCTGAACTTTACGGAAGAAGAACTGCTGGCTTGGGCCGAACAGAAAACCTTAATGCGGAGCAGACTGGAAGAAAGTAATTTTAGAAATGGGGACTGCCTTGAAGCGGTTGTTTGGGGCTATGGCAACCCCAAATTATACGATGCTCGTTTGGATGACAGCGCCCCAGTATATACCGCCATACCGCCCTATAACCTGCAAGGGGGAGTCACAGCCAGCGTGACCACCTTTGCGGCCATCAACCGGAATACCCAGAACCCGGACACAGCTTTTTTGCTGCTGGACGTGCTCTTGAGCAAGCAAACTCAGCAGAACTCAGAGATATACAGCTGGCTGTTAGGCATGCCAACTCACATGGACCTGGGGAAAAGCAGTGATATGGCCAAATCTCCGGGAGGATTCTGGTACATGAACGAGGGCAACTATCAAAATTATCTGGAAATGCGGGACAAAATCAACGTGGTTAAGTTCCGCACGCCTCTGGACGACTGCCTGGACCACATCCAGTTTCGCTCCGTGCAGGAAGACACGCCCCTTGAAAAGATTGTGCATGAGGAATACGCCACCATGCGGATGATGCTGGGGGAGAGCTGAGTGTTTTGCCAAAGGCGGCGGAAGCATAAGCGAGAAAACGACTAAAAATCAGAAGATAAATTTAAAGTTTATGTTGACAAAATGCGATTTTGCATGCTAAAATATAGAAAAAGAAACAGAGGGTGGTTCCGGTGTACGAAAAATGAGTTCAATTGTGTTATATAGAAAGAGAACAGAACAAAAAGTTTAAGTGCAGCGTAGTGGTTTTAAGGGTGAAAAGGGCTATTGTGAAACTGACAAAAAGATTAGTCGCTCTATTGCTGGCTCTTATGCTGGTGGTAGGCATCTTTGCTGTGACAGCGCTGGCCTATGTATGTCCATACTGTGGAAAAGATAGCTATTACCGCGTAGACCGGGAAGGCAACCCAGAAACCTATTCTACCGCGAGAGTCGAGATGTGTGGAAACTACTCCAGCCCTCATGTCCACTATAACACGCGCACTCCGCGGTATTGTTCATGTGACTATTGCCACATGAGTTTTACAGTGTACAAGTACGCATATGGTATCTGCCCTTATGCGTGATGATATCTGAATTCTAAACTTTCATGAGTTTAGGCTGGGAGTGCAAATCCTTGCCTAAACTCATCCGTTTCTATCAATCCTATAAGGCAGCGCAACTCCCTAATATCAAATAAACATGCTGGAGGCCGTTATGAAACGAGATCGATGGCATAATACGCAAAAAGCGGTTCTTGTTCTTTCTCTCTGGCTTTTTTGCAGCCTTTTTGGCTGCCAGACAGCCCGGCAGGAATCCTCCCCCGTGGGAATCGAACAGGCACAAGGCCAGGAGCTTGCCCTCCCTGCTGAAAAGAAGGATATTCGTCTTTGCCTAGACCTGTTTCACGCTTATTTTGAGAGCGACATCCGCTCTTTTTTGGACCAAATATCCGCGCGGGTTCAAGGCTGCAACGTAGCTTATGAGTCTCTCCCCCGGGAAGAGCCGGAGCGCAGCGCGGCGCTGACACGCCTGCGCACAGAGATCATGTCGGGAAAGGGCCCTGATATCTTTGTGTGCAGCTGTCCTTTTGGGTCCGCTGACCGAGTGTTCCCCTATCCGAAACAAGCGGCAAAGAACCGGCTGTTTTTGTGCCTGGATGATTACATCAGTGAGGCGGAGGAAATGGATTGGAATTACCTGTTTTCACCGGTTATGGAGGCTGGACGCACCGAAGAGGGCCAGCAGCTCTTGCCATTGACCTATGAGTTCAGCTTACGAATGTTAGACGCCTCCGCTTCTGTTCCAGATGTAGAACGTCCGATGACCTGGATGCAGATGGTAAATTCCCAGACGCCATCTGTTCAGAGCGCCGCCCGCAGAGGGCTGCTGGGGGATGTGTTCGGCGAACTGGGTGACTACAGCCGGGATATACCGGCATTTACAGAAGAAGAATTTCTGGCGCGGGCTATGGAGTACATGGAGCTGGAAGACAACGGTGAGGGTGAGCAGGTCCATTGGTACGACGGGTGGCTTACCAATGGCGAGTCGCCGCTAAACCTGAGTGAAGGCGGGCAAAGCTTCTTTATGCTGCCAACCTACAATGTCTCGGGCGGTATTACGGCCAATATCACAGCGTTTGCGGCTATCAGCCGAAACACAGAGTACCCTGCGGAATGCTTTCAAGTATTGGATTATCTGCTCAGCCAAAATGCCCAGCAGAACGACAACATTTATGCCCTCCTGGGAGGCTGGCCAGTGCATAGGAAGGTGGGGTCGGAAGAGGTTCCTTGGCGTTCCCGAACCATGAGTAAGGCTAATTTTGAAGAGTTTAGTACTGTGCGTGAGCAGATTAACGCGGTTAAGTTTTATACGCCGCTGGATAAGGCCATCTGGGACATTTCCGCGCTATGGCACAGCTCCGAGCAGACACCGGAAGCGCTGGAGGAAATTGTGCACACGCAGTACACTAAAATGGAAATGATGCTGGCGGAAAGTTGAGCGCTTTGCCAAAGGCGGCGGAAGTGTGAGTAGGAAAACAACTAAAAATCAGAAGATTAATTTAAAGTTTGTGTTGACAAAATGTGATTTTGTGCGCTATAATATGAAAAAAGAAGCAAGGGGCTGGTTCCAGTGTACGAAAGATGAATTAGACCGCGTTACATAGAATGCGGATGGAACGAAGATCCAAAGTATAGCATGGCGATTTTATGAGTGAGAAAGGGAGGGTTATTGTGAAACTGACAAAAAGATTAGTTGCTCTATTGCTGGCGCTTATGCTGGTGGTAGGGTTGTTGGCGGTGACAGCGTCGGCGATCAGCAACTACTGTTATCTGTGTAAGAGGGCATATCCTGTAAAAACGACAAAGACCTCTATCGCGGCCGTGAGGGTAGAGAATTGCGGGAACTATAGCTCCACCCATACTCATAACAACTTCAAAATATATGAGTCGGCAACCTGCCCTACCCATGGGGTGATTGACTACGCCACAACGTACCAATATGGCGTGTGTCCTTACGCCTAATTGACCAACTAGCCGTAAGCCCTGTCAATGCTGGCAGGGCTTACGGCTCATTCTATATATGGAAGGAAGTGCCTTGGTTTGAAAAAATTACATAACGGACATCCATTCAGCGCCTTGTTTTTGTTGCCGGTTTTTATATGCGCGATGTTTTCCAGCTGCAGCCCTCCTGCCGGTGAAACTCCGGCCGGGGAATCCGCGCCGGTAACAGTGGAACAGATGGAGGAGTTTTACGGCATGCCTGTGGTTACCGTGCTGATGGATACTCCGGCGCTTAGTGGGCATGGCCGGCTTACCAAGACATTAGAACGCCTCCCAGGATATAATCGGGATTTTATGGTGCATGTGGAAAGCCTTCCTTACGATGGGGCGGACCGGACCAACGCGGAGACCCGGGTGCGCACAGAGATGATGGCGGGTAAGGGGCCGGATCTTTTTTTGTGCGGCAGCAACTTTACCGGCTATTGGGGGGACGACTTTAACTCGGTACCCTTTTTCCGTTTTCCCCAGCAGGCTATGAACAACCAGTTGCTTCTCCCTTTGGATGATTACATCGAAAACGCCGGATATATGGAGTGGGATAAGCTGCTCCCGGTGGCCATGGAGGCTGGCCGGGGCAAAGAAGGGCAGATGATTCTTCCCCTGGCCTACTCGGTGGGGCTGGCCGCCTTTGACAAGGAGGCGTACACGCCGCCCATTTCTCTGCCCTGCACTTGGGATGAGATGCTGGAAAGCAATGACCCTTCCATTTTATTGGCCGCGGGCGATACCCTTGCCTACGTGTTAGGTCCAATTGCGGACTATGAGCGGGATACGCTTCTCCTTTCCGAGGAAGAGATGCTGGCCTATGCCAAAAAGCAGCACGCGATGTGGCATCCTTCGTCAGCCGATGAAATCGAAAGCCTCCCGGGACAGTTTTTTTGTCAGATGAGTCGGACTGGGCTGGACCCACTGCCCATGGGCAAAAACGCGCCGGAATATTGGATGATCCCCACTTACAACAGGCAAGGGGGCATAACCGCCTGGGTGTCCGTGTATGCGGCCATTAACCGCAACGCCCGGTACCCGGACCAGGCTTTTAAGATCATTGACTACCTGCTGGGCGAGGCAGCTCAAACGAGAGGACCGGTCTACACAGAGCTGTTCGAGGGTTATCCGGTTTATATGGGCCTTGGCAGCGAAGAGGCCCCTTTGGATGGCAGGTGGTACATGAACCAGGGCAATTTTCAAGAATATCAGAAAATCGTGAGCCAAATCAACCAGGTCATCTTCCCTGGGCCCTTAGAGAAGACCCTCCACTTGATGGGCGGCGCCCATCTATCTGAAAAGCAGTTGGAAAAGAATGTCCATGAGAGCTACACGCTGATACAGATGATGCTGGCGGAAAGTTGAGCGTTTTGCCAAAGGCGGCGGAAGCATAAGTGAGAAAACGACTAAAAATCAGAAGATAGATTTGAAGTTTGTGTTGACAAAATGCGATCTTGTGTGCTATAATATAAAAAACAACCAGAAGGATTGATTCCAATGCACAAAAAATATTTCAGCTTCTCTGTGCGCAAGGCGGATAGGCAAATCGGTAAGTGCTAGAACAACAGCGAAAACAGACTTATCGGGAAACTGATAAATGGGAGTTGAAATTTACGGTATATGCCTGAATACATGAAAGGATGAGAAATGATGAAAACAAGAAAAATGCTTGCATTTATGATGACAGTTGCACTGATTGTGGGGTGCTGTGTAGTGCCTGCATCTGCTGTTAAGACCTCAACAAAAGGAAGCGTAAAAGGCGCGGAAGTGTCCGAAAATTTGCTGGAATACCTTGAATATTGCGAGGTCGAAATTGACGATAGCTCTATAATTGATGTGGCTGAGAGTGCTGTTTCGAGATCAGTTGAAGAAACTTCATCATTGCATATCACTACCCAAAAGGGAAATTCTGTTGAAGAAACTTTCTTGTCACATTACCAAGATATTGACAATACGCTGACCAAAAGCGATGTTGGTAGAGCATTACTTTCCCCAGCGAGAGACAGTTCAAGCCAGGAATTTATAGAGTCTGGTGTAAATATAAAAATGACGATTGTTTATACACGAAATTACAGCAGAAATTATGTGAATTTATCCGGTCATTATTTTACTATGTATAAACAATCGGGCTCCCCTGTCTTAAACAAGATTGAAACTAGCGCACATGTAGTTGGAGATCTTTATGACGTGTCATCTGGAAAATACACATATGTGGCATATAACAAAGGATACACGTCAACTTGCAATAAAAATTCTCCTTCATTCAATGTGATGTATAGTGGTGATAGTGGTATGCCAAGTGATCAAGCTATCGTTCCGGTTAATGCGCTTGGCGGACTTGGTGCGGAATTTTCGTTATATATTAATGGTAGTAGCAGCCCTATTTGGGATATGTTCTGTCCGTCTCTTGTATGGTATTGATTATAAGTAGAAAGAGGCTGATAGATATGAGGAAAGTTCCTTTTACGGGGCTATGTTGCGTATTACTTTCTTTCTGCTTAGTTTCTTGTGGCAAAAACACAAGTACAATGGCAATACAAATGGATTTGGTAGACAGCTTTTTTAAAGCAAAGGAAGATGTTGTATCTGTTCTGAATCTTAAGGATTCGAATTTGAAATCTACTAAAGATTTGCTGGAAGAATATTCAACCAGTGTTCTTTGGTGCGGAAATAACTTGTCTACTGCTATTTTCTTCTATGATGGAGAACCAGTTACCTTATCGGCAACTGCTGAGTTGTCAAAATCTGAAGAATGCGTCCAAAAAATCAACGATGAATTGACTCTATTTGAAGCTCAATTCGAAACGAAAAGTATCGATGTGGTTGGTGAAAGCGAAAATAGTGGTAAAACAGTAGACTATAATCGTGATATTATCTCAGAAGAGCTTGAAAGGATTATGACGTCTTTCGGGCTTGTAAGGTTTAAATTTACTGTACCTTACAAAGACAACAGCAAAGTCTTGGTAGAGTATACTTGCAGAAGGATACCAGATAATCCAGAAGTGGTAACCATAGAGTATTCGATCAGAAACTACTTCCCAATCCAGAAATAGCATATTCTCGCCCTTTTTAGAACGGTAGGCGCCTTCTTCCGGTAATCATATCATGGGGCTACAGAAAAAGTGCTTTTTATAACAGCTTATCCGTTTGTATAATGAACGGATAAACCGTTATGTTGGAGCATATGCGGATATTCACATGGCTTCTGACATCCTGTATGCTATACTGTTCTTGTGCCAAAGGCGCATATGTCATTGCTACAAACCCTTGGGAAAATACCACGTCCAGCTTGGTCAATGGGTGCTCCTACCAATCAGGGACACATCCTCATTTCACCCGGAGAAGAACGGTGAGTCTTAAATGCTCGACAAGTTCGTGTGGTAATATTTCAACGACGTATGAGTACGATTATGGCTGGTGCCCCTATCGATAACGTTTATTTTGCGGAAGGTCTGATTGGAATAATCAGGCCTTCCGGCCTATTAAGGAGCGGAAATATGAAACGAATTGGGATAGCTCTGGTAAGCTCTTTCTTCTGTGTGTGCCTGTGCGGCTTCTTTGCTGGCTGCAAAACCATAGTGGATGCAGAAAGCGCGAGTTCTATGCTTTCTGCCCCCTCAGAAATGACAGTGGTGACCCTCTGCGTGGACCACCGGGCCGTCCGGTCAGAGCTTGGCCCTGTTTTGCAGGCAATTCCTGGGTATGGAAAGGAGTTTCTCGTTGACACAACCATGATCCCTTCTTCCGGTGGGGAGCGGGACGCTGTGGTTACCCGCGTCCGCACGGAGATGATGGCGGGAAAGGGGCCGGATCTTTTCTTCTGCGAATGCCCGCTGCTGGGCCAGTGGAATTCGGAGCAAAAGGATGAGACAGCCCTATTTCCCTTTCCGGGCCAGATGCTGGAAAGCCGGGCTTTTTTGCCCTTGGACAGCTATATCGCCAATGCGGAATTTATGGAGTGGGAAAAACTTTTTCCTGCTGTGATGGAAGCTGGAAAAGGTTCCGAGGGGCAAATGCTGCTCCCCCTGACATACTCGCTGTGGAATGTGCTCATCTGTCCCAAGGACGAGTCTTCCCCTTCTTTTCAGCGCCCCATGACATGGAGAGAAATGGCCGCCAGCGAGGACCCGGTCCTCCGTTTTACGGCGGCGATAGGGTGGATAAATGATGTTGCAGGAGATTTCGCGGATTACTCGAAGGACGAGCTGCGTCTGACCGAAGAGGAACTGCTGGAGCTTGTGCAGGGTTACTCCCGGCTCCGAGGGGAAGCACCAGGGAATTACGGCGAACAGGGGGGTGAGATCATCGACTTTAGTGCGGAGACTTTGCAAGCCGTTGGGTCTGGTCTGGGTGATAATAGTAAAGAGTGCTGTATGATTCCGTGCTATAATATATCTGGCGGGGTAACAGTGAACATAACGAATTTCGTGGCCATCAACCGTAATACGGAACACCCGGATGAGGCTTTTCGCGTGCTGGACTACCTACTGAGCAAAAGCGTGCAGTGCACGTCGGATCTTTACCAGAATGGCCTGCTGGGAATGCCTGTGCACCTGGAGCTGGGGCAGGCGGACACGCCTCTGTGGGGTAGCTGGTACATGAGCGAGGAGAATTTCCGGGAATTTCAAGCCTTGCGGAAGGAGGTCAATACCGCCAAGTTTCCCGGCCCGCTGGACGCAGCCCTGCTGAAAATACAGGAAGCTTCTTCCGGCTCCGAGGAGGCATTGAAAGCTGCTGTGCATAAACAGTATGTGGAAATGCAGATGATGCTGGGGGAGAGCTGAAAGAAGGAGGGGGCAGCTTTATGAACCGCGGGTTTAAAATCTTCACCGGCGCGGCACTGGGGCTGTGCCGCCAGGCCCTCCAGCTGCTGGCGGAGGCCCCTTTGGAGTCTGGGCGGGAAGAGGCCAGCTCCGAAGCGCCGGTGGACGTGGGGGAGTTCCTTGTGGTGGAAGAGACAGGTTCGTCCTGGTACTGCTATGAGAAAGCCGCCCCGGGAGGGCGGCGGGATATTTACGTGCTGGCCGGGGACGCGCCCGTTACCGGCGGCCCCCTGGCGGCGGGGCAGATGGTCCGGGTGACCTACCGGGGCCGTGAGCTTCTGGACCCGCCCTGCTTTGTGGAGCCCTCGGTGGAGGTCCTGGGTGCCGCCAGCCAGGAGGAGCTGGCAGAGGCGCAGGAGTATTTGGAGGCGGAGGTCAAGTCACGGCGCATGCCCCAGGCAGCGGACTAAAGAGCCCCCGTACGGACAAATCTTCGCCCAAAAGGACAGGACTGGGGGCCCTCCTGGTGGTATACTAAAAGAAAAACCACGGCAAGGAGGCCTGCCTTATGAAACAATTAGCGCAATCCTTTGGACCCTTTACCTATCCAGGACTCTATCAGGAGTATTTCCGCTCCCTGCCCGGGGAGCCCCGGGCTCTGGGGGAATTGCTCTCCCACCAGATCATCCACCGGGTCACCCTGGCCCAGGGCAACGCCTACGCCAATGCCGACCAGCGGTATGGCGACATGACCCGCTGGCCTTGGCACCGTTCCGCCTGTCAGGATGATATCTACCTTACCGCCCCCGCCATAGCCGCCGGGCTCTTCCGGCTGGACGAGCGGGGCTTTGTGCCCGGCAGGGCCGTGGAGCACAAGCTGGTGCTTACCTGCCGTTTTGTGGCGGTGCTGGCGGCCTCCATTTTCAAGGCCAAAGGGCTCCCCTGCCGGTGCCGGGCGGGCTTTGCCCCCTATTGCCGCCCTGGGGCCAGCGTGGATCACTGGATTAACCAGCTCTGGCTGGAAGAGGAGGGCCGCTGGCTCACCTTTGACGCGGATGGCTTGTATGACGGACTGGGCCTGCCTGTCACCCAGTATGACATGAAGCCGGAAGAATTCGACTGGGCGGGCGATGTGTGGCTGGCCATCCGCCGGGGCGAGACAGATGGGGCCCAGTTTGTCTATTCCGACTGTTTGGGCACCTGCGGCCTGCGGGCCGCCGCCCGTTATCTGGTGTACGACCTGTGCGCTTTGATGAACTTTGAGGTCTCCTATGTGTTCGCGCCCCGGTTTTTAGCGCCTTTTCTAAACCGGGAGACAGAGGCCATCCCTCCGGCACTGCTGGAAAAAATGGACGCTTTAGCCCGGCTGCTTCAAAACCCGGATGAAAACGGCCCGGCCTTACAGGCTTTTTGGGAGGAAGAGCGGGAGTTTCGGGACATGGTAAGCCCCTTGGTGGGCTGATTGAACGGAGATGAAAAAGCCCGGACAGCCAAAAGAAACGGCTGCCCGGGCTTTTTCGCGGGATTGTCCCAACCACAGAGATAGTCATCTATGTTCCCCCGCCCGTGGAGCAGGGGAACACGAAAAGCTCTCCGAAACGGACACTCCCTTTTTTGCGCCTATTGGCAAAAGATACAGGGAGTTTTCAAGGAAAATGTTTCAATATAGTTACAATTGTCCGAAGAAGGTTGACGTTGAAATTATAGTAAGGTAAAATATGTATATGTGAGAAGTTATAGTTAAGGCAGGAGCGGCTTTGCCCCATAGGCTGAGAACCGGTATTTGCCGGTTCGTAAAGGGTGCTGGCTATCATGCTTAAGGCTGCTGGCCGAAAGCCGGCCTCTGCGGAAAAACCATACAAATGAAAAAGGAGAGATCACCATGAAAAAATGCCTCGCCCTGCTTTTGACTCTAGGCCTTCTCTGCGGCCTCTTGGCTTCCTGCCGTACCCAGCCTCCCGCCCTGGAAACCGCGGACCGCTGGGTGGACGGCGGGGAGCCCGCCACCATCAAAATCCTCACCGAGCGCTTTATGTGGAGCGATTCCCCGGACATGGTGCTGGCAAACAAGGCCTCCCACCTGCTGGGCAGCTTAGGGCGGATCATCGACTACTTTGAGCACGAACACCCCAATGTTACGGTGGAGGTGGAGTATGTTACCATTTCCCCCAGCACCCGGGAGACCGAAATGCAGGCCCGCCGGGTGGCTCTGATGGGCGGCGATGTGCCGGACCTTTACCTTATGCCTACCATGTCTAGCGAGATATTTTATCAGGGCCGGGACATGGAGAACGGGGAGTATCCCTTTGTGTTCCGGGACCCGGCCCAGGCCATGACCAACGGCTGGTTTGCGGACGTGGCTCCCTATTACAACGGGGACGAAGAGCTGCACACAGAAGGATTGGTCTCAGGCGTAATGGAGGCCGGGATGTTGGACGCCCAGCGGCTGATTCTGCCCCTGGGCTATGACATGGATCTGATGTTTCTGGACAAGAAGGAGCGGGAGGCCTCCCATTTGGACCAGAAGGCCTTGGGGAACTATGGCAGTACGGTCAACCATGTGCTGGAGCTGGACGACCTCCGCTGGATCACGGGGCTGTCTGTCTCTGGGCAGCAGCTGAACCTGCTGCCCGCTCTATGTGACTACCAAAAGGAAAAACTGCTGCTAAAGCAGGAAGACGCGGTCCAATTTTTGAAGGACAGCCGCAGGTTGTCGGACGGGATAAGCGAGTATTACCAGGACTATTTCGACCGCCACCCGGACGTACAGAGCATAGGGGCTCCTTATCTGTTCTCCTATTTAGGCGGCGAGAAGAAAGACGCGTTTTCTCCGGAGCTGCCAGCCATAGGCCTGCCCCTGCGCCAGGCGGTGGACGTGCTGGCCATCTGCAAGGCCCAGGGCTTTGAGACGGAGATCCTGCCCTTGCGGGACGTGGACGGGAAGCTCTCCGCCAACATCACTTACTGGGGCGCGGTAAGCTCCGGGAGTAAGAATATCCCCCTGGCCTATGAGTTCCTGCGGCTCTTCCTGACCCCGGAGGTCCAGTGGGGCGGAACCCTGACCTGCCAGGACGGCACAACCTTTAAAACAGGCTTTTTGGATAGGATGTACGAAAGCGAAGACCTGTACATTACCCCCGGCTGGCCGGTGCGCAGCCAGGGCGCGGTGGAGGCCCGGTGGGAGAAAATTTACCAGGAGGCCAAACGGTATGAACGCAACGCCCTGGTGATAGCGGACAAGGCTCCTCCGTACATTACCGACCTGCTGGCCGTGGAGGTAACGGAAGAGGACCTGCCTTTCCTGGCGGAGGGAGTGGACCGGGCCCGGTTCCCCTCGGTGGTAGACCTGTGGTTCGACCGCCTGAGCAGCACGGTGCTTTACCCCGGCCTCGAGGCCCAGCCCCTGACAGACCAGGAGATCGCCGCAAAAACGGAGGAATTCCTGCGGGAGCTGCGGTACCACCTGGCGGAGGGCTGAGGCCGGCTGAAGTTCGGAAAAGGGATCGTCGAGAAAAATTTGTTGGCAGCAAGCTAAAAATATGGTATAATACAAAAAATAGAAATCCCGGTTAAGTTAGGAGTGAAACTGATGAAAAAATCCCGATCCGCCCTGCAAGGCTGGCTGCTGGTCAGCCCGCTGCTTTTGGGCTGCCTGCTGTTCTACGCCATCCCCTTTGTGCTGGTGATGCAGTACTCTCTTTCCACAGGCAGCGGCAGCGCCCTGTATTTTGTGGGTTTTATCAACTACCAGGATGTGGCCGCAAACGGCATGTTCACCCTGGCCTTTGGCAACACCATGCGCTTTTTGGCGGCGGCACTGCCCCTTATTATGGCGCTTGCCTATGCCATTGCCCTGCTGATGCAAAAACAGGCCAACAAGCACAAGCTGCTTAAATCCGTGTTTTTGTTTCCCTACATTATGCCTGTGGTGGGCGCGGTGATTTTAGTAGAGCTGCTCTTTGCCGAGTCTGGGGCCCTGCCCGCCTTTGCCAGCGCCCTGGGCCTGCCCCTGGTGGACTGGCTGGGAGGCCCGGCGGCCTTTGGGGTGGTGCTGCTCCTATACTTATGGAAAAATACCGGGTACAGCGTGATTCTGCTGCTGGCGGGGCTGGTGACCATTCCGGAGGACCAGTACTCCGCCGCGGACCTGGACGGGGCCTCGGGCTGGCAGAAGTTTTACTACATTACCACGCCGCAAATGTGGTACTCGGTGTTCTTTGCCCTTATTTTCTCGCTGATCAACGCGTTCAAGTGCTTCCGGGAGATTTTTCTCATTGGCGGCACCCACCCAAACGAGAATATTTACATGCTGCAGCACTTTCTCAACAACAGCTTTGAGAACCTAAACTATGCCAAACTCTCCGTGGCCTCGGTGCTGCTCTTGATCGTGGTGCTGGCGGTGTTCGCGGTGTTTTATGGGTTTGTGAGAAAAAAGGAGGCGTTCCGCGGATGAAAACCAAATCCTCTGTTTTGGCCAGCGTGTTAGCCTGGCTGGCCGCCTTTCTCTCCATTGCGCCCTTTGTGTATGTGCTGGCGCTCAGTTTTCTGCCCGCCTCCGGCGGCGTGACCTTTCACTATTACTACCAGGTCTTTTTGGGCACGTCCCAATACCTTACCCGGTTCTGGAAATCCCTGCTCATTTGCCTGTGCGTGGTGGCCGGGCAGCTGGTGGTCTCCATTTTGGCGGGCTATGGCTTTGCGAAATGCCAGTTTAAAGGAAAGAACGCCCTGCTCTTTCTGCTGATGATTTTAATGGTTCTGCCCCTGCAAGTCACTTTGGCGCCCAACTATATTATGCTGGACAGCTTAGGGCTGCTGGACACCTATGCGGCGCTGATTCTGCCCTCCATCTTCGCGCCTTTGGGCACCTTTATTCTAACCCAGAGCTTCAAATCGGTGAGCGAGGACATTGTGGACGCGGCCAAGCTGGATGGCTGCGGGCTTTTCCGCCTGCTGGTAAAGGTGGTTCTGCCCATGAATACCAGCGGGCTGGTGTGCGTCACCCTGCTCTCCTTTTTGGACGGTTGGAATATGGTGGAGCAGCCCATCGCCTATTTAAAAGACTTTATGCGCTATCCCATTTCCGTGGCTCTGGCCTACGTGCCCCCTGCGGACCCCACATTACAGCTGGTGTGCTGCGTTTTAGTGGTGCTGCCGCCGCTGTTCCTGTTCACGTACTTTAACCGGGAACTGGTGGAGGGCATTGTTCTGGCCGAGATGAAATGAGGGAGGTTTCGCTGTGAAAAAGAAAGTGTTGTGCATTTTTGTGCTGATTTTCTGGCTGGTAGGCGCTTGCACCTTTTTGTCCCAAAAGGTGGAAAAGCAGATGGTGGCCCAGGTAATTACCCTGGAGCCAAACGGCGGCATGGGTTCCGGCTCGGATACCCTGCCTTTGGAGTGCCTGATGATGGGGGAAAACGGCATGACCCTTTACTCCCTGTATGAGGGTACCGGCTGGGAGGCCGGCACCCGGGTGCAGGAGGAGAGCGGCGGCTGGCAGATCGACGAGGACGGGATTAAGCTGGAGAGCGCTTGGGGCACGTATGTGCAATACGCCTCCAAGCCTCTGAAGTCCGGGGAGATTGTGGAGCAGGTACTCAGCGGCCGCCCCCAGCCGGACCACTGGCTGGCCGTGCTGCCCAGCGAGGTGGAGCTAAACGAACTGCCGGAAGGGGTGGAGATTGTAGAGCAGAGCGGGAGCGCGGTGCTGTTTTCTGTGGAAAAGGCCATGGGGGTCTTTATGGAGGCCCAGGCGAAAACCCTGATCCCCCAGTTGTACGAGGCTAAAGTGTACAGCTTTGGGGCCATGAGCCAGTTTTTAGATAATTTTACCGGATTGGGCCAGCTGCTTTTCCTCCTCGGGGCGGCGCTGGCTCTGTGGGTGGGGTCCTGCCTTTTTGCCAGAAAGGCCCGGCAAAACCGGGCGGTGCTGGTCCTGAATCTGGCGGTGGGCCTGGTGCTGCTGGCCTGTGTGCCGCTGGTGCTTCAGTCCATCGACCTGCCCTCGTCTCTGCTGCCCCGGCTGCACATTACGGACTTCGGCTACTATGCCCAGGAGATGGAAGAATTTTTCGGCTCTCTGCTCACCTTTGCTCCGGAGGCTTCCGCCCAGGGCTACCTAGCGCCCAACCTGCCTCAGTCCCAGGTGGGGCAGGCGATTATTCAGCAGAGGAACATAACCATTGCCCGGCCCTTCCTGTATGGAGCGGGGGGCCTGGCCCTGGGGGCTTTGACAGCGCTGGGGGAGTACTGCGTTTTGAAGGTCCGGCGCAGGCCGCGAATCAAGTGAAAACTGGGAGAGCGGCAGGAAACGCTCTTGCGCCCACGCAATTGGAAAGGACCTTGACGGACGCTGCCTTACCTTTTGATATTTTTGATAGATGGGAGAGATTAATTTGGATATTACGCCTCGCCGTTTGGTGGTCAAGGCTGGCACCTCCACCCTTACCCACCCTTCCGGCTCCCTGGACCTGCGCAGCATGGAGCGCTTGGCCCGGGTACTGGCCGATTTGCACGGCATGGGTTATCAGGTTATTTTGGTGTCTTCCGGGGCCATTGCCGTGGGCACGGCCCACCTGGGCCTGCCGGAGCGCCCCACCGCCCTGCGGCTTAAGCAGGCCGCGGCGGCTATAGGACAGTGCCGCATGATGCATATTTACGACAAACTGTTCTCAGAATACAACTGCTCGGTGGCTCAAATTCTTCTCACCTCCGGCGATGTGGCCGACCCGGAACGCTTGGAGCATCTGCAAGGCACCTTCTGCGCCCTGCTGGAGCTGGGAGTCATCCCAGTGGTCAATGAAAACGACTCTGTGTCCTCAGCGGAGATTGAAACCGGGCGGCAGAAAATTTTGGGCGACAACGACTCCCTCTCCGCCATTGTGGCCTCCCTGTGCGGGGCGGAGCTGCTGGTGCTGCTCAGCGATATTGACGGCCTGTACGACGCGGACCCCCACACCTGCCCCGGGGCCCAGCTTCTGCCCCAAGTGGCGGAGCTGACCCCGGAAATTGAGGCCATGGCCGGGGGCGCGGGAACGTGGCGGGGCACCGGCGGCATGGCCACCAAGCTCAGTGCCGCCCGCATTGCCATGGAGGCTGGCTGCGACATGGTGATTACCAATGGGGCCCGGCCCCAAGACCTGTACGCCATTGTGGAGGGAAGGCCGGTGGGCACCCGCTTCCTCAGCCGCAAGGCCAAACCGTAAGGAGGACCGTGAAGATGAAATGGATGATTGCTTCTGACCTGCACGGCTCGGCCCTTTACACTGGGGAGCTGCTGGAACGCTTCCGCCAGGAAGGGGCGGACCGCTTGCTGCTGCTGGGGGACCTGCTCTACCACGGCCCCCGAAACGACCTGCCGCAGGGCTATGCCCCCAAGGAGGTGATTGAGATGCTGAACGGAATTGCGCCCCGCGTTTTCTGCGTGCGGGGCAACTGCGAGGCCGAAGTGGACCAGATGGTGCTGGAATTCCCGGTGCTGGCGGAGTACTGCCTGCTGGAATGGGGGGAGCGGCGGGTATTCGCCACCCACGGGCACCGCTACCACACGGCATGCCCTCCTGCCCTTGCTCCGGGGGATATTCTCCTCCATGGGCACACCCATGTGCCGGCCAAAGCTCCGCAGCCTGGAGGCTGGTGGTATTTGAACCCAGGATCAGTCTCTCTGCCCAAGGAGGGCAGCGCCCGGGGCTACATGGTGAGGGAAGGGAAAGAGCTGGTCTGGAAGACCCTGGCCGGAGAGCCCTATGACAGCCTGGATCTTTCCCGCCTGGAGGGATGAGGGGGAAGCCCCTTAACATTATGGAAACAAAAGAGGACCTGGGAGCCTGTGAAAAACAGACGCTCAGGTCCTGTTGTTTTGTGAAAGTCCCTTGCGGGGCTGTCTTACCTCTGCCAGTAGGTCCACTGGACGCCTGGGCCAAAGCCGATTTTTTGGTAAAAGGGATTTCCGCCGCCGGTCAACTGCTCCGCCCCCAGAGGCCGAAGCCGCCGGTAGAGCTCGGAAAGGACTGCGGCGGCCAGGCCCTTGCGCCGGTAGGCGGGCACAGTGCACAGAGGCTCCAGATAGGCCAGCTTGTTTTCCGGCACCCACCACATGCCAGCGTAGCAGACGTATTCCCCCGCCTGGTTCATCACCGCGATGTGGTGCTCCGGCGTGGCATGGGGGGCGTTGACCAGCTCATAGGCGTCCTCATACTGTCCGTCCCAGGGGCCCTCCTGAGCCTCATGATCAAAGCCTTTCCAGCAGCATTCTGTAGCTTTGGCCACGTCCACGCCTCCAGGCTCTGTAAAGCGGAAGCCCTCTGGGAGGGGGTACTCCAGAGGCTTGGCGCAGTCATAGATCTGGTCGTGATAGCCGCCAACTTGGGAATAACCCAAGTTCTTCGCCGCCTCTATCAGCTCCGCCTGCTTTCCCATAAGCACCAGCTGATGCCGGCCCTCCAGCCGGGGCATATGCTCCGCGGCGTAGGCCGCCATTTCCGGGGCCAGCGCCTCATACCCTGGACGCAGGGTGAAATATACATCGGTCACCGGATTTTCGTGGAAGCAGAAGCCTACAATGGTCTCCCTGTCCTTCCACATCCGGCACCGGTGCAGGTAAGATTTATCCATCCAGGAGGAGACCAGGGCATACTCCCAAAAGGGCGCGGGCAGTCCGTTGCGGTAGTCCGGGCTGTAGGCGTCCAGCATAAATTGGTACACAGCCATATGGTCGCTTAAGAGGCTGAAAGATTTGGTTGTAAGTGAATTCATAAACACTCCTTTGAAAACGGACGCAAAAGCCTCATGGGTAAAACACGCGGTTTAAGTAGAGCCCCCAGGCCGGAGCGGTGGGACCGGCGGCACGGCGGTTTTGGGCGGCCAGCACAGAGGGCAGGTCCTCGGGGGCCAGCTTGCCCTGCTGCACATGGAGAAGCGTCCCCACCATAATGCGGACCATGTTGTAAAGAAACCCATCGGCGGCTACGGTGAAAACCACCAGATCCCCCCGCCGCTCCACCCCGGCGGCGGAAACCGTGCGGCACAGGTCGCCCTTTTCCCGCTTGTCCAGGGTGCAGAAAGAGGTGAAGTCGTGGCGCCCCAGGTAGGCTTTGGCAGCCCGGTCCAGCAGGGCCTCGTCGATGGGGTACCAGTAATGGAGGGCCCGGCCTTGCCGAAAAGGATCCCGGACCGGGTGATTCCAGATTTCATAGCAATACTCCTTGCCCTTGCAGCTGTAGCGGGCGTGGAAGTCCTCTGGTACCGGGCGGCAGGATTTTACGGCAATGTCCGGGGGAAGGTAGTGGTTTAAAGCGGCGGCCAGCCGCTGGGGAGGAATCCGGCTCTCCGTCTTAAGGCTGACGCAGAATTCCCGGGCATGCACGCCGGTGTCGGTGCGGGAGCAGGCCTTCAAATCCTCCCGCAGGCCAGTGGCCCGGTACAGAGCGGCTTGGAAGGCCTCTTGAACCGTGGGGGCATTTTCTTGAATCTGCCAGCCGTGGTAGCCGGAACCGTCATAGGAGAGGGTAAGGAGCAGGTTTCGCATGGAAGCGCCGCCTTTCGCAGAAATGGTTTGGAGAAAGCGGAAGTGTCCCAACCTCAGAGATAATCATCTGTGTTCCCCTGCCCGTCGGGCAGGGGAACACGAAAGCTCTCAGAAACGGACACTACCGGAGAAAGCATGGGGCTTGCGATTTTTTCCAGGAGGGGTATAATAGAAGCGGTGCATTGTTCTTCCCGCTTTCTGAGAGGGCCGCGCGCAGGCGGTTGAGAGGCCGCCCCAAACAGCACCCCAGAAAGCATAGAAAGGGCATGGGGCCAAAGGCGCGCCAGGCAGGCTTGGGCTTTCCTGAGCGCGGGTTTTGGCCGTGCCAGAAAATGTAATGATTTTAAGGAGGTTCCATCATGAACAAAACCATCACCGCCGAAAACGCCCCCGCCGCTGTGGGGCCCTACTGCCACGCCAAGCTGGCGGGCAACACGCTCTATACCTCCGGCCAGCTGGGCCTGGTCCCCGCCACCGGGGAGCTGCCTCAAGGGGTAGAGGCCCAGGCGGCCCAGGCGCTGGAGAACCTACAGGCCGTTTTGGCCGCGGGAGGCATGTCCTGCGCCGATGTGGTGAAAACCACCGTGTTTTTGGCGGATATGAACGACTTCGCCGCCATCAACGCTATTTACGCCAAGTACTTCCCCGGCGAGGCCCCGGCCCGGTCCTGCGTACAGGTTGCCGCCCTGCCCAAGGGGGCGCTGTTTGAGATTGAGGCAGTGGCGGTCAAATAAAGAGCGCCGGGCACAAAATTTTGTAAAAGCAAAGTGTTGCTGGGCTGTTCTCGGCTGATGCGCGTCTTGTGAAAGCATCTTAGGGGATCCTATAGGGAACGTGGTGCAAAAGCGGTATGTGCCGGCTTTTCCATGCGTTTGCCATAAAACCCCGGGATGCTTTTTGTTTTTGGGGGATAACCGGGCGGAGCTCCTGCTCCGGGCCCCTTACTTTTCGCCCAGCTCCCGGTGGATGACCTGGAGCAGCTGGTGGGTTCGGTCGCAGCTGTGTTCCCAGTACATAATGCCCAGCAGCCCCGCCTCCCGGACATACTGGCATTTGCGCGCCAAAGCCTCGGGGGACTCATAGCTGATGAACTCGCTGCCGTTCCACAGATAGGAGGCTTGGGCGTCCTCGTCCCAATATTTGGTAAAGCCGCCTTGCTGGAGGAACTCCCCGGTTAAATCGCTGTAGCAGGGGCCGCTCTCGCCCACGCTCTCGGCTGGCTGCAGCAGGCCGTGGTTTTCGTCCCGAACGCCGGTCCAGCGGCGGGAGTAGAAGGCCGCGCCCACCACCAGCTTGTCCCAGGGAACCCCCGCCCGGTGGAACATCTCCACAATGTCCACGGTGTTGGTGGGGCTGGCGTCGCCCTGGCTGGCCCGCAGGGCCGCATGGTGGCCCGCCTGCCGGGTAAAGCCGTTGCGCATGTCATAGGTCATCAGCTGCACATAGTCCACAATACGGGCCGCCTCCGGCATTTGGGTTCCCTCAATGAAGTACTCCCCGGCTCCGGCGGCAAAGGAGAGGATCCGGTCCCCCAGCCGCTCCCGCAGTGCCAGCAAAAGCAGGGTGAAGTTCTCCCGGTCCCGAGGGTCGGAGGCGATGCCCGCCTGGCTGCTGCAGGGGTACTCCCAGTCAATGTCGATTCCGTCCAGGCCCAGCCGCTCCACGGCTTCTAGGCAGGAGCCGCTGAAGGCCTGCCGCCCGGCGGCGGTCATGGCCATCTCAGAAAAGCCCCCCGCGCCCCAGCCGCCAATGGAGAGGACGATTTTAATCTGGGGGTTCCACTGGCGGAAGACCGGCAGCAGGTCCAGGTGGGTCAGCTGGCTCAGGTCCAGCAGACCGTCTTTTACCAGGCCAAAGGCCAGATTGATGTGGGTTAAAGCGGACAGGTCCTCCTGGGTGAAGAGGGGGAGGGCGTCGTTCACGGCATAAGCGAGAATGAGATGATTCATACAAAATTTCCTTTCTGAGGGGGTTGTGATGAGACGGGCGGAGTTTTTGCCGTAAAGGAGCGGCGTTACAGTTCGACGCAGGTTCCGTCATCCGCAAAGGCCACCCGGCTGCCCAAAACCTCCTGGGCCAAGGCCAGCTCGCTGGAAAAGCCGCCTAAAATTTCCACGCCGTGGTGGTAGAACACCACTTGGCCAAAGGCGGCGCCGGACTGGACCAGCTCCTGGCACAGCTGGCAGGCCCGGTGGTGTCCGGTCTCCAAAAAGACCAGGTCCGCCCCGTCCAGCCAGGGCAGCAGCTCGGAGAGGTCCCGGAAATCGCCGGAATAGAGAATTTTCTTTCCCTGGGCTTCCAGCTGGAAGGAGTAGCTACGCCAGGGCTCCCCGGGCTTCGGATCGCCCAGGTGGCGGTTGTGGAAGGCTTCCACCCGCAGGGGACCGTCCAGCAACAGGCCATCGGCTACCAGCCGGGGCTCCAGGGAAAAGACGGTTTCATAGTTTCCCTCGCTGCCCAGCAGCATTTTGCGCACCCCTTCAAACACGTCTAAATCCGGCAGGTAGACAGGGACGCTTCGTCCCTGCATGCGCGCCTGATTCTCCGGCGAGAGGGTGCAGAGCTTGCGCAGGTTCCACAGCAGGTGGGGCAGGCCACCCACATGGTCCATGTGGGTGTGGGAGATGAACACCCCCTGAATGGTCAGCTGGTCCAGCCCCAGCAGGTAAGAGGAGTAGGCGCAGTTTTCTCCCGCGTCCAAATAGTACAGGCGGTCTTCCAGCTCCAAGGCCAGACTGGTGTGGTGCCGGCCGGGCATAGGCTCTGTGCCGGAGCAGCTGCCCAAAATGTGAAATTTCATGAGAACCATCCTTTCGCGGCAAGGGGCCGGTGAATTCCGGCCGGGATTTGGCTATTATTATACCAAGTTTCCCGCTAATTAGCAAGAGCCCCGGAAGGATGGATTGCCCCAACCACAGAGATAATCATCTGTGCTCCCCTGCCCTTACGGGCGGGGAAGCACGAAAAGCTCTCCGGAAGGGAGAGAGGGAAAAACGTCAAATCACCAAGAGGCTGCGTGGGCGCGGCGGGAAAGGCTCCGTCCTGTGCCGGCCCTTACCGGATTACGCCCCGGGCCAAAACCGGCTCTGTCTTCCCCTCCCGGCACAGCTCTGCGGTTATGCCCAGCACGTCCCGGATGGCAAAGCGGCTGGTGAGGCCCACGCACCAGCCATAGCCCCGGTTGGCAAACAAAACCGGCAGGCAGTCCGCCGGAGCGGGCTGGTCCGGGCCGGGAGCCAGGCGCAGGAGGAAGCGGCCTTCCTCGGGCAGGCCCCAAAATTCGGCGGCGGTTAAAACCCCGGCGGTGGTTTGGTAGAGCTTAAGGGAGCCCAGCAGGCGGGCGTTTTCTTCTCCGGACCGGACCGCGGCCCAGGCGTTGGGGCGGC
The DNA here is from genome assembly GCA_910587995.1 of uncultured Oscillospiraceae bacterium. Lineage (GTDB taxonomy): Bacteria > Bacillota > Clostridia > Oscillospirales > Acutalibacteraceae > Acutalibacter. Next base: position 9,009 of record CAJUNS010000030.1, on the reverse strand, counting down.
GGAGCAGGCGCTGGGCAAAGGCGGAAGTGAAGCTGTGAATCAAACGGGTCACCGGCTTTCCATAAAGATTTGTCTGGAAGCATTCTATACGTAAACGCGCTTACAAACTGGTTCAAACGAGGCGCGGCCCCCTTTTGAACTACCTTAACTATATGCGCGGCCGGATGGAAAAAGAAGGACCGGGAATAAGCGCCCCCAGCGCCGGAAAAACTAGGGGAGTAGTCACATTCTCAAAGGAGGCGGTTCTATGGCAGCCCACAAGCCAAAGATCGACTACCATGAGCACGACACGCCCCGGCGGGACCAGTTTCCCGCCATCTCCAACGTGGCCTCGGCCAACGAGTGTACCGGGCTGATGTACCGGGCCCCAGCGGACCGGGAGGAGCTGGAAAACTACCGGCAGCTTTCGTCTATGGCGATCCCGAAGAAGGAGCCGGAAAAGCCCTAGCAGCAGGAAAGGCCCCCCTTTCGGGAGGCCTTCTGGTTTATTCCGCCAAAGCCCTGGTCAGCCAGGCCTCGGCAATATCCAGGGCCAGGTACAGCCCTTCTTTTTCGCTGGTTTTTACGATCTGCTTGCGGGAGCGGATCTCGGGGTCGGTGTACATCAGCTGCACGGTCACCTTGTCGGCCACGTCCAGCTCGCCCACCTTCTTCTTGGACTTCACGTCCATCTTAATTACATATTTGTCCGCCATGCTGCCATAGTAGATGGTGTCGCCGCAGCGCACCAGAGGCTTGCCCTTGTAAGAGGGGAAGGGGGACTTTTTCTGCGCCGGTTTTTTCTGTTCGCTCATACTGTCACCACGCTTGTCAAAAATTTTGGCCGGGAAAATCACTCTCCCAGGTAAGACCGGACCATGGCCTTGAGCAGCTCGTCCCGGTCGATGCGCCGGATGAGGCTGCGGGCATTGTTATGGGTGGTAATGTAGGTGGGGTCTTCAGACAGCAGGTACCCCACAATCTGGCTGATGGGATTGTACCCCTTCTCCTTTAGGGCGTCGTAGACCACCAAAAGAATCCGCTTCATGTCGGCCTCGCGGACTTCCTCCAGGGAGAAGGTGATGGTGTTGTTGTTGTCAGGCATGAGATCCACCTCCAGGCTCAAAAACTCAGGGTTTTGCTCTATCGTTCTATCATACCTCATATTGAGGAGAAATGCAAGTTTTTTCTTTGGGGATGCCTTTTGCGCCGCTTTGCGGGGCCGCTGCTTCTTTGCTATGCCCGCAGGGCCGCCCCCGCTGCCGCCAGCTTCTCCACAATTCCGTCCACCACCGGCTGGACCTCCTCCTTGGAGAGAGTCTTGGCCTGAGAGGAGAAAGCGAACCGCAGGGTCAGGCTCTTGCGTCCGTTTTGGGTAAAGGAGTCAATCAGGCTGACCCCCGCCAGCTCCGGACCGGCCCCGGTCCAGGCGGGCTCCATGTCCGCGTAGCGCATACCGTCCGGCACCAGCAGCGACAGGTCAATATCAATGCCCGGGAACCGGGAGGGCTCCCGGTAGCTCAGGTCCTGGGGGGCCAAGGCGGCGAAAGCGTCCATGTCCAGCTGGGCGCAGACCACCGCGGCTTTCTTGCCGATTTTGCGGGCCACCGAGGGCTTCACCGCGCACAGCCAGCCCAGCTCCTCCCCGCCGCAGGAGATGAACGCCGTGTTCCGGGGGTGCTGCCAGTCGTAAAGGGCCTCGCCGTTGGCAAAGGCCAGCCCGGCCCGCTTAATGCGCTGGCCCAGGTCCTTGAGAATGCCCAGCAGCTGGAAGTACAGCTCCTTCTCGGCCTTCACCCGGCTGAACAGGGCCAGGCCCAGCTTTTTGCGCTCCCGGCACAGGCCGTCCTGGTCCAGGCCCTCGCACACCCGGCCAATCTCAAACACGCCGAACCCGGCGTCAAAGGCCCGGTTGGCCAGGACGCAGCCCAGCAGGGTGGGGCCCATACTCCGGCGCAGGGTTTCATGGTCCGGGGTTTGGGCGTTGAGCAGCTTCACGTTTTCCACAGGGGCCAGCCCCAGCTCCCGGCAGGTTTTGGCGTCCTCCCAGATATAAGAGTGCACCTCGTGAAGCCCATAGCTCTGTACTAAAATATCCTTCACGAAATTGTCCGCCTTATTCTGGGGGGATTTCTTCTGAGGGTACAGCGGGCTGACCGTAGTGGAGATCTGGAAATTGTCGTATCCATAAATGCGGGTAATTTCCTCAATAATGTCCGCCTTGATGGTTACATCCTTGGTGGCCCGCCAGGAGGGCGCCTCCACGGTGAAGGTATCCCCCTGGCACTGGGCACCAAAGCCCAGGGAGCGCAGGGTGTCCAAAATCCGCTCATGGCTGATCGCAATGCCGGTGTACCGGTCCACATAGGCCTTGTCAAAGGTCAGCTCCACCTTGGGGTAGCGCTTTACATACACGTCCGTCAGCCGGGAGATTACCTGGGCCTGGGGGTCAATGTCCAGCAAAAGCTTTAAAAACCGGCCAATGGCGGGCACGGTCATTTCCGGGTCCAGGGTTTTCTCATAGCGCATGGAGGCGTCAGTGCGCAGGCCCAGCCGTGTGGAGGACCGGCGCACGCTGGGGGCGTCAAAGTTGGCGGACTCTAAAAGCAGGCTGTCGGTGCCGTCCTCAATCTCCGAGTCCAGGCCGCCCATAATGCCCGCCACAGCCACAGGCTTGCCGCCCGAGCAGATCATCAAGGTGTTTTCGTCAATGCTCCGCTCCACGCTGTCCAGGGTGGTAAAGGCGAAGGGCTCACAGAAGCGCTTCACCTCGATTTTGTCCACTTTGGCGCAGTCAAAGGCATGCATGGGCTGGCCCATTTCCAGCATCAGGTAGTTGGTCAGGTCGGCCAGCAGGTTAATGGCCCGGCTGCCGCAGTAAAACAGGCGGATGCGCATGTTTACGGGGCTTACCTTTTTGGTGATGTTGCGCACCTTCAGGCCGGTGTAGCGCAGGCAGAGCTCCGGGTCCTCAATTTGAATCGCGATAGGGTCCAGCCCGTCAAAGGCCTCCAGGGCCACGGTCTCCAGGGGCCGCAGCTCCCGGCCGGTGAGGGCGGCGAACTCCCGGGCAATGCCATAGTGGCCCCACAGGTCCGGGCGGTTGGTAAGAGACTTGTTATCTACCTCGAAAACCGTGTCCTTAATGGCATAGATTTCGGTGATGTCTTTCCCAATGGGGGTGCCCTCCGGCAGCTCCATCAGGCCGGAGTGGTCGGCGGAAATGCCCAGCTCGTGCTCCGAGCAGCACATGCCGTGGCTCTCATACCCGGCAATTTTGGCGCAGGCAATCTCCTGGCCGGCCACCATGCCCCCCTCTTTTACAAAGGGGACGATGAGCCCTTCCCGCACATTGGGCGCGCCGCAGACCACGTCGTATATTTGACCGCCCCCATCCACCTTTAAGAGGTGCAGCTTTTTGGAGTCGGGATGATTCTCTACCGAAAGGATTTTACCGGCCACCACGTCCCGCAGGTTTTGGCCCATCTCCATAACTTCCTCCACCTCGGCGGTGGAAAGGGTGAAGCGCTGGATGAGGGCCGGCAGGTCCAGGCCGGAGAGATCGACGAAATCGCCGATCCAGTTCATAGATATCAGCATTTTCTTCTCCTCCTCTTATTCATGGGCAAACTGGCCCAGGGCCTTTAGGTTTCCGCTGTTCAGGTCCCGGATGTCCTTGACGCCGTATTTCATCATCACCAGGCGGGTGAGGCCCAGGCCAAAGGCAAAGCCGGTGTACTCCTCTGGGTCCACGCCGCCCATTTGCAGCACATTGGGGTGAATCATCCCGCAGGGGCACAGCTCCACCCAGCCGGAGTGGTGGCAGGTGGAGCAGCCCTCGCCGCCGCAGATCAGGCAGTTGATGTCCAGCTCAAAGCCCGGCTCCACAAAGGGGAAGAACCCAGGCCGCAGCCGGACCTTTACGTCCCGCTCAAAAACCTCGGAGAGCATGGTTTTCATAAAGTAGATCAGGTTGGAGATGGAGATGTTTTTGTCCACCATGATGCCCTCCATTTGAAAGAAGGTGTTTTCATGGCTGGCGTCCGTGGCCTCGTTGCGAAAGCAGCGCCCCGGGAAAATGGCCCGCACCGGCGCCCCATATTTGCGCAAAATGGCGTTTTGGGCGGCGGAGGTGTGGGTCTTCAGCAGCTGGCCGTTTTCCAGGTAGTAGGTGTCCTGCATGTCCCGGGCCGGGTGGTCCTTGGGGATGTTCACCGCCTCAAAGCACTGGTAGTCCGTGACAATCTCGTTATAATCCTCCACCACAAAGCCCATGGAGGCAAAAATTTCCTCCAGCTGCCGCTGCACAATGGTGATGGGATGGTAAGAGCCCTTGGCCCCAACGGTGGGCAGGGTAACGTCATATTGCTCGGCAGAGTCGATCTCCCGCTGCTCTTCGGCGGCCTGGATGGCCTCCACCCGCTGGGCCAGCTTTTCCTCCACCTGCCTTTTCAGGTGGTTCACATGCTGCCCCAGCTCCTTTTTTTCTTGGGCGCTTACGGTTTTTAGGCCCTTCAAAAGCTCGGTGACCGAGCCTTTCTTTCCCAAATAGGCCACGCGCAGCTTTTCCACCGCGTCGCTGCTGGCGGCCTTTTGCAGCTCCTGCTCAAAGCTTTGGCGCAGGGCTTCCATTTTCTCTTTCATCTGGCAACGTCCTTTCCGTCTTTGTTCAAGTGATGTTATTATAACACGTTAAGCCAAGGCTTTCAAGGCTTTTCCGGCGGGGCGGGCCCCGCCTGGGATGGACGCCTGGGGCTTCCGGCTTCATGCTTCCGCCTCCTTTCTCAAAAACAAAAAGCAGCGCGAGCTTTCCAAAAGCTCGCGCTGCATACCACGCCTGGCGGCAATTCCAGCCGTCAGGAAATCAGCCCAGCAACACAAGCCCGCCCTTTCGCCCGTTGGCAAAAAAGGTAGGCTGGGTAAAGAAGCGATTCATCTGAAGAAGCGTGTTTTTCATCATGGCTGCCTCAAATTGGGTTTTTTCGCTATTATACGCCGGATTTCCCCGGTTGTCAAGAGGGCTGCGGCGGGGGAGCGCTGAAAAAACCGGCCCCGGCCAGCCTGCCCGGAAAAATACCAGTTGCAAACCCCCGCGGCTTGTGGTATAATAGGCCTGTCTCAAAAGGTTGCGATGAATATTCCCAGTGCGGCTTGCGCTGGTGGGATATGTGGGCGGACAGGTCTGCGCGGCGGAAGGCCGTGAACCATGTCAGGCGGGGAACCGAGCAGCATTAAGCGGTTGTTTCCGGGCGATGCAGGCTGCCTGTCCGCTCACATATCCCACTTTTTTGCCTGTTTTAAAGGGGGTCGCCGCCATGTATCAGGTCCTTTACCGCAAATACCGCCCCCGCTTCTTTGCCGATGTGGTGGGCCAGCCCCAAGTAACCGAGACCCTAAAAAACGAACTGACCCGGGGCCGTGTAGCCCATGCTTACCTGTTCACCGGTTCCCGGGGAACAGGTAAAACCACTTGCGCCAAAATATTGGCCAAGGCCGTCAACTGCCTGACCCCGGTGGAGGGCGACCCCTGCGGCCAGTGCGCTGTGTGCCGGGGCTTGGACGAGGGCTCCATTCTGGACGTGGTGGAGATTGACGCCGCCAGCAACAACGGCGTGGAGAGCATCCGCACCCTGATTGAGGAATCCAACTTCACCCCGGCCTCCGCCAAGTACCGGGTCTATATTATCGACGAGGTGCACATGCTTTCCGTGCAGGCTTTTAACGCCCTGCTGAAAACCTTGGAGGAGCCTCCGGCCCATGTGGTGTTTATTTTGGCCACCACCGAGGTGCACAAGCTGCTGCCCACCATTCTCTCCCGGTGCCAGCGCTTTGACTTCCGGCGCATTGCCCCCGGGCAGATGGCGGACCGGCTGGACTATGTGGCCGGTCAGGAGGAGGCGGAGCTGGACCGGGACGCGGCCCTGCTCATCGCCCGTCTGGCCGATGGGGCCCTGCGGGACGCCCTGTCCCTTTTGGACCAGTGCCTGGGCCGCAGCCGCCATGTGGACCGGGAAACCGTGTGTCAGGTGGCGGGCGTGGCCGCCAGGGATTATTTGGACGAGCTGGCCCGTGCCGTAGCCCGGCGGGAGGCCGCCCCGGCTTTGGCGTGCATCCACCGGCTCCATCAGGAGTCCAAGGACCTGGGCCGCTTGTGCCAGGAGCTGGCCGGGTATTTTCGGGGGCTGATGCTCTGCAAAACCATGCGGGACCCCGGTGAGCTGCTGCAGGCCTCCCCGGAGGAGCGGGAGCAAATGGAGGGGCTGGCTCTCTCCATGACCCTGCCGGACATCCTCCACGGCCTGGACGCCTTTGAGGAGACGCTGAACAAGATGCGCTTTGGCAGCCAGCGGACCCAGCTGGAAATGGCTTTTGTCCGCCTGTGTTCGCCAGAGCTGGACAGCGCCCCTGAGGCCCTGCTGCGCCGCCTGGAGGCATTGGAACGGGGGGGAGGCCTGCTGGCCCGGCCCGCGCCGCCCTTGGAGGAAGCGCCGGCCTTAGCTTCCCCTTCGGAGCCGGAGATGGAGATTCCCGGCCTGGAGGCCCTGGATGATGAACCTCAGCCGCCCCTGCCTCCGCCGGCCCCCAAGCCGAAGCCCGCGCCGCCCCTTGAGCCTCCCGCGCCCCGGCCCGCCCCGGCTCCGCCGCCTGTTCCGGCCAAGAACGCCCCCGATATTGAGGCTCTCTCCGCCGGGGCCCAGCGGTTCTTAAATTGGCCGGAGATTTTGCAGGTGATCAAAGGGGGAGCCAAAAGCGTGGCCATGGCCTTTGAGGGCAGCGCCGCCTATGTGAACGGGGATTACCTGCTCATCGACGCGCCGGATATTGCCTTTGAGCTGCTGAAAAAGCACGAGCAGCGCAACCGCCTGCGTCAGGCGGTGCTGCAGGTTACGGGCCGGGTGTACAAGCTGGGCCCCTACCGCAAACCGGCGGAGCAGGAAGAAGCCGACCCCATGGAGGAACTGGCCCGCCGCGCCCGGGAGCTGGGCGTGCCTGTGGAGGAACGGCAGGACCAGGAAGAGCTTTCCCAGTAACCGGACATTGCCTGCCTTTGAAGGGGCGAAACGGCGAACGCCCTTCCACTTTATGGAAAATCACGATAGAATACATAAGTCATATAATAAAAAACAATACACTTGGAGGAGACAACGATGAAAGCAAGATTGCCTCAAGGCTATAACACTCCCGGCGCGGCCAATTTGCAGCAGCTGGCCCGTCAGGCTCAAAAAATGCAGGAGCAGATGGAGGCGGTTACCGCCGAGCTGGAAGAGAAGGAGTACACGGCGGCTTCCGGCGGCGACGCGGTGAAGGCCACGGTTACCGGCAAGCTGGAAGTGAAGTCCGTGGAAATTAAACCTGAGGTCATTGATCCCGAGGACGCGGAAATGCTGGGAGACCTGGTCACTGCCGCTGTCAACGAGGCGCTGCGCGCCGCCGCCAAGGAGAAGGAAGAGAAGCTCTCGGCGGTGTCCGGCGGCATGGCTGTGCCTGGTCTGCTCTGATGGTCCGCTATCATGTGCCGCCCCTGGAGGTGCTGGTAGAAAAGTTCGAGAGCCTGCCAGGCATCGGCCACAAAACCGCCCAGCGGCTGGCCTACCACATTTTGGGCCTTGCCAAAGACGAGGCCCAAGCCTTTGCGGAGGCCATTACCCAGGCCCATGAGAAGATTCATTACTGCCCGGTCTGCTGCAACCTGACGGACGGAGACCTGTGCCCAGTGTGCCGCAGCGAGGCCCGGGATGGCTCCGTGATCTGCGTGGTGGAGGACCCCAAGGACGTGTTCGCCTTGGAGCGGGCCGGGGACTTTAACGGCCGCTACCATGTGCTGCACGGGGCAATTTCGCCCCTGTCCGGCATTGGCCCGGACCAGCTGCGCATTAAGGAGCTGCTGGCCCGAACCGGGCCGGAGGTCCAGGAAGTGATTATGGCCACCAACCCCACGGTGGAGGGGGAGGCCACGGCGATGTATCTGTCCCGGCTGCTTAAGCCCCTGGGGGTGCGGGTGACCCGGCTGGCCTACGGTATCCCAGTGGGCGGGGACTTGGAATACGCCGATGAAGTAACCCTGCAGCGGGCTCTGGAAGGCCGCCAGGAGCTGTAGACCGGCAGAGGCCTTCTTGTGGGCAACGAGCATAATGGCTTCCGCCTCAATGCCAGACAGAACAAAAAGTTTTTGCGAATTCTTAAGCAGCCAGAAGCGGCCTTGCCCTAAAAAAGGCCCATGCCGCTTTCCCCATATTCCCCAGACCCAACCGCCCAGAAAGGAGGCCCCCTATGGCCGAGAAAAAATCCAACACCAAAACCATTGCCCAAAACAAAAAGGCGTATCACGACTATTTTGTGGAGGAATCTCTGGAAGCCGGCATCGAGCTGGTGGGCACAGAGGTTAAGTCCCTGCGCCAGGGCCGGGCCAATTTGAAGGATTCCTGGTGCTCTGTGGTAGGGGGCGAAATGCTCCTGAACGGCTGCCACATCAGCCAGTACGACTTTGGGAACATCTTCAACAAAGACCCTATGCGGGTGCGCCGCCTGCTGCTGCATAAGCGGGAAATCAACCGGCTTTACGGCCTGGTGAAGCAGCAGGGCTATGCCCTCATACCCCTGTCCCTATACTTTAAGGGAAGCCGGGTGAAGGTCCAGGTGGGCCTGTGCAAGGGCAAAAAGCTCTATGACAAGCGGGCCGACATGGCGGAACGGGCGGCGAAGCGGGACATTGAGCGGGCCGTGAAGAGCCAGAACCGGGGGTAGGGGTGTGCTGCCTGGCCCCATGGGGGCTGTAGCGGGATTATGGTGGAAGCGGTTTATACTGGTTGCTTTTACGGGGCTTGATTCTGCGGGAAATCGAGCCTTGCCATGTGGGGGAAAAATAAATCGAAAAAAACCAAAATAGGGCTTGACTTTTGGGCGGGGATGGGTTATAATGAGCAAGCGCTCAAGAGAGAAATCTGCTGGTGTAGCTCAGTTGGTAGAGCAGCTGATTTGTAATCAGCAGGTCAGGGGTTCGAGTCCGTTCACCAGCTCCAAACTGGGCGG
>CAJUNS010000029.1 GCA_910587995.1 uncultured Oscillospiraceae bacterium | reverse complement strand
ATAAAAAGAAATGAAAAGGGGTAAAATGAATATGACTGATTTTGAAGCCATCCGAAGCGCCATTGACAGCTATTGCGGGCTTTCCTGCGGGGAATGCCCGTTCCGGGAGTCCACAGGCTGCGGCGGATGCATTGCCACAAAGGGCCATCCCTTTCACGGGGAATGTTCGCTGGCCCAGTGCGCCATTGGCAAAAAAAGGGGCTTTTGCGGGGAATGCCCGGACTTCCCCTGCCAGCAGCTTCAGGACTTCTCCCAGGACCCGGAACACGGAGACAATCCGCCCGGTCAGAGGATTGAGCGCTGCGGCCAGCAAAAGGCCCAGCTGGTAGCCGCCGCCCGGGCGGGGGTGGACCCGCAGGGCGTGTGCGGGCATCATTGTGACCACTGCCCCTATACAAAATATTGCGGGGGCTGTCGTGGTGTGTACAACAACTGCTCTTATGCCACGCTGTATGAGGACGGAGTCTGTCCCAATGTGTCCTGCGCCCGGGAGCGGGGGCTGGACGGCTGCTACGCCTGCCCGGAGCTGGATGGCTGCGGGCAGGGATATTTTGGCGCGGAGGACGGACATACCGCCAAAGACGCAGCGCGGTCCATTCGGGAGCGGGGCAAAGAGGCCCACGCCCAAGGTCTTAATGAGGCGCGCGAGGGCTGAGGGGCTTCGGGAAAAGGACGGCATTGTTTTTTTGCCGCGCTACATACTCCAGCGCGTTTCGGGCATACTAGCCTCGCACGTTAAAAAAACGCAAAGCGAGGGATTTTCCTATGAAAAACCGTTTGGAATGCCAAGTGACCTCCTGCCGCCACAATGAAAACGACCTGTGCTGCCTGGACAGCATCAAGGTGGAGGGCCCCGCCGCCCGCCAAAGCAGCCAAACCTGCTGCGAGTCTTACGAGCCCCGGTCCCAGTCCGGCATGAACGCGGTTTCCAGCCAGGGCTGCGCTTGCGCGGAGACTTCCATTGACTGCAAGGCCCACAGCTGCACCTACAACAACAACTGCAAGTGCGAGGCCGGCTGCGTCTGCGTGGGATGCTGCTGCTCGGACGTGACCTCTAAGAGCGGCACCGAGTGCTGCACCTTCCAGCAGGGCGTATAGGAAACGCAGGGAAAAACCGGCAGATCTGATTTTTGCACCGCGTTAACGAGAAACGGCACAAGCGGCGCCGCCGCGTCTTTTCCCCTTTGGGGAACAAAAATGGATGGGACTCTCCTCAAAGTGTCCCATCCATTTTCTTTATGTAATTTTCCCAAGCGCGCCTTTGAGCGCCTGGTGAAGACACGCTGGCCTCTCATCAAGCCCCCTTTGGAGCGCCCATGCAAAAGTTCCCGCCCAACAGCGGCCATGCAAAAGTTCTTAAAGATTGGTAAGAAGCCTCTTTCAAGAAGTTGACCGCCGGAGGCCAAATCACTCCGCGGTAAAGTGTTTTAGGACGCTGCTGCCATCGGCTGGGCCGGGCCAGGGCTGGGAGAGGTCCAGGCCCGCGTGCATCAGCAGGGCGCCGGAGTACTTGCGGCCGGTTTCCTCGTCCACATAGACCTTCTCCGGGTCCAGGCCCCGCAGGCGGCGGACCTGATACAGATTTTCCGGACGGCGCATCACCACCCGGGTAAACAGAACTTCCTTTTTGTCTGGGCTGACGAACTGCCAGTCGCACACAAAGGGGTCTACCGCCGGGTCGGTGAGGCGATACAGGTCGCCATAGTGGGTCAGGTCGTAGTATTTGTGATAGTCCGCCACTTGGGCCTTGGCAATGGCCTTTTCTTCTTCGGTAAGCTTGCGGGGGTCCAGCTCAAAGCCGTGGCTGCCCATAAGGGCCACATTGCCCTTGGTGGCAAAGCCGGTGCGGGAGCTGGCGGAAACATGGGCCCCCATGCTGGCCGGAGGATAGCACAGGGACGCGCCAAACTGAATGGTCAGCCGCTCGATGGGGTCGGTGCAGTCGCTGGTCCAGATTTGGGGGGAGTAATAGAGCATGCCCGGGTCAAAGCGGGCCCCGCCGCTGGAACAGTTCTCCAGAAGAATGTGGGGGAAGGCGGTGGTGACGCGGTCCATCAGCTCATACACGCCCAGCACATAGCGGTGGAAGAACTCGCCCTGGCGCTCGGGGGGCAGCACAGCGTTGCCGGCCTCGGTGATGTGCCGGTTGCAGTCCCACTTAATGTAGTCGATTTTGTTCTGGGAGATCACATCGTACATCTGCTGGAAGATGTTGTCCCGGACCTCCTGGCGGGTCATGTCCAGCACGCACTGGTTGCGGCTGAGAGATTTGTTCCGGCCCGGCGCCTGGATGATCCAATCGGGATGGGCCCGGTACAGGCCGCTGTCCGGGTTCACCATTTCGGGCTCATACCAGATGCCGAACTTGAGCCCCGCCGCGTTCACCCGCTCAATCAGGTGCGAAAGGCCGCCCTTGAGCTTCTGCTCGTTCACCTGCCAGTCGCCCAGCCCGGCCCGGTCGTTGTTGCGGGCCCCGAACCAGCCGTCGTCCATGACCAGCATTTCCACGCCCAGCTTGGCGGCTTCCTGGGCGAACTCCACCAGCAGCTGGTCGTCAAAGTCGAACACCGCAGCCTCCCAGTCGTTGATGAGGATGGGCCGCTTTTTCTTGGTCCATTGGCTGCGGGAAAGGTGGTCCAGGTAGAGCTTGTGGAAGTCCCGGCTCATAGCGCCCAGGCCCTCTTCCGAGAAGACCATCACCGCCTCGGGAGCCTGGAAGCTCTCGCCAGGGGCCAGACGCCAGCGGAAGGTGCTGGGGTTGATGCCCGCCAGCAGCCGGGGGCAGCCGGGGGTGTCTACCTCAATCTCCATGGCAAAGTTGCCGCTGTAAACCAGGTTCACGCCGATGACCTGGCCGTACTCCTCGCCGCTGTCCTGACGGGCCAGGGCCACAAAGGGGTTGTGGTTGGGGCTGGTCATGCCCCGCTTGGACTGAATGGCCTGGAGGCCGTGCTGCAGGGGATGGCGCACCACGGTGTTTTCCTTGGCCCAGCGGCCGTACATGTGGATCATGTCGTAATCCATGGTGGGCAGCTCCAGGCAGAGGCTGTAGGCCCGCTCCAGGTCCAGGGGCTGGCCTCCGGCGTTTTCAAAGCGGACGCTGCGGGCCATGGCCCCGTGGTTTTCGAAGACCGTGTAGAGCAAAAAGGCCTTGAGGCCGGTGAGGGGGTCGGCCATTTCAATTTCCAGGGTCTGGGCCTGGCCCTCCTGGGCAAAGGTGGCGGGCAGGCCGGGCAGGGCGGGTTTGCCGGGGGTGATGCTGTGGCCCACATAGCGCAGGTCCGTGACGGTGTTGCCAGCGGCGTTGCGGGCCTCGGCGGCGGAAATGCGGAAGTCGCCGGTGGAGGTTCCGGGGCACTCCTGGGGGATCACATCCAGGGTAAAGCGGGGGTCGCTGACCTGGGGGTTCCGGGGAGAGAGGGAGTCGTACCAGCCCCGGTACATCAAGGGCTGCAAATCCTGGTCGGTGACGCGGGGGCCGTAATAGAGGTGCACCAGGTAATTTTCCTCATAGACCATAAAGGCATAGGAGGAGGTTTTGGTGTCCAGCCGGAAGAGCTTGGTTTGGGGGTCGTAGAAGATAGGCATGGCAGGCGCTCCTTTTCAAGAATGGGGGTGGATTTTTTGTCAGCTTCTGGGGGTAATTATAGCACAAGGGGGGTAAAAGTCAAGGAGGGATTTGGAGAAGGAAACAAAGAGGGGAGGAAAGAAGAAAGACTTTTTCGCAAATCTCTTCTCGTGATTTACATAAAAACTTTCCAAAATTGTTCGCCAATACCCTGCCCGCTTCCTCTTGACTTCTCCGCCAACCCCGGTTTTTAGCGTGAAACTCCCATTTTCTCTTATCGGATAAACGACAGATATTTTTCTTTTTACGATGTATAATTCCATCGTTGCCCGCGTAAGGGTTTCCATAATTTTATCTTGAGGCGGTGTTGTTCAGATGGAAATGACGAAATTCAAACAATCTCTGTTTCGGCTGGCGGAGGCCCTGCATACCGGACAAGCCCGGAAGCTGCTGGTTATGGCGGGAAGCTTTCTGGCCGGGCTGGTGTGCTCCCGCGGGCTGATGTTCGGCAAGTATGCCCCCTTTGGCGTGGCGGCGGCGGCCAGCGTCCCCCGGGAGGGGCTGTGGGCCGGTGCGCTGGGGGCGTTTCTGGGTTATCTGCTGCCCTCGCCGGTGTATGTGCCGGTGCGCTACGCGGCGGCGCTGGTGGCGGTCACGGCCATCCGCTGGTCCCTCTCCGAGCTGAAAAGCGTGAACAGCCACCCGCTTTTTGCCCCGGGCGCGGCTTTTCTGCCCCTGCTGCTGACCGGCATGACCATGGTGTTCCTCAACGGCTCCATCAGCTATACGGCGGCGCTGTATGTAGCGGAGTCCTTTTTGGGAGCGGGCAGCGCCTACTTTTTAAGCCGGACCTCCGGCATTCTGGCCGGTCAGGAGGGGCTGCCCCGGCCGGGCCTGTACGACAGCGGCGATTTAACCGCCCTGACCGTGAGCCTAGGCCTGGGGGTGCTCAGCTTCTCCCAGATCAGCGTAATGGGCGTCTCCGCCGGCCGGGTGATGATGGTGCTGCTGGTGCTCACCTGCGCCCGGGCGGGCGGCATCTCTGGGGGCGCGGTGGCCGGGGTGGCGGCGGGGGCTGTGCAGGGCTTGTCCACGGCGGGGCTTTCTTACTTATCCGGTGCCTATGGGCTGGGGGGGCTTATGGCCGGCGTCTTCGCGCCCATGGGGAAGACCGCCGCTGCCATTGCCTTTGTCATCTCCCACGGCGTGGCCTCCTTGCAGGTGGGGTCCGGCAACACGCAGATCCTCACCGGGGCGGTGGAGGTGGCGGCGGCCACGGTATTCTATATGTTTTTGCCTAAAAGCCGCCGCATCGGCGAGCTGTTCGGCCTGCGGGCGGATTCCCTCTCTGGCGGGGCCCTGCGGGGAAACATTGTGCTGCGGCTGCGCTGCGCCGCCCAGGCCCTGAACAGCGTCTCCGCCTCGGTGGAGGAGATCAGCAAAAAGCTGAGCACCGTATGCGCCCCCAATTTGCAGGGAGTCTATAACAAGGCCACGGAGACCGTGTGCGCGGGCTGCGCCTTGGGTACGGTGTGCTGGCGTAAATATAAGGACCAGACCTTGGAAAACTTTGCCCAGCTCTCCCAGGCGCTGAAGGAAAAGGAGCGGCTGGAAACCTGCGACTTCACCAAAGAGTTTTCGGACCGCTGCTGCCGGGCCGGGGAGATGCGGGACGAGGTAAACAAGAACTATGCCCGTTACCTGCTGAAGGAGTCCGCCGAGCTGCGGACCGCCCAGGTGCGGGAGGTGGTGGAGGAGCATTTTCGGACCACGGCGGGCATTTTGGAGGAGATGGCCGGGGAGTTCTCCCTGTATGAGCGTTTTGATGAGGAGGCCGCCCAGCGGGTGGCGGGCATTCTGCGGGAAAACGGGGTAACCCCCTTGGAGGTCTGCTGCCGGGTGGACAAGTATGGGCGCATGACCATTGAGGCGGAGATCGGCCGGGAGCGCCAGAAGCGGCTGAACCGGTCGGCCTTTACCCGGGAGATTTCCGCCGCCTGCGGGCGGGTGTTTTCGCCCCCCTGCGTCAGCACCGCCGAAGACCGCTGCCGCATCCAGATGTGCCAGCGCCCCCTTTTGGAGGTGGGCCGGGGCTTCTCCCAATACTGCGCGGGCGGCGGGGCCTTTTGCGGAGACAGCACCAATGTGTTTTATGATGGCGGCGGGCGGCTGATCGCCGTGCTCAGCGATGGTATGGGCACCGGGGGCCGGGCGGCGGTGGACGGGGCCATGACCTCGGCTATGGCGGAAAGCCTTTTAAAAGCGGGCATCGGCTTTGACAGCATGCTGCAAACCGTGAACTCGGCCCTGTTGGCCAAGTCGGGAGACGAGTCGCTGGCCACCATGGACGTGGCCTGCGTGGACCTGTTTACCGGGCGCACGGAGTTCCGCAAGGCCGGGGCGGCCTGCACCGTTGTGCGCCGGGGGCGGCGCAGCGAGGTGATTGAGGCCTCCAGCGTACCGGTGGGCATTATGCCGGGGGTGGAGTTTGCCAGCTACCAGCGGGACCTGAACAGCGGGGACCTGGTGGTAATGGTGTCCGACGGGGTGGTGGCCTCGGGCTGCGAGTGGCTGGTGGACCTGGTGATGGCCTGGGAGGAGGACGAGAACCCCAACCTGCTGGCCCAGCAGATTACCGAGGAGGCCCGGAAGCGGCGGGCCGACGGCCACGAGGACGATGTGACCGCCCTGGTGCTGGTGCTGCAATAGGCCCGGAGAAAAGCAAAAAGGGGCCGCGCGGGGCGGTCCCTTCCTGCTGGGTATTGTGAAAACGGTTTAGTCCAAAATCATCAGGTCGCGGATGTACTTGATGGTGTATTTTACGCCCTTTTCGCCCTTCTCGCCGGTCCAGGTGGAGGAGTGGGGCTCAATGGCCAAATAACCGTCATAGCCGTACTTATAGAGGATGGCGAAGAAGGCCCGCCAGTTGATCACGTCGATGCCCGCCGGAGGGTTGTCGTAGTCCGGGTCGCCGCCAAAGCCGCCGGGCATAAGCTCGTCCTTAAGCTCGGGATGCTTAACAATCATGTCCCGCAGGGCCCAGTGGTCGGCCTCGTGGGAATCGCCCCGCTGAATAACGCCCTTGACGTGGCAGTACTTGAAGTGGGAGCCCCACTGCATCCCCTCGCTGAGATACGCGCCCTTCTCGCCGCCATGGACAAAGCTGTGGGAGGGGTCGTACTTAATACCCAGGCCCGGCACTTCGCTGAGGACCAGCTTCCACTGCTCCGGGGTGCGGATGTAGTTGTCGCCCATCATGCAGTTGACAATGGCGGTCTCCATGCCGTGGTCCTTGGCATAGGCCACAATGTCGTTAAGCACCTGGATGGCGGCGGTAATATTCTTATAATAGGAGATGCCCTGGACGTAGTTGCAGCTGCACAGGTAGTGCTTGGCTCCCAGGTGGGCGCCAAAGTCGATGACGCTTTTCACGTTCTCCCACTCTTCCTGCACCACATTGCCGTTCTCGTCCAGAATATGGCTGGCCCAGCGGCCTACCGCGCCCACTTCCACGCCGGTGCGCTCACTGGCGGCCTTCAGCTCGTCCTTGGCGGCCAGCAGGTCCGCGGTGGGGACTCCGAAGAAGTCGGTGGGGTTGCAGTCAAACTCCACAAAGTCCAGCCCCAGTTCCTTTGCCCGGTCAAAGCTTTCCGGCTTTGGGGGCATAATGATGCCAAGTTTCATAAAAAGTCCTCCTTGTTTTATATGTTGAACGCGGCGCGTGGTCAAACGGGCCGCGCTTGGGTCCCATGGGAAAAAAGCGCAAAGGCCGCCAGCCGCGGAGGGCTTACCCCAGCGTTCCGTCTCCAGCCATAAGCTGGGTCATTTCCTCAATGCGCTCAATGGGAAAGGGCGGCTGGGCCAGGGGCCGCATGGCAATGGACATCAGCTTCATGGGGTTGTCGTCCGCCGCCACCCGGTTGGAGCTTAAATGCCCGCAGCGCCGGCAGCGGTGGATGATGGCCCACTCGCCGTTTTTCCGCACCCAGACCCCTACCGGGTCCATCAGCCCGCCGCAGTCCGCCGCCCGGTCGCCGGGCTCGTTGTCCACATGCAGGCTTGTCAAACAGTTGGGGCAGTGGTTGCGGTGCTGGCTTCCAGCGGCCTCGGGGGTGACAAGGCGGCCGCAGCATTTGCAGGTAAAGCTGTCGTTGCAGGGGTGGTTCTGGTAGTAGCCTTTTTCGTACTTTTTCCGTTTGTTTTCTCGGTTCAAGTGGTATCCTCCTGAGATGTGCCGGTTCATTGGGAGGATGTTTGCCACCATTTGTTTGTTTTTTTATTTGCGGCAAACCTCCCGGCTATACCGCTTCATCCTTCTTACTCATCATAAAACACAAGCTCCTTTTCTATAAAGCAATTTCTAAAAAACGCGGTGGAAAACCCAAGGGCGCCTCCGCCGCCAACGCCATGGCTTTCCGCTTTTATGAGAAATGCGGCCGGTGCTGATACCGGCCGCACTTCTTCTATCCATTATAGCCTAAAAATCTCTTACTTGCAAGAGGGTGTCAGGCGGAAATGGAAAGAAAATTTTTCATCGTTCATCTGGTACTTCTTCATCAGCTGGGGTCCGCAGCTGCCGGAGCCTACGCCGCTCATCTTATAGTCCAGGCAGAAGACCGTCTCGCCGCAGGGTTCCAGCTCATGGTCGTGCGTCTTTTTGGCCAGCTCCTCCTGAGTGTAGGGGGAGAGGTTCATGGAGAAGCCTTGAGGGGCCTCGGCAATCAGGGTATAGCGGCCGGTGCTGACATTGGCCCAGCGGCAGCCGTAATGGGAGCCGTTCTCCTGGGGCTTCAGGTAGTGCTCCACCATGCGGTCCACCGTGCTGTGGAACACGCCCAGCCGGGAGGCCCGGTGTTTGTCCGCGTAGCTCTCAAAGGGCCCATAGCCAAAGTACCCGGCCTTTTGGAAGGCCTTGGGCAGGAACATGCGCACGCCAAACCGGGGCAGGTAGGGGAAGCGGCTGTCGCGCCGGCCCTCCAGCTGGCAGTCAACGCGGCCTTCGCTGTCAATGGTCCAGGTAGCCGTTACATCCACAAAGGGGGCCACGGTTAAGGCGGCGATGCCCAGATGGCAGGTGATCACCGCGCCGCCTTCCGGACAGGCCTCGCCATTGGCGCTGTAGACCTTCACAGTGGGCCGGTCATAGCCCGCCTCGGTCCACTTGGGGTTCACATACTGGTCGTTGTCCGTGGGGGCGCGGTAAACGTTCCATTCCATGGGCCGGGTGAGAATGTTCTTGTTCTCAAAGCACATCTCCCGGAACAGGCCGGTGGATTTGCTGAACTGATACTTAAACTTGGGTCCGCTGACAGTGACGAACCGGCGGCACTGGCTGACCTCCACCGCCTCTTTAGACAGGGCGGGCAGGGCCGGAGCCTCTTGGCTGAGCAGAATCTGGTCGAAGCCCAGCTCGTGGCCAGCGGCAAAGAAGGGTCCGTCGTGCCGGGCCTCATAGAAGAAGGTGACAGCGGAAAGGCCGGTGCTGGGCAGGCCGGGCACGGTAATCTCCGCCTCGCCGTGGGGGGCGATGGAGGGCATTTCCAAATCTCCGCCCGCCACGATCTCGCCATTGGTCATGGCCTCATAGCGCAGGGCGGCAAAGTCCTGGGCGTTGGTGAAGTCCCGGTAGTTGTGGAGGATGAAAACGCCCTCTTTGCCCTCCGCCTGGCGGGCGCGGATGGGCCGGACCACGTTTTTAAACTCCTTTAGGCCGGTGTGGGGCGTGCGGTCCGGGTAGACCAGACCGTCCATGCAGAAGTTGCCGTCGTGGGGGAACTCCTCATGGTCGCCGCCATAGCGGTAGATGGGCCGGTTGTCCGGGGTCTGGCCGCCATAGACCGCGTGGTCGCACCACTCCCACACAAAGCCGCCCGCAAAGCCATCGTGCCGCATAATCAGCTGCTGGTAGTCCTCCGGGTCTCCGGGGCCGTTGCCCATGGCGTGGATGTACTCGCACAGCATAAAGGGAGGCCTGCGGCCTTCCCAGGCCTTATCCAGCTCCGCGCCCTTAAAGTAGCTGGGTATGTTCACCTCTTTGCCGGGCCAGGGCAGCTCGGCCTCTTCGGTGGGGGTGTACATGCGGCTGTAAAGATCCAGCATGGAGAAGTCCGGCTCGTAGCCCGTGTGGTAGATGTAGCAGTTTTCATAGTGCAGCAAGCGGCTGGGGTCGTAGTCCTTGGCCCAGCGGCCGGCCGCCTCGGTGTTGGGGCCCCAGCCGCTCTCGTTGCCCAAAGACCAGCTGACCACGGAAGCGCAGTTTTTGTCCCGCATCACGTTGCGCTGGGTCCGGTCCACAATGGCCTCCATAAACTGGGGGTCCGCCGCCGCGTCGGAGTAGTTCTCCATGCTGTAAGCGCCCAGCTTGTTGGCGTTGCCGTGGCTTTCCAGGTCCGCCTCGGCGATGACATAGAAGCCGTACTCGCTGCACAGCTGGGGGAACCAGGGGGCGTTGGGGTAGTGGCTGGTGCGGATGGCGTTTACATTGTGCTGCTTCATCAGCAGCAGGTCCCGCACGGCCTGCTCCAGGTTGATGGTATAGCCGGTGACCGGGTCGCTGTCGTGGCGGTTTACGCCCCGGAATTTAATGGCCGTGCCGTTAAGGAGCACCACGCCGTCCTTCACCTCAATTTTCCGCAGGCCCACCTTTTGCTCAATGGTTTCGCCGCCGCAGCTGAGTACCAGCTTGTACTGCTTGGGGCTTTCGGCGTTCCACAGCTCTGGGGCGCCAATGTGGAAGGAGAGGCTCTCGCCGCTGGGGGCGCACTCGCCCACCAGGCTTCCGTCCGGCGCGTACAAAGCGGCGGAGGCCTGGGCGTCCCCCTCCAAAGTGAGCTCCACAGTCAGGTCCGCCTGAGAAAAGTCTCCGGCAAAGCTCTCTTTCACGAAGAAGTCCCGCAAAAAGGCCTGAGGGCGCTCCAGAATGTACACATCCCGGAAAATGCCGCTCATGCGCAGCTTATCCTGGTCCTCCAAATAGGTGCCGTCGCACCACTGCAGCACCAGCACGGTAATGGAGTTGGGACCATCGCACAGGAACTTGGTCACCTCAAACTCAGAGGTGCTGTGGGAGACCTGGCTGTAGCCCACAAAGCTGCCGTTGACCCACAGGTAGAAGCAGGAGTCCACGCCCTCAAAGTTCAGGAAGAACCGGGAACCAGCGGCTTTGGAGAGGTCGAAATACCGGTGGTACAGGCCGCAGGGGTTCTCGTCGGGCACATAGGGCGGGTCCACGGGGATGGGGTAGCGGACGTTGGTGTACATATGCCGCCCGTAGCCATGATTCTGCCAGCAGGAGGGCACCGGGATGGGCTCCATCAGGGCCTCGTCCAGGCACAGCCTGCCCTCGCCGTCCACCGCGTCCAGGAAGGACTCGAAATAACGGAAGGACCACTGGCCGCTGAGGGCCAGGGCTTTGGGCTGACCATCGGGACCCAGGGGGATGTAATAGCTGCGGTTGGGTTCTGTGCCCACATGCAGGGCATGGGGGTCCTCATGATAGCGTGCGGGTAGTTGATCCATAGGGAAACATCCTTTCTCTAGAAAAAGGTTAAGGCCTGGGAGAAAAAAGCGGATTTTGCGCCCATTCCGGCCTCTGGGATTTGACTTTCCGGCAGGAAAGCACTATACTTATGGTTGGACTGTGTGCCAAGCCTTTCCGGCGGCCCAAAACAGGCGGCCCTGCGGGAGGCTCTATATGTAGATTACACGGTTTTTTGGAAATAGTCAACAGGTTTTTGGCCGGTTGCGGAAAAATTTTTTGAGGGCCGCGAGACGCGGACGGAAGGGGAACGGAAATGGCTGGATACATTTTGCTGGGCGGCGCTTTCACCGGGGCGATGGTGCTGCTTTCGGTTACGCGCCTGGAAGAGGGAAAGACCAAGCGCTTTGCCCTGTGGGGCGGGCTGCTGCTGTTGGCCTCCCTTCTGTTCCGGCTGGTGCTGGGCTGGTACTCTGAGGGCTTCAGCGTGGACCTGGGCACCTTTAAGGCCTGGGGGCAGATGACCCTGCAGAGCGGCCTGCAAAACGTGTACGACACGGATAAGTTTTTGGATTATCCGCCAGGGTACTTATACATTTTGGCCACCTTGGAGCGGCTGCGGCAGGCCTTTGGCTGGGCCATTGAGGGCCAGACTTACACGCTGGTCATTAAGCTGCCCTCCATTTTGGCGGATGTTCTCTGCGGCGGCGTGCTGCTGTGGCTGGGACAGAAGAAGCTGGGCGAACGGACAGCCCTGCTGCTTTCGGGCGCGTATCTGTTCTGCCCGGCGGTGTTTGTCAACTCCGCCCAGTGGGGGCAGATCGACTCCTTGTGCACCGCCATTCTGCTGGCCTCGGTGCTGCTGCTCTATGGGGAGTGCTATCCGCCCTCAGGGCTTTTGTACGGCTTGGCCATTATCTGCAAGCCCCAGATGCTGGTCTTCGCGCCCCTGTACCTGTGTTTTGCCATTAAGCAGAAGAAATGGGTGCAGCTGCTGGTGGGCGTTGGCTGCGCCATTGGCATGATACTGCTGGTGTCCACGCCGTTTACCAAAAATTTTGACTACCTCTGGCTGATTGATAAATACCGGGCCACCATGGACTACTACGACTACTACTCGGTAAACTGCTGCAACTTCTGGGCCCTCATCGGCTGGAACTGGAAGGGCCTGCCAGGGGGGGGGGCTTCCGCCTTCCTGACCGTCCTGGCGCCGGTGCTGGCCACGGCGGCCTGCTGCTTCCTCATGTTCCGCTCCCGGCGCAAAGACGCGGTGTTCGCCGCCGTGCCGGTGCTTATGGGCGTGGTGTACATGTTCGCCGTGAAGATGCACGAGCGCTACCTGTTCCCGGCCTTTCTGTTTGTGCTGGTCAGCTTTCTCTTTACCGGGGACCGGCGGCAGCTGCGGGCCTATGGTTTTTTAACCGGGGCTAATTATCTCAACGTGCAGTACGTGCTGTGGCTGTTCCGGGAGTTCGACACCCACTATGACCCCAACGCCATGGCCAGCAAGGCCATCTCCCTGCTGCAGGCAGCGGCTTTGGGCTACCTGCTGTGGGCCTGCTGGGCGGCCTACATCAAGGGGGACATGAAAAGCTGGATAAAGGAGGCGGAAGCTGTGGGGAAGGGTAAAACCAAGAAAAAAACACAGAAAAAGGCGGTAAAAGCGGTTCTTCCGGAAGAGCCGCCGGTAAGCCGCGCCATGACCCGCTGGGACTGGCTGCTGATGTGCGGCATTACCCTGATTTACGCCCTGGTGGGCTTTTGGCGGCTGGGAGGCACGGCGATGCCCCAGACCTCCTGGACCCCGGCCGAGGGGGAGAGCGTGATTCTGGAATCGGAAGTGACCTGCAACAACCTGTACTACCTGCCCGGCCTGGTGCCGGACAGCAGCCACTACCGGGCCAGGCTGGGGTCTGCTATGCGGGTGGAGACCAGTGAGGACGGCGTCAACTGGAACGACTGCGGAGAGACAAAAAACGGCCATGTGTTCGCGTGGCAGACCAAGTGGCTGGACTACCCCGGCCGCTATGTGCGCCTGACCCCCCTGGACGGTTCGGTGATCCTAAACGAGGCGGGCCTGCTGCCTGTGGACGCCCAAAGCGTTCCGGCGGTGACGGTCCAGGGAGACGGGGCGGCTTTGGTGGACGAGCCGGACACGGTTCCCCTTTACAAGACCTATGAGAATTCCAGCTATTTTGACGAGATCTACCATGCCCGCACCGCCTATGAGCACATTTTGGGGCTGGAGCCCTATGAGAATACCCATCCGCCCCTGGGCAAGCACATCATCGCCCTGGGCATCCGGATCTTTGGCCTGAATCCCTTTGGCTGGCGGTTTATGGGGGCCCTTTTTGGCGTGCTGATGCTCCCGGCGCTGTACCACCTGTGCAAGCAGCTCTTTGGCCGCACCTGGCTGTGCGCCTTGGGCGCCCTGGCCTTTGCCTTTGACTTTATGCACTTTACCCAGACCCGTATTGCCACCATTGACACCTACTCGGTGTTCTTCCTGCTGCTGATGTACGACGCCATGGTAGCCTTCTGGCGCATGGATATATTAAAGGAGCCGGTGAAAAAGCTGCTGCTTCCCTTGGGCCTGAGCGGCCTCTTTATGGGCCTGGGCGTGGCCTCTAAGTGGACCGCCGCCTATGGGGCTGTGGGGCTGGCGGTGCTGTACTTTGCCAAGCTTTTCGCGGCCTACCGCTATGAGGTGAAGGGCCGCCGGGACCCGGCCCCTGTGCTGCGGCGCTGCGGGGTGCTGTGCGCCTGGTGCTGCCTGTTCTTTGTGGCCATTCCCTTTGGCATCTACTTCTGCGCCTTTTTGCCCATGACAACTCTGCCCCACAACGCGGACCGGGTGTGGGGGACCTTCCTCAACTACCAGCAGACCATGTTCAACTACCACTCCCAGCTGGTGGCCACCCACGACTATGCCTCTCCCTGGTATGAGTGGCCCATTGACAAGCGGCCCATTTGGTACTTTATCTCCAAGCCCTGCAACAGCCAGGAACAAATGAGCAATATTTCCTCCATGGGCAACCCCTTGCTGTGGTGGTCTTTTATTCCCGCGGGCCTTATGGCGGCGGCGCTGTGGGTGAAAGAAAAGCGGCTGGAATGCGGCGTGGCGCTGACGGGCTTCCTTTCGGTGTACCTGCCCTGGGTGCTGGTGCCCCGGCTGACCTTTATCTATCACTATTTTACAGCGGTGCCCTTCTTGCTGCTGGCCCTGCTGGCCTGTGTCCAGTGGCTGCACACCCGCACGGCCTGGGGCCAGCGGGTCCTATGGCAAAAAGAGGCGGTGCTGGGCCGCTGGACGGTGTGGGCCCGGCCGGCGCCCCTGTGCCTGGGGGTCTTCGCTTTGGCCTGCGTGGCGCTGTTCGCGGCATTCTTCCCGGTAATCTCCGGCGCGCCCACCTCCGAGGCCTATGCCAAGAGCTTGGCTTGGTTCCCCAGCTGGTACTTTGGAACCTGAGGCGGTAAGCTTGTTTTTCTCAAACCCTTTATAAAGAAAGGATTTTCCTCATGAATGCCTATTGCGCCTGTATTTTTGATCTGGACGGTACTTTGGCCGATACCCTTCACTCGATCGCCTATTTTGGAAACGGGACCCTGTCCGCTTTCGGCCTGCCGCCCATTGCGGTTCAGGAATACCGGACTTTGGTGGGCAATGGCGCGGCGGTTTTAATGGACCGGATGCTGGCCCGTGTGGGGGCGGACCTGCCGGAGGAAGAGCGCCGGCGGTTCCGTGCGGAGTACGACCGCCGCTACGCCGCCGACCCCCTGGCCTTGGCGGGAGCCTACCCAGGACTGCCGGAGGTGCTGGCCCGCCAGCGCCAGGCCGGCCGGAAGCTGGGGGTGCTCTCCAATAAGCCGGACAGCATGACCCGGGCCATTGTGGCGGAGCTGTATCCAGGGGTGTTCCACGCGGTTCACGGCCAACGGGAAGGGGTCCCCATTAAGCCGGACCCGGCGGCGCTTTTGGCCATGGCGGAAGAGCTGGGAGCCGCCCCGGAGGAAGTGCTCTACATTGGCGACAGCGGCGTGGACATGGACACAGGACGCAACGCGGGGATGGACGCCTGCGGGGTGCTGTGGGGCTTCCGCCAGCGGGAAGAACTGGTGGAGCACGGGGCCAAGTACTTGGCAGGCGGGCCGTTGCAGCTGGAAGAAATTATTGAAAAACGATAATTATATATTGATAAACAACAAATCCTGCGCTATAATGAGAGCACAAACCAATTATGGAGGTGCTGCTCGTATGCAAACGCAGGAAAAACGCATGGAAAACTTGACGAAATTCGCCACAGTGCTGACCAAGCTCATCGAGGTGGCCTATTGGATTGGAGCGGTTGCCATGGTGGTGGCGGTGGTGCTGGTGGCCATCGACCCCTATGTGCCGGGACAGCTGGTCTGGGGCGTGGGGCCGGGAGCGGAGCTGAGCACCCATGGCTTTTCCATGGTCATTGCCGGTGAGGACGGGGAGCTGCTGGTTCCGGCGCTGGTGATCTTCCTTTTGACCGGCGCGCTGGTGCTGGGCCTGACGGCCTGGGTTTTCCGGGACGCCCACCTGATTTTGCGCACCACCCAGGGGCTGACCAAGTTTTCTCAGGGCAAAACGCCCTTTCAAAAGGACAATGTGCGCATGCTGCGGGAAATGGGTTTCTTCCTGCTGGCGGTTCTGGTGGTGGAGCTGGTGGCGGAGGTGGCCGCTGTGCTGGCGCTGGGGCCGGAGCAGGTGGAAAGCAGCGTGGGGCTGAACAGCTTTGCGGTGGGCATTTTGATGCTGTGCCTCTCCCAGGCATTTGCCCAGGGCGTGCAAATTCAGCGGGATGTAGATGGACTGGTGTAAGGAGAGGGAATGGGACACATTATATTGCGGTTAGACCGGGTGATGCTGGAGCGGAAGATTTCGCTGAACCAGCTGGCGGAGCAGGTGGGCATCACCAATGCGAACTTATCGAAGATTAAGAACAACCGGGTAAACGCCATCCGTTTTTCGACGCTGGCGGCCATCTGCGAGACGCTGGGCTGCCAGCCGGGAGACATTTTGGAGTATGAGGCAGACAAAGCCAAGCCAGCGGCGGAATAAGCCCAAAGGGGCAGTAAGAGCTAAACTCACGCGCTCTTACTGCCCCTTTGGGCTTATTCCGCCGGCGCTTTTTACGCGCCGAACATTTCTTTGGCTTTTTCCATATGCTCCACAATCTTTACCTGGAACGGGCACCGGGCTTCGCACTGCCCGCAGCCAATGCAGTCCCCGGCTTTGGCGGAGAGCAGCCGGTAGTGGTCCGCCACGGTCTCCGGGACCTTGCCCTGGGCCTGGCAGAGGTCCGCGTATTTGTTCACCGTGGCAATGTCAATGCCCGCCGGGCAGGGGGCGCAGTGGCCGCAGTACATGCACTGGTCCTGGAAAGCGTGGGCTGGGCAGCTGGAGAGCAGCGTGCTGTAGTCCTTTTCCTCTTCCGGCAAATCGCAGTAAGCAATGGCCTCCATCATCTCCGGAATGTTCTTGGCGCCGGTAAGCACCGTGGCCACCCCCGGACGGGTGAGGCAGTAGTGCAGGCACTGGGCCACGGTCATGGCCGCTCCAAAGGGAGAAGCCTGGGCGTCCAGCAGGGCCCCGCCCGCGTAGGGCTTCATCACCGTCAGGGCAACGCCCTGGCTTTCGCACAGGGCGTAAAGCTCCTGGCGCTCCGGGTCTGTGCGGGAGAGCACATCCGGGGCCTCATAGGTGGCCTTGTCGAACAGAATGTTAATGTCCTCGCTGGGGGGCAGCATGTCATAGGCCGGGTTCAGGCTGAGCATAATCACATCAATAAGCCCGGACTGGACCGCTTGAATAGCCACCCGGGGGTTGTGGGTGCTCAGGCCCAAATGCCGCACGGTTCCAGCGGCCAGCAGTTCTTTGGCATATTCCATTACAGCGCCGCCGAAAACTTCGTCAAAATCCTTCTGCTCGTCCACAAAATGAATCATGCCCACATCCACATAGTCCGTGCCCAGCCGGGCCAGCAGGTCGGCAAAGGCGGCCTTGACCACCTCTATGTCCCGGGTGCGCATGTACTGGCCGTCCACCCAGGCGGAGCAGAGGTGGGCCTGGAGGATAAATTTTTCCCGGCGGCCTTTCATGGCCCGGCCAAAGGCGTCCCGCACCTGGGGCTGGGGGGCGAACAGGTCGAAGAAGTTGACCCCGGCCTCAATGGCCG
The DNA here is from genome assembly GCA_910587995.1 of uncultured Oscillospiraceae bacterium. Classification (GTDB taxonomy): domain Bacteria; phylum Bacillota; class Clostridia; order Oscillospirales; family Acutalibacteraceae; genus Acutalibacter. Next base: position 15,901 of record CAJUNS010000029.1, on the reverse strand, counting down.
CGTTCAGCATCTCTTGGGCGGCGGCAGCGTCCAGCTCCACCAGGGCCTCGCAGCCCAGGCCGATCTCTCCCACTTGCAGGCCGGTACGGCCTAAAACTCTGTTTTTCATAAAGAATCTCCTTTGTTTTGCCCTTTATTCCTCAAAAGCCCGGTGCTCCTGCACGCTTTTGTAAGAGGGACGGATGATTTTTCCGCCGCCGGTGAGTTCCTCAATGCGGTGGGCGCTCCAGCCGGCAATGCGGGAGATGGCGAAGATGGGGGTGTACAGCTCCATGGGCAGGTCCAGCATGCTGTAGATGAAGCCGCTGTAAAAGTCCACATTGGCGGAAACGCCCTTGTAAATTTTCCGGTCTTTGGTGATGGCCTCCACGGCCAGGCGTTCCACCCGCTGGTACAGCTGGTACTCCGCTGTGCGGCCCTTTTCCTGAGAGAGGCCCTCCACAAAGCTGGCCATGGTTTTGGCGCGGGGGTCCGAGACGGAGTAGACCGCGTGGCCCATGCCGTAAATGAGGCCCGAGCGGTCAAAGGCCTCCTTGTGCAGCAGCTTGTAGAGGTAGGCGCTGATCTCCTCCTCGTCGCTCCAGTCCTTGATGTGGGACTTGATGTCCTCGAACATGCGCACCACCTTAATGTTGGCGCCGCCATGCTTGGGGCCCTTTAGGGAGCCCAGGGCCGCCGCGATGGCCGAGTATGTATCCGTGCCTGAGGAGGTGACCACATGGGTGGTGAAGGTGGAGTTGTTGCCGCCGCCGTGGTCCGCGTGGAGGATGAGGGCAATGTCCAGCACCTTGGCCTCCAGCTGGGTGTACTGGCAGTCTGGGCGCAGAATGCGCAGGATGTTCTCCGCGGTGGAGAGCTTGGGGTCCGGCTGGTGGATGAACAGGCTCTGGCCGTCGTGATAGTGCCGGTAGGCCTGGTATCCATAAACCGAAAGCAGGGGGAACAGGGCCACCAGCTGCATGCACTGGCGCAAAACATTGGGAACGGAAATATCTTCCGCGTCCTCGTCATAAGAATAGAGGGTGAGGACGCTGCGGGCCAGGGTATTCATCATGTCGCCGCTGGGGGCTTTCATGATGATGTCCCGGACAAAGCTGGTGGGCAGCGTCCGGTAAAAGGACAAAAGCCCGCAAAACTCCTTAAGCTGCTCTTCTCCAGGCAGCTCGCCCAGCAGCAGCAGGTAGGCGGTACGCTCAAAGCCGAAATTGTCGTCCTTGGGCTGGCGGCGGACCAGTTCCTCCACATCGTAGCCCCGGTAGTAGAGCTTGCCCTCGCAGGGCACGCTTTTTCCCTCCACCGTTTTGGTGGAGACGATCTCAGAGATGTTGGTGAGTCCGGTAAGCACGCCCTTGCCGTTTAGGTCCCGCAGGCCGCGCTTTACGTCATATTTGGTATAGAGCTCCGGGTCAATGCGGCTGTTCTCCACACACTGCTGGGCCAGGACGCGGATCTCGGGCCGGATCTCGGAATAGACAGACATGCGCGAAATCTCCTTTCCAGGTTATCTAAATTTCTCTTTCAAAAAACAACTTAGACTTTATTATACTAAAAAACCCTCCCGCGCGCAAGGGGGAATTTGTAAACATTTTTAAGGGGCGGCGCGGCATGTGTGGATTTTTTGGGTTTTCTGACGCGCCCGCCTGAAAAAACATCCGGCCTCCACCCCAATCAGAAAGGAATGATCAACGCGGTGAAGAAAATGACAAAATTCGTCAAAAGCCTTGCCATGCTGGCCTGCCTGGCGGTCTGCCTTTGGTGCGCTGGCGAGAGCCTGCAAAACTGGGCCCGGGAGCGGGGCGGGGAGGCCCTGCTTTGGGCGGCGGGCATGGAGTATGCCGGTACGCCGGCTCCTTTGGAGAGCCCGGACACGCAGAGCGCCCCTGTGTGGACCCAGGAGGGCCTGCGGGACCAGCGGCTGGCCCAGGAGGACAGCGGGAACCTGCCCGACGACGGGGTGGTGCCCTTCCACAGCGACCTGCTGCCTGGGCTGAACGCCACCCCGGACCCCAGCCGGTCCACCGGGCCGGTGGAAGAAATCCAGATTGAGGGAGGGGCCCAGGTAGGAAACTTTTTTGTGAAGGACAGCACAGAGTCTGGCACGGACCTGGAAGCGGAGCTGGCCGAGCCCACGGATCTGCACATCAAAGCGGATGGCAGCGTGGAGGTGCTTATCTACCACACCCACACCTCCGAGGCTTACTCCGTCTCCGCGCCAGGGTTTTACTACACGGACATGGAAACCCGCACCCAGAACCGGGACATGAGCGTGACGGCGGCGGGGGAGGCCCTGGCCAAGGCGCTGGAGGCCCGGGGCATCGGCGTGGTGCACGACACCACGGTGAACGACACGGCCTTTAACGGGTCCTATGCCCGCTCCTGGGAGGTGCTGCAAAAGAATCTGGCGGAGCATCCGGGCATTCAGGTAACCATTGATGTGCACCGGGACTCCATGACCACGGAGGAGGGACTGAAATATAAGCCCACAGTAGAGGTGGGCGGACGAAAGGCGGCCCAGGCCATGCTGCTGGCCGGCTGCGACGCGGATGGCAGCTGGGGGGACTTCCCCGACTGGAGGCAGAACCTGAGGCTGATTTTGAAGGTGCAGCAAAAGGCCCAGGAGCTTTACGGCGGGCTGATGCGGCCCTTGAATTTTTCCAACAGCAAATATAATATGAACGCCACCACCGGCTCCATGCTCATCGAGGTGGGAACCGAGGTGAACACCGTGGCCGAGGCCCGCTATACGGGCCAGCTGCTGGGAGAGGTCATTGCGGAAACTTTAAAGGACTGCGCATAGACAGGCCCTTTTGGGGTAAGGTATAAGCAAGACAGTTCAGAAAGATTTTCCGAGAGGATTTCTTTGAACCAGGCGGCAGAGCCCGCAAACCGGCTTTTTGTTAAGCGGTGTGCGGCAAGCCTTAAGGGCGGGGGCTTCTGTGTCCATGGTTTTGGAGGGCGCGGCGTCCCCCTGTGGGGAGGCGGAACCGCGCGGCTTTGGCGGAGCCCTCGGGAAGGGAGGGCGGCGGATGAAGCGGGACTGGCGGGCGTTTGGGTTTGGGCTGGGCTTGGGACTGTTCGTGTTCATAACGGGAGGCGGGCTGCTGGCGGTGGACTATCAGGGGCGGAAGCTGAGCTTTGGGGACGACACGCCGGTGGCCCAGGTGGTGGAGCGGGACGGCCGGGCGCGGCTGACGGTCAAGGCCTTTGGCCGGGAGCAGAGCTGGGACGTGACGGAGCTGGAAGAGGCCTGGGACCTAATCCGGGACTTTACCTGCATTCCCCACGACTAGGTTGGCGCTGGATTTTTTTAGAAAGGAACATGGGACATGCTGGGTGTTTTGGCACGGCTGTGGATTGGGGGTCTGGCAGGGGCGTTCGCGTGCCTGATGCTGGCCGGGGCGCGGCTGGCGGAGGCTCCCGCCCTGGCCGGGCCCCTGCAAAGGGCTGTGGGCTTCGCGGGGTGGGGGCTGGTGGCGGCGGGCTTTTTAGGCGTGGCGCTGGCCACATTTTTGAAAAACCGCCCCCGGCCGCGGCGGCCTTTGGTGCGGGCCCAGGTGGCGGGGCAGGAGCCGGAGAAGATGATACATTCGGAGGTGTACACGCCGCCTCCCTACCGGCGGGCATACCGGAGCAACCGGCGCAGGCGCTGATTCCCCTGGCGCTGTGTGCGGGCGCTGCCGCGGGCTTTTTGTCCAGATATAGTATGCTCCACTCTGCCCTCTACCAGCCTCTTCAAAGTAATTTTACAATTATATTTCTTTATTGGAAAAATAGCCGCCCTTCTTTCCGTTATAATACCTATGTATAAGCGTGGACATCCCCTTACGGAAAGGAAGGAAACATATGAACCGCACACACCGCCATACCCTCCGCCGCCGGACTGCCGCCGGACTGCTGGCGCTCACCATGGCCCTGCTGTCCCCAGGGTCCGTTATGGCCCGGACCACCCAGGAGGTGGAGGCCGAGCAGGCCCAGCTGGAGCAGGAGCACCAGGAGCTGCAAGCCAAGCTGGAAAGCCTGCGGGAGGATGAGAACCAGAAGCAGGAGTATCAGGAGACCCTGCAAAAGCAGATTGACGTGCTGGTCAACCAGATTAACACGGCCCGCAGCGACATTGAGGCGCTGAACGCCAGCATTCAAGAGCTGGACATGAAGCTGAACGCCTCCGCCGAGGAGGCCTCCGAAACCATTGAGAAATTCAAGGAGCGGGTGGAGGCCATCTACCGGGCCGGGTCTGTCAGCACATTGGAGATTCTGTTCCAGTCCGACAGCTTCAGCGACTTTTCCCTGCGCACGGAGATGCTGGGCAACATGAGCCGCCGGGACAAGGAGCTGCTGGATAAGATTCAGGCCTATATTGACGACACCAAAGAAGAGCGCGAGGAACGGGAAAAGCAGAAGGCTATGGTGGCCGAGCTGAAAAAGGGCCTGGAAACCAAGCAGAAGGAAGTGGACGCTCTGTATGCGGAGAACGCCCAGGCCATTGCCGAACTGCAGGAGGCCCAGGGCGCTACCCAGGGCGCCATCGCGGAGAACGAGTCCCGGGCCGAGGACCTGACAGCGGAGCTGCAGGCCCTGATTGAGGAACAGAAGCGCAAAGAGGAAGAGGAGCGCAAGCGCCGGGAGGAACAGGCCGCCGCCAACCAGCCCAACACCAGCTTGGGCGCGGGCGGCCAGGGGGACGTGACCTACGCTCCCGGGGGCACCGGCGGCGTGGAGGGCTTCCGCCCCTGCTGGCCCATGCCGGGCGTGACCTACATCTCCGATGAATACGGCGGAGACCGGGGGCACCGGGGCATGGACATTGCCGGACCGGCTATGACGGAGATCGTGGCGGCGGAGTCCGGCACGGTGATTCGTGCCTGGACCCAGGATAGCTGGGGCATGGGCTGGGGCTATCATGTGTACATCTACCACAACAGCACATACAGCACCCTGTATGCCCACATGAACCAGCTGGCCGTGTCCACCGGGGATTACGTAACCCAGGGACAGGTTATCGGCTATGAGGGCTCCACCGGCGACTCCACGGGCCCCCACCTGCACTTTGAGGTGTGGGAGAACGGGGACCGGGTAAACCCCAGAAACTATTTGTAAATCTGTGCTCCATTGCCTCTGGGCAAGGTATATAGAAAAAGACTCCCCGCCTTTGGCTGCGGAAGGAATGGATACCGAAGAAAACCGGCGTAAAAAATTGCGCCGGTTTTTTGCGCGCCGTGTTACCTTACCGGGGGCTTGTCCGTCTAATGAGTACAAACCCACAAGGAGGCGGCGGAATGGAACGCATGGAACGAGTGAGAGAGGGACATTGCAGAAGAAGAAAACGAAACCGGCCGTTGCGGCTTGCGGCCTATGGACTGGCAGCGGCGGCGCTGTTTACCGTAGGAATGCTGGTAGGCGGGACGCTCAGCCAGACAGGCCGCGCGGAAAGCGGCGGGCTTTGGGAAGCCCAGAGCCTGCGGGCTCTGCCAAGCGGCGGCCAGGCGGCTTTGGACGTGGAATTTATTGACCAGCGGGAGAAATACCCCACTGGGTGCGAAAGCGTCACAGCGGTGATGGCTCTGCGGCACGCGGGCGTGGACATTACGGTGGAGGAGTTCATCGACGGTTACCTGGTCCGGAGCCCGGAGCCCGCCCCGGACAGCGCGGGGGTCTACCACAGCAGCCACCCCCGGGAGGCCTTTTTGGGCGATCCCTATTCCGAGGACGGCTGGGGATGCTACGCACCGGTCATTCAGAAAGCGGCCGGGGAGCTGCTGGCCCAGCGGCAGTCCTCCCGGCAGGTGCGGGACCTGAGCGGCAAAACATTGGAGGACCTGTGCCGGGACTACATAGACAAAGGCGTGCCGGTGATGGTGTGGGCCACCATGTGGATGTCTCCGGCCCAGAACGGTATGGAGCTTGTGGCGGACGGGACAGGGGAGCGCTTTGACTGGATTACGCCGGAGCACTGCCTGCTGCTGGTGGGGGAGGATGAAGCAAATTATTACTTCAACGATCCCCTGGAGGGCAAAGCCGTTCCCTACCCCAAGGCCCAGACCGAAGCCGCCTATGAGGCCCTGGGCGCGCAGGCCCTGGCCATAGAATGAAAAACGCCAAAGCCGAAACCGGGCGGTTTTTTGTCCGCCCCCAGCGCGGCGAAGGAAAAGTCTTTGAAGAGGGTTAAGGGACTTTCTACAGAAAGTCCCTTAACCCTCCGGAGGTCATGATAGGAAACGTACTTGAACGAACAAAGCGCGCCGGAAACCCTCCCGGCGCGTTTTGTTAGTTTGGAACCGGCGCTTTGTAGGCCAGCAGCATGTCTTTGTCCTCTTTGGAAACCCGGTAGGATTCCCGTATCTTTTGAATGGCCTTGTTCTGGGTCCAGGGGGGCAGGGTCTGGCGGGCCAGCAGCGCCTGGGTTTGGGCGGGGAACTTTACATAGCACACCGAAACCGCCCAGGCCGCGGCCATGCGCACATAGTAGGCCTCCTGGGTCATGGATTCCAGCAAGGTCAAGTCCTGGCCGATGTGGTCATGGTCCACAAAATGGCTTAGAAGCATTACGGCGGCAAAGCGGGCGTAAAACTCCCGCTCATCGGAAAAGAGCGGCAGCAGAAACCGCCACACCGGCTCCCGGTCCTCCGGCTTTTTCAGTTTAAAGCTTGCGCAGAACACATCGCACACAGCCCAATTATCCACCAGAGGAAGAAAAGCCTCCACCAGGGGCAGGCGCTCCTCTATGGGGAGCTTCATCCCGGCGATGACAATGCCCCGCAGCATGGTTTCCTCATAAGAGCCCGGCATGGACGCAACCAAAAACCCCGCTGGGTCCTTCTTAATAATATCCCGGGCGATGGCGCGGATCGCGGGCACCCGCACGCCGTAGGCGGTGGAGACGCCGGGGATGAGGCGCTCGTGAAAGGCCTTGTACTTGGGGTCCGCAAGGGCGGCAAAGCGGTCCAGGACCGCCTGATAGTCCTCCGGGGCGAAGCTCATGGGCGGACCTCCGCCCGGACCGGCTCCTGGGCCCGGGCCAGCTTGTGGATGAGGCTGATCAGGTTGGGAATGGACTGGGACTTGTCAAAGCCCGCGCAGTTTTCCCGCATGGCCTTTAGGTGCTCCTTTTCCTTGAGCAGCTGGGAGATCTCCTGGGCGAAGTCGCTGCCCTTTTCCAGGTGCACGCACATGTCGTGGGTTTTTAGGAAGTTGGCGTTGTCGTCCTCCGGCCCGGGGATGGCGTCGAACACAGCCATGGGCAGGTTGCAGGCCAAAGCCTCGGACACCGTAAGCCCGCCGGGCTTGGTGACCAGCAGGTCGGCGGCGTGCATATATTTTTCCACTTCGTCCGTAAAATAAATCAGGCGGGTGGGCAGGGTGGAGTTGGACTTGATCTCCTTTTCAAAGGCCTCAAAAAGCTTTTGGTTGCGGCCGGTGATGACGATGATCTGCATGTCCACCCGGGTGTCGGCCAGGTCCCGGTAGAGCTTGATGATGTTGTTCACCCCGAAGCTGCCGGCCATAAACAGCAGGGTAGGCAGCTGGGGGTCCAGGTCCAGCTGGCGCAGAAGCATGCCCTGGTCATGCTTATCAAAAAAGACCCCGTGCACGGGAATGCCGAAGGGGTAGACCTTCTCCTGGGGCACGCCGAACTCAATGAGCTCGGGCACCATGTCCTCGCTGGCCACCACATAGGCGTCCACCGCGTTGGCAATGTAGGCCCGGTGGGGGCCGTAGTCGGTGATGATGCAGGCCAGCGGGGCGCTGACCAGCCCGTCCTCCTTTAGGGCGGCCACCATCTCCGTGGCAAAGGGGTGGGTGGTAATGATGGCGTCCGGGGCGCAGGCCTCCACAGTGGGGTAAAGCAGGTTGCTGAACAGCCCGCTGAGTTTGGGCACCAGATGGGAGATTACGTTGGCCTGGTTGGTGCGCTTGTACAGCCGGCCAAAGAGGGTGGGGGCCTTTTTGGCCATGAACAGGTAGCTGTCGCAGACAGTTTTGTCCAGCAGGCGGCCCACGGCCTTCAGGCAGTCCACGTTGCGAACGTCCCACCCGGTGTTCTCCCGGATGTAAGCTTCCACCGCGTTGGCGGCTTTTATGTGGCCCGCCCCAGTGGCGGCCGTAAGCAGCAAGATTCTCATAATGTAGCTCCTTTGGGAAATTAGTTTCAACAGCCGGGGCATCGGCCAGGGGCTTGGCCGGCCCGGGTTTTCAGCGCGGCCGCCACAGGCGGTCCCCGTAAAACCGCGGCGCGGTATCCTTTGTGTATATTGTACCATGGTTTTCCGAAAGATTCCAGCCGTTTAAGAAAAGCGTAAGTTTTTTGTAAGGCCGCAAAATAAAAAAACGCGAAAACTGTAACCAAATTGATACCTTTGCCGCCTTTACATTTAGAGGAGGGCAAGGTATAATACTAAGTATGCATGTAAACTGGGGCTCCGCAGCCCAGTGGCTGCCAGGGATTTTAACCCGCGGGACGGGAGGAAGGACGGAAGATAGATGGCGAATCGATTTGGGAAGGTATACTGGAAGCGTACGGCGCTGCTGGCGGCGGCGCTGGTGTTGGCGGTGAGCTTTTCCGCCTGCAAGCGGGGCGGGGACGCTCCGCAGGAGAGCTCCGGGCTGGCCTCGGTTTCGGCCCACGACCCCAATGTGTTCCCCGAAGGGGCATCCATTGGCGGAAAGAACGTTGGAGGCAAAACCGTGGAGGAGGCCCTGCCCATTGCCCGGGCCGCGCTGGAGGAGACCATGGGCGCCATGGAGATCAGCGTGAAGTTTAAGGACGACACCGTGGCCCTGCGGGGTGAGGACTTTACCACCCAGGACATTTTGGAGCTGGCCCTGCCCGAAATGCTGGAAAGCGGCAAGGCGGACAAGTTTGAGCTGCCCTTTGTGGCGGACCTCTCTCAGGCGGGAAAGCAAAAGCTGCAGGAGGCGGCCAAGGCCTGCTTTGCCCAGGGCAAGGACGCCACGGTCAGCGGCTTCAACACCGAGTCGCAGGCCTTTGAGTTTACGGACGAGCAGGCGGGCAGCCGGGTGGATATGGCCGCGACCCTACAGAGCATCCGCCAGCAGCTGGCCCAGAAGCGGGGCGGAGCCATCCAAGCGGCTTTTGTGGAGGCCCAGCCCAAGGTGACCAAAAAATATTTGCAGGAGCATTTTAAACTGCTTTCCACCTATAGCACGGAGTCCACCAACACAGCCAACGGCAACTCCAACATGAGCTTGGCCCTCTCTCATGTAAACAAGACCATTTTGAACCCGGGCGATCTGTTCTCCTACAACACCGCCACAGGCGACAGCACCAACCCGGCCAACGGCTGGCTGCCCGCCGGGGGCCTGGCCGGGGGCCTTAGCGTGGAGATGTACGGCGGCGGCATCTGCCAGGGCTCCACCACGTTGTACAACGCCGCCTTGATGGCTGGCATGGAGATTGTGGAGCGGGATTGCCACAGCAGTCCTTCCAGTTACTGCCCCATCGGCCTGGACGCCACGGTGGACTATGGCAACATTGACTTTCAGTTCCGCAACAGCCTAAAGAACCCGGTGTATATCGCCGCCTGGATGGACGGTGTGACCCTGACGGTGAACTTTTATGGCTGCTTCCCGGAGGAATGGGACAACATTGAGCTGGGCTCGGAGCAGACCGGCTATGAGCCCCCCCGGGAGTCGGTGGAGTTCCGGGTGGACGGATCCCTGGCCAAAGGGCAGTATGTGCGCAAGACCTCTGGCAACAGCGGCTACTATGCCAGCGCCTGGCGGACCTTTTATAAAAACGGCGAGGCGGTGCGTACCGAGTCCCTGCCGGACTCCTATTATGGGTCCACGGGTAAGATTTATCTGGTAGGCGAGGGCACGGACACCAGCAAGGTGGATACCTCGAAGGAGAGCGGCACCACGGACCCCAAGCCCACGCCGACCCCCGCGCCCAGCGCCACGCCTAAGCCGACGTCCGCTCCTCCTGTGCCGGACCCCACCCCGGAGCCGGACCCAGAGCCGGATCCCGACCCCACGCCGGAGCCGGAACCGGACCCAGAGCCCACCCCCGATCCCTTTGACCCGGACGTGCCGGACCCCACGGAGGACCCGGATGAGGGGGGAGACGCCGGTTTGGAGAGCAGTCTGTGGGAATAAGCCCGTCCCTTTGGTCCGAGAACCCCCTGTGCCCATTTATAGCATTTGATTTGTAATATCACTGGATGAGAAAGAGGAGGCGTCCCCATGCAGGATGGTTTTTTTCGGGTAGCGGCGGCTACCCCGGAGGTGAAGGTCGCGGATGTGGAGGAAAACGTCCGCCGGATAAAGAGCTTGATTCTGGAGGCGGCGGAACGGGGCTGCGGGGCGGTGTGCTTCCCAGAGCTGGCCCTTACGGCCTATACCTGCGGGGATCTGTTCCAGAACCGGGCCCTGTTGGCCGGGGCCGGGCGGGGCTTGGCGCGGCTGATGGAAGAGACCGCCCATCTGGACATTCTCTGCGTGGTGGGCGTGCCGGTGCCGGTGGGGGCCTCCCTGTTTAACTGCGCCGCCGTGTTCCACCGGGGGCGGCTGCTGGGGCTTCCGGCCAAGGCCAGCATTCCCAATTACGGGGAGTTTTACGAGGCCCGCTATTTTGCCCCCGCCCCCCAAAAGGCCTGGGAGGTCTCCTTTGCCGGGCAGAAGGCCCTTCTGGGCCAGGGGCTGCTGTTCCCCTGCGGGAACGTGGAGGGGCTTACCATTGGCGTGGAAATTTGCGAGGACCTGTGGGGAGCCGAACCCCCCAGCGCCCGGTTGTGCAAAAACGGCGCCACGCTGCTTTTTAACCCCTCTTGCAGCGACGAGGTGGCGGGCAAGTCCGCCTACCGCCGGGACATGGTGCGCACCTGGTCCGGCCACACCATCAGCGCCTATGTCTACACCGGCGCTGGGGCCGGGGAGTCCACTGGGGACCTGGTGTTCGCGGGGCACAACATCATCGCCGAAAACGCCGTGATTTTGGCGGAAAGCCAACTGTTCTCCACAGGCCTGACCGTGGCCGAGGTGGACCTGGAAAGCCTTGCGCAGGAGCGCCTGCGCTCCAATGTGTGGCAGGCGGAGGCGGCTTTGGGCGATGCGCACCAGCTCTCCTTCCGCTATGAGGAGGAGACTTTGGCCCGGTTCCAGCCCCAGCGGGCCTTCCCCAAGCTGCCCTTTGTGCCGGAGGACCCAGCCGCCCGGGCGGAGCGCTGCCAGCTGATTTTGAACCTGCAGGCTCAGGGTCTGGCCACCCGGCTGGACCATATTGGCTGCAAAACCGCCCTTATCGCCCTCTCCGGCGGGCTGGATTCCACTTTGGCCCTGCTGGTGGCTGTGCGGGCGTTCGACCGGCTGGGGCTGAGCCGGAAGGGCATTTTGACCATTACCATGCCCTGTTTCGGCACCACCAGCCGCACCAAAAGCAACGCCCAGCGCATGGCCGGGGGCCTGGGAGTGGATTTTATGGAGATTCCCATTGAGAAGGCTGTGCGCCAGCACTTCGCGGACATCGGCCAGCCGGAGGACCGGTTTGACGTGGCCTTTGAAAACGCCCAGGCCCGGGAGCGCACTCAGGTGCTGATGGACATGGCCAACCAGCGGGGCGGGCTGGTGGTGGGTACCGGAGATCTTTCGGAGCTGGCTTTGGGCTGGGCCACCTACAACGGAGACCATATGTCCATGTACGCGGTCAATGCCGGAGTGCCGAAAACATTGGTGCGGCATTTGGTGGAGTTTGAGGCCGGCCTCTGCCAGGGAGCCCTGCGGGAGGCCCTGCTGGACGTGCTGGACACCCCGGTGAGCCCCGAGCTGCTGCCCCCCAAGGACGGGGAGATTGCCCAGAAAACCGAAGAGCTGGTGGGCCCTTACGCGCTTCACGACTTCTTCCTCTACCACCTGCTGCGCCATGGCTTTGGGCCGGCGAAGATCTACCGCATGGCCTGCCGGACCTTTGGCGGCGAGTATGAGCCCGAGACGGTGAAGGGCTGGCTGAGGGTGTTCTTCCGGCGGTTTTTTACCCAGCAGTTTAAGCGGTCCTGCCTGCCGGACGGACCCAAGGTGGGCAGCGTGGGGCTGTCCCCCCGGGGGGACTGGCGCATGCCCAGCGATGCCAGCGCCGCCTTGTGGCTGGCGGAGATTGAGGCGCTGTGAAAAAATCAGGAGCGGAGAAAATATTGCGGAAAACAGTCCTTGGGGCTGTTTTCCTGCGTTTGGGGTTCTCAGGCTCATGGGGAGGTTGCGCTATTTCATGGTTTGATTTATAATGAAGAAAATTACTTGTAAGGAGGCCTTTTTATGAAACACATTTTAGTGACGGTACCAGTTTCGCAGGCACAGCGGGAGGCCCTGCAAGCCGCCGCGCCCCAGGAAGAGCTGCGCTTCCGGCTGGGCGAGAGCCTGCCTTCGGGCCGGGGCGGGGCGCTGCCCTTTCCGGACCTGCTGCCCGCTGAAGCGGTAACGCCAGAGGACCTTGCCTGGGCCCATGCTGTTTTGGGCAATGTGCAGCCTGATTTGCTGAAGCACGCCGCCCATTTGGAGTGGATGCAGACCAGCTCCGCCGGGGTGGAGTTCTACACCGCCCCCGGAGTGCTGCCAGAGGGCACGGCGCTCACCAACGCCACGGGGGCTTATGGCCTAGCCATCTCCGAGCACATGCTGGGCATGCTGCTGATGATCGATAAAAAGCTGGAGCTCTACCGGGACGGGCAGAGGCAGGAGCTTTGGGCCAGCCAGGGCAATGTGCGCTCGGTTTATGGAGCCCATGTGCTGGTGCTGGGCATGGGAGACATCGGCGGAAGCTTTGGGCGGCTGTGCAAGGCCATGGGCGCCCGGGTTACCGGTGTGCGCCGGACCAACACCGCCAAACCGGACTATGCGGATCAGGTCCGGCTGATGGAAGACCTGGACCAGCTGCTGCCCGAAGCGGATGTAGTAGCGGTCACGCTGCCCGGAACCCCGGCAACCCGGAACCTTTTGAGCCGGGAGCGCATCAGCCGGATGAAGCCCGGCGCGGTGGTGCTGAACGTGGGACGGGGGTACATCATCGACACGGAAGCCCTGTGCGATGGACTGGAAAGCGGCCATTTAGGCGGCGCGGGCCTGGACGTAACCGACCCGGAGCCCCTGCCCGCTGGCCACAGGCTGTGGCAGCTGCCCACCGCGGTGGTAACCCCCCATGTGTCCGGGGGCTACCACTTGCAGGAGACCCACAACCGCATCGCGGGTATTTTCGCTGAAAATCTCCGCCGTTTTGTTAACGGGGAGGCTCTAAAAAACCAGGTGGACCTGGCCGCCGGGTATTAAGCCCTTGGGGACGCTGTTTCTAGCCTGGACTCAGGCAGCGTAAGAATCTTCAAAGAATTTTACGCGTTGGCACAGGGGGGGGGGGGGACAGGGGGGCATGGCGTCTAAAGTTTTTTGGAGTTCTTAGAACCTTTTTTCAAAAAAGCTTCTAAGTATTACAGACAGATAGGAATTGGGATCATGCAGACAGAAGAACATTATTTAGACAATTCCGCCACCACCCCGGTGCTGCGGGAGGCCGCCGAGGCCGCGTCGCGGCTGATGCTGGACTGCTTCGGCAATCCCTCCTCCCTGCACACCCGGGGCTTTTTGGCGAAAAAGGAGCTGGACGCCGCCCGGGCTGTGATAGCGGCGCGGCTGGGCGCCCAGCCGGAGGAAATCGTGTTTACCAGCGGCGGCACCGAGGCCAATAATCTGGCGCTGTTTGGCGCGGCCAGCGCCCGTAAGCGCCTGGGGCAAAAGGTCGTCACCACGGCGGTGGAGCATGACTCTGTGCTGCGGGTAATGGCCGGACTGGAAGGCCAAGGCTTTGCGGTGGAGTACCTGCGCCCCGGACCGGATGGACGGGTGAGCGAAGAGGCCTTGGCTCAAGCCATTGACGGAGAGACCATTCTGGTCAGCGTTATGCTGGCCAACAACGAGACCGGCGCGCTTCAGCCTGTGGAGGCGGCGGCCCGGGCCATCCGGCGGAAGAAGGCTCCGGCTCTGCTGCATACAGACTGCGTCCAGGCCTTTTGCAAGCTGGACTTTACTCCCCGCCGGCTGGGCGCGGACCTGTGCACGGTCAGCGGCCACAAGGTTCACGGACCCAAGGGGGTGGGGGCTCTATATATTCGAAAAGGCGTGCGCATTCTGCCCCAGCTTCTGGGCGGCGGGCAGGAGCGGGGCCTGCGCTCGGGTACGGAGAGCCTGCCCCTGATTGGGGCCTTTGCCAAGGCGGTGGAACACGCTCCCAAGCCGGGGGAGGCCTGGGAGCATGCCGCGGCCCTGAACCGGCGGCTCCGGCAGGCTTTGGGGGGAGTGCCGCAGGCGGCGGTCAATTCGCCGGAAGAGGCCCTGCCGTACATTTTGAACTTTTCGGTTTTGGGCGTGCGTGCGGAGACCATGCTGCATTTTCTGGCGGACCGGGGGGTCTATGTGTCCTCGGGCTCGGCCTGCGGCAAGGCCAAGCCCAGCCATGTGCTGGCGGCCATGGGGCTGCCCAAAGAGCGGGTGGGTTCGGCCCTGCGGGCCAGCTTCTCCCGCTTCAGCACCGAGGCGGATGTGGACGCCCTGGCGGAGGGCATAAAAGCGGGGCTGGCGGCCCTGGCCAAGGAGAGATAGAACATGCGGAAAAAGTACAAGGCGGTCTTTTTCGACCGGGACGGCACTTTGGTGCGGGGGGACCGGGAGTGGAACCTGTTCCGGGACCGGAGCCTGGAGGAGTGGAGCGGGAAGAAGTTCGACAGCTCTTACGACTACTTTATGAAGTTTTTTGACAAGGTAAGCCAGGGGGGCTTCCCCTTCGCGCCCTATAAAACCCTGGAGGACGAGCTGGCCTTTTTCCGGCAGTGGTACCTGTATGTGTTTGAAGACATGGGCATTACAGAGAAAACCGCCGAGCGGGCGGACCTGCTGGTGGACAGGCTGTGGTACTTAAAAAAACATCCTTATGCCGAAACCGTAGAGGTTCTGGAATATTTTAGGACCAAGGGGTACAAAATGGGGGTCATCAGCGACTGTCCGCCCTCGTTGGAGCTGACGCTGGAAAACTGCGGGCTGCACCAGTACTTCACCAGCTTTACGGCCAGCTCTTTGGTGGGGGCCATGAAGCCGGACCCGGCTATTTTTTACGCCGCGCTGGAAGCCCAAGGGGTGGCGGCGGAGGAGAGCATCTATGTGGACGATTACCCGCCCGAGGCCGAGGGGGCCCGCCAGCTGGGCTTTGCCTCCTTTCTGCTGGACCGGGAAGGGGTCCAGCCGGAGTCGGAGTGGACCATTTACAACCTGCGGCAGCTGGTAGCCTTTGTAGAGCGGGGATGGGCGTAGCGGGATAGGGAAAACGACTAAAAATCAGAGGGCAAATTTAAAGTTTGTGTTGACAAAATGTGATTTTGCGTGCTAAAATATAGAAAAAGAAACAGAGGCTGGTTCCAGTGTACGAAAGATGAATTAAACCGCGTTACATAGAATGCGGATGGAACGAAGATCCAAAGTATAGCATGGCGATTTTATGAGTGAGAAAGGAAGGGTTATTGTGAAACTGACAAAAAGATTAGTCGCTCTATTGCTAGCGCTTATGCTGGTGGTTGGGTTGTTGGCGGTGACAGCATCGGCTGCATATAGCGGTTACTGTTCTCGATGTGGCGGTTCTGCTACTATATATGAGATGAGCGATATCACGCGGACTACCCGTGTGGATTACTGTGGCTCCCATAGCGGCGTACATGAGCACATTAATGTGTACAGCAGGAAGCAGGTTTCTTGCTCCAAATGTGGTACTTATAACCAGGAACAGTATAAGACCAGCCGCTGCCCGTATGCGTAAGCAAAAGCGGTTGGAACTGTGCTAAAATAGAATACATTACAAAGCAAAGCCTACCGCCTGGGTTTCTATGCAGGGTAGACTTTTGCTTTTTAGAGGAGTAAA
>CAJUNS010000028.1 GCA_910587995.1 uncultured Oscillospiraceae bacterium | reverse complement strand
CTTTCTCTTTGGAGGAGCCGGGGCCCTTTTTGTTTTCTTCACTATGCCAGCCGGGCTCCCTCTACATGGGCCCTGGCGGCGCTCAGGGTGCAGTCTAGGTAGATATCTTTCCTGCTAGTGCTTTTGAAGCTGCTCTCGGGCCTGCTGGCGGCTTTTACGGCGTCCACAATGTTGGACACCACCCGGCCCCGGTCGTCGCAGGATGTACACGCAATAATGCATGACAGAAGGTCAAGTACCATTTTGCCAGACGTGGCAAAATGGTACTTGGTGTATTCCCGCATCTGACTACTTTTTGACTACCCGGCGGTTGAAAATCCCCATTCCCGCCCGTGCCGGGAAAGCTGAAGAAGCTAGGTTTTATGCGGTTTTTTGCACAAGGGTGTACTGGCCTGGCTCGACTTTTTATCAGGGTGTCCGGGGTTCAAATCCCCGATGGGTCACCAGGAAGCCCCGCTTAACCATTCGGTTTAGGCGGGGTTTTGTTTTGACCGGATTTCCGGTTTGCTCGTAACGTGTTCGTAACTGCCATCCTTCCCCGCAAAAAAACCGGACCCAGAACGCCTCGCAGCATTCCGGGTCCGGTTTCTTCTATTTATTGGGCGCCTTTGCCAGCGTTACAGAAATTTCTGGGAAAACCGCATGAGGATGGTAGCGGCTTCGGCGCGTGTGGCAATGCCCTTGGGGTCCAGGCGGCTGCCATCCTTGCCGGTGATGATTCCTTGGCTAACAGCCCAGTTCACCGGCTCTGCCGCATAGCCAGACACCTGGCCAGCGTCCACAAAGCCCTCCAGGCTGCCAGAGGTAGTCACATCGCTGCCCTTCAGCTTGGCATACCGGAACAGAATCGCCGCCAACTGCTCCCGGGTAATGACATCCATGGGCCCAAAGCAGCCATCGCTGTAGCCGCTGACCACACCGTTGGCAGCCGCCCAGTGGACCGCCTGGGTGTACCACTGCCCCGGCTTCACGTCCGGGAAGCTGCTGGGCTCCTCATGGGGCTCGTTCTCCAGCCGGTGCAAAATGGTCACGATCATTCCCCGGCTGGTGGTGGTCCCAGGGGAGAAACGCCGGTCCCCTGTTCCGGCCATCATACCCCGCTCGTACACAAACTGCACCGCCGGGTAGAACCAGTCGCCGGACTTCA
The DNA here is from genome assembly GCA_910587995.1 of uncultured Oscillospiraceae bacterium. Lineage (GTDB taxonomy): Bacteria > Bacillota > Clostridia > Oscillospirales > Acutalibacteraceae > Acutalibacter. The sequence goes on along the minus strand of CAJUNS010000028.1, from coordinate 34,031 downwards.
CATCGTCAAAGGGAAGCTCGCCCAGGGGGAGGAAGGTGGCCTGCAGCAGCACGTCTCCTTCCGGCATGGGGAAGACCCAGCGGCCTGCGCCCAGGTCCGCGGCGTGGATGGTGCTGCCCGATGTGAGAACGCTTAAGGCTCCCAGCCGGTAGCCCTCCTCAGGCTCCACGCTCAGGCTGACCAGCTGGTTTTTCCAGGCTGTGGGGTTCACCCGCAGGGTTCCGTGCTCACAGGGGCTGACGCGGATGGCGTGCCCGTTGCCCAGGGAGGCGCCGCCGCTCTCCCCTTCCCGGCGCAGTTCAAAATCCTCCAGCACCACCGGGTCCTGTCCGGCGGGGGGGCCGTTTTGCAGGTCGTCCGAGTCAAACAGGGCTACTCGCAGGCTTTCCGGGATAATCCCGAAGCCGTTGGCAGTAAGCTTGCCCAGCTGCAGAAGGCTGCCGTGGTTTAAGGCATAGGGAGAGGTCAGGTACAGCTCCACCACGGTTTTGCCGCCGCTTTGAGCCACCAGCCTGCCTCCCTCCGGGCTGTAGGCGGCGCTGTCGGCAGGAGTCAAAACCACCTGCTCCGCCTGGTAGGTTCCATCCAGCGTGACCTCCAGCTGCACACCATAAACCACCTGGGCCGGGTCCAGTCCGTCCAGGCTCAGGCTCACGCTGCCATCCGCGTCCTGGCGGAAGGCGGCCCATCCCGCCGCCGCCTGAGCGGGCAGCGGGGGCAGGCAAAGGCCCAGCAGGCAGAACGCCAGCAAAAGGACCATCCATCGGTTGTGTCGTTTCATATATGCTCCTCCCTTAGTTCAAAACCAGCTCAGGCAGTTCCTGCCCGCCGGGGCTCTGGGTCCACAGGGTCTGGGCGGTCAGGCGCTTGGGGCTTTGGGGGTTCTGGGGGTCGTCCGCCCGGTAGAACTGCGCCCGCACCTGGCTGGGCAGCAGGTTTTTACCATCGCAATGGCTGGCCTCCTGCAGCTCCGCCTCGGCCTGCACGTTGGGCACAAAGAGGAACAGCCCATCGCTGATGTCGCTGACCTTCAAGTTGGCGGGCACTTCCGCCAGCATGAAGCACTCGCCCGCCAGGTCCCGGTCCTCAACCGCCGTGGTCACGGTCTCGCCGCCAGAGGCGTCCACCGTGGTCTTGGTTATGGTGAACCGGCCCTGAACCTTTATCTCGCCGTAATAGGGGTCGCCCCGGTAGTTGCCCACCAGCACCAAAGTGCCCTTGGGGATGACCTCCCCGGCGTTGTCGCCGTAGGTAAAGTCCTCCGCCAACCGGCCCGCGAAGCCCGCCGCGTCCGAGAGGAAGGACACATCGTCTCCCGCGTAGCTGATCAGCCGGATGGCGTTATCCGGCACGGTGTCCGGAATGCCTGTAATGGTGACGCTCTGGGCGTCATAGGTCCACACCCGGGTGTCCGTGCTGGACTCGCCGGGCTTGTTGAAGTAAGTCACATAGCTGCCCGGTTCATCCACAGCCAGGTTGCCCTCGCTGAAGTTCCCCTCCCGGGCCACCACGCCTTTTCCGCCCTGGGCAATGGTCACCTTGAAAAGGCCGGAAGCGGGCGCGCTGTTTAGGCACAGCTTCAAGCCGGAGACCGGGGTCTCCTCCTTCATCTGCAAGGTGATGGTGCTGCCGTTGCGGGTCAGGGTGTAGGCGTCCATAGGCACCAGCCGGTCATAGGCCACCCGCACCTCGCCGGCGCTGGCCTCCACGCCCACCTGATTGCCCAAGGTGTCGTAGGCCTTCACCGTATAGGTAAAGGTCAGGTGGTTGCCCGAGCCGATTTCGTCCGTATACAGCAGCCCGCCGGAGGTGGGGCTGTAGGGGGCGAAGGCAATGGGGCGGCCGTCCCGCAGGATTTCATAGCCTTGCAGGTTCCGGGCCGTGGGGTCAGTCACGCGGATCTCGATTTTCTGCACGTTCTGGTCCGCGCCGCCGCCCTCGGCGGTCAGGCCGGAAACATTGGTGGCGGTAAAGGTCCCGGCGGAGGCTCCTCCCGTCCCGCCGTTCAGCCGGTCCCGGCGGCTCTGGTCGCTGAGGTACCAAATGGCCCGGGGCTCAGGCTGATACTTGGCCAGCTGGGCCGCCACCGGGTCGCTGAGGCGCATGCCCCAGCGGGTGAAAAACTCCGTCAGGTCCCGCCCGGCAACGCCAGCGGCCGTAAGGGCCACCTTCTCGTCGTAGCTTAAGTCAGAGAAGCCGGTGGTATAGGTGCCGGCCTTCCAGGCCTTAAAGAACTTGTTGAAGAAGCCCATGGGCTCGGCCTGCAGGCCGTTGTCATAGGCCAGATGCAGCTGCCAGTACATGCCCAGCTGCACAAACACATTGTTGGAAGCGCCCGGCAGGCCCTGGGCGGTCTTTTGGAAGATGCCGGGATACTTGCCGCTGCTTTCCAGCCGGGAGGCCCGCACATTCTGGGCCCCGTCAAAGGTCTGCACCGCCAGGGAAAAGATATTATTGGTAATTTCGGCTTGGCCCAGCTTATCCATGTTGTGGCCAATCTCATGGGCAATGCCCCAGCCAAAGAGGCTGTTGGCGGCCTGCCCCTGGGTCTGGCTCAGGGGCCGCCCGCTGGTCATGCCCGCGCAGGAGCCATAGCCAATGCCCACATGGCTGCCCGCCGCGTACATAAACGCGCCGGTGAACATCTGCATGCAGCGGATATTCTGCCGGGACTGCATGTCGTTTTGGCCATAGGTCTTGTCAATGCCCTGGGTGGTCTTGCAGATGTGCATAATGTCCTCCCAGGCCAGCACGGACTGGAAGAGCCCATCCGCCTGGGCCTGCCCCACAGGACCGTTGTTCTTCACCGCCAGGGCAGGCAGGGAGAGCAGCACCGAGGGGGTGGAGATCTCGGTTACGTTCAAGCAGTTGGAGGTCTTGTTGGTTTCGGTAATACCGGCCTTCTTCACATAGTCCTCCAGCTCGGTAAGGTAGGCCTGGACCGCGCTGCGGCGGGCCTGCTCGGTCATGCCGTACCAGTTCGAGAGCTCCAGCAGGGGAATATCCGTTGCCCGGCGCACATGAAGCCGCAGGTTCTGGGCCCCGGAGCCGCTGTAGGTGACGTACAGGCTGCCGCCCCGGTCGCTGCTCTGGCTGCCGATTTTCGGTACGGTAAGAATGTTCCGGCCATTGCGCAGGGTCCCCATCTGGCTGAGCCAGGCATTGGCCTCGGCGTTGAACTGGGAGGCATACACCTTTACCTCAGCCCCGGCGGGAATGCCCTGGGCGTAGATGGTGATCTCCTGCCCGGCCTTGGCCGCCGCGCCCAAAGGCTGCAGCTCGCTGCCGCCCTGCTGGTACTTAGCGCTGTCCTGAGAGGAGGCGCGGGACTGGAACTGGTCCGCCAGCACGCCGGAGCTCTGGCCGGAGAGCAGCTCTTCCGCCAGCTTCAGCTCATCGTCCAGCGTGTTGGGGTCCAGGTAGTAGAGGCGCTCGCTGCCGTTCAGCCGGGTGCGCAGGGCGTCAATCTGGGCCTTGGTCACTCCGGCCCGCAGGGCGGTGCGCAGGTCGTCCGCAAAGAGGGCGGTAATCTCGTCAGGCAGGCAGTGGCTGGGGTCATACTCCATAAACATCAGCTCCGAGCAGCTGGTCAGGTTGTAGTCCGCCTGCTCCACCGCGATGCTGATCTGCTTGACGCCCTTTACCGGCCCAAAGGGCAAAATGGCGAACCGGCTGGTGGGAATGGCCGAGCGGTTGGGGATGTTGGGCCAAGTAAACACATCTCCGCCGGAGGTGTTGCCGTTGCCGTCCTGTCCGCCCCGGTCCGGGTCGGGCACAATCAGGTGCCCGGCTTTGGAAAGGTCCTCGCCCTCATACCATACCTGGACGCTGTAGGCCCGCAGCCACTTGGGATAGTTTCCGTCAAAACGGGGGCACCACAAAGCCGCCTGTAAGTCCACCGGCTCTTTAAAGGTGGTAATCACATGCTCGTTGCCGTGCCAGTTGGCGGCGGTCCAGTGGGTGCGGTAGTCCCCGTCCATCATGTTGTTGGGGGAGAAGGGGGCGCTCTCCGTATACTCCTTGGCCGCGTAGTTGGTGGGCCAGGCCAGGCGGATCTCCGAGACATTGTCCCGGTCCACCAGGCCCTCCTTGGGCAGGCCCTCGGGAGCGCTGTAGTCCAGAGCCTTGGGTGTGCCCTCCATCACCCGGGAGGGGCCGCTTTTGCCCACCTGGTTGCCAGCCACCAAATACAGCAGGTAAGCCGAACCGTTTTTCAGTCCGCTGAGGGTGGTGCTGGTGCCGGTCAACTGACCTCCCGCCTGGGCATAGCCCTGGGAGGAGGACTTTTCCTTATAATACACCTCATAGAAGGTTGCCCCCTCCGCCGCCTTCCAGGACACCGACAGGGCCCCGTCCAGAGGGGTGACCGTGATCATATCCGGCGGGCTGGGCTGCTTGGCGGGCTGGGGCGTGGCCTCAATGGGCGCGCAGGGGTCGCCCTCCCAATTCCCTGCCAGAGGGGTGACCTGGAAGCAGTAGGCCTTTAGGTTTTCCAGCCCGGTCACCACCGCGTAAGGCACGGTCACGTCCAGGCTTTTGGCCGAGGCGCTGTCTCCATCGGGCCAGTAGGTAATCCGGTAGCCGGTCACATTGGGCAGCTCCCGCCACTTTAGGTTCACCTGGCCGTCTCCCGGGGCGGCGGTCAGGCCTGTAACCACCCGGCTGGCCGCCGCGGGGTGCTCGGGCAGAATATCCTTGAGAAACTGGATGGAAGAAACGGAGACTATGCCGGTCTCGGTCTTCTGGACCTGGATGGTGATCTTCTTAACCGGCACGCGCCGGCCCAGCGTGACCACAATGGACTTGGCCTCCTCTGGGGCGGAGAGAGCCTGCAGGCCGGCGGGGGCCGCGCCGCCTACCACCTGAGTCTCCGTTTCGCCATCGCTGTATTCCACCAGCACAGTGGCCGCGTCGATGCCCCCCACGGAGGGACAGCCGATGCTTAACTGGCTCATGGTCACAGGGGTGGAAAAGTCAATCGGGATGTTCATCACCGTGCCGGGGCAGCTTAGGGAGGCTCCAGCGCCCCCAACCCGGAACAGGTCCTCAAAGCTTCCCGCCACAGGGGTCAACCCCGCCTGGACCAGAGCGTCGTAGAGAATGGGCGGGTCAATCAGGGCCCCGTCCATCACCTGGGCGCCGCCTTGGGCGCCGATGCTCAGGTTGACATAAGTCAAGTCCGCCACATCCAGCTTTTCGTCCCCATTAAAGTCGTAAACCGGGAAGAGAGCCGGGTCCGCAGAGCCCAAAGCCTGGGCCATCTTCTCCCGGTCGGCCTGGTCCACCTGGCCGTCACCGTTCAAGTCGCCCAACGTGAACGTACCGTCGCCGGTGCCCACCACCGCGTAGCGGGAGTAGTCGCCCAGGTCCGCTTCCAGTGTATAGGACCGGTAGCCAAGACCCGTGAACTCCAGCTGATAGGAGCCCCGGGCCAAGCCGGTCAAGCTCAATTCTAAAAACTTCGGCCAGCCGGTAGCGTCCTCGCCGCCATCCCGGTTTTTGGCCCGCAGGGCCGCATGGAAGCCCTCCGGGGCGCTTTCGCCCAGCTCCCACAGGTTCACAGAGCCCAAGGGGCTGCCGTTTTGAGAGAGCCGCACCTTCACATCGTGGTTTTGCAGGGCGGTCAAGGGCTGGGCATAATCCAGCCGCAGGTTGACCTTCAGCTCCCCATTGGCCGGGGCGGCCGCCTGGGGCGCGAAGGGGTCCTCCTGCGCCCCGGCGGGCAGGGCGCAGGAAAGCGCCAAGGCTCCCGCCAGCAGGGCGGAGAGGATTCTGGTTCGCAGTTTCATAGTCTCAGTCTCCTTTATGCGTTGAGCTTGGAGCGCCGGAAGAAAAGCCCCCGGCGAAAAAAGTTTCCAGCATATGGCCATTATATCAGTTTACCATAAAACTGGCAAGGGCTTTTGGAAAAAAAGCGGAAACAGTACGGCGGGCGGCGTTTTGCCTGCCGCGCCATCCCTAATCCTATTCAAACCAGCGGGACAGCATGCGCCGCCCCCTGTTTTACTGGTAAATTTGCCCCGCCCGCCATTGACAAACTTCCTTTTGCTGGATATAATAGACTAGGGTTTGTTTGAAAATAGAGGAAGTGCCGGGATTTTTGTTCCAAAGGGAGCGGTTTCCAGGCGGAAACCGCAAGAAATACTGTCGTATTTCGAGGATTTCCAACACAGAAACCGCCTCTTTGGGGCAAAAAGACGGTGTTTACGATTTTTCAAACAAGCCCTAAGTATTGCTATGACCAAAACCTATTATCTCGTCCTAAAAATGGAGTGTGGAGAATGATGAAAAGCATCCGAAGGAAAATCACCATCTGCCTGATTGCCACCGTGGTTCTCGCCCTGGTGGCGGTGGGGAGCTCCAGCATCGCCCTTAACTACAACAGTACCCGGGCCACTGTGGAGCAAATGATGAGCCAGACCGCTGTGCTGGCCGCGGAGCGTGTCTCGCAGGAACTGACCGCCTACAAAAACGTAGTGGTCGATACGGGCTGCGTCCCCCAGCTGGCCGACCCGGCTGTTCCGGTGGAAGAAAAGCACGGGATTATGGACGAGCGGGTCCAGATGCACGGCTTCCAGCGGGGCAACATCATCGGCGCGGACGGCGTCAGCATTTTTGATGGCAAGGATTATTCCGACCGGGAATATGTGCGCCAGGCTATGAACGGCCAGGTGTATGTGTCCGAGCCGCTGGTCAGCAAGATCACCGGCGAGCTCTCCATTATGGTGGCGGCACCCCTTTATGCCGGCGGCCAGCACGGCAGCGAGATTGTGGGCGTGGTTTACTTTGTGCCCCACGAAACCTTTTTGAACGACATCGTCTCCTCCATCCGCATCAGCGAAAGCAGCCGGGCCTATATGATCAGCCGGAACGGCGATACCATTGCCGACGCCACTTTGGAGACCATCACCACCCAGAACATTGGCCGCGAGGCCCAGTCGGACGCCTCCCTCAAGGAGCTGGCGGACATTCATCAGGCCATGTGCCAGGGCCAGACCGGCTTTGGCAGCTACCGGGAGGCCGGCCACCCCCGCTTTGCTGCCTATGCCCCTGTAGACGGCACCGATGGCTGGAGCGTGGCAGTCACCGCCCTGCAGATAGACTATCTGTCGGATACATATTTTGGCATCATTGCCAATGTAGTTGTCATTCTGCTCTCTATTTTGGCCTCTGTGGTAGTGGCGCTGAAGCTTTCCAGCAACATCAGCGTGCCCATGCGGGCCTGCGCCGAGCGGATGAAGCAGCTGGCCCAGGGCGACCTGGCCTCGCCGGTGCCCCAAAGCAAGGGCCAGGACGAAACCGCCGAGCTGACCCGGTCCACCGCGGAGCTGGTGGAGGGGCTGAATACCATCCTGCATGACATTGGCTACCTGCTGACGGAAATGGCCGGCAAGAACTTTAACATCAAGTCCTTCCACCGGGAGGTCTATGTAGGCGAGTTCCAGGGCATTCTCCGCTCCATGCGCACACTGAAAGAGGAGCTTAACGGCACCATGCGGCAGATTGACGCCGCCGCCGGGCAGGTCTCCGCCGCCAGCGCCCAGGTTTCCTCCGGAGCCCAGACCCTGAGCCAGGGCTCCATGATGCAGGCTAGTTCCGTGGAGGAGCTGGCCGCCACCATCAACGACATTTCCGCCAGCGCCAAGCGCACCTCTTCCGCCGCCGGGCAGGCCGGGCAGTACGTGAACCAGGCCGGGGCTCAGCTGGGAGCTAGCGTGGAGTATGTGGGTGAGCTCAACGCCTCTATGAGGAAGATTTCCAGCTCTTCGGAGGAGATCGCCAAGATCATTGCCACCATTGAGAGCATTGCCTTCAAGACCAATATTCTGGCGCTGAACGCCGCTGTGGAGGCCGCCCGGGCCGGTACCGCCGGCCAGGGCTTCGCCGTTGTGGCCGAAGAGGTCCGGAACCTGGCCACCCAGTCGGACGAAGCGGCCAAAGCCACCCGGGAGCTCATTGAGGGCTCCATCGCCATTGTGGCCGAGGGCGGTCAGGCCGTGGAGCGGGTGACGCAGTCTCTGGAGCGCACCAGCCAGCTGGCCGGGCAGGTAACCGCCCAGATGGACATTGTGGTGGAGGCCGTGGAGAGCCAGACCACCGCCATTGCCCAGGTCACCGAGGGTGTGGATCAGATCTCCTCGGTGGTGCAGACCAACAGCGCCACCGCCGAGGAAAGCGCGGCGGCCAGCCAGCAGCTTTCCGCCGAGGCCGCCAGCTTGAAGCAGCTGGTAGACCAGTTCAACCTGACCCAGGAGGACTAATAATTGGAGTTTTGACCAGACGCGGTCAAATGCCAGGAGAAAACCGCAACCCAGCCGCTTCGGGGCTTCAAACAAGCCTTACGCGGCGGGAAGCTATTGAAATATGAAACCGTTGAGGACGGGACCCGGAAGCGGGCCCCGTCCTTCCTTTCTGGGCGGGCTCCTTTCCCTTGACAAACCCCGGCCCGCAGTGTATAATGCAATCTGTACTAAATTGGTATATTTTGGAGGGAGCCCTGTGGCTGGTTCGATCCTGCGATTGGAAAACATAGAAAAAAGCTTTGGGGGCACGCCAGTGCTCCGGGGCGTTTCCCTGGACGTGGCCCAGGGAGAATTCATCACCCTGCTGGGCTCTTCCGGCTGCGGCAAAACCACCACCCTGCGCATCATCGCCGGGTTGGAGCAGCCCGACGCCGGGCGGGTTTTGCTGGGCGGCGCGGATATGGCCGGCGTGCCCCCGGAGCGCCGGGACGTAAACACCGTCTTTCAAAGCTATGCCCTGTTCCCCCACATGACGGTGGAGCAGAACGTGGGCTATGCCCTTAAGGTCCGGCGGGTCCCAAAGCCGGAGCTGCGCCAGCGGGTGCGGGAGGCCCTGGCCCTGGTACAACTGGAGGGCTTTGAAAAGCGCCGCCCCGCCCAGCTCTCCGGCGGCCAACGCCAGCGGGTGGCCATTGCCCGTTCGGTCATCAACCGGCCCAAGCTGCTGCTGTTGGACGAGCCCCTGGGCGCCCTGGACCTGCAGCTGCGCCGCCAGATGCAGCAGGAGCTGAAGCGCCTGCAAAAAAAGCTGGGCATCAGCTTTGTATACATCACCCACGACCAGGAAGAGGCCCTGAATATGTCAGACCGCATTGCCGTGATGAAGGACGGGCTCTTTCAGCAGATGGGGCCGCCAGAGGAGATTTACGGCAGCCCCAAAACCGCCTATGTGGCCCGGTTTGTGGGCGCGGCCAACATCCTCCACTGCCATGTGGACCAAGTGGAAGGGGAGCTGGTCCGCTTTGCCAACGCCCAGGGCAGCGGGGCCTTTTTGGCCCGGGGACGCCGCTTCCAGCCCGGAGAACCGGTAACGCTGGCTATTCGCGGCGAACAGGCCCGGGCGGTCAAGGGCCTGGACCGCTCCGCGCCGGGGCTTTTGGGTGTGGTAAAGGAAAAAAGCTTTGCCGGGGGCCTGCTGCGGGTGACCTTGGAGCTTTCCGGAGGCGGCGAATTTGTGTGCAGCCGCCAGGGCCTGGATTCGGACCTGACCCCTGGCGACCAGGCCAAAATTGTCTGGGAGCCGGAGCACGCCTGCCCGGTGGACCAGGAGCTCTCCCAAAGCCCCGCGGGAAAGGAGGGCGGAGCCGGTGAAAGCTAAGGCGCGGCAAAAAAAAGGCTGGGCCTGGCTGACGGTCCTCCCCCTTTACGCCTTTACCCTTTTGTTTATTTTGGGTCCTCTCATTTATATGGTGGTCCTCAGCTTCCTCACCCGGGAGGAGGTCTGGGGGGTCCGGCTGGAATTCACCCTGGACAATTACGCCGGCATCTTCGAGCCTGTGTACCTGCGCACCTTTGGGGAGTCTTTAAAGCTGGCCTTTCTCAGCACCGGGCTGGTGGTGGCCATTGGCTATCCCTTTGGGTACTTTATGGCCAAGCTTACCGCCCACTGGAAAAAACGGGTGATGCTGCTTTTGATGATTCCTTTCTGGACCAGCTCCCTGCTGCGGCTGTACGGGTGGATCATCATTTTCCGGGCTGGGGGCGTCTTCGACCAGCTGCTGATGGCCCTGCGCATCACCAGCGAGCCCTTAAAGCTTCTTTACACCTATCCCGCCGTGGTGGTGGGCATGGTGTATGCCCTGCTGCCTTTTATGATCCTCTCGGTGTATTCCAGCGCGGAAAAGCTGGACTTCAGCCTGGTGGAGGCCGCCCGGGACCTGGGCGCCTCGCCGCTCAAGGCTTTTCTTACGGTTTCTCTCAAGCTGACCCTGCCCGGGCTGCTCTCGGGCCTGGTGCTCACCTTTGTGCCCAGCATGGGGCTGTTCTTCATTGCGGACATCTTAGGGGGCAACAAGGTGGTGCTGGTGGGCAACCTGATTCAAGAGCAGCTGATGAAGGCCCGCAACTGGCCCTTCGCGGCGGCGCTGTCCATCGCCCTGCTGCTGTTGACCACCGTGTTCCTGTGGCTGTCCCGGCGGCTCTCCAAGGAGCCCTCCTAAAGAATATCAAGCGGAACGCGGGCTGTCTCTCCTGCTTAAAACCCGTAAGGCACTCACTCCATTCCCTATAGAAAGGAGCGCAAGGAAGATGAAAAACCGCACAAAGCTGCCTGTCCTCTATTTGGGGCTGGTGCTGGCGCTGATGTATGTGCCCATTTTGGTGGTCATACTCTACTCTTTTAATGAAAGCAAAATCAGCTCCGTGTGGGGCGGCTTTTCGCTGCAATGGTATGCCCGGCTCTTCCGGGACCGGGCCATGTTCGAGGCCCTGCGCAACACGCTGGTGCTGGGCGGCGCCAGCTGCGCCGCCGCGGGGGTTGTGGGCACGCTGGGGGCTTTTGGCATGACAAAAGTCCGGCTGCGGGGCCAGGGAGCGGTGGAATATCTTTCCGCTTTGCCCATGATGGTGCCGGAGATTATTTTGGGCATGGTATTTATGGCCTTTTTCTCCCTCATCGGCCTGCCTTTCGGCATGGGTACTTTGGTGCTGGCCCACACGGCTTTCTGCATTCCCTATGTGTTCATGCTGGTCAAGGCGCGGCTGGTGGGCATGGACCCCAGCTTGGCGGAAGCCGCCCAAGATCTGGGGGCCCCGCCGGTCCGGGTGTTCTTCGACGTAACCCTGCCCTTAACCGCCCCGGCCATTGCCTCGGGGATGCTGCTGGCCTTTGCCATGAGCATTGACGATGTGATCATCAGCGTGTTTGTCACGGGCGTGGATGTGAACACCCTGCCCATTAAAATATATACCCAGCTGAAAACCGGCGTCACTCCCGAGGTAAACGCCCTGTGCACCCTGATGTTTCTGGCTACCCTGGCGGTCTGCCTGCTGGCGGCCTTTTTGGCCCGGGAGCGGAAGGCAAAGGAATAATGGAGAGTTTCGAAGACTTCCTTTTAGCCTGGACCCCTTCCCCGCCCCATTCATTTTGTTATTCTTTTTTGAAAGGACGATCCCCCATGAAAAAAATTCTATCTCTTACGCTGGCCTTGCTGCTGGCGCTCTCCCTGGCCTCCTGCGGGTCCGCCCCCAGCAAGTCCGAGCTGGTCCTTTTCACCTGGGAGGCCATGTTCCCCCAGGAGGTGCTGGACAGCTTTACCGAAGAGACCGGCATTGCCGTAAACTACACAAACTTTGACTACGACGAAACCATGCTGGCCAAGCTGGAAGCCGCCGAAGGCGGCGTCTATGACGTGGTGGTGGCCGACGACTATATCATTGAGATGGTGATCCAGGAGGGTCTGGCCCAGAAGCTGGACACAGCCAAGCTGGAACACTATGGCTCCATCAACCCCGCCTACCAGAGCCAGTTTTTCGACCCGGAAAATCAGTACACCGTGCCCTATGGGGCCGGGGTCCAGACCATTGTGTACAACCCTCAGGCGGTGGACCGGGAGATTACCGGTTACGAGGATCTGTGGGACCCCAGCCTGAAGGACAGCGTGGGGGTCATTGACAGCGGCCGGGTGATTAACGGCATGGCCTTGAAGGTGCTGGGCGAAAGCTACAACACCGGAGACCTGGAGGCCATCCGCCGGGCCGGGGAGAAGCTGCGGGAGCTGGCTCCCAACATCCGGCTGATTAAGGACGACAATTTGCAGGACGACCTGCTCTCTGGCGAGATTGGCGCGGCGGTGATGTACACCAGCCAGGTGACCATGGCCCTGCTGGCCAACCCGGAGCTGAAGGTAGTCTACCCCAAGGAGGGGGTGGGCTTCGGGGTCATGGCCAATTTCATTCCGGCCAACGCCCCCAACCCGGAGGCGGCCTATCAGTTTATCGACTACATTCTGCGGCCGGAAATTTCCGCCCAGTGTTATGAATTTTTAGGCTATTACTGCACCAACAAAGACGCGGACCCGCTGATTGCCCAGGAGATGCGCGGCTACCTGACCATGCCGGAGAGCTTTGCGGACGATCCCAACCGGGAGATGATCGGCAACATTCCGGCGGACGCCCTGGAAGAGCATGAGAAGGCCTGGACCCAGTTTAAATCCGCCTGCGGGGCCTAAAAGCGGAAGAAGCTTTTCGCAAAATCTTCCCATCCAGAAAAAAGAATAACCCCCAAAATCGCGCAAATACTACCCCTGTAAAAAGCCAGCGCGGAGGACCGCCTGGAATGGGAGGCGGCGGGAAGCGCGGCTTCGTCTTCCAAGCTGGCCGTATTTTGTGTGAAAGGGAGCTGTTTTATGAAAGCGACTGGTATAGTACGGCGCATTGACGACCTGGGCCGGGTGGTCATCCCCAAGGAGATCCGCCGGACCTTGAAGATTCGGGAGGGGATGCCCATGGAAATTTTCACGGACGTTTCCGGCGGGGTTATTTTGAAAAAGTATTCCCCTGTGGGGGAAATGTCCCAGCTGGCCCAGGCCTATGCCGAGGCCCTGGTGAACCTGACGGGCCTTGCCGCCGCCGTGTGCGACACCGAACAGGTTATCGCGGTGGCGGGGCCGGTGAAGCGGGACCTGCTGCACAAGCCGGTCTCCCCCCAAATGGACGAGCTGGTGCAGGGCCGCAGAAGCTTTGTGACCAACGGGGAGAATACAGTACTGGCGGCCCAAGGGGTTCCCGCAGCGGCGGTAACCGCTTTTCCCGTGGTCTCCTCCGGCGACTCCATGGGCGCGGTGATGCTGCTTAAGGGAGAGAAGACCCCGCCCCGGGTGACCAGCGAGGTAGTGGAAAACGCCAAGGCGGCGGCCATGTTCCTCTCCCGCCAGCTGGAGGCCTAAAAAGCCCGGGCTCTGCCGGGCAGGGCAGCGCTGGCGGAAAATCTTAGGGCCGCGCCAAAAAACAGCGGCAAAACGCCGCTAATCTTGTGAAAAGCCCTTGACTTTTTCAAGAATAGGGTGCTATAATAATGATAGAAATAGGCTGAGGATGAAAGAGTGGGGCGACCCGCTCTTTCCGTTTGTAAGGAGGGCGGTAACAAAATGGGAGCGGAAAACAAAAGCCGCGTGGCCGGAAAGGTGCTGGACCTGGCCGGGCCTCTGGCCCAAGAGCTGGGCCTGGACCTTTGGGATGTGCAGTACCAGAAAGAGGGCGCGGAGTGGGTGCTGCGCCTTTACATTGACAAAGAAGGCGGCGTGGGCATTGACGACTGCGTGGCCATGTCCCACGCCATTGACCCGGTGCTGGACCGGGAGGACCCGGTGCCCCAGGAGTATGTGCTGGAGGTCTCCTCCCCCGGGCTGAACCGGAAGCTGACCCGCCCCCGGCATTTTGAGGCCTATCGGGACCGCCTGGTCCGGGCCCGGCTCATCCGCCCTTTGGAGGACGGAACCCGGGAGCTGGACGGGGTGCTGCTGGAGGCCGGAGAAGACCGGCTGGAGCTGCTGGTGGAGGAAGAAACCAGCGTCACCCTGGAGAAAAAGGAGCTGGCCTGGGTCCGCGCCCTGGACGAGGCCGGCTGGTAAGGAGGCGCGGCCATGGATTACAGCATCCGGCGGGAGCGGCTCAGCCCGGAGGAGTATGTGGCATTTTTAAAGCGGACGGACCTGGGCTCCCAGTACCCGAAGGAGCGCTTTGAGAAGCGGGTGGCAGCCCTGGTAAAAAGCGTGCCCATCTCCCTAACCGCCAGAGATTCCGCAGGAGAGCTGCTGGGCGTGTGCTTTGGCATTACGGACTTTGCCTACTGGCTCTTTATCACGGACCTGGGCGTGGTCCGGACCCACACCGGCCGGGGCATTGGCCGGGCGCTGATGGGCCGGGCCCTGGAAGCCGCGGGGGGCGAAGAAAACATCATCATGTACACCTGCCCCAACGAAAACGCCGTGGCTTTTTACGAAAAGCTGGGCATGCGGTCCACGGACAGCCTGATGGTTTACAACCGGGTGGAATGGACAGAGTTTACGGTGACGTAAAAGGGAGCGGGGAAACTTCCCGGCGGCGGACCATATGGAAAAGCCCGGCGGATTTATCCCTGGGCCAGCTATATATCTTGATAAAAAGCCCCGGTTGGGGCTCTTTCAGCACATCACAACATCCTGTGAGGAGTGGTTACAAAAAATGGTACGCAAGAAGAAAAAGGAACCCGAGCAGCAGGGAAACGAGGAGCTGTTTTTGGCCCTGGCCCTCTTGGAGAAGGAGAAGGGCATTCCGGTGGACTTTATGCTGGATAAGATTAAAAAGGCCATTGCCACGGCCTGCAAGAACAACTACGGCAACGAGGAAGTGGAGATTGAGGTGGACCCCGGAAAGGGGAAATTCGAGGTCTTTTTGCAAAAGCAGGTGGTAGAAGAGGTGGAGTTCCCTGAGCGGGAAATCCGGCTGGACGCCGCCCGGGCGATCTCTCCCCTAGCGGAGGTGGGCGGCACGGTGGGCATTAAGCTGGACACCAAGCAGTTTGGCCGGGTGGCCGCCCAAACCGCCCGGAACATCATCCGCCAGGGCATTCGGGACAGCGAGCGGGGCCAGATGATGCAGGAGTTCCAGAGCAAGCACCAGGAGCTGGTCAGCGGCCTGGTGGAGCGGGTGGACCCCCGCACCGGCGCTTTTTCCCTGCGCATTGGCAAGGCGGAGGCCGTGCTGCCCAAAAACGAGCAGGTGGGCCAGGAGAATGTAAAGGAAGGCGACTACATAAAGGTGTATGTCGTCGATGTGAAGGAGACCGAAAAGGGACCCAAGGCCATTATCTCCCGAACCCACCCGGACCTGGTGAAGCGCATGTTTGAGACCGAGGTGCCGGAAATCTACGACGGCACCGTGGAAATTAAGGCTGTGTCCCGGGAGGCGGGCTCCCGCACCAAGCTGGCGGTGCAAAGCCACAACCCGGACGTGGACGCGGTAGGCGCCTGCATTGGCGCCCGGGGCGCCCGGGTCAACGAGATTGTGGAAGAGCTGGGCGGCGAGAAGATCGACATTGTGGAGTACAGCGAAGACCCCCAGACCTTTATTGCCGCCGCCCTGTCTCCGGCCACCGTGCTCTCGGTGGAGGTGGCGGAGGACGGAGCCCGGGCCTGCCGGGTCACCGTGCCGGACAGCCAGCTCTCGCTGGCCATTGGCAACAAGGGCCAAAACGCCCGGCTGGCCGCGCGGCTCACCGGGTGGAAGATTGACATTAAGCCCGAAAGCGGCTTTTACGGAGAAGAATGACCGGAATATCCCCATGAAAGGGAAGTGATGCGGGAATGCGCCAGAGAAAAATACCCATGCGGATGTGCACCGGCTGCGGGGAGATGAAGCCCAAGCGGGAGCTGGTCCGGGTGGTGAAGGCTCCCGAGAGGCCGGAGCCCGGCAAAGAAGCGGCCGCGCCCCCGGAGATCAGCCTGGACCCCACCGGGAAAAAGCCGGGCCGGGGGGCCTACCTGTGCCGGGACCCAGAGTGCCTGAAAAAGGCCCGGAAGGCCCGGCGGCTGGAGCGGGCGTTCTCCTGCCGGATTCCGGAGGAAGTTTATGACAAGCTGGAGGGGGAATTGGCCCAGGATGAATAAGCTGTTGTCTCTCTTGGGGCTGGCCCGCCGGGCGGGCCGGCTGGAGGCCGGGTTCGACGCCTGCCGGGCCGCGGCCCGGGAAGGCCGGGCCGCGCTGCTGCTGGCGGCGGAGGACATCTCCCCCAAGACCTATAAAAATCTACAGTATGAAGCGGAGCGCGCGGGAATTCCGGCGGCGCGGGCGCCGGCCGGCATGGTAGAGCTGGGCCGGGCCTGCGGCGTGCGGGCCGGGGTGGTCTCGGTGAACGACAAGGGCTTTGCCCAGGCGCTGCAAAAGGAAATGGAACACACGGACCGAATGAAGGAGGATGCAGCCATATGATGATAAAATACCGCGTACGGGAAGTGGCCAAGGACCTGGAGATCCCTAACAAAGAGGTGATCGACACCCTGGCCAAGTATTTTCCGGAACCCAAAAAATATATGACAGCTCTGGAAGAAAAGGAGCTGGACCTGGTACTGGAGGAGTTTACCCAGCGGCGGAGCGTGGAGAACTTTGACGCCTACTTTGCCGCACGGGAGAAAAAGCCTGAGCCCCAGCCGGAGCCAGCCGCCCAGCCGGCGGCGGAGGCTGCCTCCGCCGGGAAGAAGCCCCGGACGGACAAAAAGGAGAAGGCTCCCCAAAAGCCGGCCCAGGGCGGCCGGCCCGGCCAGGCAGACAAGGCCGGAGCCAAACCCCAGGCCCCCAAGCCCCAGCAGCCCCCTCAGGCTGCCGCTGCCCAGGAGGTGAAGGAGCCCAAACAGCCTACCCGCCGGGTGGTGGATACCCGCACCTCCAATGTGAACATCGACAAATACAGCGAGAAATACGACCGGCTGGCTGACCAGAAGGTGGGCTCCCGCACGGACAATGTGGTGACCAAGCAGAAGTTCCCGGGCCGGGGCCAGCAAAGGCGGGGCCAGCAGCGCCGGGGCAAACGGGAGACCGAGGCCGAGCGCTTGCGCCGCATCGCCCAGGAGCGCAAGGCCAAGCACATTACCATCGAGGTGCCCGAGGAGATCAGCGTGGGCGACTTTGCCCTGCGTCTGAAGGTCTCCGCCCCGGAAGTCATCAAAAAGCTTATGGGCCTGGGCGTGTTTGCCGCCATTAACGACATGATCGACTTTGACACCGCCGTGCTCATCGCCGACGAATTCCACGCCAAGGTGGAAAAGGAAGTGGTGGTCACCATTGAGGAGCGGATTATTGACGACAGCGAGGACGACGCGGCCAACCTGGTGGGCCGGGCTCCCGTTGTGGTGGTCATGGGCCATGTGGACCACGGCAAGACCTCTATTCTGGACGCCATCCGCCACTCCAATGTCACCGAGGGAGAGGCTGGCGGCATCACCCAGCACATTGGCGCCTACCGGGTCAAGGTGGGCGGCCGCGACCTAACCTTCCTGGACACCCCAGGCCACGCGGCCTTTACCACCATGCGGGCCCGGGGCGCGCAGGTAACGGACATCGCCGTGCTGGTGGTGGCCGCGGACGATGGCATTATGCCCCAAACCGTGGAGGCCATCAACCACGCAAAGGCGGCGGGGGTTTCCATTATTGTGGCCATCAACAAGATGGATAAGGTGGGAGCCAATCCGGACCGGGTGAAGGAGCAGCTGACGGAATATGAGCTGGTGCCCGAGGAGTGGGGCGGCGACACCCCCTGCATGCCGGTTTCCGCCCACACCAAAGAGGGCATGAACGACCTGTTGGAGATGATCATTCTTACCGCCGACATGATGGAGCTCAAGGCCAACCCGGACCGGGCGGCCAAGGGCACGGTGATTGAGGCCCGCCTGGACAAGGGCATGGGCCCCATTGCCACCGTGCTGGTGCAAAACGGCACCCTGAAAGCGGGAGACATTATTGTGGCCGGCGCCACGGTGGGCCGGGTGCGCTCCATGATGGACGACAAGGGCCGCCGGGTGCAGGAGGCCGGACCCTCGGTGCCCGTGGAGATTACCGGCCTGGGCGATGTGCCTGTAGGCGGCGACATTTTCAACGCCGTATCGGACGAGCGCCTGGCCCGTGAGCTGGTGGAGCAGCGCCTGACGGAGCAGAAGGAGGAAGCTTTCCGGGCTCAGACCAAAGTCACCCTTGACAACCTCTTTGAGCAGATGAAGGAAGGGGACATGAAGGAGCTGAAAATCATCGTCAAAGCCGATGTGCAGGGCTCTGTAGAGGCGGTGCGCCAGTCCTTGGAGAAGCTTTCCAACGAAGAGGTGCGGGTGCACATCATCCACGGGGCCGTGGGCGCGGTAAACGAGAGCGACGTCATGCTGGCCAACGCCTCCAATGCCATTATTGTGGGCTTTAACGTGCGGCCGGACGCGGTGGCCGAGGAGAGCGCCAAGCGGGACGGGGTTGACATGCGCCTGTACCGCATTATCTACGACTGCATCGAAGAGATTGAGAGCGCCATGAAGGGCATGCTGGCCCCCAAGTACCGGGAGGTGGCCCTGGGCCGCGCCGAGTGCCGGGAAACCTACAAGATCAGCAATGTGGGCATGGTCATTGGCGGCCATGTAACCAGCGGCAAAATTACCCGCAGCGCTTTGGTGCGGGTGGTCCGGGACGGCATCATTGTGGCGGACGACAAAATCGCCTCTTTGCGGCGCTTTAAAGACGATGTGAAGGAAGTGGCTGATGGCTACGACTGCGGCATTACCCTGGAGCGGTTTGTGGACATCAAGCAGGGGGACGTGCTGGAGGCCTATGAGATGGAGGAGTATCGGGATTGATCATCTGGCGCCTGATAAAGAAAATTGTGTTGATGTGGGACCCTGACTTTACAAAGGTCACGTTATTTGAGCGAATATCACTCTGGAAAGCGCAACGGGCATATGCCCGGGGCGAATACTATACGGATGCGGACATCAACTGGGGAGACGACTGAAAAGGAGGGACTGCCATGCCAGGGCACAAATTAGGACGCGTCACCGAGGACGTAAGCCGGGAGCTCTCGGCCATTCTCCGGGAGCTTAAGGACCCCCGGGTTACCGGGTGCCTTTTAAGCGTGGTGCGGGTAGAGGTTACCAACGACCTCTCCTACTGCACCGCCTATATCAGCACGGTGGAGGGCCTGGACCGCTCCAAGGAGGCGGCGGCGGGGCTTAAGTCGGCGGCGGGCTACATCCGCAGGGAGCTGGGCCGCAGGCTCAAGCTGCGCCATGTGCCGGAGCTTATTTTCAAGGCTACGGATTCCATTGAGTACGGGGCCAGCATCTCTAAAATGCTCCACGACCTGGACATTCCGCCGGAGCCCCCAGAACAGGAGGATGAACATGCTGGCTTGTAACGAGACGGCCGCCCTTTTGCGGGGCTGGGACGATATTCTGATCATCTGCCATGAGAACCCGGATGGGGACGCCTTGGGCTCCCTGTTCGGCCTGGTGCGGGGCCTGCGGTCCATGGGCAAAAGGGCGGACTGGTACTGCGCCAGCCCTGTGCCGGAGAAGTTCGCCTATCTGGCCCAAGGGGTGGAGAACACCGGCCTCACCCCTGCCCATGTGCTCACCGTGGATGTAGCGGACCAGAAACTGCTGGGGGACGCCTGGGAGAAGTCCGGCGGTAAAATAGATCTGGCCATCGACCACCATGGCACCCACAAAGCCTTTGCCCCCGCACGGTGGGTCGAGCCGGAAAGCGCCGCCACGGCTGAAATGATTTGGCTGCTGCTCAAGGAGCTGGGCGCGGACCTTAGCCGGGAGGCAGCGGACGCGGTTTATACCGGCATCGCCACAGACACAGGCTGCTTCCGCTTTCGCAACACAACCGGGCGCACCCTGCGTCTGGCCGCTGAAGCCATGGAGGCCGGGGCCCGGGCCGGGGAGCTGAACCGTCACCTGTTCGAGACCAAAAGCCTGGCCTATTTCCTAGCGGAACGGCACATGCTGGAGAGCATGGAGCTGTTCTGTGGAGGAAAGGCCGCTATGGTGCTGCTGCCCCAGTCCTTTTACGCGGAGACCGGGGCCCGGGAGGACGAGGCGGATGCCGCTGTGGGCCAGCTCCGGCAGATAGAGGGGGTGCTGGTGGGTATCACGATCAAGGAGAGGCCCAACGGCGAAATCAAGGCCTCCCTGCGGACCAATCCGCCGGTAAACGCCTCCGCCATCTGCGAGAGGCTGGGAGGCGGGGGCCACGCCGGGGCGGCGGGCTGCACCCTGGCCGGCATGGACATGGCCCAGGCCCGAGAGACGATGAAAGCCGCCTGCCAGGCCTATTTGGCAGAATGGGAGGAAGCGAATGGATAAACAGTGGGAACAGGAGGCCATCCGGCAGGGCCGGGCGTTTATGATGTCTGTCTGCGGCTCCCCAGAGGAGCAGAGCTATGAATCGGACCAGGACAAAAAACTGCCCCAGCCACCCCTGTGCAAGGCCCCCATGACAGATTCCGCCGCCAGCCTGCCCCGGGACTTTGACAGGCTGGAAATGGAGGGGGACGTTTTTCACATGCTGATGTCCCGGCAGAGCGCCCGGAGCTACACCCAGGAGCCCATGACCCTGCGGGAGCTCTCCTTCCTTTTGTACATGAGCCAGGGGATCAAAGAAATCAGCGGCAACGGCTACGCCACCCGGCGCACCGTGCCCTGCGGCGGAGCCCGGCATCCCTTTGAGACTTACCTGCTGGTCCAAAATGTGGAGGGCCTAGCAGCCGGAACCTACCACTACCTGCCCCTGACCCACAGCCTGGAACGGCTGGACGCCGTACCCCGAGAGGAGATTCCGTCCCTGATGGTCCGCACCATGTTCGGCCAGGGCTGGACCAGCCGCTCCAATGTGATCTTCTATTGGTCCTTCACCGGCTACCGGGCCGAGTGGCGCTATGGGCCCTTCGCCCACAAGATTAATCTCATCGACATGGGCCATGTGGGCGAAAACCTCTACCTGGCCTGCGCCGCCCTGGGGCTGGGGGCCTGTGGCGTCGGCTACTATAACCAAAAGCTGTGCGATGAAATTTTCCGGCTGGACGGAGAGAATGAGTTCACCGTTTACACCCAGACCGTGGGGCGGGTGAAGCCCAAGGACGGCGAAAAGCCGGACTATATGCGGCTGATAAAGGAACTGGATCTATCATGAACGGCGTGATTGTTTTGGACAAACCCTCCGGCTTCACCTCTTTCGATGCGGTGGCCGTGGCGCGGGGATTGACAAAAGAGAAAAAAACCGGCCACACCGGCACCCTGGACCCCATGGCCACCGGCGTGCTGCCCCTGCTGCTGGGCCGGGCAGCCAAGGCCTCCAGCCTGCTGCCGGACACGGAAAAGGAATATGTGGCCGGGTTCCGGCTGGGCCAGCGCTTTGACACCGGAGACATAACCGGTTCTCTGGTGGAGGAGAATCACAAGACGGTTTCCCCCCAGGCTTTGGAGCAGGCGCTGGCAGGCTTTCGGGGAGCCATTGAACAGGTGCCGCCCATGTACTCGGCGGTGTCGGTGCAGGGCCAGAGGCTCTACCAGCTGGCCCGCAAGGGCATAGAGGTGGACCGGCCCGCCCGGGCGGTGTTCATCCACAGCCTGACTTTGGAACACTACGACCCAGCCTCCCGAGAGGGGGTGCTGCGGGCGGCCTGTTCCAAGGGGACCTACATCCGCACCCTTATTGAGGATGTGGCCCGGGCGGCTGGGTCCTGCGGAACCATGACCTCCCTGCGCCGGACCCGGGCCTGCGGCTTCGGCCTGGAAGAGGCGGTGAGCCTGGACCATCTGCGGGAGCTGGCGGCAAAGGGCGCTCTCGGCACCGTGCTGCTGCCTGTGGAGACGCTCTTCCGCGAGTATCCCCAGGCGCAGGTCAGCGGGCCCCAGGCGGTGCGCTTTGCCAACGGCGGGGCGCTGGACATGAAGCGGCTGCGCCTGCCCCGCATCACCCTGCCAGAGGGCCAGCCCCTCCGGCTCTATGGGCCGGAGGGGGTCTTTCTAGGCCTAGCCGCTGTGGATGGGGAGGCTGGCCAGCTGAAATTTTTGAAGCGGTTCGCGGAGGACCAGCCCAAGGAAGGAGACTGCTGATGGAGAGTTTTGAGAACCTGCGCTTTGCCCCCCAGGCCCCCTGCTCCCTGGCCTTGGGGGCTTTTGACGGGCTGCACCCAGGACATTTGGCTGTAATCAAAGCCGCTTTGCAAGGCGGGCTTCCGGCGGCGGTGTTCACCTTCCCCAGCGCCCCTTCCGGGGAGCCTGCCGTGGTCACCGGGGAGGACAAGGCCCGCCTGCTGGCTGGGCTGGGCGTGGGCCGGGTCTACTCGGTGGAGTTTGAGGCCCTGCGGAATATGGAGGCCTCGGGCTTTGTGGAGCAGGTGCTCTTCCAAAAAATAAACGCCTGCCGGCTTTGCTGTGGAGAAGATTTCCGCTTTGGCCGGGGCGCGGCGGGAGATACGGCGCTGCTCCGCGCCCTGTGCGAAAGCCGGGGGGTGGAGCTCCAGGTGGTCCCGCCGGTAAAGCTGGACGGAGAGAAAATCAGCTCCACCCGCATCCGCCAAGCGGTGGAGGCGGGGGAGATTCCCCAGGCCAACCGGCTCCTGGGCCGGCCGTTTGGCTTTGCCCTGGAGGTAATCCACGGCAACCACATCGGCAGGGGCCTGGGCACACCCACCATTAACCAGGCCCTGCCCTCGGGCTTCGTCCTGCCCCGGTTTGGGGTGTACGCCGCCTGGTGCCAGGTGGAGGGGGCCTTTTATTACGGCGTGTGCAACATAGGGGTTAAGCCCACCGTGGGCTCGGACCGGGTGCTGGCGGAGACCTGGATGCCGGAATTCCAGGGGGATGTATATGGCCGCCGGGTGCGGCTCTTCCTGCTGGACTTTATCCGGCCGGAGCGAAAATTTGCCGGGCTGGAGGAACTGAAGCGGGAGATTTTCCGCAACGCCCAAGCCGCCCGGGCCATTACCCAGGCCATGCCCCCGGAGAAGCTGGGGCCGCTGAGAGAATCCTTTGTGGAACGTGCATAAAACAAAAAAGACTGGCGCGGCATCCACCGTGCCAGTCTTTTTTATTTGATTCCATATCACATAGGAAAGCCCTTAGCCCATCATGGCCCGTACATGGTTCAGGCTTGTCTCCAGGCAGTCAAAGGGGCTGCCCTGGCACAGGTCCTGTTCCACCAGCAGATGCTTTACCCCACAGCGGGAAGCCGCCTGCAAAATGGCCGGGAAGTTCAAGTTGCCCTCGCCCACCGGGGCCATAATTGGCTCATAGCCCTGCACGGCCATGTCCTTTAGGTGGATGCAGGGAATGCGCCCGCTGAGCTTTTCCATCCACTCCACTGGGTTCGCGCCGCCCATCTGGACCCAATAGGTGTCCAGGGTAAAGCCCAGCTCTTGGGGGGCAAAGGCTTCCAGCAGGGAGTCCATGACCAGCTTGCCATCAAACTTCTGGAACTCCAGGTTATGGTTGTGGTACATAAGCAGCTTGCCCGCGGCGGCAATCTTTTTGGCGGGCTCCCGGTAGTCCTCAGCAAAATGCCAGAACCAGGCGGGAGAGCGGTACTTTTGGGGCATCATGCCAATGCCGATGTAATCGCAGCCATAGAGCTCATGCTCCTGGATGACTGCCTCTGTGTCGTTTAGAATGCGGTTGGGGTCCGTATGGGTCAGCACAATGGAGAGGCCATGCTTGCCGCAGAGTTCCCGGACCGTCTGGGGGGCAATGGGCCCAATGGCGGAGAGCTGCACGGTCTCATAGCCCATTTGGGCCACCTGGGAGAGAGAATAGTCCAAATCCTTCTCGGTTTGGGTAAATTCCCGAAGGGTAAAAAGCTGTGCGCCTAAGGTCATGGTGAATACCTCCTTTTTGCAATATAGGTAACGCAGTTCAAAAGAGGTGATCCCTCTTTTGAACCTGGCGGCACGGACACGCCCGCGCCGCCCTGCTTGTTACTATAATAGCACATTTTGGCAGGAAAAGCAAGGCGGGATGGGCAAAGGGGAACACGAAAAGCTATTCGAAACGGACACTCCCTGGGCAAAGAAAGCCGGGGCGGGCAGAGCGTTTGCCCACTTGTTAGCAAAGGCTAATCTTCATCCAAATGAAAAGCGCCCAGCCGCTTTCGCGTCCCGGCGCTTATGTTCCTTACTCCTTCTCCGCCGAGCCTGCCTTGTACAGGTTAAAGCGGAACAGCTTTGACTCGTCTGCTTCCTTCTCGCACATCACAAAGGCCTCGGCAATTTTGCCGCCCTCGATCAGGGCCGTGAGGCCAACCAACTGGCATAGCTTGCTCTTCAGGTTCAGCCGGTCGCCGTCGCGAGTCATCAGGTACACTTCGCCCTCGCAGCTGTCCAAAAGCTTGAGAAAGGACGGAACGTCCACATCGTGCAATTCTACCATCTTCGGTGACATTTGGCATCCTCCTTTTACCGTTGTTTCCCCTTTTTAGGGGGCTTCCCAAGTATACCATAAAGGAGCCGGAAAGGCAAGCAAAAAAGGCGGCAAGGGATTGTCCCAACCACAGAGATGATCGTCTGTGTTCCCCCGCCCTACGGGCGGAGGAACACGAAAAGCTCTCCAAAACGGACACTCCCAGGCGGTAAGGCCGGGGCTAACGCCCCAGCAGCTTCATCAGCAGCCCAGAGCGGCCAAAAATCTTTACGCTTTTCAGCCACTCCGGCTCAATTTTTTCTAAAACCACCTGGGGACAGGCATATTGGTTCAGCTTTTTTTGATACTGCAAATTCTCCAAAATCTGGTTGTACCGCCGCACGCTGATTTCCTCGCAGTCCGGCCGCAGAGAGCGGTAGTTTCCGGGCTTGGTAAACTGAAAGGCATAGAGAAAGTCCGCCCACTCATCGTACTCGGTCAGGTGGACCGCCTCGTCGGGCACGTCCAAAGTCAAGCGCACCGAGCCGGAAACCTTGCCGCCGGTGTTCTGCCTTTTTCCCTTGACCACCGCGAAGATGGGGCACTCGCAGTGCAGGCCGAACATATCAATGAGGGCGTTGTACTGGCCCCGCAGGCCCAGGTTGGGCTTGGCCCGGTAGGCCTCCCCAGCGTGGAGGGTGCGCAGCACCAGCTGGGATTGGTAGGTTTGAATGATCATAGAATCGGAACTCCTTTCAGAGTGCGGTCTAATGGCTGGGCCGCAAAGCGCGGCTCCTGGCGAAGGTCCCAGGGGCGCGGGCGGTCCAGCTTTCCTCCTTAGCGCGCCGCGGCACCGGTTGTCTTGGTGGCCCAGTCGTAGAGGTAGGTGTCGAAAGCGCCCACCTTGTTGGGGCGCACCAGGAAACGGCGCAGCAGAGCGTCCTCATCCTGGCCGGTGCCGCCATAAAAAGCGTCGGCAATGCCCCCGGCGATGCAGCCCACTGTGTCCGTGTCGCAGCGGACGCTGAACACGTTTCGGATGCAGCTCTCCCAGTCCTCCGACTCCAAAAAACAGCGGATGGCCAGCGGCATGGTGCCCATTGCGGTTACATCAAACTTGCCAAAGGGGCGGTAGGACCACAGAGGCCGCAAAACCGGATAGCGGTAGGTTCTGTGCAGGTAGCGGGCAATTTGCGCCTTGCTGGAGCCGGTACGGGCCAGAAAAACTGCGGCGGCAGTAGCCTGGGCGGCCTTTACCCCCTCCGGGTGGTTGTGGGTGCAGCGGGAGCTCTCGGCGGCTTGGCGCTCCACCTCCTCCAGGGTGTCGAAAGCCCAGCCAATGTAGCTGACCCGCATGGCGGAACCATTGCCATAGCTGTTATAACCCCGCTCGGACTGGGCGTGGAGCCAGTTTTTGAACATGGGCCCATAGCCCGCCTGCATATACCGCCTGCCAAACTGCCGGTAAGCACGGGCATAGGACACGCCGGTGAGCACGGCGTATTTTGTGGCAATGGTAAGCACGGTGTCATCGGTATACTTGCTCATACCGTTAAAGAGCTCCGCCGTCTGCCAGTCAAAAGACTCGGGCCGGGTAAACTCGAAACGGGAGCCAGCGATGTCGCCCAAAATCGCTCCGTACATGGGAAGGACTCCTTTCTAGGAAATGCAGCGGCGGTCCTTCCGGTTCCAAAGAACAGGGGAGTGTCCGTTTCGGAGAGCTTTTCGTGTTCCCCCGCCCGTAACACAGATGATTATCTCTGTGGTTAGGGCACTCCCAAGAACAGGTCCCGCTTGCATCTTGCTTCAAAATATGCGACAATAGAGTCAGGAGGCCTGGTTGTCTACATGGCGCTGGATGGCGCGGAAGGATTCCTCGCTGATCACATGCTCAATCCGGCAGGCGTCTTCCGCGGCGGTCTGGGGGGGCACGCCCAAGGAGGTCAGCCAGCGGGTGAAAAGCAGGTGGCGCTCGTACACGGCGGAGGCAATGCGGCGGCCTTCAGGCGTCAGGCTGATCTGACCATCCCGGTCCATGGTAATGTGGCCCTTCTCCCGCAGGTGCTTCATGGCTACGCTGACGCTGGGCTTGCTGAAGTCCAGCTCGGCGGCAATCTCCACCGAGCGCACGGAACCGTTGCGCTGGTGAAGGATTAAAATGGTCTCCAAATAATTTTCAGCGGACTCCTGGATTTTTTTCATCGCTCCGTGCCTCCTGGGGGAAACGCCATGGAATACTCTAGTTTTCCTATTATATCGTTCTTTTTCAAAAATTTCAAGAGGAACCGGCATTTTGGGTGTGTCCCAACCACAGAGATAATCATCTGTGTTTCTCCGCCCGCAGGGTGGGGGAACACGAAAAGCTCTCCGAAACGGACGCTCCCCGGCATTTTAGGGCACGGGCGCGGAAGCTCCGCCCTATTCACACAAACTATGTTTCAAGGAGAAAGAGATGAAGCATCGCTATTTTGGAACCTTTGTCCCCGGCGCGGAGCAGATTGTATCCGGGATTTTACAAGAAAGCGGCGCGGCCTGCATTGGGCGGTTGATGAGCGGCGCGGTGGAATATGAGCTGGAAGCGGGAGCGCGGCTTTCCACGCCCTGTCTAAACAACCGGTTCCGGGTGCTGTACCGGGCCCAGGCCAAGGCGGATAAGGCGGGGCTGGAAAAGTTTTTGCGGGCCCTGCCCAGCAAAGAGGTGGACTGGTCCGCCGCCCGGGAGGGGAAACGGGGCAAAAGCTTCCGGGTGGTGACCTCCTGCCAAAACCAGCTCACTGGAGTGAGCAAAGCCGCCAAAGAAGCGCTGGAAAGGCGCATTGCTCAGGAGACCGGCATGAGGGTGGACCGCAGCCTGCCGGACCAGGAATTTTGGGTCCTGGCCCGGCGGGAGGGCGCCGCCTACTTTCTGAAGCGGCTGACCCGGCATAAGGCCTATGACAAACTGCTGCACCCAGGGGAGCTGCACCCAGAGCTGGCCTATCTGCTGTGCTGGCTGGCCGGGCCCGCCAAGGCGGTGGCGGACCCTTTTTGCGGCTATGGGGCCATTCCGGCCTCAGGGCGGGAGTTTTTCCCTTATGAACAGCTATGGGGCTTTGACCGAAACGAAGAGGCCCTGGCCTATGCGAAAAATAAGATAAAGCCCGGCCCTGGCCTGATATTGGAGTGCCGGGACGCTTTCACCCTGGGGACGTTTCTGGGGCCGGGAAGCTTGGACGCCATTGTCACCGACCCGCCCTGGGGGCTGTACCAGGGCTTGGACCTGCCTTTGGAGGAATTTTATGGCCGGATGCTGGAGCAGTTTGCCCTGGCCCTGCGGCCCGGCGGGCGGGCCGTAGTGCTCACCGCCGGAAAAAACGAGCTGGAGGCAGCTTTGGCACAGGCCCCGGCCCTGGCGCTGGCCGCCCGGTACGATATTTTGGCCTCGGGGAAGAAGGCTGCTATTTTTGTGATGGAGCGGCAGGGGGGCTAGGCATGCACTAGGGGCAAGCCCTCTGGGAGGCCCCTGCCCTCGTCCTTTGGACGAGGGGCGGAGCGGCCAAAGGACGCTCCCGCGCCCCGCGGAACGCGGGGCCAGGGGCCGGGGTCTCTCCCCCGTCCTTACAAAACCGTAAGGCGAAGACAGGGATTCTAAAGAATTCCCGTAAGAATTTCGCAAGAATCGGCTGGTATCATAGGGACATCAAAACAAGCGCCCGGATCTCCGGGCCGAAAGGAGCCGGTCCCTTATGAAAAAGAAACGCTGTGGAAAAATCATTCGAAACACCGTTTTAGCCCTCTTCCTGCTCTGCGTCTGCGCTGCCGGAGCCCTTGCGCTGCGGGGCTACTCCCTGTACACCAGCGCTCTGGCCGCCAAGCCTGTCTCCAAGGCCGTGAAAGAAGTCCGGGAGCAGCCCGGCTTCACCCCATTGGCCAGTCTGCCCGAAACCTATCCCCAGGCCGTTCTCGCTGTAGAGGACCACCGTTTTTATGAGCACGGCGGCGTGGACTTTAAAGCCATTGCCCGGGCGGCCCTCCACGACTTACAGGCCATGTCCCTGGTAGAGGGAGGCAGCACCATCACCCAGCAGCTGGCCAAAAACCTCTATTTTACCCAGGAAAAAGAGTTCACCCGAAAAATCGCCGAAATGTTTATGGCCTGGAAACTGGAAAGCCAATTCAGCAAGGACGAAATTTTAGAGCTGTATGTCAACAGCATCTACTTTGGCAGCGGTTGCTATAATGT
The DNA here is from genome assembly GCA_910587995.1 of uncultured Oscillospiraceae bacterium. Taxonomy (GTDB): domain Bacteria; phylum Bacillota; class Clostridia; order Oscillospirales; family Acutalibacteraceae; genus Acutalibacter. Next base: position 5,655 of record CAJUNS010000028.1, on the reverse strand, counting down.
GGGCGACGCCTGCCGGGAATACTTTGGAAAAGACCCCTCCCAGATGGATGACTATGAGGCCACCCTGCTGGCGGGCATCCCCAATGCCCCCTCCGTCTATGATCTGAACGAAAACCCTGATCTGGCCCATCAACGTCAAAAGCAGGTGCTGGGGCTGATGGTGAAGTACTCTGGCCTGGACCCCAACCGGGTGGACAGCATTTTGGCCTGCGCCGCCCCCGCGGCTTGAAAGGCGGCGGGACGATGGAGAAAGCCTTGCTGGAGCAGCTGCGAAAAATTTTAGCTGGAGAGGCTGTGGCCTGGAAGGAAGACCTGGCCGGCCAGGGAATCGCCCTGCGGCCCCAGGTTTTCCGCGCGGCGGTTCCCGAGCACCGCCACGCCTCGGTGGAGCTGCTCTATATGTGCCAAGGCGGCAGCCGCCACCGCATAGACGGCGCCCCCTTGACCCTGCGGGCCGGGGAGCTGCTCCTTCTCAACCAGTCCGTCCGCCACCAGGTAGAGGCTGGGGAAGAGTGCCTGGGCGTCCGCTTTCTCCTGCTTCCTCCCTTTTTCCCCTATGCCCGGGAAATGGCTGGCAAAAGCAACGCCCTGGCGGAGTTTCTCTTAGACGGTCTGCGCAAAAGCAGCGGCGGCATTGGCTGCCTGCACTTTCAAACCGCCGGATGCCCGTCCGTGCAGAACTTGGTGGAAAACCTGCTGTGGAATTTGGCCTTCCCTGGTCAAGGCGGAAGCCGGACCGCTTTGGCCACCATGTGCCTGCTGCTGCTTCAGCTGATGGAAGAGCTGCCCACCCTAAACGAGCCGGGGAATAGCGGCCTTGTGCTGGCGGCTCTGCGGGAAGTGGAGGAAAACTACCGGGACGCGGACCTGACCCGGCTGGCAGGCCAGCTCCATGTGTCCCTGCCCTATTTGAGCCACACCATCCACAGCTCCACTGGAAGAACCTTTAAGGAGCTGCTGCTGGAAAAGCGCCTGGAGCAGGCCCGGGTACTGCTGGAGGAAACCGGGCTTCCCATCGATGGCGTGATTGACGCGGTGGGCTATGACAACACCAGCTATTTCTACCGGAAATTCCGGGCCCGCTATGGGGCCTCCCCCAAGGACTGGCGCAAGGCTCGAAACCGCCAGTAAAAAGACCGCCGGGGCAATGCCTCCAGGCGGTCTTTTTTATAGATCGTTCAAATATAGTTAACGCGGTTCATAAAGAGGTGATACCTCTTTTGAACCTGGCGGCACGGGTGCGCCCGCGCCGCCCTGCTTGAAAATCGGTAAATACCGATTTTCAAGTGCGTTTACTATAAAAAGCATACCAGCAGCCTCCGGCGGCCTAGGGTCACAGAATCTTCGCTATGCGGAGCTCTTCCAGAGCCTTTCCCGTTTCCCCTATTGCCACAGCGCGGCGGAGATCAGGTACAGCGCCGCCCAATAGAGCAGCATCACCGGCTTGTGCCACTTGGGGTCCAGCCCGCAAAGCTCCCCCTTTGCCACCAGCATGTCGGAGACAAAAAAGCACAGCGTCCCCACCGCCAGCGGCCAATAGCCCGCCCCAGCCGTAAAGGGCAGCACAGCCCCCAAGGCTAAGGAAGCCCCCAGCAACGCTGGGTACAGGCAGAAGGGAACCAGCAGCTTCCCTAGCTTAGGCAGCTCCCGGCGGAAGAGCAGCGCCGCCGCCCCATAGGCCAAAAGCCATAGGCACAGGCTCCACCCCGTTACCGGGGCCAGCCCCCAAAGCCACAAAATCAGGCAGAAATGGGCCGCGCCAAACACCAGCATCCCCGGTACAAACCAGAGCTCCAACAGGGCATCCGCCGCCGTACATAGGGCGAAGAACCAGAAAACCGGCTCCCCCAGGGGATTTCCGCCCTGTTGCAGAATGGCAATCACCGCCGAAGCCACAGCCAAAAAGCTCCCGGCGCACTTGGCCGCCAGACTTTCCCGGCTCAGTCCTGCCCGGCGCAAAATGAAGTACAGGGCGAACTGTACGCCCCACAGGGGCAGGGCCAACAGCGAATAGAGCCCAAAGCTCATGCCTCCAGCTCCGCCCGGACCTGCTTGAAGCACTCCACCGCAAAGGCCACATCCTCTTTGGTGTGGCTGGCGCAGACCTGGGTGCGGATGCGGGCCCGGCCCTTGGGCACCACCGGGTAGGAGAAGGCCACCACGTACACGCCCTTTTCCATCATCCGCTTGGCGTATTCCACGGCCAGCTTCTCTTCATAGAGCATCACTGGCACACAGGGGTGGGTGCCTGGGATAATGTCGAACCCGTTTTCCACCAGCAGCTGGCGGTAATAGGCGGTCACCTCTTCCAGGTGGTCCCGCAGGGCGGTGCTCTCCTCCAGCATGTTCAGCATCTCGATGCTGGCCCCGGCAATGGCGGGAGCCAGGGTGTTGGAGAACAGATAGGGGCGGCTGCGCTGGCGCAGCAGGGCGATAATCTCCCGCCGGCCGCTGGTATAGCCGCCAGAGGCCCCGCCCAGGGCCTTGCCCAAAGTGCCGGTGATAATGTCCACCCGGCCCTCTACCCCGCAATGCTCGGGAGTGCCCCGGCCGGTTTTGCCCACAAAACCCACCGCATGGCTGTCGTCCACCATCACCAGGGCGTTGTACTGGTCCGCCAGGCCGCACACGCCCTTCAGGTTGCAGATAATGCCATCCATGGAGAACACCCCGTCAGTGGCGATGAGCTTGATACGGGCTCCGGCCTCATCCGCCGCCTTCAGCTGGGCCTCCAGGTCCTCCATATTGTTGTTCTTATAGCGGTAGCGCTTGGCTTTGCACAGGCGCACGCCATCGATGATAGAGGCATGGTTCAGCTCGTCGCTGATCACGGCGTCCTCCGCGGTAAGCAGGGTCTCAAACAGCCCCCCATTGGCGTCAAAGCAGGAGGAATAGAGAATGGTGTTGTCCGTGCCCAAAAAGCCGGAGATTTTCTTCTCCAAGGTCTTATGGATGTCCTGGGTGCCGCAGATGAACCGCACGGAGGCCAAGCCATAGCCCTTTTCGTCATAGGTCTTCTTGGCGGCCTCAATGAGCCTGGGGCTGTTGCCCAGGCCCAGGTAGTTGTTGGCGCACATGCACAGCAGCTCCCGGCCATCCTCCATTTTTACCCGGGCCCCCTGGGGAGAGACGAAGGGGGCCTCTCCCTTAAACAGCCCGGCCTCCCGGATGGACTCCACCTCTTTGGCGTAAATCTCTAAAATATCATTTTTTCTTGGCATTGTTCCGTCCTCCTGTTAGTCGTTAATATGCGCCCAATCCAGCACCACTTTGCCGGACTGGCCGGAGATCATAGCCTCAAAGCCCTTTTCATAGTCCCGAATGTCAAAGCGGTGGGTAATCACCGGGGCGATATCCAGCCCCGCCTGAATCATGGTGGTCATCTTATACCAGGTATCCCATACCTTGCGTCCGTAGATGCCCCGCAGGTTCAAGCCGTTGAAGATGACGGTTTCCAGGTCCACCACCGCGTCGGTGCGCTGCAGGCCCAGCAGGGCAATTTTGCCCCCGTGCTTCATGTTGTGAATCATATCCGAGAGCCCCGCGCCGCTGCCGGACATCTCCATGCCCACGTCAAAGCCCTCGGTCATGCCCACTTCCTTCATCACCTGGGTCAGGTTGCGCTCCTTCAGGTTCACGGTCTCTGTGGCCCCCAGCTTTTTGGCCAGCTCCAAGCGGTAGTCGTTCATGTCTGTAACAATCACATGCCGCGCCCCGGAGAACTTGGCAATGGCCGCCGCCATAATGCCAATGGGCCCCGCGCCGGTAATCAGCACGTCCTCTCCCAGCACGTCATAGGAGAGAGCCGTGTGGGTGGCGTTGCCCAGGGGGTCAAAAATAGCGTAGAGCTCCTCAGGCACATTGGGGTTGCAGGGCCACACATTGGAGGAAGGGATCACCAAATACTCGGCAAAGGCCCCGCTGCGGTTGACCCCCACGCCCTTGGCCTCCTTGCAGTTCTCCTTGTGGCCCTCCAGGCAGTTGCGGCACTTGCCGCAGGTAATGTGCCCCTCGCCGGACACCAAGTCGCCGGGGCGGAAGCCCTCCACGCCGGGCCCCACCTCCACCACTTCGCCCACATACTCGTGGCCCGCGGTCAGGCCCACCGGGATGGTATGCTGGGCCCAGTCGTTCCACTGGTAGATGTGCACATCCGTACCGCAGATGGCGGTTTTCCGGATCTTAATTTTCACGTCGTTGGGCCCCAGCTGGGGGATGGGGACCCGTTTCATCCACAGGCCCTCCTCCGGCTTTTCTTTTACCAGTGCCCACATTATCCCATCGTTCATGGCAGCGCCCTCTTTTCCCTTAATTTTTTACAAAGCGGCGGAAAGAAGCCCTTCCGCCCGCTTATTTCTGTGCATCCAGTATACCGCAAAGCGCCTGGCTTTTCAATGCTTATTTTTGTATTTTTTACATGCTTGCGGCTTCCCTCCCGTGTCCTCCCCGCGCCAGGAGCGGCCAACCACATGTTTTGTATGGAGAAAACTTCCTAAGTACAACAGGAAAAGTTTCGTCATTCTCGCCTGCCGTCTCGGTCGGCGCTAAACGGTCGCCACTGGCGACCAGCGCCCTTTACAAGAGGTTGACGAGTTATCCTTTGGATAACTCGTGGGTTCTTAGGGGACTTCGCGAAGCGAATGTCATGAGCCCCTAAGCCGCCGGAGGCCACTCCGTAACACTCTCATATAAATGCGCCCACTCCCCCTGCGGCCTGGCTGTCTCAAAAATAAAGAAAGCCCGCGCTCTTTGGCGCAGGCTTTCCCAATATTTTACCTCAACGTGAACCAGTGGCTCAGAAGTTGCCGCCGGTCAGATCCTCCACCACCAAAGTGCGGGGAGACTTATCATTGGCCGGAGCCGCGGCAACGGGTGCTGCTGCAGGCGCTGCGGGCGCGGCAGGGGCTTCCCGCTTCTCGGGATGATCCCGCCAGTCGAAGAACTTGGAGGCCACCTGGGGGAACAGGGCGTAGCTCAGATAGTCCTCTTCGCAGTGGCCCAGGCCCTTCTCCTTGCACTCGGCCCGGAGCTTCTCCATTTCGGGCTCCAAAAGGTCGGCAGGGCGGCAGGTGATGACTTCATCGTTGCCAATGCACTTTTTGCGCACTTCCTCATTGACCTTGCCGGGCAGGTTGCCGTACTCGCCCCGCAGCAGACCCTTGGACTCCTTGGAGACCATCTTATACCGCTCGCCAGAGAGCACGTTCAGCACGGCCTGGGAGCCCACAATCTGGCTGGTGGGGGTTACCAGGGGCGGGTAGCCAAAGTCCTCGCGCACGCGCGGAACCTCTTCCAGCACCTGATAATACTTGTCCTCGGCGTTGGCCTGCTTCAGCTGGGAGATCAGGTTGCTGAGCATACCGCCGGGCACCTGATACAGCAGGGTGTTTACGTCCACCTTCAGCACCTTGGGGTTGATGTCCAGCTTCTCCGCCACGCCCCGGAAGTGGGCGGCGGCCTCGGAGAGCTTGGTCATGTCCAGTCCGGTGTCCCGGCTGGTGCCCTGCAGGGTGGCCACCATGGCCTCGGTGGCGGGCTGGCTGGTGCCGTTGGCCAGGGGAGACAGGGCGCAGTCCACAATGTCAACCCCAGCCTGAGCGGCCATGAGGTTGGTCATGTCGCCGGTGCCGGTGGTGTTGTGGGTGTGCAGGTGGA
>CAJUNS010000027.1 GCA_910587995.1 uncultured Oscillospiraceae bacterium | reverse complement strand
CTTATTTTATCACACTCCGCTCCTTTTTGCACTCGCTTTGTGCGGTGTTGCCTTAACATTTCGGTGCTGGATAATTCCTCTACCATCGTATTAAAGTCAAGAAACATCACGTCAAGGTAGTCCAAGTGTTCTTCCGTATGGCGCGGCTTCAACTTAATCGAAAAATTTCCCTCTGCTACCTGTTTTGTTGCGGCGCTCATTTGATTCATTGGCTTTTCATATTTCCAGCGTATGTAGATCGTTTCAAAAAGGCTGTATCCGCCCGCTGCTATCGCCCAATAAAAAACAAACGCATTGAGAAGTCTCGGCGGTATTGTATCTGAATGATAATGATTTGCCAGCATAAGTGCTTGTCCGATTGCAAGGGAAATCAAAATCAAAAAAACAGTGATGAAACGTAGCTTGGAAAAGGAACGTCGTTTCACACGAGGATCATTGACTTGTTGTAGTGATAGAGGGAACAATTTCATTGTATCACCGCCTTGTACCCCATGCCGTATACTGTGACAATCTTAAATTCTGGGCGGTCAGCAAATTTATCCCGCAGCTTTGCAATATACATATCCACAGCGCGAAGTGTTGCGTCTGAATCGGCATCCCAAAATTCTTCCATAAGCTGGGCGCGGGAAAACGCTTTCTTTGGATAGGAAAGCATTTTGAACAGAATATTGAACTCTCTCACAGTTACGGGAATGTCCTCACCGTTCACAGTCACAGTCATTTGCTCGGCGTTCATGGAGAAATTGCCCAAGGTCAGGATTTTTTTGCTCATGATCCCAGCTCGCCGGAGCAAAGCCCGCGCATGGAGTAGCAGCTCCTCGAAATTGATAGGTTTCACCATGTAATCGTCAATTCCGGCCATGTACCCTTTACTCTTAGATGGCATATCATCTTTCGCGGTCATAAATAGAATGGGCGTGGTCTGATCGCTCTCTCGAATCGTTTCTGCAAATTCAAACCCGTCTATTTCTGGCATCATAATGTCAGAGATAATCAAATCAAATTTTGTGTGATACATGGCATTATATACGTCTGATACATTCAGTACCCCCATAGCCGGGTATCCAGAATTGTTTAGGAAGTTGCAGGCCGCTTGATTGAGCCTACTGTCATCTTCCACTACTAATATTTTATACATAGCGCCTCCTTGCAAACCCTTGATTTTTATGCTGTCCTTTTAATTATAACACAGAAATGTTTGAGAAGTGTTTGAATCCCCTCTTTTTTAGAAATTTTCAATTTACAATTTGCTTTGACATAGTAAAAGAATTTGGCAACGGAGTATGAATTATAAAAACAGACAAGACGGTTGATCTCGTCGTCGTAACAGGCAAGCACCTTTTCCAAAGCCCAAGCTTCCCCAGCGACGGCGGCACGTATCGTTTCAAAATCCGGCGTGTCCTGTGTTCCCATATAAAAGCCCCCGTATGTTTAATAGCCTTATTCTACCACACCTTTCCCGTACTTTCTACTGCAAAAACGGCTTTGTATCTGCTCCCACGATGATTTGACCTTGCTTTGTGTTGCCGTTTCCCTTTGCTTCTGTTCCGGCGGCTCTGCCGCTTCTCCGCGATGTGGGGGAGGGGGAAAGGAATGGAATGGGTAATTGATAAAATCCGTATTTGATTTATCATTACTTGATATATCTTTATTTATTTGCGTTGGATTTTCCGACGTCGGATTAGCCGATGTCGGAAAATCCAACATAGGTTAATCCAACACCGGAGACAGCAGTCATACGCACCCCAAAAGGTCTTGCAGCACCAACACCTTTTTTTATTGGCAAGCTGCCACGCAGTAGAAGCCCGTTTCCCAGCGTTTTAAGCGGCCTTAGAGACACGAAAGCTATCGAGGTAAGGGAATTATACTCTAACCCCTAAAAATGGCGTTCTACTGCGTAACACAAAGGGAAAGGCTGTTTGCTCTGTATGACAGTTCTGTTTTGATTTGTGATATGGGCCTTGTATGTTGCTTCTCTGTGTAGTCGTTTCCCTTCGCTTCCTTTCCCGATTCCGTTCCTGCGGGAAAGGATAGGAAAGGAATGAGTAATTGATAGAATCTGTATTTGATTTATCTTTACTCTATATATCTTTATTTAATTGCGTTGGATTTTCCTACGTAGGTTTTTCCAACGTTGGATAATCCAATGCAGGTAAATCCAATATAGGCGGCTGGTGGTGTAAAACGCTACATACTGCGCTAAAAAAAGCTGCCGTAGTGCCGACGCTCCTTTTGGGGGTGGACTGTTACGCAATAGGAGCCTGTTTCCCGTTGATTTAAGCGGCCTTGTAGCCGCGAAAACAACGGGGGTAAGGGAGTTTATACTCCTACCCCCGAAAACAGCGTTCTACTGCGTAACATCAGGAGCAAAAGACGGCGGTCCTTTTCTCCCCGTTGTGGGAGTGAAGAAACGCCGTCATGGTCGGTATATGAAATTGTCATTGTAGGGGGTTATCTGTGTGCTGCCCCGTCCGGGCTGCTGGCTCTCGCGGTGCTGCGCACATCAAGGCTCTTTCCGCAAAAGTAGTAAATTGGTAGTAAATTCGGTTGCCCATATCCGCGAAAGTGCCTGTTTTTCAAGGCTTTGCAGAGATAATCAAGGTTGTTATTCTAAAAGTAAAGGGGCGCAGGCGGCAAGGGTGTGTCCCAATCACAGATGATTATCTCTGTGTTCCCCCGCCCTACGGGCGGAGGAACACGAAAAGCTCTCCGAAACGGACACTCCCAGGCGGCAAACCATATCGCGGGTGCCGCCCCTGGGACGGCCCAAAGGCAAGAGCAGCCCCATCCTCCCCGCCAAAGCAAAAGAGGGACCCGGCAACCACCGCCAGGCCCCTCTTTCTATAAGTAAACGCACTTGAAAATCGATAAATACCGATTTTCAAGCAGAGCGGCGCGGGTACACCCGTGCCGCCGGGTTCAAAAGAGGTGATACCTCTTTTGAACTGCGTTAACTATATCCATAAATGATTACCCCAAAAAGTCTTACTCTAAGATGACCACAAAGGGCTCGTAGCTCAGTTCTTCCAGGTGCTCCATGGCCTTTTGGGGGTCCCGCTCCCCATCCAGCCACAGGCTGTAGGTGAACTCCCCAAAACCGGAAAGGTCCATTCTAAAGTTGGTCTCCCAGGTGTTGTTCATCACCCAGGAGTACACTGGGCGGCGGTTGTCCTCCGCCTGCCCCCCGCACAGCCGGATGGGGTGGTGGCGCATCTCCCCCATGTATACCAGCGGCACGTCCCGGGTGGAAATCAGCGCTCCGCCCTGGGGCGACACATAGGCCAGCCCGTGGTCCGTCATGTAGTACTCCATGCAGGTGCCGGGAATCTGGTCCACCCCTGGCCGGAAGGCCTCCGTACCCTTGCGCAGGTACAGCTGGCCCTGGGGAAAGTTCAGAGAAAGCGGCAGAAACACGCTCTCAATGTCCCGGGAGAGGGTTTTCGCTGTCTCCAGCTTATAGTCTATGCGGGGCAGGTCCTGGTAAAACTTCAGGTACACCTGGCAGCCAATGGTGCCGGGCAGCCGGTATTCCAGCCGCAGCAGGGTGAAAACCGGCCCTCGCTCCTGGCACTCGGCCCGGACCAGCTCCCCTACATGGAGCCGCGCGTGCTGCCCCCGGATGTTCCGGCCCAAAAGGCTCCGCTCCCGCCCTGGGGAGACTCCCTCCCGTACCGGGGTATGCTCATAAAGCGGAGTGAAGAAAGCCGCCTCGCCCTGGCCCAGCAGCTCCCGGCCCGTGCGTTTGTCCACCAGAGAGGTAATCCCCTGGCCCGCCCGGTAGCTGAGGCGGAAAAACTGGTTCTCAAACCCATAGGGCAGCGTGTAGGTCACTGGGTCGTAATCGTTCACAATGTCCCGGACCTGCTCAGAGCCCACATAGCATTTGCGGGGGTTCAGCTTGGCCAGAGGCACGGGCACGGCGCGGTATGTGTAGGTTTTTTCCTGGCCGGGAGCCAGGGTATCCAAAAAGCTGATCATCCGCCCCCGGGGATGGGGCGACACCTGGCAGGGAATCCGGCTGCCCTGCTGGTCCCGAATCTCCGCGGCGGCCATGGTGTGGTTCTCCAGGTAGAACTCCACCGGCTGGGGGCCAGCCGCCTGGCTGACGCCATAGGCCCGTATTTTGCCCTGGGCGGCATAGTACCGCAGGCAGTCGCCCTTTCCGGCGGCAATGCGGTTAAGCATGCTGGAGGCGGCCTGGTGGGCCTGACAGGCATAGCCGGTCTTTCGCAGGTCCAAATTGCGCACCATCGCGTCGCAGGGGTTGGAGATGGTGGAGGAGTGGCCCCAGGTGTGCTCGGCGTAAAGCAGCAGGTTGTCCTGCGCCCGCGCCCAAAGGTCCGGGTATTTTCCCGGAGCGCTGGGGTCCAGGCGGCGGCACAGGCGCCAGCGCTGCTGGGCCTCGCGGTAATGCTTGACCTCATAGGGCGTGCTGCCCACGCCGTTGGCCCACCAGTCGGTCAGGTCACCCCGGTATACCGGCGCGTCCGCCAAGGGCTCCCGGATCAAAGCGTACAGCTCCTGCAGGGAGACCATTTGGGCCCGCACCTCTTGGCCGTATTTTTTATTGTAGGCCTCAATCAGGGTGGCGACGCCCCCCTCGGGAGGCGCGTTGTCGCTGAACACCCCGGAAACGGCGGTGATCAGGAAGGAGTAAGGGTACCCTTCGGCCTCGCACTGGTCCAGGTAGCCCACCAGGTTATCGTGAAGGGCCTCCACCAGGTCCCGGGCGGGAGGCTTCTCCCCCAGCCGGTCCTGGATCATGCCGTTTTCTCCCCGGTTGGGGGTAAAGCCCAGCACATTGCCCAAGTTATAGTGGTCGCCGTTCCAGACCAGCAGCCGCTGCCCCTGGGCGTTTTCCCACCAGAAGGCTGTTTGGTTTTGAAAGAGGGGGTACATGCCGTGGTGGCAGTGGATGTTGGCAAAAAGGAATTTTACCCCGTTTTCCAGCAGCGCGTCCCGAAAGCCCATGGAAACGCCGTTGATGTCGGCAATCATGGCGGCGTTCAGGTCCGCGCCCTTTGCGGCGAAAAAGCTGTGCCAATGGTTCAGCTTGCCGCGAAAGGCCTCGGTATCCATCAAGTCGGTGAAGTTTAAATAGCTGGCGGAAAGGCCAATCTCTCCTTTTGCCGCCAGGCGGCAGAAGGCTTCCTGCTCTTGGGGCGTGGCCTCCTGGAAAAACTTTTCCACACAGAAAAGCGTCTCGCAGTTCCACCGGAAGCCGGAGGGGTTGGGCGGGGCCGTAAGGCCCAGCACGGTGCGGATATAGTCCACCTGATTGTAGACCACTCTTTCTTGCAGGTCTGTATAACCAATGTCCGTGTGGGAGTGGTGGACCACATAGACGGTTCGAATGGAATGTGCCATAGGGAGAGGCCTCCTTGCTCAAAAGTGAAGATGCTTCGCGCCAGAGGACTGGCAGGGGGCTTTGGCCGGACTTTGGAACGCCTGGATTCTGCCCGGCCGGGCCCGCGCCGCCTACTGGATCCGCAGGGTAAAAATTTCTTTGGGGCCGAACCGGCAGCGGAGCTGGTCCTGACAGGGCTCCCCCCGAGCCTCCTCGTTGAGGGAGGCCGGGATGAGCGTGCCCTTGCAGGCGATGCTCCCCTCTACCGGCTGGTCCGAAAGGTTCACCACCCGCAGGATGAGGCCCTGGCCATCCTCCGCCCGCTTTAGGGCCGTAACGGCCAGCCCCGGGCCCTCCACCCGCGCCAAGGACTGGCGGTGGGGGACCTGCAGGCCGGGGTTCTGGTCCGGCAGGTAGAACAGCTCCGCCAGGCCGGAATCCTGCACCGCCGGGCGTCCGCCTGAGAACTTTCGGAAGTCGCAGGCTGTTCCCCAGGCCAAAACCGGTACCCGGAAGGTCTTTGCCAGGGCGAAGGCCCTGTGGTCCTCCCCCGGGGCGAAGAAAGCCGCGGCCAAGCGGCCCTCCATGGCCCGCAGGCACTGGTTTTCCGGCGCAAGCCAGGTGTCGCCGTTGGTAAAGCGGCCATCGCTGTTCCGGGAGATGACCCCAGTGGCCCGCAGCAGGGTAAAGGCCAAAACGCCGCCCTCCAAGTGCTCATACTCATGGGCTCCGGCGGTAAACACCGCCGCGCCGCCCCCATCCCCTTGCAGCATGGCAAAGGTGCTGTTGGGCAGAACCGGGCTCACCGTAAGGGGACACTGGTCCTCCTTGCTGTGGGCTACCCGGTCAAAGGGAATGTCCGCCAGGCTTTCCGCCGCCTTGACGCCGGTGTGCACCAGCAGCCGGGTCCGGTGATCCTTTGCCTGGTTTTGCATTTCATAGCCGATTTCCAGGTAGGGGCGGCCCCGCTCCAAGGACAGGCGCAGAGAGGCCGGGCAATCCACCGTTTCTTCCGCCCGGCGGCTGGCCGCAAAGTCATAGCTCTTGGGGAGGGGCAGGTTCCAGGAGATCACGCAGCTTTGGCGGAAAGCTTCTTGCCGCCATTCCCCCACCGCGCCCCGCAGCTGGGAGGTGCGGATGGGCGGCTCCTGCCCAGGCTGGTAGACGTAGCTGTCGCCCCGGTCGGCGGAATCCTCCAGCTCCAAGAAGTTGGGGTAGCGGATTCCCGTGCGCTTGTCGGTAAGCTCCACACGGCCCTCCTGGTCCACGGCCACCCGGAGGAATTCGTTTTCCAGCAGGCCCGGCACAGAGCCGGCCTCTTCCGGCGCGGGGCAGGGGCCCGGCAGGGACTTAAGATAGAAGGTCTGGGCCGAGTAAGGGGGCAGGTCCCGCACATAGACCTCCATCTGGCAGCGCCGCACGTCCAGAACGCCTGGGAGGTTGATGGGGCTGAACACATCCCGGCGGGCCGGGCGGGAATCCAGCAGGGCAAACTCCACCGGCGCGCCCTCCCGGTCCACCAGGGTAAAGTTCTGTACGCTGTCCGCGTCCAGCAGGTCCAGGGTTACCCGCACCGGGCCGGACCGGGGAATCTCCGTGGTGTTGGCCACCGTCACCTGATAGAGGGCGTCCTCTGGGGCGGGCATATGTTGGGCCAGAATGTTCAGCCCCCGTTCCAGCAGGTCGCCCGATGCCTCGGCCAGCCGGGCATAGTTGTCCTCCATGTGGGCATGGACCTCGTCCCGGCTGCACCCGCAGATGGAGTCGTGGGGGTGGTTCTGCATCAGCCTCTTCCACAGGAAGCGGAAGTGGTCCAGGGAGTAGGCCTCTTTGCCGCCGTAATAGTACAGCATGGAGTAGAGAGGCTCCAAGGTGGATTCCAGCATATCCTGGGCGGCCACATTGGCGGCTTTTAAATAGGCGCGGGAGGAGAGCGTGCCCTTTAGGATATCCCAGTCGCTGCCGTTGCGCAGCTCCCCTTGGTAGACCGGAAGCTGGGTTCCCTCCTGGGCCACGCTCTCCCGCACGCGGGCAATGTAGCGGTCTAGGCGGACCTGTTCCACCCGGTCTCCCTCCGGAAGGCGGAGGTTCAGCTGTTCCAGGACCGGCAGCAGATCATCTTGAGCCTCCAAATGGTCCACGCCGTTCATCAGCAGCAGGTAGGGGGTGAGGGCCACATCCTGAAAGAGCTCCGCTGTCCGGTCCAGCAGGCGCATGGCGGCGTCCAGGTTGGAGGAAAAGCGCTGGGCGTTGTTGTACCAGTATTTCATGTGGATGGCCAGGGCCTCCGTTCCATCGGGGCCACGCCAGATGAATTCGCTTTTGGTGGGCTTGCGGGAGCCATCGGGGTTAAAAAAGGTGTAGCCCCGGCCAAAGACCACGCTGTCAATGCCAAAGCCCCGCAAAATTTGGGGCAGCTGGGAGATGTTGCCAAACTGGTCCGGCAGGTAGCCCACCGGGCAGGGCTGGCCGCCGAACTCCCGGCACAGGCGGGAACCCTCCAAAAGGTTGCGCACCGTGGCCTCGCCGCTGGTAAGGTACAGGTCGTTTTGCAAATACCAGGGGCCGATGACCAGGCGGCCCTCCTGAATGTGCTGTTCCAGCTGGGAACGCCTGCCCGGGCGCACCGCCAGGTAGTCCTCCAAAACCACGGTCTGGGCGTCCAGATGAAAAATGAATTCCGGATATTTCTCCATGGTTTTCAGGCAGCGGTCAATCAGGTCCACCAGCTTCATGCGAAACTGCTCAAAGGGCAGGTACCACTCCCGGTCCCAGTGAGTGTGGGAGACAACGCAATAGATTTTCATAGGAAATTCTCCTGTGTTCGGTTTTTTTAGCGGCAGAGGCCCTTGCGCGGCCAAATAGACCGCGCGAAACCCTCTGGCCGGAGAATACGTTACCGCGCGGCACGGGCACGCCCGCGCCGTGCGGTTACTTCGTAGTATGCGCGCTGAAAAACCGGCAAATACTCGTTTAAGCTGTGTTAATTACGAAAGAGCCGCCCTTATTTCACCGGCTTGGAGCCCATTTCCAGCTTCAGCTCCCCGCCCGCCGTAATCTGCTCATGGGTCAGGAAGGGCCGGTCCAGCTTTTGGCCGTTTAAGGTAGCGCTTTGGATGTACCGCAGGCCCTCTCCCGCGCCCTTGGCCGTTACCTTAAAGGCCGCGCCGTGCTCCATCTTCATCTCCATGCTGTCAAAAAGGGGCGTGCCCAGGGCATACTCCGCTTTGCCCGGGCAGACCGGGTAGAAGCCCATGGCCGAGAATACCAGCCAGCTAGACATGGCTCCGCCATCCTCATCGCCGCAAATGCCTGTGGGGGAGTTGGTAAACCACACGTCCATCAGGTCCCGCAGCTTCTTCTGGGCCTTCCAGGGCTGGCCAAAATAGTCGTACAGGTAGGGAATGTGGAAGGAGGGCTCGTTGCCCATGGCGAACTGGCCCATCAATCCGGTGGAGTCCGGGAACTGGCCCAGGTAGATAAACTTGCTGGGCTCGTTGTGGAAGCCCTCCCGGAACAGCTGGTCCAGGCGCTCGCCCGCCTGCTCCTTGCCGCCCATCAGCTCCGCCAAGCCCTCCGGGTCGTGCAGAACCGACCAGGTGTAGGTCCAGGTGTTGTTTTCGGTGGTGTAGTCCCGGCCGCCCATGCCGCCCGCGAACTTGGGGTTAAAGTCCTCCACCCACTGTCCGTCAATGGACTTGGGCGCCATCCAGCCCAGCTCCGGGTTGTAAAGGCTCTTATAGCCCTGGGCCCGCTGGGCAAAGAGTGCCGCGTCCCCGGCTTTGCCCAGCTTTTCCGCCATTTGGCCCGCGCACCAGTCATCGTAGCAATGCTCCAGGGTAACGGCCACGGACTGCCGCCGTTCAAAGGGATGGGCGGCGGGGCAGGTCTCTGTTTCGCCCTTTTTCAAGGCGGGGAAGAAACCCTTCTCCCAGTAGCACTCCTCCTCGGGCCCGGCGGGGGCGTTACAGGCCCAGGGCATCATGGACTGCTCCATGGCGTTTTTGCGGATTCCCTCATAAGCGGTCTCATAGTCGGCCTCAACGCCCTTGGCCATGGCGTCGGCAAACAGGGAGGCCGCGTGGAAGCCGATCATCACCGGCAGGTCCCCTTCGATGCCCGGGAAGCAGGGCATCAGCCCGCTTTGCTTGTACATTTCCACATAGCTTGCCAAAATATCCTTGTGCCGCCGCTCATCCACCAGCAATTGCAGGGGATGCATGCACCGGAAGGTGTCCCACAGGCCATCGTTGCTGTAGAAGACGCCCGCGTGGACCTTCCCGTCAAAGCCGCTGAAATACTGGCCGTGCTCGGTCAGGTCGGTCATGCGCTGAAAGGCCCGGTACAGGGCGGTGTAGAAAACGGTTTTCCGGTCCTCGGTGTTGCCCTCCACAATAAATTTGCCCAGCTGGTCATCCCAGATTTTTTGAGCCTGGGCCTGGATGGCCTCAAAGTCCCGCCCGGCGGCCTCCGCCTCAAAGCTTTTTTGGGCGCTCTCCAGGGAGATCAGGGACATGGCGCCCCGCACCTCTGTGCAGCTGGGGGCGCTGAGGATGAGGGCCTCTTCCTCCTGGCCGGTAACCGCCACGCCTTCGCCCAGCTGGACGTAGACGTACTCCTGGAGGGAGGCGCGGCCCCGGTTGGCCCAGGGCAGCGTGATTCGCAGGGTGTTCCCCTCCACCTGGGCGGAGCCGCCGGGGAACGTGAGCCGCAGGCAGTCCTGCCCGGAGAAGCGGTGAAGGAACACATGCTGGGTAACCGTGGTTTCCGCCACAATGCCGTGCTCTTCCAGCTCCAGGCGGTTATAGTAGCAGCGGGCGGTCTCCCGGCTGTGGTCCAAAATGTTGTGGAAGCTGCCGCCCTTGCCGGGCATAACATAGGCCGCGCCTAAAGGGAAGCCCAAAACCCGGTCGTTGCAGTAGGAATCGCCGTTGTCGTTGGCCACAGGGAAGCTGCGGGCCATGCCGTAGGGAAGCATGACCTCGGGCTTCGTGGAGGTGAGCATGTGGGAAATGGTGCCGATATAGGGGTTGACGTAATCGGAAAGATGCTTCATGGAACCGGTCTCCTCTCAAAAATATAGAGCAAGGGCCAGCCCAAACGGGATACCCAAACACAATGTAAGTTGTATCCGTCCGAACCGGCCCTCGCGTTTCACTTTTCGCGTTCTAGCGGGCAAATTTTATTTGTTGGCGGCCCATCTGTCATAAGCCTGCTGGTAGGTGGCAATGTACTCTTCCACGCCCAGGGCCTTCATGCCGTCCACAAAAGCGTTCCACTCGTCAAAGCTCTTGTCGCCAACCACAAACTTGGCGCTGTTCTCCTGACGGTAGTTTTTCAGGTCGGTGGCATACATATCCACAACGGCCTGCTCTTCCTCGGTGAGGAACATGTCTGGCAGGTACTGCTTGTTATAGGGGTTCAGACTCTTGTCAGACCAGGCAATGCGGGCCTGCTGCTGCACGTCGTCCCAAGCGCCCTCGGTGGTGTCCCGAACCCACTTGGGCAGGGCCAGGCCGCAGTCGGGCGTAATCTCGCCGCCGCGGACCTCTTCCACGTTCCGTCCGTCGGTGGGGAAGATATACTTATGCAGGCTGGGGTCGTTTTCGGAGTACTCCCAAATGTGGCCCTCGGGACCATAGTGGATCAGCCAGGAGCCCTCTTCGCTGTAAAGGTAGTCAACCCAGCGCATCATGGCGATCACGGTCTCCTCGTCGCACTTGTCGGTGAGGGAGAAGGTGCCCTGGGTGATGCCGGTGCCGCGGGTGCAGGTCTGCTGAGGGTTCACAGAGCTGGACAGGGCGGGCATAATGGGATAGGTAGCCTCTTTCTCCATCTCCATGTTGCCGAAGATGAAGCGGGGCAGGGCGTGGTAGCCCGCGCCGTTGCGGCCCTCGGTGCCTTCCGCCGTAGCGTCGGCAGCGGCGTGGGAGTACATCTCCTGGCTCAGAATCTTCTCGCTGTACAGCTTATTGAAAAACTCGAAGGCGACCTTGGCGTTCTCGTCCATCATGCCGTAATGAATCTTGCCATCGTCGTCCACATAGATTTCGGGATGCAGTACGCCGAAGTAGGGCATCATCTGCTTGTAAATGCCATCGCCCTTGTCAGCGTCGTCAAATACGTTCAGAGGAATCTCGTCCTTCTCGCCGTTGCCGTTGGGGTCCTCGTCCCGGAAGCGGATCATCAGGTCATAGAAGCCGTCCACATCGGTGGGCAGGTCCTCGGGCTTTACTCCCAGCTTATCCAGCCAGTCGATGTTCACCCACATGGCGGTGGACATCAAGGGGCTGTAAGAAACGGTGGGCAGAGAGTAGATATGTCCATCGGGCGCGGTGATGGAGGGGCGCACATCGGGCTTCTCGGCAAACATCGCCTGGATGTTGGGGCAGTACTTGTCAATGTACTCTTCCAGAGGAAGCAGAATGCCCTGGGCGCCGAACTTCACCTGCTGCTCGCGGTTCAGCTGGCTGCCAAAGAGAACCTGGGCATAGTTGCCGCTGTTAAGGGCCAGGTTCTTCTTCTCCTCAAACACTTCGCCAGAGGGGGTGTCGTAGGTAAAGTTGATGTTGGTCATTTCGGCCATAATCTCAAAGAACTCCATCTTGTCCCAGTCGCCGTGGATGCCCGCCCGGGCGCCCATCATGCTGAGGGTAATGGGTTCGTTGACAATGGGATAGCCTTCCAGGTTCACATTGCCGGTGCTGGTCTCGCCTTCCGAGGACTCCTCGCCGCTGCTTTCAGCCTGAGAGGATTCCTCATTGGAGGACGCGCTGCTTTCCGGTTTGCTGCTGCTTTCGCTGCCGCCGCTGTTGCAGGCCGCAAATACGGAAACCAGCATGAGCATGGCCAGTAATAGTGCTGCCAGCTTTTTGGTTTTCATTTTCCTTCCACTCCTTTGAATAAATGAAATTGAATATATCGAAAAAGGGGATTAGCCCTTGATCGAACCGATCATAACGCCCTTTACAAAGAACCTTTGCAAGAAGGGGTACACCACAATAATGGGCAGTGTAGAGACGATCATCACCGAATACTTGATGACCCCGGCCAGCTGCTGCATCTCCGCGGCTGTTTTAGCCTCGGTGTTGCTGATGGTGGCTCCATCGCCGCCGCTGATTTGGGTGATGATAATCAGCTCCCGCAGAATCACTTGCAGCGGGTATTTGGCGTGGTCGCTCAAGAAGATCATCTCGTTAAAGTAGCTGTTCCAGTGGCCCACGCCGTAAAACAGGGCCATAACGGCGATGATGGGGGAGGACAGGGGCAGAACAATGCGGAAGAACACCCCAAAGGGGCTGCACCCGTCAATTTCGGCGGCTTCTTCCAGACCGCCGGGAATGCTGGTCTCCATAAAGGTGCGGGTGATAATCACATTGTAGGCGGAAACCGCGGTGGGCAAAACCACCGCCCAAACGGTGTCCAGCAGCTTTAGGTTGTTCACCAGCATATATAGGGGAATGAGGCCGCCGCTGAAAAACATGGTGAAGAGAATAAGGAAGTTAATCAGAGTTTTAAAGGGCAGGGTTCGTTTGGTCAAAGCATAGGCGCAGGGCAGGGTGAAGGCCAGGTTGATGATGGTGCCAAACACCGTATAATAGATGGTGTTCGCGTAGCCCCGCCAAATATCCGGGTCTTTAAACACTTTTTCATACCCAATGGTGGTAAAGCCCACAGGCCACAGCCACATTTGGCCGGAGTTCACCTTCGTGGGCTCGCTGATGGAGGCGCTTACCACATAGACCAGAGGGTAGAGCGTAACGGCCACAAACAGAAAAATCAAAATATAGTTAAACGTATTAAATACGACGTCGTCTTTTGTCAGGCGCTGCCGGTGCTTTGCCTGTACGGCGGAATTTGCCATTGATATTCACCATTCCTTTCGAGTAACCCGGGCTTTACCACAAAGAGGTTTCGCTGACCCGCCGGGAGAAGGTGTTCACCAGAATCAGCATGAGCATGTTGACCACAGAGTTGAACAGGCCTATGGCGGTGGAGTAGCTGTACTGGGCGCTGACCAGGCCCACCTTGTACACATAGGTGGAAATCACCTCGGAGGTTTCCAGGTTCAGCGAGTTTTGCAGCAGGTAGGTTTTTTCATAGCCAACCGAGAGCAGATTGCCGCAGTTCATAATCAGCATAATCACAATGGTGGGCATCAGGGTGGGCAGGTTTATGTACCATATCTTCTGCCAGCGGGTGGCTCCGTCCAGGGTGGCGGCCTCAATCAGCTGGGGGTCTACGCTGGAAAGGGCCGCAAAATAGATGACGCTGCCCCAGCCGGTTCCCTGCCAAATGCCGCTCCACACATAGATGGAGGGGAACATCTCTTCCCTGGTTAAAAAGGAGATGGGCTCAAAGCCCAGGGAGGTAACGGCCTTGTTGATGATGCCGGTGGAAGGGCTCATAAAGGAGATCAGCATGCCGCACATAACCACCACGGAGATGAAGTAGGGCGCGTAGGTGACGGTTTGGGCGAACTTTTTAAACTTCTGGTTCTTCAGCTCATTGAGGGAGAGCGCCAAAATAATGGGGAAGGGAAACCCGGCCACCAGGCTGTAGAGGCTGATGGTAAGGGTATTGCGGATCAATTTTAAAAAATAGGGGGAATTGAAAAACCGCGTAAAATGGGCCAGCCCAACCCAGGGGCTGCCGGTGATGCCGCCCCGGGCGTTGAAGTTCCGGAACGCGATCTGCGCGCCATACATGGGGCCATAGCAGAAAACGAGGAAATAGGCCAGGGCGGGCAGCAGCAGGATGTAGTACTGCCAGTGCTTTTTCAGGCTTCGTATAAAGCGCTGGGAAAGCGGTCTTTTTGGGGCGGTTTCGTTGCTTTTTATCATATGCGGTTTCCTCCTGTTACTATAAAATATGTTTAAACCGGCAAAGCCGGATTACACCGAAAACAGCTTTCAGAAATGCCACGAGATTTTGTATATCCCGTTTACAAAAAACAGTATAGCATATTCATCGGCGTTTGTAAACGTTTTTTACGAAATATTTGCTCAAAAAATCAAAAAAAAAAAAAACGCCAATAAATATAGTAAAAACCAACAATACGAACTGGAAGCTTGCCTGGAAGGGGAATTCCGGCAGCTGGAAGAAGGCATAAAAGTAAGGCCCAGGTTCCGGCAAACGCCGGTTTCTGTGCCTTTGTCCATTTTGACGAAACACCTGCGAGGCTTCAAAATCCGCCTGTTAGGCGGTGTGCTGGGCGGCGGAGTCCTTTTTTGCCCCCTCTGCCCCACTCTTCTTTCCATCTTCCAGCTGAAAAAACTTCTCGTAGCAAAGCTTCCCCTCAAAAACCTGCTGCAGGGGCAGGGCCGCCGCGCCATAAAGAGAGGCCTGGGTGCCAAAGGCGCTGCGCAGCACCCGCACCTTGGAAATGCCCTTGGCCAAAATTCTCTGGTTCACCCACCGCTCAATGGAACGCAGCTGGGAGTCTGTCAGCAGCGCCCCAGAGTGGCCAATGACAATGGCCTCTGGGTCCGTGATGTTGCATAGGTTTGCCAGCGCTGTAGCCAGCTTTTCCAGCAGGCTGTCCAGCAAGGCCGCCCCCGCCTGGTCCTGCTCGCAGAACGAGCAGAGTTCACCGAAGGTTTCAAACTCCCTGCCCAGCTCCCGGCGGAACCGCTGGAGGATGCGGGGCACGCTTACATAGGTCTCCAGGCAGCCCCGGTTGCCGCAGGTGCACGGAGGCCCGCCGCTGTCAATGATCATGTGCCCCAGCTCGCCCGCAAAGCCGTGGTGCCCCCGAAAAAGGGAGTTGTTCAGCACCAGCCCCGCGCCCACGCCGTTGGTAAGGCCCACATACACAAAGTTGCGCATGTCCACGCATTTTCCGTAAAGCTTTTCCACCGCGGCAGACACGTCCATATCATTGGCCAGGAACACCGGAAGCCCCAGGCGGTTTTTCAAGGTCTCGGCCATGGCGACATGGCGGATGTTGTAAAAGTTCGGCGGCGTGATCAGCTCGCCCCGGGCATAGTCCAGGGGGCCCATGGCGGCAATGCCCACGCCAAAAACCTCCCGGCCGCCACAGCGCTGGGTC
Source organism: uncultured Oscillospiraceae bacterium (assembly GCA_910587995.1). GTDB lineage: Bacteria > Bacillota > Clostridia > Oscillospirales > Acutalibacteraceae > Acutalibacter. The sequence continues at coordinate 21,045 of CAJUNS010000027.1, read as the reverse complement.
AGGCAGCGGATGGCGGATTCCACCTTATCCAAAAGAGAATTGGCGGTCTCCCCCGGGCCCAGGGAAAAGTCCGCCTGGCTTATAATCTCCATATCCATGGTGGCAACAATGCCCGTGCAGCCATCCCGGCGCAGAAACAGCCCTACCTCCACCGGGGAACTTTTGGTAAGCCCCAGGCGGATGGCCGGCCGCCCGGCTCTTTGGCGTTCGGCGGCCTGTTCCTCAATCAGCCCGGCGCTGCGCAGTTCGGCGGTAATGTTGGAGACCGTCATTTTGGCAAGGCCAGTCATCTGGCTCAGGTCTGTGCGGGAAAACCCGTTTCCACTGCACAACAGCCGCAAAATAAGCAAGCGGTTGGTTTTTTTGATCTCTTCAAGATTAATCCCTGCGGTTCGCATAAATCCTCTCCCCACCGGCGGGTCAAAGCCCGACGGAAAAATTTTCCCCTGCCCCGCCGCGCTTTGTTTCGGAGCCGCCGCGCAGGCTCTCCCCTTCGCGCCAAAACCGCCTGCCGGGGCGGAAATCCGGTCAGTGGTTATGGCGCCAGCGCCCTCTTTTTGGATTGCGGAGCTTGGTCCTTATTATACCATATTTCCAAGAATTTGTAAATAGTGTGTACTAAATATTTTTTTAAAAACTCTCCCCATATTTAGAGCGTCATCCAGTTTTCCCCTTTGCTGGGCCTTCCATTAAGGAGAACCAGAGCACTAGCCCGGCGCTTTCCAAATATAAAAAACGGCCATATATCGAGGCATCCCCGGTGTATGGCCGTTTCTCTATCTTTTTTGCAATGGGCTCCGCCTTTCACGCCGCGGCGTTGCGGGCAAAAAGCCGGACCGGTACTGCTTTCGCCTCAGGCCCATAAGCGGGCCCTGGTTTTGCACTTAAAAACGCTTTAAATCCACCGGGCGTCCGTCATCTTGTCCTCAAAGGTGATGGAGCGCTTGAGCACGTCGCAGGCCTTTACCAGGCCCTCGTTTTTGCTCATCAGGCTGTCCTCATGCTCAATGGAGAGCACGTAGTCATAGCCCACCAGGCGCAGGTTGCTGACAAACTCTTTCCAGAACAGTTCATCGTGGCCATAGCCAATGCTGCGGAAAATCCAGGTGCGGTTGATTTCATCCGCATAGGACTGGGTATCCAGGGTGCCGTTGACCGGCCCGTTGATGGGGTCGATGGAGGCGTCCTTGGCATGTACATGGAAAATGGCCTCGCCACCCAGGGCGCGGATCACCTTGATGGGGTCCATACCCTGCCAGAACAGGTGGCTGGGGTCCAGGTTGGCGCCGATTTCGGGGCCAACGGCCTCCCGCAGGCGCAGCAGGGTCCGGGTGTTGTGGACGCAGAAGCCCTGGTGCATCTCCAGGGCAATCTTGTTCACCCCGTGCTCCTTGGCGAAAGCCACAAAGTTCTTCCAGTAGGGAATGAGAATCTCATTCCACTGCCACTCCAGCACCTCGGGGAACTCGTTGGGCCAAGCGCAGACCACCCAGTTGGGGTTCTTGCTCTCGGGGCAGTCGCCGGGGCAGCCGGAGAAGGTGTTGATCTGGTGGATGCCCAGCTTCTCGGCCATAAGCACCGCGTTGTGCAGGTCGTCGTCAAACTGCTTTGCAATCTCCTTGTTGGGATGAACCGGGTTGCCATGGCAGGAGAGGGCGCTGATCTCCAGGCCGGAGGCCTTGACCGTGTCTACAAACTCCTGGAACTTGGCCTCATCGTGCAGCAGCACGCCGGGGTCGCAGTGGTCCTTGCCGGGGTAGCCGCCGCAGCCAATCTCCACCATCTGGGCGCCCAGGCCCTTAAAATACGCCAGGGCTTCCTTCAGCGGGGTCTCGCCGATCACATTGGTCAAAATACCTAATTTCATTGGAAACACTCCTTATATCGCAATTTGAGCGCGCGGGCGCTCCATTTGGTTCTGGCAATATTATACAGAATCTTTGTAAAAAAAGCAATGGGATTTCAAAAAATATTTGTGCCCGAGGGCAGGCGCGGCGCATAGGATAAAAACGGGGCACGCTGGCCAACCCGCCCTCCCTGCATTGACTTTCCCCTCGTTCTTTGTTATAATACTGCCAATTTCGTCTTATAGGAGTGATTCCCCATGCCCGATACCCCCTCGTACCGCTCTACCCGCATGGCCTGCTACCGGGGCTACATAGTCCAAGGGGTGGTTAACAACCTAAGCCCTCTGTTCTTCGTGATCTTCCAGCGGGAGTTCGGCATCTCTTACGCCATGATCTCCTCGCTGATTCTGTTTAACTTTGTCACCCAAATCGCTGTGGACGTCCTCTGCGTGCGCTTCATCGACCGCATCGGCTACCGGGCCGCCACGGTTACCGCCCACATTTGCTGCGCCTTGGGTCTGGTGCTGCTGGGCGTGCTGCCTCACGCGCTGCCCTGGCCCTTTTTGGGGCTGGCCATTGCCACCATGGTCACCGCGGTAGGCGGCGGCGTCATTGAGGTGGCTGTCAGTCCCATCATCGACTCTCTGCCCAGCGGCGCCAAGGACGCGAAAATGAGCCTTTTGCACTCCTTCTACTGCTGGGGCCAGGTGGCTGTGGTGCTGCTAACCACCCTGGCCGTGCGGGTTTTGGGCCAAGGCCTTTGGTGGGTGCTGCCCCTAGCCTGGGCGGCGGTGCCCTTCTACAACATTTTCGCCTTTGCCCGGGTCCCCCTGCTGCCCACGGTACCGGAGGAGGAAAAAACGCCTTTGGGCCGCCTGGGGCGCACCCCGGCCTTTCTCATGGCCATGCTGCTGATGCTCTGCGCGGGCGCTTCAGAGCTGGCCATGAGCCAGTGGAGCTCCCTTTTTGCCGAGCAGGCCCTGGGCGTCGATAAGGTGGTGGGCGACCTGCTGGGCCCCTGCCTCTTCGCGGTGTTTATGGGCATTGGCCGCACCATCTACGGGGTTTGGGGCGAGCGGCTGGACCTTTACAAGTCCCTGCTGGCCACAGCGGTTCTGTGTGTGCTGTGCTACTTGGGGGCGGCCCTGCTGGCGGCTCCGGTGCTCTCCCTGCTGTGCTGCGCCCTGTGCGGGTTCTCCATCAGTCTTATGTGGCCGGGGGTGCTCAGTTCCACCGCGGCCCAGTTCCCCAAGGGCGGCGCGGCCATGTTCGGCCTGCTGGCTGTCTGCGGCGACATCGGCTGCTCCTCTGGCCCGGCGCTGACCGGCATGGTCAGCGAGTGGGCGGGCCTGCGGACCGGCATGCTCAGCGCGGGCATTTTCCCGCTGGTTATGGTGCTCTGCCTGCTTCCCCAGGTCCGGAGAGGGCGCAAGGCAAACAGAGAATAACTCCCCGCTCTTATTTATAATGAAAAAGAGAGATGGTATCCTTCCATCTCTCTTTTTTTCGTTCAGCCGCAAAAAAGAATCCAAAGCCTCTTATGGCCGACCGGCCCTTCTTTTCTAGCTTGATATCTTTATATCAAGCTTAATACCCCAGATTACAGGTGTTTTCAATTTATTTAGAGAAATAATCTGTAAATTTTTGCAACTATGTTCCGCAAACCCGCTTGAATTATTTGGAATATTATGCTAAAATAAAACGAATTGTGCGGCTAAATTATGCCTTTGCAATTCAAAGGGTGTTTTCAAATTTGAAAGGAGAGCGAAAGATGTGAAGCAAGCGAAGCGTATTTTCACCTTGCTGCTGTCCCTATGCCTTGTGCTTGGCCTAATCCCCAACACAGCATTTGCGGCTAGCGGCAATCTGCCGTTCACGGATGTGAAGGCATCGGACTGGTTCTATGACGCCGTACAGTATACCTACGGCAAGGGTATGATGAGCGGTACCAGCGCCACCGCATTCTCCCCCAACCACACAACCACACGGGGAATGATTGTAACTGTGCTGCACCGCATGGAAAGCGCCCCTGAAGCCACGGGGATGTCCTTTGAAGATGTACCAGATGGGCAATGGTACTCGGACGCAGTGGCGTGGGCCAGTGAAACCGGCGTTGTGGGCGGCTATGGCAACGGTAAGTTTGGCCCAGGCGACGCCATTACCCGTGAGCAAATGGCAGCCATTCTATACCGTTACTCCCAGAACAAGGGGTATGATACCACAAAATCAAGCGGCATCTCCGCGTTCTCAGACGCCGCTCAAGTCAGCTCTTACGCGGCAGGCGCAATGAAATGGGCTGTGGGCAACGGCCTGATCTCTGGCGTTGGCAGCAATACATTGGCGCCCAAGGGCAACGCTACCCGCACGCAAGTAGCGGCAATCCTGATGCGGTACTGCCAAAATGTTGTTCCATCTGAACAGGAGCCTGGCGCTGACACGGATCCTGACGCCAGTGATGACGATGACGGAGATGACGGCGATGGCAATGCCGAACATTACACGGTTACCTTTGATTTAAACTATGGCGGCGGAGAATATAGCGTCATAACCGCGAAAGCCGGGACAAGCGTAAAGAAACCCACCGACCCAGTTCGCGGCGGATATTCCTTCAGCGGCTGGTACACCGCAAAATCCGGCGGCAGTAAATTTGATTTCAGCACAGGGATTACCAAGGATTTCACTCTCTATGCGCACTGGGAGCCCCATGGCAGCGGCGGCTCCGGCGGTCCCGGCGGCTCTGGCGGCCCAAACACGCCAATCGTCTACTACTATACCGTTACATTTGATCTTCTGGCAAGCGACGCGAATCCGGTTCCGCCCGCGCAGCGAATTCGTTCCGGAGAACTGGCCGTGGAACCCGCGTCCCCTTCTCGCGGCGGTTACGATTTTGCCGGCTGGTATATGGATAATACCTTTACAGAAGCGTACAATTTCAAAACTCCCATAACAGATAATCTCACGTTGTATGCCAAATGGACCCCGGTCAACCTCCCCACGCCCGGTCCCAGCGGCGATCCCGGCCCGCTGCATCGCGTGACCTTTGATTTAAATGACGGTTCTTCCCAGCTCTATGAAATCCAAATGGTGGAAGATGGGAAAAAAGCCAGCAGTCCGTTCTCTCCGCCGGACCGGGAGCTCTATGGCTTTACCGGATGGTACGAAGAACCTTCTGGGGCGGTGGCTTACGACTTTGACAGCACGGTTACCAATGACCTGATCCTGTACGCTGGCTGGGGCTCTCCCGACCCGGACGCGGATGGATTGTATGCCGCCAGCAATGGGGAAGAGACGGTTTTTTCTGTTTCCGGCCTTGTTATGGATGGCGCGGGGGCAACGGCAACGGTAAATGTTAATTCCATGTCTGTTTTGCTGATAGAATTCTTTCCAGACACCCTAGGCGAAGCCTGGAGCAAAGAGGCCATGACGGAGCTGCTGAACAGCACCCCGGAAGTCAGGGTCGCGGCTTATACGCCGGACTACGGCGAGTTAATCAATGTCTCCATTCCGGTAGAGGCCACGCTGCCTACATACTACATTGCCAGGGCGAGGCTTTTGTCTTCAGAAGGCGCTGACCTGTGCGAGCCCTTCCTTTATGTAGAGGGCTCGCAGCAGTATGCCGCCTTTGAGAGCAAGACCATTGACGATTACGACGCAGAGCAAGTCGTCAACTTTGACGAGAGCACAACCACAAACTTTGGCGTTCTCACTGAGAGCACGAAGAAGATCACAAGCTCCGATACCGTCAACAAACTGACTGTGGCGGATGTGGATGTGGATGGCAAGATCGTGCCTGACCATACCTATACCTTTGAGTCTCCCGACAGCGAAATTCGCGGGTTGGCCGAAGGTGAGATTGTTTACATTACCGGCACGCCGTATCTTTTCAAGGTAAAAAGCATTACCGAGAATCCAGACGGCTCCATCACTATCACACCGGACAACGATGCCCAACTGACGGACTTTTACTCCGCACTAAAGGTTGACATGGGTTCCGCCTCCAGCGGGGAGGTTCAGCCCGCGTTGGAAATTATCGGCGTGAATACAAGCCTCAGCGCGGAGGCCGTTTATCCCTCTATTGAAATCAAGCCTGTGAATTGGCTGAAAATTAAGTGGAGTTCATCCTTCAAATTTAATCTGAACATTAAAATGGTCTATGATTTCCATTTGTTCAGCAAAGACTATTTTGAATTCTCGCTTATAGCCAAGAACACCGCCCAGAATTCCGCGTCACTTACCGCGTCACTCGTCAATGGAGGAGGGAAAACTCCCTTTAAGACGGATCTTTTGCAGGGAAAAGGAAAAATTATAATCCCAACTCCTATCCCCGGCCTGGAGGTATATACCAAGCTTGGGTTACCGGTGGAGCTGAACCTGACCGCGGGTGTTTCGGCAACCTGGAAAAGCACAATGAAAAGCGGTTTTACTTATAACAGCTATTCTGGCCGGGAGGACATAAAGGAAACCGAAAAGTCCTTGGAGTTAAAGGCTGAGGGCAAAGCGGAGCTGAAAGTCGGCCCGCAAGTGGCGATAGGCGTTCAACTTAGCGGCGAGGTGGTAAGCGCTGAAATTAACGCATCTGGCGGCGCAAAGATCACCGCGGCGGTTGCCGCCACCAATGACGACGCTACCAATACCCTTCCCTCCAAGCATGCCTGCATTCTCTGCGTTTCTGGAGACGCCAAGTGGTTTGCCGAGGTCCACGTTAAGGCAGCGTATAACATCTGCAATATTGTGTCCGGCGTCTTTTTAGATTATAAGCTAATAGGAATAGAAGGGCCTCTTCCCTTTGCCGGCTCACGTGAAGGCAAGTTCTATATGTCCGTCATACCTGGACCGGACAATGTGTTCTCCAAAAACAACACCTCGGAACCCCAGTGGTTTTTAGGCGGCGGTTCCTGCCCCAACACGGCTTACCGGACAGAGTTGAAAACGGTCAGCGCAAACGGCACGGCGCTTTCTGGAATTCCGATTCATATTCGAAAAGACACTGGAAAAGTGGATAAAACAGAGGACTCCACCTATGTGGCATACCTGCACAACGGCGTCTACACCGCAAGCGCCACGGTTCAGGGCGCGGCTGTCAAGAAGTCGGTTATTGTGAAAGGCGGCGCCCAGACAGTGAAATTATCCCCCAGCGCCAGCGACAAGGTGCTGGTTGGCAGAATCGTAGACCCCACAAACGGCAGATTTGGCGTTGCCGGGGCCACGGTTAAAATCTCTAAAAACGGTTTGCCGGTTGCGTCGGCGCAATCCAATGGCAGCGGTGATTTTAACGTATTGCTGCCAGAGGGGGAATACCTGGTTGAAATAACGAAATCCGGCTATATTCCGTTTTCCATTTACCAGAGGGTGGAAAACGACCCTGGCTCCACGCAGATGCAGACAATTGAACTGATTCCTGGCAGAGGCATGGGAGGCTTCCGGGGCGTCATCACCGACGCGGTTACCGGCCTCCCCATTGAGGGCGTAACATTAAAGCTGCGGTCCGGTTGGGACAACTCTGACCAGGGAGCGGTAATTAAAACCTTGACCACCAACGCCAACGGCGAATTTAGGTACAATGCGTTTAAACTACCGCTTACAAACCTTGTGTTGGGCCTTCCGTGCGGGAACTATAGTCTGACAGCCAGCAAGAACGGCTATATTGGCAGCACGTTCAACATCGTCGCCCTTCCAGGGGAAACCAGCGCCAATCCCCCGCAAGACGTCACCATGGCCCCCGCGCAGACGCAGAGGGATACTTGGCGCATTGTCCTGACATGGGGAGAGGATCCCAGCGACCTGGACTCCCATGTGGTTGGAGCCCTTACCAGCGGCAACAGCTTCCATGTGTACTATGGGGACAAGTCGCAGTATGATGGAGATTTGGAAGTGTGCAACCTGGATCTTGACGACACCACCAGTTATGGACCTGAAACCATTACGCTGAACACCAACAACAGCGCTCCTTACTACTACTATGTCCACCGCTATGCTGGCGACGGTACGGTATCGTCCTCCGGCGCGCAGATCAGGGTATACCATGGCGCGGATATGGTAAGAACATTCAACGTCCCCACCGGACAGGGAAATGGGGACTATTGGAATGTGTTCGCGGTGGTGAACGGTCAAATTGTGGTTCGGAACACAATTACAGACGGCGCGGATATTGGCTACGCTGGCGCTCCAGGCATTATGACAGCTAGTCTGGACGAGGTGGTGGACAAAGCCAGTATACCGTCCACTGACAGAAACTTTACCGCCACAGCGGCAAGTGGGCGCAATGTCTCAGCGGCCGCTCTTGATGAAGCTGCCAGCCAAGCTGGCGGCGGCGCGGCCGCCCATGCGGGCCGGACCGCTATGGACGCGCCCATATCCTGTTATAAAAGCCCGGAAACTGCCGGTTCCCAGACAGCGGAGCGGGCACCGGACCGAGCGGGGTCATCCAACGCCATCCTTCTAAGCGAACCGGACCTGGAAGAAACGGTACCTCCCGCCGCGCAAAGCAGTCTCATTCCATAACAGACTGGGACCAAAATTTCGTGAAATAAAGCAAAACAGCCAGGCTGCGAATAGCGGCCTGGCTGTTTTGTTAGGACCGGCAATCTCGCCGCCGGGAGCCGTGGAATGATTTATGCGGGACACGAAAACTGGTTTGTTCTAGCGGCCCGCCACCCAGTTTAGAGCATTCAGAATCACCCGCTGATAGGCGGGATAATGGATGGCAAAGGCGTTGTGCCCCGGGGTCAGGATGCAGACACGGCCCTGGCCCAGCTCCCTACACAGGCCCGCGGGATAGGCGCCCGCATCGGAACTGGTCTCGGCGAACACCTCCAAATCCTCCGCCAGCACGTCCAGAGTATAGTGTTCATCCTGGGGCAGGGTGAAGTCCTCCACCCCAGCCATAATCGGGTGGGCAGGGTTGGCCACATGGAAGTGGACCGGGCACTGGGGCGGGTGCCCCTTAAACTGCACGCCCTGGAGCTCCACCATAGCCGGGCAGCGGTCCTTGCGGAAGGTAATGCCCGCATGCATGAACAGGATAGCGCCCCCCTCCCGCACGTATTTCTCATAGCCCTGGGGGCTGACCCAGGTGACGCCCTCCTCAAACCAGGGGGCCTGGCTGTTGGCGGCGTTCAGGCAGTCGCCCTTGGCGATTATGACCGCGTCAAACTGCCGGAGCATTTCCGGGGTGACAATATCCTTGGGGTCCATCACAGTCTGTAGGGTATGGCCCTGCCCGGTAAGGAAATTCAGTCCAAAACGGACCGTCTCGCCGGGGTGCCACAGGTCGTCGCAAATCAACAGAATATGCAAATTCTTTTCCTCCTTTTGGGGAATATGCCCGCGTCTCGCGCAGGGGGATTAAGCGCACAGGCAGCCGCGTTACCAGGGGATTTCAATCCCCATCCAGTCCCGCATTACCAGGCGGTTTTCGTCAGAGTGCTTATAGGACTCCGGCTCGTTGCTGCGGTTGCGGGTGAAGTATTCCACCGCGAACTCGCCCGCCTTGTCCGGGCCAGCCTCCGGGTCCTTGCAGTACACCCGGAAGGTGAAGCCCTGGGGCCGCAGGCCGTTGAACAGCTGGTTTAAGGCCATATTCAGCGGGGCCTTGGACACATGGCCGGGGAAGTCCACAAAGCCCCGGGCCGCGTTGTTGCTGCTGGCAAGGGAGGTCACCGCGCAGACGCGCTTGCCCGCGCCCTCCTTCAGCAGGGGCAGAAAGGCCTCAATGGCCCGCAGGGGGCCGATGGAATTGTACTCATAGGCCCGCACCATCCCCGGGTAGTCCGGCTGGTCCAGAATGGATTTCAAATCTGGAACCGGGCAGCTGTCATAATTGACAACCAGCATGTCAACGCTTCCGCACCGGGCCTTTACGGCCTCAGCGGCCTTGTCCGCCGACTCCTGGCTCATGGGGTCAATCTCCAGGGCCTCCACCCCATCCACCGGGCAGGGCTGCTGGCCGCTGAGATGCGCGGCGAACACCCGGTATCCTTTTTTCAAAAAGTCCTTTGCCAATCGGATCCCGGCCGGGTCCCCCGCGCCCGCAATCACAACGGTTTTTTTCATATGTAAACAATCTCCTTTCTTAGAACGGCCACGCCGCGCCTTCGTTGTCAATCAGGACCATCCTGTCCTCCCAGTCCCGGTCCTCAATGAACTGCTCCGCCGCCGAAGCCGCGGCCTCCCAAGGCCAGAACTTGCCCACCAGCTTGCCATCCACCTCAAATGTCGGCACCGGATCGCCGGGCTTTTCAATCCGCGCCGAGCGCACCCAGCCCGGGTGGTACAGGCGGAAGGTATAGCCCATAGGCTGCAGCTGGTTGAACATCAGGCGCAGGGCCATGTTTAGGGCTGTTTTGGACATACAGTAGCTGGAAACCTCTGTGCGGTGGGCCACGGAGACCACCCCCGCCTCGGATGAGACAAAGCAAAGCCGCTTGATACCGCTGTCCTTCATCAACGGGGCAAAGCTGTGCACCAGCCGCATGGCCCCCAGGGCGTTGATGTTATAGGGAACCGCAAAGGTGGAGTAGTCCACCCGCTGGGTCTTTTCCCCGGCTTGGCCGCCGAACCCAGCGGCGTTGTGGATGAGCATATCCACCGTACCCGCCATCTTTGCCACCTGTTCTGCCGCCGCCTGCACGCTCTCCTCTTTGGACACGTCCATGGGAACGATTTCCAGGGCATCCGGGTAGTCCTTCTTCAATTCATCCAGCAGCGGCAGCTCCATTAAGAACCGGCCCGCGAATACCCGCCAGCCCCGGCTCAGAAACTGCTTGGCGATTTCCAGGCCGATGTTCCGGTCCGCGCCGCTGATTACCACATTTTTCATGGCTTTCTCACTTTCCTTTCTGGTTTATAATACTTATGCCCCGGCGCCGCGCCGGGCGCCCGCGTTCTTCCGGTACAGGGCGAACACAAGGGTAGAGCCAACGGTCACGCCTATCCCAATCCAATACATCGGCCGGTAGCCCAGGTTCTCAATCATCCAGCCGCTGAACACGTTGCCTACAATACCGCTCAGGCCAAAATAGATGGAATAGGCCACGGTCTGGTAGGTGGTACGGATGTCCGGCGGGGCGATGGAATCCATGTAGTACAGCACCCCAATGGTAAACAGGGCAAAGGATGGGCCATCCATGAGGCAGGCCAGCACCACATGCACAGGGGCCTGGGCAAAGCTGAGGAGCAAGTGCCAAAGGGCAAAGGCAAAGGACGAGGCCATGACCAGCACCTCGGGCTTGACCTTTTTCAGCATTTTTTTGGATAGGAACATGATGACCGCCTCGGACACGAACATTAAGGCGCTGGCATATCCCACCAGGGCGTTGTCCCCGCCCAGCCGCTTAATCAGCAGGGGATAAAAGGTGTAATTCCCCCGGTGGGCCAGCTGCATGAAAAAGGTATAGGTCAGAAAAACCAGGAACCGCTTGTCCCGGAACACCCGCCCCAGCTGCATATCCCGCAGGGAGGACGCCTTGGCCGGGGCCCCTTCCGTCTTCACAAGCAGGAGCACGATGCTCAGAATCAGCAGCATTCCGGAGAAAATCGGGATAACCGCGCTGGTGGAATACCTGCTGATAAACATGCCGGAGACCACGCTGCTTAGGGAAAACCCGATGCAGCCCCACATTTTCACAGGCCCCATGCCGTTGGGGTCCCCCGCGGACTTGATGCTGGTCAGGGCCCAGGTATCCATCAGCGGGCCCTCGGAGGAGGAGAAAGAGGTGTAGATAATAAACGCGGCGGCAATTAGGAACATATCGCTTGCCAGCAGCAGGGACATGGCAAAGACCGCCTGGAAAAGCACGCAGAGCACCAGGGTCTTCCTGGTAGACCGCATCCGGTCGGAGACAATGCCCCACAGGGGCTGGGACAGAATAATGACAAAAGAATTTATGCCGGTGATTACCCCAATCTGCTCTGCCGAAAGGCCCTTTTCCTCCAAATAAACCGTGATAAACGGGCCGAACACAGCCCTTGCCAGCATAAAGAAGAAATAGATGCCGGAAAAGACCAGCTTCACCCTGCGCAGGCGGGCACGGTCCATGGTTCCGGCCTGCGCTTGGCTTTTTTCGTTCATTCGCTCCCTCCTTTTGAGTTGAGATTCCGGTACTCGTTGGGAGTCATACCGTTTTCTTTTCGAAACACCTTGGAGAAGTAGGAGCCGCTGCTGAACCCGGACCGGGACGCCACCTCGGCGATGGCCAGCTTCCGGTCCTCCCGAAGCAGCCGCCGGGCCTCTTTCATGCGCAGCTCGCTGATACTCTCCGCCACACTTTTCAGGGCATAGCGCTTATACAGCTTTCCCGCGTAGGCCGGGGAAAGCCCCACCGCCCCGGCGATGCTGTCCAGGCAGCAGTCCGTCTCCCGGTAGCTCTCCAGGATAATGGCGGTGATCCTCTGCACCAAAATAGAGTGGTACCCATTGCGCTTGTGCTCCAGGACCGTGACCAGCCGGCGTACCATCTCGTCCAGCCGGACGCACACCCCCTCGATGGAGTCCTCCTCCGTCAGGTGGATGGTGGGGAAGGGGCTGGTGCCCTCTATCAGGCCGCTGCCCCGCAGATCCTCCTCCACCCCCAGCAGGGCTAAGGTCAGGCGGGAGACCACCATGTTTGCCACGGAAAAAGCGTACTGTTCGGTCTCATGGATAATCTCGTGCATTACGGCACAGGCCTGTTCCTCCTGAGAAGCGAGGATCATTTCCAGCATCTGCGCCTCCCGCTCGGAGGGATACACATAGTGGCGGGCATTCTTTGCCATCACCTGCCGGGCCCAGAGAATGCCGCCCGCGGGATAAAAGAGCTGATGGCTGTCCGCCTCCCAGACAGCGCGGTAGGCTGATTCTATGTCCCGGAAGGGGAACACCTCGCTGACGGTATAGCTGGTCTGGATGTGCAGAGCCTTCCTCAGCTCGGCGGCGGACCTTTCCAGGCGGGCCGCCAGTTCTTCTTCAAACTCCCCTTTACCCGGAAGCGCCAGCAGCAGGGCCAGATGCCTGCCCTCCAGATCAATGGCCTGGGCCCGGAATTTTTCCTCACAGATCTCGGCCGCCACATTGCCCACCCCGTACCGGGTCAGCCGCAGCTGGTCGCTTCCCCCATCCAAAAGAACATCCCCGCCGCCCCGCAGGCGTACCAGCACCAGCACGCAGGACTGGCCTTCGCCGCTGGGCCGTATTTTATCCAGCACGCCCTGGCGGAGCACATAGCCGGGAGACTGGGCCCCATACAGAAGATTCCTCAGCATCTCCTGCCGGTAGCTCCGGCGGGTATTCCGCCCCTCCTCCTCCAGGCGCTCCACATGCCGGTAAATATCCCGGACCGGCTTGCGCACCAGGCGGGCGAAGAGATAGGCGGCGCCCATGCCAAGAACCACCACAATCATGCTGATCACAATCAACGTGCGGATGCCCTGGTCCACCTCCCCGAGGATCAGATCATAGGGGGTGAACCGCAGATACTGCCAGGGGTTGTCCTCTGGGCACATATAGGAGACCAGGGTCTGCACGCCGTGAATCTCCGTAATCAGATACCCCTCGCCCTGGCAATCCTGCACCCGCCGGAAGAACGCCTCTCCCGACACATCCTCCAGGGTGGCATACTCCTCCCAGCCGCTGACCACCAGGCCCCGCTTGTCCAAAATCATGGTGCGCCCCGGAGCGCTCAGGTCGTTCTTGATGATGCTGTTCAGGTACTCGCTGGACCAGTTCACAAACACCGTGCTGTGGGTCTGCCCGGCAGGGAAAAATTCGCTGGTCAGGCTGGTGTAGTAGCAGATTTCCTCCCCATTATAGTTGATCAGCCGGGGAATCAGCCCGGCTGATCCCCGCCGCTCATCCTCCAGCAGGGCGGCTGCGGCCGCGTCAAAAAAAGCGCCGGGGCCCCGCAGAGGGGCGTCATAGGTGCCAAACCGGGTGGAGCAGACGGAAATCGAGTCAAGATACTTATTGTAGATGTAAATGGAGTCAACATAGGGATTGGCGGTCCGGTAGTTGTTCAGCTGGCTGATGGCAACGCACAACTTATTGGGGTCAAACTGGCTGGAATAGAGCAGGTACGCTACCTGGTTGTCGTTAAACACCTGCTGGCCCAGGGCCATGCTGGTCTGGCGCATATTCTCCACCGCGCTGTAAACCTGGTGGAGATTGCCCACGTCAGCCTGGCAGGTACGTTCCAGCAGCACCTGCCTGCTGACTGTGTAAAATACGGCGCAGATCCCTATGGTGACAAAGAGCATTAGGCTTATGGCAGTGCGCTGCATCAGGCGTGTAAGCTCGTGTTTGCGCTGACCCATGGCTTGTTCTCTCCTTTTGCAATTCCGGCTGTACCGCCCACATAAATGGGTGGTAGTCATTTTACCAGATTTTCCGCCTGTATGCAACGAGCGCTCTGCTTTTTCCGGCAGTTTCCTCCTGCCGGGCGGAAATTATTTTACGGTTGTGGGCTGGATGTTGTGTTCCTCCACATAGGCCAGCCACTGTCTCTTGTATTCCTCCCGAATCTTATCCAGGCCGGCAACCTTGGCTTTCTCCAGGAACTCCGCGATGGCGGCGTCCACATCGTCTACCAGGCCCGCCTGGATGGGCGGCAGATACTCGGTAATCACGTTGGCCAGGGCGGCTTTCTCAGACTGGTAGGGCGTTGTGTCCTCGGCAAAGCCGGTCCAGATGTTGGGATAGGTATAGGTCTCAAACTCAGAATTCAGCTCATTGAGGATTTGCGCGGTGGCCTCGGGGTACAGCATGAACTCTGTGTTCCGGGTGGACCAGAGGCTTCCGGCCTCACGGGGGAAGCCCGCCGTGGTGGAGTCGCCAACGGCCTCATAGTAGCCATCCTCCGTGACGTTGTAGTCAACGCCCTCTTCCCCGTACTGAGACAGGCGGAAGTACTCCTCGTCCAGCACCAGCTTTTCCAGCAGCAGCAAGCCCCGCTCAGGCTCGTTGGCGCTGTTGGGGATGCTCATGCCGTTCTGGGTGGCATGGTTGGGGGTGGCAAGGTTCTTCACCCTGTAATGGGGCTGCCAGCCCAGCTCCCAGTCAGGGTGGGAGGCCGCGACCCGGGAAACCAGGTTCGCATAGCCAGAGGGAGAGTTAAAGGCCAGGTCGCAGGCGGTCTTTCCGGCCTCAAAGGCGTCCTGCTTATTTTCGGTATTGGCCAAAGAGCTGCGGGACCAATACCCGGCGTCCGCCCAGCTCTTGAACATCTTCATGTCACTGGCAAACTCCTCGGTCTCCCACCAGTCGATTACCTTTGTGGGGTCCTGATAATCAATATACAGGCCATAGGGCACCCGGAAGTCGGCCCATTTATACTTGCGGTCCAGGAACTCCCAGGTGGTAAAGTGGGAGCCAATGGATCCATAGGTGGAGACCACCTCGCCGGTCACCTGCATATCGGGCTCGTTTTGCTTAATGCCCTCCATATAGGCCTCAATCGTGGAGATATCATCCGTAATCTCGGGCAGATTATACTTCTTGCGCAAATCCTCCCGCCACAGGAAGCCATAGGGAACCCATTCGGGCCACATGCAGGGCACCATGTAGATGGTACCGTTGACCCGGGCGGCGTCCCACATCTCACCGGTCACATACTGGTCCAGGGCCGGGGAGATTTCGGGCAGGAACTCGTCCAGGGGCCGGAAGGCGTCCTTGGCCGCATAGACCGCGTAGTTCTGGTAGTTGGCTGTGTAAATCAGGTCAATGGGTTCGCCGGAGGTGAGCAGCAGGTTCAGCTTCGCGGTATCCTGGAAGCGGTTCCACTCCAAACTGGCGTTCAGATCCCGCTCGGTCAGGGCGCTGAGTTTTTCCACAATCCGGTTGTGATCGCGAGAGGGCGTGCCAGGGGACCACATAATCAGGTGGGACTTTTTGGATAAATCCACGCCATTGCCGGTCTCACCGGCGCTGGCTTCGCTGGAGCCTTCTCCGGACTCGGACGCGCCGGCCTCGCTGCTTTCGGCCTTGGAGCCGCTGTTGTTTTCCGAGGAGCTGTCTCCGCCGCAGGCGCTGAACAGCGTCATGCACAGGGCAACCGCCAGCAATAAGCATAGCATACGTTTTTTCATTGTTATCCTCCTAAAAATAAATATGGTTTTTATCCTTTCACGGAACCGATTGTGATGCCCGCCACGAAGTATTTCTGCACAAAGGGATACAGGAAGATGATAGGACCCGTGACCACAACCACCATCGCCATTTTGATGGATTCGCCGGGCAGCTCCCGGTCGCCCAAAAACATACCCATCTCCTGGGCGAAGCGGGAGCTGTTCAGCATATCATAGAGATAATACTGTAGGCTGTACATCTCCCGGTCGGTGATAAAGAGGGAGGTCAAGTACCATTCATTCCAATATGCCAGTGCCAGAAACAGGCCTACCGTGGCAAGCCCCGGCCCAATGATTGGCAGTACAATGGATAGGAATATTCTAAAGTCCCCGGCCCCGTCAATTTTCGCGGATTCCACAATCGCCGCGGGGCAGGAGGACGAGATAAAGGTGCGCATCAGGATAATCAGGAAGGGCGTCATCAAAAGCGGGAACACCCTGGCTACATAGGAGTTGTTCAGGTGCAGGTACTGGGAGAGCAGAATGTACCAGGGCACCATGCCGCCGCCGAATATGGTGGTAAAGTAGATCAGGAACGAGACCCGGTTGCGGTAGACGAAGTCCTTGCGCTGCAGCACATATCCAGTCATGCTCATGACGAACAGGCCCAGGGCCGTGCCAACAATGGTACACAGGATGGTGCTTCCATAGGCCCGGATAATCCCCTCGGGGTATTTGAACAGCTCCGCGTAGGCGTCCGTGGACAAGGCGGAGGGAATCAGCCGGTAGCCCTCGCGCATAAGTACGCTGTTCTGGGTAAAAGAGCCGGACACCACCAGAATGAGGGGGAAAAGGCAGATGGCAGAAAGCAGGGCAATGGCCGAATAGGCAATCACGTTAAACGCCATGGTGGAGGGCGTTCTGCGTATCTTATTTTTGGTTGAAACTGTTTGTTCCATTGTGTGAATATCCTCCGTTTCACTTTGAAAGTTTTGGGAAACGCTGATTCAACTGGTTTTGCGGCATGCATATCCGCGGCCCTGTATGTGCAGGCCCCCGGCGGGGAAAACCAATCAACCAAGTTTCTTAGAACAGTGCCTGCTCCGGGTGGCTGCGCTTAATCAGGGTATTGGTAACCATGATAACAATAAACCCGAATACCGACTGGTACAGCCCGGCGGCAGTGCTCATTCCAACGTCAAAGTCCTGCTTTAAGGAGCGGTAGACGAAGGTGTCCATAATGTCCGTCACGCTGTAAAGGACGCCGTTGTTCCCCACCACCTGGTAGAACAGATCGAACTGGCCCTTCATAATGCTGCCCAGGCTGAACAGCAGCAGGGTGATGAAGGTGGGCAGCAGCAGGGGCACCGTGATATAGCGGATCTGCTGGAACACCGTGGCCCCGTCAATCTCAGCGGCCTCATACAGCTCCGGGTCAATGCTGGTGATTGTGGCCAGATAGATGACCGTGCCATAGCCCACCTGCTTCCACAGATAGAAAATGACCATCAGCACAGGCCAGACGCCCGGGGTGTTGTAGGCGTCGAAGGGTGCGCCGCCTATGGAGCGGATGACGCCGTTGAGGAAGCCCACGTCATAGTTGAACAGGTTGTAGACAATTACGTTTAGAATAACGTAAGAGACAAAGTAGGGCAGAAACATAACGGACTGGGTGATTTTCCTGAAATACTTGCCACCAATCCGGCTGAGCAGAATGGCGCATACAATCTGCAGAACATTGCCGCAGAGAATAAAGGCGATGTTGTAGCAAATGGTGTTTACGGTCAGCATGGTCAGCTTACCGGATTCCCACAAGAAGCGGAAGTTTTCCATCCCGCAGAAAGGGCTGCCGAACAGGCCGCCGGAGAAGTTGAACTTAGTGAAGGCAAAGTAAATGCCCACAATGGGGAGGTAGTTGTTTACAAAGAAGTACAGTGTTGCCGGGATAAGCATTATGAAAAGGACTTTGTTGGTTTTCAGCTCCTTGCGGAACCTTCCCTTCTCCTTCTTCTGTTCCGGCTGGGGACTTGTTCCGGCGGAAGCGGTTTTTCCGCTCATTTTGCATCGCTCCTTTATTGAATTGAGTTTCCGGACTGCCTGCCGGGCTCCAAACGCCGTTGGATGGCTCCGGCCTTGACGTTAAGAAAAGCATAATGAGTCATTCCTGATTTGTCCATAAAAACATCCTGCGGATTTTGCCATAAGCCCGGTTTTGTCATGGTAAAATCCTGCTTTTTTTGCGTTTTTTAGGGTCCGGGGGCCAAAATTGTCCAGGCAATCCGGCGAAATTGCCCAATCGGAATGAAAGTTCTCCGGTTTTTCCCCCTTGGCCCATCCTTTTTTACCGGACAATTTCCCGGTAAAATTTCATCCTCGCCACAGAAAAAGCATGGCGGATGAATCCTCCGGCCGGGCAAAAGGAGGCGGCGGACCGCGCCCCGGGCCAAGTGCGCCTGAAATAGCAAAAAAGCCGCGTATCTACTGTAGACTTCCCCCGCGCCTTCTTTATATAATAGAAAGCAGTTAAATGAACCAAAGGAGGCGCACGGCTTTGAACACAAAGACGGCCAAAAAGAAGGATTCCCACGGAGGCGTCGATATGACCGTGGGAAATCCTATGGAGAAGATTCTTAAATTTTCAGTCCCCCTGCTGCTGGGAAATATCCTGCAGCAGCTTTACAACACGGTGGACTCCATTGTGGTAGGGCAGTACATCGGCAGCGAGGCCCTGGCCGCGGTGGGCGCCAGCGGTCCGGTTATCAACCTGCTGGTTTCCTTTTTCCTGGGCATCTCCGTGGGCACGGGCATCGTGATTTCTCAGGCCTTTGGGGCCAAGGACTATGGCAAGCTGAAATCCGCCACCGGAACGGTCTGCACCATCACGGTGCTCACCGGGCTGTTCCTCATGGGGGCGGGCATCCCCGCAAGCTCCCTGCTGCTCCGGCTGGTGAACACGCCCGCCGGTATTATGGGCCAGTCTGTCACCTATATGCAAATCACGTTTGCTGGCGTGCTGTTTCTGATGCTGTTCAATATGTTCAACGGCATTTTCCAGGGCGTGGGCGATTCCGTCTCTCCCTTCCTCTTCCTGGCCATCTCCTGTGCCATCAACATTGTGTTGGATTTGGTGTTTGTGGCCAGCCTGGGCTGGGGCGTGGCCGGGGTGGCCTGGGCGACTCTGCTGGCGCAGCTCTGTTCGGTAGTGTTCGCCGCCTTTTGGCTGGCCCGGCCCGCCTCCCCTATCCACATAAACCGCAAAGACTTGATCATGTCCCCGCCCTTGCTCAAGGAGGTCATCCGGCTGGGAATCCCCTCCGGGTTTCAGAATTCCCTGTCCTCCATCGGGAACATTATCGTCCAGACCGTGCTGAACAGCTTCGGCACCACGGTGATTGCGGCCAACATCGCCGTTATTAAGATTGATTCCTTCTGCACCATGCCCATGATGACCTTCGGCTCCGCCATCTCGGTCTTCGCGGGGCAGAATACCGGCGCGGCCAAGCCGGAACGGCTGCGCCAGGGGGTTCGGAGCACGCTGATTGTCTGCACCATAATTTCCGCGCTGATTTCCGCGTTCTTATTCTTCTGGGGCAGCCTGCCCCTGCGGCTGTTCACCTCTGAGGAGGCGGTGGTGCAGGCGGGGATGGACAAATTCCGCATCGTGGCCCCCTTCTACCTGACAATGGGCATATTCGGCATTCTCAGCGGCACGGTCCGGGGCTGCGGGCGCCCCCGGTTCCCCATGCTGGTGGGCATACTATCCATGTTTTTGGGAAGAGTCCCCGCCGCGCTTCTGCTCTCCCGATTCATCGGGGCAAACGGCGTCCACTGGTCCCTGTCCATATGCTGGAGCTTGGAGGCGGCTGCTATGGCCGTTTATTACCTTTTGGGGCATTGGCGGCCCCGCTCCACCAATGCCAGAGCAGATGTTTGAACCAACGCATCACAGCCCCCGCCGAAGAAAAAACCTTCCCTTTTTCCTGTGCCCATTTTTCTGATACGCGTGGGTTATGGCCCAGCCACCGGCAAGCGCATTATCAAGAATGTGCTGGGTAAAACACAGGCAGAAGTCAAGGAGAAGTTGGCCGTGGCGATGGAAGATGCCAAAGACCTGGACGTAGCCGCTCAGATGATTACACGGTAGGTTCATGGCTGACGAACTGGTACAACCTGTGGAGTTGATAATTAGATGTCTTACATTGAGTACTTTTATCAGGTCAATGTAATTGAAATTAGCTTTATGAATTAAAGACTTGTCTGATAAATCAAGCGTGAAATCAGCTAAGTCATAGGAAAGCTGTCCTTCTGGAATTTCAGAAACTTTTGTGAGGCGGATTTTGAAGTTAAGTTTCTCTTGTCGAGACAGAGGGTTGTGAGTTTGATTACATTGACTTCCGCGAATATTAAGAAACAAAATAATGCCAAAGGCATGGACTTTGTATTGCCCTGTCTTGGTTTTTGAACATGTAACATGTGCTGTGAAATGGGTGAGAGGATTGCTGGTGAGATATTGTGTATTGTCAAAACATTTCCAGGCTCTGGTACACCTCTGCCAGGAGGGGGTCCGGCTGGCCCAGGGCGGTCTTGAACAGGCCCACCACGATTTTCTCTGTTACCAGGGAGTCGGGGCCCAGCCCGCCCTCCAGGGTGAGCGCGGCCCGCGTGTTCAGGCAGGCAGTCTCAAAGGGCCGTATAGCCCTGGGATTCCAGCACGCCCCAGGGCCTGCTTCCAGGCTTGACATAGGACCCGGGCAACAAGCTCGATTTGCCGGTCTTGGAAGAGCTCGTCCTGCAGGCTGTGGGCCGTGGCGCCCTCGCTGGTTTCAATCAAAATATGGGGCATGGTGTAAATCGGGTTCATAGCTAACCTCCTTATATCATGGTAAAGGGCAGCGCCAACAGGTAGTGATAGACGCAGGCGGCTTTCCCGTCGTCCCATCCGCCGGCAAGGTACAGCGCCCTGCGGATGGGGATTTTCCCCTCGTCCTCCGGCGCAAAGTGGCAGTCAATGTTCTCCTGGACGAACCGGGAGTAGTCCATGGGCTTGTCCCCTGTCATCCCGTCTATAGCCCGGGCCAAAGCCTGGGTGCGCAGGTCAAGAATTGCCTGCTTGAGCTGGATGTCCGGGCCTTTCAGACGTTCAGACAGGGGCAGGCGCTGGCTG
>CAJUNS010000026.1 GCA_910587995.1 uncultured Oscillospiraceae bacterium | reverse complement strand
CTCGAAGAACTGCCCGCCCCGCTCTAGAATCACGTCCTTGCCCACCACGCCCAGGTCGCACGCCCCGTGCTCCAGGTAGGTGATCACATCCCCGGCCTTGGCCAGCACAGCCTCCAAGCCGCTGCCAATGGGTAAAATCAACCTGCGGCCCTTGTCCCGCAGGGCCGAGCAGTCCAGGCCCGCCCGCTCCATCAGCGCCACCGTGGATTTTTCCAGCCGCCCCTTGGTCAGGGCAATGCGCAGCGGCCTCATAGGCCCGCCTCCTTTCCGGTCAGCTCCCGCACCGTTTCTCCGGCGCAGAGCACCTTCTCAATACCGGCCTCCCGGGCATAGGCTAAAGCCTCTTCCAGGCTCTCCCACACCGAGGCCTCCGCCCGGACGCCCTCCCCGGCCAACCGGGCCAGCTCCCGCTGGGCCTGAGCCTCATAGCCCGCTTCTCCGTGCACCAGCACCGCCGCCGGAGGGGCTTCCCCCAGATCCGTGCCCAGCCGTGCCGCCGCGTCCAGGTCCAGGGCAAAGCCCGCCGCGGGCATGGGGGCTCCCAATTGGCCGCACAGGCCATCGTAACGCCCGCCGGTGAGCACCGGCCCGCCCTGCTCCTGCACATACCCGCTGAACACCACCCCGGTGTAGTAGTCGTTCCGCTGGACCAGCCCCAGGTCCACCATCAGCCGGCCGCCCAGGCCCAGCTCCTTGAGAGCCGTATAAAGCCGCCGCAGGTAGGCCAGGGTTTGGGCCGCGTCTCCGTCCAGGTCCCAGCGCTCCGCCTGGGCCAGGGCCTCTTCGCCTCCAAACATCCGGGGCAGCCTGCGGATGGCCTCGGCCTGAGGGCTTCCCCCCAGGGGGTCCAGGAGGCTGTCCAGGGCCCCGTAATTTTTGGCCTCAATGGTGGCGCGGATCTCCTCCCGCCGCTCCGGAGAGACCTCCAGCCGCCCGGCCAGCCGCTGGAACACCCCGGCGTGGCCCAGCTCAATGCGAAAATCAGGGGCCACGGCCTCCAGGGCCTCCACCGCCGTGCCGATAACCTCCAGATCTGCCCGCAGGCCGGAGGCCCCCAGCAGCTCCACGCCCATTTGGGCCAGCTCATGGCTTTTGCCCGAGAGGGCGGGGCAGCTCCGGTAGACGTTTTGGCAGTAGTAAAGCCGCATGGGGCGGCGGTGGTTTTGCAGCCGCGCCGCCGCCATCCGGGCAATGGGCAGGGTGGAGTCCGGCCGGAAGACCAGCAGCCGGCCGGCGTGGTCCGTGGATTTATACATCTCCTGCTGGGGAATAGCCGCCCCGGGCAGGTTAAACACGTCAAAATATTCTAGGCCCGGGGTCATGACCTCCTGGTAGCCCCGGCGGGTGAAAATCTCCGTCAGCCTCTCCCGGGCCCGGCCCCGGGCGCGGCACTCCTCAAAGAGCACGTCCCGTACCCCTTCTGGGGTAAGCTTCGTATATTTTCTCATCTTGATGGCTTCTCCTAACCGGTTTACTGTTTTACTATAATAAACCATCCGCCGGAATTTGTCAATACTTTATCTCGCTACTATATCGATTTAAGAAAGCAGCCCGGCTGTCCCGCTTTCCAAAATAGAGAACCGGCTTTCTTCGCAGTTTAATTCCGCCATTGCGCCTACCGGCAGCACGGTCATAGGTGTGCGGTGGCCGAAGTCCACGCCGGAAAGTACTGGCAAATCCTCCCGGTGTACTTCATGCTTCAGTACCTTTAAGAGCACTTCCCTATCCTCATTGCCCATAGCGGGGGTGATGATTCCGGCGCATGACTCCAATGCCCCGCTGGCCGCCAGGGCCCGCCAGCCGTGGAGCGCGGCAAGGGCGCTGTTATAGGGGGAGAGGTTCTCTATAAATAGAATGCTCCCCTCCCAAAGCTCCCGGCCCGGGAACACCTCTGTGCCCATGATTTGCTGCAAGGGGCCCATGCAGCCGCCTATCAGCCTTCCGCAGACCCGGCCGCTGCCCTGAAGCACCTGGTACCCGGGGTTTTCTTGCCAAATAATCTCCTCCTCGGGCAGGTTCCGCCATTCAATTGGGGTATGGCGGGGACAGGGCTCCACCCGGCCAATGGCCTCCCCGGAGAACAGGGCCCGCTCTACGGCAGCTTTGGTGTAGGCGTCCAGGCTCCCGGGCTGGGCAATGGGGGTCAGCAGGTTGGGGCCGTAATAGCTCATCACCCCCGCGTGGGCGAACACCATACAGGTGGTGGTGATGTCGGAGAAGCCCATATAGATTTTGGGGTGTGAGCGGATAAGCTCATAGTCAATGTAAGGCAGCAGCCGGTAGGAGTCGTCCCCGCCCATGTTGGCGATAATGCCCTTGACAGAGGGGTTTTCCAAAGCCCAGTGCAAATCCTCGGCCCGGGCCTGAGGGTTCTCGTAAAGGTACTTGGCGCCGCGGAGAGCGTGAGGGGTTTCCACCACGTGGAGGGCAAAGTCTTCTTCCAGGCGTTTTTTGCCCAGTTCATAGCGCCAGAGCAGGTCAGGGTCACCGGCGCGGCCGCCGGAAATGGAGATGGCGGCAATGGTGTCGCCTTTTTGCAGTTTTTGGGGTTTGATGAGTTGTCTCATGGAGGGCCTCCTTCTTTTTGGGGACCGCCATTTTCTGCTGAAACAGCGGTATGGTTTGGCATGGGGTGTGGTTTTTTTCAGAACAGCGTGGTTTGGCTGCTTTCCGGCAGGCCCGCCAGGGAGCCCACGGAGCGCAGCACTTCTATCACCGCGCTGGAAATTTTCGCCCGGCTTTGCAGGTCGTCAATGGAAATATACGCCCCGCCGCTTTCCCGGGCCTCTTCCAAGCTGGCCGCCGCCGCGCCGCCCACGCCCCCCAGGCTGGAAAAGGGCAGGCGGATTTTTCCATCCTCCACCAAAAACTGGGTGGAAGAGGATTTGTACAGGTCCACAGGCAGCAGCTCAATGTTGCGGGCCATCATCTCGTTGATGATTTGCAGGGTGTCGAACTCCGACTCCTCCTTGGCGCTGGCCTCCCGGTTTTTAATCTTCTGGTCCAGGTCCCGCATTTTCCGCTGCACCGCCTCCCGGCCCCTGCTGGCGGTCACCCCGTCAAAGTCCGTGCTGCGCACCGTAAAGTAGGCCGCGTAAAACTCAATGGGCTTGTGCACCTTGTACCAGCCCAGCCGCAGGGCCGCGATCATGTAGGCCGCCGCGTGGGCTTTGGGGAACATATACTTGATTTTAAAACAGCTGTCAATGTACCACTGGGGCACGTCGTGCTCCTGCATGGCGGCAATGTGCTCTTCGGTCAGCAGCTTGCCCGCCTTGCCCTTGCGGACGATTTCCATAATTTTAAAGGCCATTTTCGGCTCCAGGCCCTTGTTCAGCAAATAGACCATAATCTGGTCCCGAGTACCGATGACCTCGGAAATGGTGCAGGTTCCGTCCCGGATGAGCTCCTGGGCGTTGCCCAGCCACACGTCCGTGCCGTGAGAGAGACCGGAAATCTGCAAAAAGTCCGAAAACCGGGTGGGCTTGCACTCCTCCAGCATGCCCCGCACAAAGGGCGTGCCCAGCTCCGGCAGGGAGAGGGTGCCGGTCTTCACCCCGCCAATGTCCTCGGGGGTCAGGCCCAAAGCCGCCGGGGAGCTGAAGAGGCTCATGACCTCCGGGTCGCTCATGCTCACCTTCATCACTGGGATGCCGGTGTATTCCTCCAGGTAGTGGTAAATGGTGGGCACATCGTGGCCCAGCTCGTCCAGCTTGCACACATTGTCATGGATGGAGTGGAAGTCGAAGTGGGTGGTGATGTTGGGGGACTTTTGGTCGTTGGCCGGGTGCTGCACCGGGCAGAAGTCATAGACCTCCATGCCCCGGGGCACCACAATCATGCCGCCGGGATGCTGGCCCGTGGTGCGCTTTACGCCGGTGCAGCCCAAAGCCAGCCGCTTCATCTCCGCGTTGTGGAAGGTCCGGCCCCGCTCCTCGGCGTAGGCCTTTACATAGCCAAAGGCGGTTTTTTCCGCCACGGTGGAGATGGTGCCCGCCTTAAACACGTTGTCCCGGCCAAAGAGCTCCTCGGTAAACCGGTGGGAGCTGCTCTGCTGCTCTCCGGAGAAGTTTAGGTCAATGTCCGGCACCTTGTCCCCGTCAAAGCCCAAAAAGGTCTCAAAGGGGATGGTGTGGCCGTCCCGGTCCATGGGGATGTGGCAGTGGGGGCAGTCCTTGGGGGGCAGGTCAAAGCCCGAGTCCACGCTGCCATCGGTAATAAACTCGCTGTGCCTGCACTGGGGGCACACATAGTGGGGCTCCAGGGGGTTTACCTCTGAGATGCCCGACATGCTGGCCACAAAGGAAGAGCCCACCGAGCCCCGGGAACCCACCAGATAGCCGTGGGCCTCGGAATCGGCCACCAGCTTTTGGGCGGTCATGTACAGCACCGAGAAGCCGTGCTTGATGATGGACCCCAGCTCCTTGTTGAGCCGGGCCTCCACAATAGGGGGCAGGGGGTCGCCGTAGCGCTCTTTGGCCCGCCGCCAGGTAATCTCCACCAGCTGCTCCTGGGCCCCCTCGATGAAGGGGGGAAAGTTGCCGTTGGGCACCGGGCGGATGTGGTCGATCATATCCGCGATTTTGTTGGTGTTGGCCACCACCACCTCAAAGGCCTTCTCCTTGCCCAGGTATTCAAATTCCTTCAGCATCTCGGCGGTGGTGCGCATGTAAAGGGGAGCCTGCTGGTCCGCGTCCGCAAAGCCCTTCATAATAATTTTTCGAAAATCCGCGTCCTTAGGGTCTTTAAAGTGCACATCGCAGGTCGCCACCACCGGCTTGCCCAGTTTTTCGCCAATGCGCACAATGGTGCGGTTGTACTCCCGCAGGCCCTCCTCGGTGGTGTCGCCGTTGCGCACCATAAACATGTTGTTGCCAATGGGCTGAATTTCCAAATAATCGTAGTACTCCGCAATTTTGCACAGGCTTTCAAAGCTCTCTCCGGCGGTCATGGCCCGAAAGAGCTCTCCCGCCTCGCAGGCGCTGCCAATGAGCAGGCCCTCCCGGTACTGGTTCAGCCGGCTTTTGGGAATGCGGGGATTGCGGTAGTAGTAGTGCAGGTGCCCCTCGGAGATGAGCCGGTAAAGATTCTTCAGGCCCGTGTTGTTCTTCACCAGAATGATCTGGTGGTAGGCCCGCAGCTTCTTGGGGTCGCCCCCGGCCAGGGCCTGGTTGATGTCGTTGACGGTACCGGCCCCCTGGTCCTCCCGCAGGCGGCGGGCCAGCTCGATGAAGATTTCCCCCAGCACCGCCGCGTCGTCGTCGGCCCGGTGGTGGTTGAAGGGGGACAGCTTTAAGTATTTGGCCACGGTGTCCAGCTTACAGTCCTTGATGTCCTTGAGGAGGGACCGGCACATGGGCACGGTGTCGATGTAGGGGAAATCAAACTTCACCCCCGTGCGCTCCCCGCTGGCCCGCAAAAACCCCGTGTCGAACCCGGCATTGTGGGCCACCAGCACCGGGGACTCCCCGCAGAAGCGGTAAAAGGCCTCCACCGCCTCCTTCTCCTTGGGCGCGTCCTTCACCATCTGGTCAGTGATGCCCGTCAGCTCCGTAATTTTCGGCGGAATGGGCCGCTCCGGGTTCACAAAGGTGTCGAAATGGTCCGTCACTTTGCCGTCCTTCACCCGCACCGCGCCGATCTCCGTGATGCGCTCCTTTTTGGCGGAGAGCCCGGTGGTCTCCAGGTCGAAGCAGATGAACTCCCCGTCCAGGGGCGCGGCGCAGTCCCCCACCGCCGCGGGCACCAGGTCGTTGACAAAATAGGCCTCTGTGCCGTAAATGACCTTGAAGTCCGGGTCCTCCTTGCGGATGGCCGCCTCGGCGTTCATGGCCTCGGGGAAGGCCTGGGCCACCCCGTGGTCCGTGATGGCCACGGCCTTCTGGCCCCATCTGTGGGCCTGGTTGATCAGGTCCGCGGCGGGGGTAATGCCGTCCAGGTCGGACATGCTGGTGTGCAGGTGCAGCTCCACCCGCTTTTCCATGGCGTCGTCCACCACCTGCATCTGGTCCACTGTGGCAATGGACCGGGGCCGCAGCACGTTTTCCCGGTCGTACCTGTCATATTCCAAGGAGCCCCGCACCAGAATGGACTGGCCCTTTTTCAGCTTGTCCAGCTCCTTGCACTGGGAGGCGTCCTGAATCACCTTTAGGGTCATGGAGCCGGTGTAGTCGGTGATGTCGATGGAGTAAATCTTCTTGGACTTGTCCCGGGTCTCCTTGCTCTCCATACTGAAAATCTCCCCCCAGGCCACGGCGCTGCCCAGCTCCAGGCTCCAGCCGCTCAGGGGCACGGGCTTGGTCTTGGGCACAGGGCCCAGCACAGGCCGGGCGGTCTCCAGAATAATCTGGGGCAGCAAGCTCTCGCCCTCCCGGACGCTGATTTTCCGCTTGGCGTTCTGGTCCGCCAGGGCCTCCTCATACTCCTCCATCTCCCGGAGCACCGCCTCCCGCCGGTTCTTTTCCTCCTGGTGGTGGACCTGCTCCACCAAAGAGGCCTCGCCCTCCTTCACGGCCAGCTTCCCGTCAAAGGCCACGGCGCAGTCCACCCCAAACCAGTCCCGGATAAGGGCGGACATTTTCCCGGCGGTGTCCCGGGCGGCCAGCAGCTCGTAGCCTCCATGGGCCAGGGTGATGGTCAGGGTCCCCCCGTCCAGCTGGGCCCTTGCCCCCTGCAGCGTGCCGTTGAGGCTGGCGTCCCGCTCCTTGAGGGCCGCGGCCAGAGACCCCAGGCTGGCGGCGGAAAAACACTCCCCGGGGAATACCGGCCGTAGCTCGACCCGGCGGACGCCCGGGCTCTCCACTTGGCGGGCCAGCTTTTGCAGGTCCCCATACTCCACAAACTGAGAAAACCGGACCGAGACCGTTACGGACCGGTCCGCCCGGTTGACAGCCATGCTCTGAATCTCCCCTTGCAGCAGCTGAGAGGGAAAATTTCCCGCCTTGCACTCTTTTTGAAAAAATGCGCCGATGGTGGTCATAGCGGTTCTCCTTTCCCTCAGTCTTTTATATAGCTCAAATCGCCCAGGCAGGTGATGCGCCGGGACCAATTTTCATACAGGTCAAACCGGCTGACCGCCCCTGGCCCGCCCCGCAGGGAACAGGTGTTCATACTCTCCGGGGGCAGGCCCAGCCAAAGGGCGTTCCACACCATCAGAGCGCCCCCGTGGGACACCAGAACCACCGTGTCCTCCTGGCATTCCAGGGCCTCTTGGCACATGGGCAAAAGGTGCTGGTATATCTCCCGCCGGGTCTCGGAGTCCGGCAGGGGGCGGTCGTCTATGTATCTGTCCCGGCCCCGGTGCTCCCGGAACCACTGCTGGGTTTGGCCCATGGAGGAGGCGCCGTGGTGGCGCTCCCGCAGGGCTTGGCGGCGCTCCACCGAAAGGCCCAGACTTTCCGCCAGGGGAGCGGCGGTCTGGACCGCGCGTTTCAAGTCAGAGGAGAAGATTTTCACAGACTGTCCGGCAAGCTCCGCGCCCAGGCGCTCCCCCAGGCGCCGGGCCTGCTCCCGGCCCAGCTCTGTCAAATCCCAGTCGTTCCAGCCGCCCATCATGCCGGTGACATGGTGCTCCGACTGGCAGTGCTGTATGGTGATAATCTGTTTCATAGCCGCCTCCTGTTTTACGATAGACTGTCTACAAACTCCCTAATCAGCCGGTTGACCTCCTGGGGCGCGTCCGTGTTGGAGTTGTGCCCCGCCCCCTTCAGCCAGACCAGCCGGTGGCCTGCCCGCCGGGCCCAGGCCCGGTTATACCGCCGGGAGGAACCTGCCCCATCCTTCTCCCCGCAGAGCAAAAGACTGGGGCAGTCGGGCTCGCTGTCGCCGTGGGCTGTGACAGCCAAGCTCAGCAGCCGGTAGCCGTGAGCGGCCAGCCGGCAGTATTCCTTGGGGGCATAGGCCTCCATCATTTCCGCCATCAGCCTCCGGCCATAGGGAGACTGAGCTGTGCCCATGCTGCCCAGCTTTTGCAGCAGCCCCCAGGGAATGGGCCGGTACAGCCAATAGGCGTGCTTCAGCATGGCTAGCTCCCAGCCGGAAAAATAGCTTCGGCTCAGGGGCGCGGAGTCAACCGACACAAAGCCCCTCACGCTGCCGGGAAAACGCCTGATGTAGGCCTGGGCAATATAGCCGCCCATGGACTGGCCCACCAGGACCGGCCTGACAGCGCCTTCCCGCTGCAGAATATGGTGGAGCCAGCCGGTGAGCCCGTCCATATAAAAGTCCAGCAAAAAGGGGCGGGAGGCTCCATGAGCAGGAGCGTCCCACACAAGGCAGTTATAATCCTTTGCGAAAGCCTCTGTCTGCCGGTCAAACAGATGGTGGTCCGCTGTCAGCCCAGGCAGAAACACCAGCCAGGGCCCGCCCTCTCCGGCCTCGCTGACCCAGTAGTGAATCTCCCCCATGGGGGTCTGATATATCCCCGCCCTCACAGCTTGTCCACCTGGGCCAGCAGCTCCTCCAGCAGGCGGTTTTCCGGGACCTTGCGCAGAATCTCCCCTTTGCGGAAGATCAGGCCCTCGCCTTTGCCGCCTGCAATGCCCACGTCAGCCTCCCGGGCCTCGCCGGGGCCATTGACCGCGCAGCCCATAACCGCCACGGTAATGTCTTTCTGGCATCCGGCCAAAGCGGCCTCCACCTTTTGGGCCAGGGGAATCAAATCAATGCGGGTGCGGCCGCAGGTAGGGCAGGCAATGAGCTTCACGCCTTTTCGCAGGCCCAGGGCCTTAAGGATGTCTACCCCTGCCTGAATCTCCTCCACCGGGTCCGCCGCCAGAGAGACCCGCAGGGTATCGCCAATGCCCTGCTGCAGCAGGCTGCCAATGCCTATGGCGGACTTGACCAGGCCCATCCGGGCAGTGCCCGCGTGGGTGATGCCCAGGTGCAGGGGGTAGGGGCAGCGCTGGGCGGCAATTTGATAGGCGCGAATGGTAAAGTCCACGGAAGAGGCCTTCATGGAGAGAACGATATCGGTATAGTCGAACTTTTCCAGCAGAGAGGCATGGTACAGGGCGCTCTCGGCCAAAGCCTCCGGGGTGGGGTGGCCGTATTTGGCCAGAATATGCTTCTCCAGGGAGCCGTCGTTGACTCCAATGCGGATGGGGACGCCCCGCTGGCGGCAGGCGTCCGCCACGGCCTTGACCCGGTCCTGGTCCCCAATGTTGCCCGGGTTGATGCGGATTTTGTCAATGCCCGCGGCCGCGGATTCCAGGGCCAGCTTGTAGTCAAAGTGGATGTCCGCCACCAGGGGAATGGACACGGCCTGCCGCACGGCGGGAATCAGCTCCCGCACCGCCGCCAGATCCGGGATGGCCATGCGCAGAATCTGACACCCGGCCTGCTCCAGGGCTTTGGCCTGGCGGACGCTTCCAGGGATATCCGTGGAGGCTGTGCTGAGCATGGACTGGACGGTAATGGGCGCGCCGCCGCCGATTTTTACGCCTCCGGCGCACACTTGCTTTGACATTCTCATGGGGGAACCGACCTTTCAAGTTAATATGGAAGGAAAATGGGGGAGAGGCAAAAAACGAGCGCAAGCCGCCCCGCCACATCCAGCGGCGCGGCGGAAACCTCTTCGGCGATTTCGCGGCTCCATTTTATAGAGGCCGCAGGAACCGCCAAGAACATTCCGTCCGCTTTGCTCTTTGTGGCGAGGCTGGCTTCTGCTCGGTTTTTCGCCGCTTTTGGGCTGGTTTCAGCCTGTGACCAGCCGGAAGATGTCGTGGAACGTCACCAGCACCATCACGCCAATCAGCAGCATGAAGCCCGCCGCGTGCACATAGCCCTCATACTTCGCTGGCACCGGCCTGCGGGTCACGCCCTCCCAAATCAAAAACAGCAGCCGCCCGCCATCCAGCGCGGGCAGGGGCAGCAGGTTGATAATGCCCAGATTCACGGTGATCATGGTCATCATCACCAAGATGTTGCGTAAGGCTTGGCCAAAGCCCTGGCTCAGCCCAGCTCCCGCAGCCTGAGAGATGGCCTGGGCGGTCCCCACCGGCCCGGCCACCTCGTTAAGGCCAAAGCGCCCGGTGAGCAGGCCCTTTAGGCTCTCCACCACCATGCGGGCCATGGAGACCGTGTCGCTGCCCGCCCGCCCCAGCAGGCCCAAAACCGTCCGGGGCTCGGGCTCCACATAAAAGTCAATGGCCAGCACCTCCTGGCCGTCCTCCGCCGCGCGGGTACTCATGGCAAAGGTCCCCAGATCCACCCGCTGGCCCTGGCGCTCCACCACCATGGAGACCGCCTTGGGGTCCGCCAGGGCCATGGCGAAGCTCAGGTCCCTGTCCGTGTATACCCCATAGCCATCAATTTCCACAATGCGGTCGCCCACCTGGGCCCCCGCCGCTTCCAGGGTGGAGCCCTCCGCGAACTGGGAGACAATGGTGGTGGCGTAAATGGACTGGGGCGCCAGCACGCAGAGCATGAACACATAGCCCAAAACGATGTTGAACACGCCTCCGGCAGCTACCACCAAAATCCGCCGCCACACCGGCTTGTTGCCAAAAGCCGCCGCGTCGCCGCTGTCCTCGTCCTCGCCCTCCATGGCGCAAAACCCGCCGATGGGCAGCAGCCGCAGGCTGTAAAGGGTCTCGCCCCGGCGGAAGCCCCAAAGCTTGGGGCCCATGCCCACGGCGAACTCGTTCACCCGGATTTTTCCCGCCTTAGCCAGCAGAAAATGCCCCAGCTCATGAAAAAACACAATAAATCCGAACAGCAGCACGCCTATGACAATCAGTCCGGCGATATGCAGCACCTGCAAACAATCATCCCCTTATCTTCGTTTCGCTTGTTCCCGGGCCCGCTCCGCCGTCCAGGTCCGGGCGGCCCGGTCCGCTTCCAGCACGGCCTCCAGCGAGTCCGCCGGGGCCTGGGGCTGGCGGGCTCCCGCCTCGCCCACCAGGGCCGGAATGTCCAAAAACCCGATTTCACCCCGCAAAAAGGCCGCTACCGCCGCCTCGTTGGCGCCGTTTACCGCCGCTGGGGCCAAGCCGCCCCGCTTCAGGGCCTCCACCGCAATGCCCAGGCAGGGGAAAGCCTCCTGGTCTGGCGGGTAAAAGCTCAGTTTTCCCAGGGCGAACAGGTCCAGCTCCCCGGCCGGAGAGGGCAGGCGGTCCGGGTAGGTGAGGGCGTACTGAATGGGCAGGCGCATGTCCGGGGTTCCCAGCTGGGCAATCACCCCATTGTCCGCGTACCGCACCATAGAGTGGACAATGCTCTCCCGGTGCACCACCACTTGAATGTCCTCGGGCCCCATGCCGAAGAGCCAGGAGGCCTCCATCACCTCCAGGCCCTTGTTCATCATAGTGGCCGAGTCAATGGTCACTTTAGCGCCCATGGTCCAGTTGGGGTGGGCCAGGGCGTCTTCCGGAGCCACGGCCTCCAGCCGCTCCCGGGGCCAGCCAAAGAAAGGCCCGCCCGAGGCCGTAAGCAGCAGCTGGCGCGCCTGACTTTTAGTATTCCCCCGCAGGCACTGGAATATGGCGGAATGCTCGCTGTCCACCGGCAGAATCTCCACCTGGTTCCGGCGGGCGGATTCCATCACCAGGTTTCCCCCGGCCACCAGAGTCTCCTTGTTGGCCAGAGCCACCGGCTTTCCGGCCTCCAACGCCGCCAGCGTAGGCCGCAGGCCTACCATGCCCACCACCGCGTTAAGGGTCAAATCCGCGCCGGGCCAGGCGGCGGCCTCGCACAGGCCCTCCATGCCGGAGAGCACCGTCAAGTCCAGGTCCCGGGTCCGGTCCCGCAGGTCTTGGGCGGCCGCCCTGTCAAACAGCACCGCCGCCTGGGGACGGAACTCCCGCGCCTGACGCTCCAGGCGCTCCACATTGGAGTGGGCCGCCAGCACCACCGGCCGGTACTCGTGCTCCGTGCCCCGCAGCACCCGCAGCACCTCCAAAGTTTGGACGCCGATGGAGCCGGTGGAGCCCAAAAGGGAAAGGGTTTTCATGTTTGTTCCTCCTTTTTAGACCGGAGCCAGAGGCAGGAAGCTCACCAAAATATACACAAAGGGCGCGGTGAATATGACGCTGTCGAACCGGTCCAGCATGCCGCCGTGGCCGGGGATGACCTGCCCAAAGTCCTTGATGTGGCAGCTGCGCTTAATGAGGGAAAAGCTCAGGTCTCCCAAAATGGAAATGGGCGCGCCCAAAAAACCAATGAGGAACAAGGCCAGATAGTTCACCGCCACCTGGCCCTGGTAGAACACGGCGGAAAACCACAGGCCGCACAGCAGCATCACCGCCACATTGGCCACAAGGCCCCCCAGGGCCCCCTCCACGGTCTTTTTGGGGCTGATCTCCGGGCAGAGCTTATGCTTGCCAAACAGGGTCCCGGCGAAAAAAGCGCCTACATCCGCCACCCAGGCGGCCAGCACGGCAATGAGCACATAAAACATGCCGTGGCCCCGGTTCAGCTCCCGCAGGGACACCAAAGTGCTTAAGGCGCAGGGGATGAGGACCACCATGCTGTAGAGCACCCCCACCTCTTTAAAGGTGGTCTCGTGGTGGTAGACGATCATGGCCGAAAACAGGACCAGCGTATACACGCAGTACATCATAAACTGATAGGGGCTTTCGCAGAAAGGCGCCGCTGCCGCCGCCGCCAGGGAGGGCAGATACAGGAACCACTTGCGCTGCAGGTCCAGCGCCTTGGCCAGCTCCTCCACCGCCGCCACAGAGACCAGCCCCACGGCAATGTTTAGGGCCAGGGGAAAAATGCGGTCGAACACTACGATTGCCGCCAGAAACGCGGTCAGCACCGCGCCGGAAATCACTCGCTGCTTCATGTCGTCTGCCTTTCTTGCTGCTTTTTTGAAGTAATCATCAGGGATGTGGGAAAAGTGCCTTTTGGCGCCGCATCAAAGGGCCCCCGGCGGGAAAGGCGCGCCTGCCCGCCGGCGGTCCGGCCCGCTATGCGACTTGCTGAAATTTCTTCCTAGAGAAACTCCCTCGACTTTACCGCCGCCGCGCCGCAGGGCTCGTCCAGGCTGGCCTCGCACTGTCACACGCCCCCAAACCGCCGCTGCCGGGAGCGGTAAATCTCCAGGGCCCGGTCCAGGTCCTGGGGCTTAAAGTCCGGCCAGAGGATGTCGAAATAGACGAACTCCGCGTAGGCGCACTGCCACAAAAGGAAGTTCGACACCCGCTGCTCCCCGCTGGGCCGGATGATCAAATCCGGGGCGGGCTGTCCGGCGGTGTACAGGTAGCGGTCAAAGCGCTCTTCCGTCAAATCCTCCGGCTGGCAGAGGCCCGCCCGCACATCCGCGGCAAAGGCCCTGGCCCCCCGCAGAATTTCCGCCCGGCCCCCGTAGTTCATGGCTAAGTTCAGCACCATGCCGGTCTTGGGGGCGCTGGCCTCCTCCACCTCGGCGATGAGCTTCCGCAGCTCCTGGGGAAAGGCGCTCACATCACCGATGAAGCGCACCCGGATATTCTCTTCCATAAAGTCCCGCAGGGCCTCTTCCAGGTAGTCTTTAAACAGGCGCAGCAACGCCCCTACCTCCTCCGCCGGGCGGGACCAGTTCTCGGTGGAAAAGGCATAAACCGTCAGATATTTTATCCCAAGTTTCGAGGCGTAGCGGGTAATGGTCCGAAAATTCTGGGCCCCGGCCCGGTGGCCCAGCGTGCGGGGCTGCAAACGCTTTTTGGCCCAGCGCCCGTTGCCATCCATAATAATGCCCACATGGGCGGGCAACATGCTCTCTGCCATGGGCTAGATCTCCAGGATCTCTTTTTCCTTGGCGGCGGCGCAGGCCTCTGTATTCTTTACATACTTGTCCGTTAAGTCCTGGGCCTTCTTCTCCGCCTGCTTCAGGTCGTCCTCGGTGATTTCGGACTTTTTCTTCATATCCTTCAGCTTCTCAATGGCGTCCCGGCGGATGGACCGCACGGCCACCTTCGCCTCTTCGGCCAGCTTGCTGGTCTCCTTTACCAGCTCCCGGCGGCGCTCCTCGTTCAGCGGGGGGAAGATCAGCCGGATGACCTTGCCGTCGTTTTGCGGGTTCACACCCAGGTCCGAGGTCTGAATGGCCTTTTCAATGAGCTTGAGCACCGAGGCGTCCCAGGGCTGAATGGTGAGCACCCGGGCCTCGCTGACAGCCACCGCCGCCAACTGGTTGATGGGGGTGGGGGTGTCGTAATAATTGACCAGGATCCGGTCCAGCACAGCGGGGTTGGCCCGGCCGGCACGGATGGCGGCGTACTCCTCCTCCAGATGGGAAACGGCCTTTTTCATTTTGTGTTCGGCTTTTTCAAAGACGTCTTTCATTTCTGCCATGATGTCAGCATCCTTTCGGTTAAAATTATTATATCATACCATAGGGCGGCTATTTACGTTTCATTCTTCCTCACAGCCAGGGCGGGGGCCCCGCTGTTTGTCTGCCTTTGCCTAGGGCTTGTTTGAAACAGAGAGGAAGCGCCGGAATTTTTGTTCCAAAGGGAGCGGTTTCCAGGCGGAAACCGCAAGAAATACTGTTCGAGGATTTCCAACACAGAAACCGCCCCTTTGGGGCAAAAAGACGGTGTTTGCGGTTTTTCAAACAAGCCCTACTTTACCAGCGTGCCAATCTTCTCGCCGCAGACCGCCCGCACAATGTTTTCCGGGTCCTCCATGCTGAACACCAGCCAGGGAATCCCCCGGTCCTGGCAGAACGAGGCCGCTGTCATGTCCATCACCGCCAGATTGTTCTTCAGCACGTCCATAAAGGACAGCTCGTCAAAGCGTTTGGCCTCCGGGTTCTTCTTGGGGTCGCTGTCGTACACGCCGTCTACCATAGTGGCCTTGAGAATCACATCCGCCTCAATTTCCGCCGCCCGCAGGGCCGCGCCTGTGTCTGTGGAGAAAAAGGGGTTGCCCGTGCCGCAGCCAAAGACCACCACCCGGCCCTTTTCCAGGTGCCGCACCGCCCGGTTGCGGATGTAGGGCTCGGCCAGCTCCTGCATGGCGATGGCGGTCTGCACCCGCACGGAAAGCCCCAGCTGCTCCAAACCGTCCGCCACGCCCAGGGCGTTGATCACCGTGGCCAGCATGCCCATGTGGTCCGCCCGGGTCCGGTCCATCTTTCCGCTGCTGCGGCCCCGCCAAAAGTTGCCGCCGCCTACCACAACAGCCACCTGCACGCCCAGGTCCGCCAGAGCCTTCACCGGCTTGCAAATGTCCATCACCGTGTCAAAGTCGATGCCATGCCCAGCCTGCCCGGCCAGGGCCTCGCCGCTAAGCTTTAAAAGCACCCGCTTGTATTTTGGGGTCATTTCGCCACACTCCGTTTCTTAAAGATGATAATTTCCGCGTCTGAACCACCCTCTTCATACTCGCATACCAGCGGAGGGCCTGCCTCCGGCGTCCACACATCCGGCGCAGTCCTCCCCCATGGGGCAGGCGCCGCAGTCTATGCCGCAAAAGCTTTTTATTCTAGGATTCACTCCCCCCTTTCCGCCTTCTTCCAGTTTCACTTGTACCAATTGTACATGAAAACCCCGCCTTTGTAAAGCCGGAAAATGGCGCTTGGGGAAAAAGTTCACAAAATAAAGGACGGCTCCGTGTGGAAACCGTCCCAACCGCTTTTTAACCTTAGGCCTTGCCTACGGAGCCGAAGAGCTCCATCTTTTCCTTCACCGTGGCCTTAATGGCCTCGAAGCCGGGGGCCAGCAGCTTGCGGGGGTCGAAGCCCTTGCCCTGCTGGTCCTTGCCCTCCTCAATGTACTTGCGGGTCGCCGCCGCGAAGGAGAGCTGGCACTCGGTGTTCACGTTCACCTTGGAGACGCCCAGGCTGATGGCCTTCTTCACCATCTCCTCGGGAATGCCCGTGCCGCCGTGGAGCACCAGGGGCATAGCGCCGGTCTTCTCCTGAATCTTCTCCAGCACCTCAAAGTTCAGGCCGGTCCAGTTCTCGGGGTAAACGCCGTGGATGTTGCCAATGCCAGCGGCCAGCATGGTCACGCCCAAGTCGGCAATCATCTTGCACTCGTCGGGATCAGCCACTTCGCCGCTGCCCACAACGCCGTCTTCCTCGCCGCCAATGGCACCCACCTCGGCCTCCACGGAGATGCCCTTCTCGCCGGCAATGCGGATGATCTCCTTGGTCTTCTCAATGTTCTCGTCAATGGGGTAGTGGGAACCGTCGAACATAACGGAGGAGAAACCGTCCTCCATGGCTTTCAAGGCGCCCTCATAGCTGCCGTGGTCCAGGTGCAGGGCCACGGGCACGGTAATGTGGAAGGTGTCGATCATGGCCTTGACCATGGCGGAGACGGTGTTGTAGCCGCACATGTACTTGCCCGCGCCCTCGGACACGCCGAGGATGACAGGGGAGTTATTCTCCTGGGCCGTGAGAAGGATGGCCTTGGTCCACTCCATATTGTTGATGTTGAACTGGCCGACCGCGTACTTGCCGGCCTTGGCTTTGGTGAGCATTTCTTGAGCCGAAACTAACATAGCGAATTCCCTCCGGTTTTATTTTTCTCATGCCGGGGCGGTCCCGGCGCGCTTTCCATTATTATAACCCAATTTGCTGGAAAAAGCAACCGGGAATTTGTGCGGGAAGCGGAGGCGGGCCCAAGCGCGCAGGGCGGTCCGCGCCGCCTGTTTTACAAAAAACTTGACAAACCGCCCCGAACCCGCTACAATAAGCTGGAAAAGTGAAAAGCGGGGGTGCCCAGCGCTTCGCCACACCGGCGGGCGCGGCTGAGAGGAGCTTCGAGCTTAAACCCTAGAACCTGATGCGGATAATACCGACGGAGGAAGCATTTCATTTTCTTGGGTTTGCGCGTGCGCCAATGGGCCCCCGCCGGGGAAGAGGCTCCGCCGCCGCGCCCTGCCGGGAATGCTGCTTCTGCGCTGTCTGGATGATGTCCAGGCGGCGCTTTTCATTTTTCAAATCGATTGTGAAAAGGAAGTGCGCCCAATGAAAAAACATACCACCGAAAACCTGGCCCTGGCAGGGCTGCTCATCGCCCTGGGCACTGTGCTTACCTTCATCAAGGTCTTCCACCTGCCCTACGGAGGCTCCATCAACCTCTGCGCCAGCCTGCCCGTTATGGTTTTTGCCTACCGCTCCGGCCTGAAATGGGGCCTGGGGGCGGGCTTTACCTTCAGCGTCCTACAGCTGCTCTTCGGCCTGGACGCCCTAAAGGGCGTCAGCGCCGCCACGGTAGCGGGCTCCATTGCGCTGGACTACCTGCTGGCCTTTACCGTGCTGGGCTTTGCCGGCCTGCTGCGGGGCAGGCTTAAAAGCCACGCAGCCGCTTTCACCCTGGGCTGTTTCATTGCCGGAATGCTGCGCTATCTCTGCTCCTTTCTCTCCGGGTGGATTCTGTGGAGCGAGTACGCCGACGCCAACTTTTCCCCTGTGCTGGCGGGCCTCCCCGGCCAAACCCTGGCCTGCCTCTATTCCTTGGTGTATAACGGCAGCTACATGCTGCCGGACATCTTCTTAAACTGCGCGGTAGGCTTTCTGCTGATGCAGTTTGCCGGGAAGTTCATCCTAAAAGGCACGGAGGCCCCGGCAAACGCCGCCTGACCGTTTTTTCCAGCTTTCCCCGGATAAAGAATTCCTACAAGCAAAAGCCCCCGTGCTGGCCGGGCGGCAATAGAATAGAAAAGTGGAACGGCCTCAGCCGTTCCACTTTTTGTTATGTACGCGCCTGCCGCCTCGGCGGGGCGAAGCTTGGCCGTGTCCCGCTTACCAGCCCAGGGTTTTCAGGTACTCGCGGCTCATGGTGATGGCTTCCATGGGAGTGCGGCCGTTGGACTGGTCCTGCTCCACCACCACCCACTGGGCGCCAGCCGCAAGGGCGGCCTCCAAAATGGGGGGGAAGTCCTGCATGCCGCTGCCCACAGGGCGGAACTCGAAGAAACCCTTGCTCTCCTGCTCCTCCACCTCGGTTCCAATCAGCTGATACATGTTGCCGGGCTGGCCTTCCTTGTAGAAGTCCTTGAGATGCACCACAGGGGAGCGGCCCGTGTACTTCTTCACATAAGCCGCCGGGTCCTCGCCCGCCACCTTCACCCAGCAGGTGTCCACCTCGGTCTGCAGCAGGTCCGCCGGGATGGTGTCATAGATGTAATCCAGGGCATAGCGGCCGTCGGGCATCTTCATAAACTCAAAGTCGTGGTTGTGGTAAAGGGTCTGGATGCCGTGGGCCTTGCAGACCTGGGCAATCTCCTGGAAGAGGCCCACGTTCTTCTCAAACTTGTCCCCGCCGGGGCGGTCCTCTTCCATAAGGTAGGGAATGGCGATGAACTTGACGCCGATTTCCTCATACTGGCTGACCACGCCCTCCATGTCCGCCACCAGGTCCTGGAAGGGCACATGGGCGGAAACCGCCTGCAGGCCGGCCTCCTGGATGGCGGCCTTGATCTCGCTGGGGGAGAGGCCGTACAGGCCGGCCAATTCCACGCCATCGTAGCCGATCTCCTTAATCTTCTTCATAGTGCCGGCAAAGTCCTTTTCCGCGTCCTCGCGGACGGAATAGACCTGCACGGCAACGGGCAGAGTTTTCATAGGGATTACCTCCTGTGAGTGGAATATATTTCTAAATATAATGATAGCGCAAAAGGGGGAAAAGGTCAATAGGGTTGCGCGGGGAGGAAAGCCCGCGGGCCAGATCATGAAAACCCCGGCCGGCCCGCAAATCAAGCTTACTCCCGCTGGGAGTGTCCGTTTCGGAGAGCTTTTCGTGTTCCCCCGCCCTGCGGGCGGGGGAACACAGATGATTATCTCTGACACTTCCCTCCCGCTCCCAGCATTGCGTCCAGCCGCATTCCGTGCTATAATATAGAAAAACCACCCGGCACCCTCATCCCCTTTTATAAAAGGAGTTACTGCTATGGATAAAAGTAAAATCAGAAATTTCTGCATCGTCGCCCACATCGACCACGGCAAAAGCACCTTGGCCGACCGCATTTTGGAACAGACCAAGGCCGTCCCCCTCCGGGAGATGGAAAACCAGCTTTTGGACAACATGGACCTGGAGCGGGAGCGGGGCATCACCATCAAGGCCCACGCGGTCACGCTGGTCTACACCGCCCAAAACGGGGAGGACTATGTGTTCAACCTGATCGACACCCCGGGCCATGTGGACTTTAACTATGAGGTCTCCCGCTCTCTGGCCGCCTGCGAGGGGGCCGTGCTGGTGGTGGATTCCTCCCAGGGCATTGAGGCCCAAACCCTGGCCAACACCTACCTGGCTGTGGACGCGGGTCTGGAAATCGTCCCCGTGGTCAACAAAATCGACCTGATCAGCGCCGATCCGGAGCGGGCCTGCCATGAGATTGAGGATGTAATCGGCATTCCCGCCATGGACGCGCCCCGTATTTCCGCTAAAAACGGAATTAACATCGATCAGGTCATGGAGCGCGTGGTGGCCGATGTACCCGCCCCCCAGGGGGACGAAAACGCCCCCCTTAAGGCCCTTATCTTCGACTCGTATTATGATTCCTACCGGGGCGTCATTGTCTATGTGCGGCTCATGGACGGAACCCTGCGCCCCGGGGATACCATCCGCATGATGGCTACCGGCGGGGAGTTCCAGGTGGTGGAGTGCGGCTTTTTGCGGGCCACCTCTCTGGAACCCGCCCAGGCCCTTTACGCCGGAGAGGTGGGCTACATTGCCGCCTCCATCAAAGAGGTCCGCCAGGCCCGGGTGGGCGACACCGTTACCCTGGCCAGCCGCCCGGCCGCGGAGGCCCTGCCCGGCTACCGGACGGTGCAGCCCATGGTGTTCTGCGGCATCTACCCGGCGGACGGGGCCCACTACACGGACCTGCGGGACGCTTTGGAAAAGCTGCAGCTCAACGACGCCTCCCTCACCTTTGAGCCGGAGACCTCCGTGGCCCTGGGCTTTGGCTTTCGCTGCGGCTTTTTGGGCCTGCTGCACATGGAGATCATCCAGGAGCGCCTGGAACGGGAGTACAACCTGGACCTGATTACCACCGCTCCCAGCGTGGTGTATAAAATCACTAAAACCAATGGGGAGGAGCTGTCCATTGACAACCCCACCAACTACCCGGACCCCTCGGTGATTCAAAGCGCCCAGGAGCCCATTTCCAACGCCCACA
Source organism: uncultured Oscillospiraceae bacterium (assembly GCA_910587995.1). Taxonomy (GTDB): domain Bacteria; phylum Bacillota; class Clostridia; order Oscillospirales; family Acutalibacteraceae; genus Acutalibacter. The sequence goes on along the minus strand of CAJUNS010000026.1, from coordinate 16,942 downwards.
TCTATTCCCCTTCGGAGTACGTGGGCAACATTATGGAGCTGTGCCAGGAGCGCCGGGGCACCTTTATGGATATGAAATACATTGACACCGGCCGGGTGGACATCCACTATGAGCTGCCCCTAAACGAAATTATTTACGACTTTTTCGACGCGCTTAAGTCCCGCACCCGGGGCTATGCCAGCTTTGACTATGAGCTCTTGGGCTACCGGCCCTCCCAGCTGGTGAAGCTGGATATCCTGCTCAACGGCGAAACCGTGGACGCCCTCTCCTTCATCCTCCACGCGGAAAAGGCCTATCCCCGGGCCCGGAAGATGACCGAGAAGCTCAAGGATAAAATTCCCCGCCAGCTGTTTGACGTGCCCATTCAGGCCTGCATCGGGGGGAAGATCATCGCCCGGGAGACTGTGAAGGCCCTGCGCAAGGACGTGCTGGCAAAGTGCTACGGCGGCGACATTACCCGCAAGAAGAAGCTTTTGGAAAAACAGAAAGAGGGCAAAAAACGCATGCGCCAGCTGGGCACGGTGGAGGTCCCCCAAGAGGCCTTCATGGCGGTGCTGAAGCTGGATGAGTAAAGGAGAGAGCGGCATGAAGCGTCTAAGTAAAGTCTTGGCTCTTTTGCTGGTTCTGCTGGCCCTGGGGGGCTGCCACGCCTTTTACGGCGGCACACGGGACAGCGGCGAAAACCGCTTGGAGATGGAATACAGCGTTCTAAACACCTTGGACCAGGAGATCTTCAAGCTCCGGGCCGGAGACGTGGTGTTAGGCGACATTGTCAACGAGTCCGGGACCCTGCGGGTTACCGTTAAGCCTGTGGGGGGCGAACCCATTTATGAGGACCTGGACGCCGCCACCGGCCACATTGAGGTGGAGGTGGAGGAATCCGGCAGCTACTGGGTCCAGGTGGAGGGCCAGAATGCCAAGGGCAGCGTAAGGTTTACCGTGCGGGAGGGGAAATGACCCGCCCTCTGGGGCTTTACCTCCATGTGCCTTTCTGCGCCGGAAAATGCCCCTACTGCGACTTTTACTCCCTCGCCGCCGGGCCGGAGGCCATGGACGCTTACACCAGCCGGCTGGAGGCCCTGCTGGCCCAATATGGGGCCGCCTGCGCCCGTCCTCTGCGCACGGTGTATTTTGGCGGCGGAACCCCCAGCCTTTTGGGCGAAAAGCGGCTGGCCCGCCTGCTGGAGGGAGCCGCCCGGCACTTCTCGTTGGAGCCTGGAGCGGAAATCACCTGCGAGGCCAACCCCACCTGGGTGGACCGGCCCTTTTTCGCCGTCCTGCGCCGGGCCGGGTTCAACCGGCTCTCCATGGGCTTGCAGTCCGCCAATGGAGAGGAACTGCGCCTGCTGGGCCGCGCCCACAGCCCCCAGGACGTACGGCGCGCTGTGGAGGCCGCCCGGGCGGGGGGCTTCGGCAACCTCTCTCTGGACCTGATGCTGGGCCTGCCGGACAGCTCGGAAGAAACCCTGGGACAGTCCATCGCCTTTGCGGCGGAGCTGGAGCCGGAGCATATCTCCGCCTATCTATTAAAGGTGGAACCGGGCACGCCTTTCGCGGCCCGGGACCTGGCCCTGCCGGACGAGGACCAGGCGGCGGACCAGTACCTGTTCTGCGTCCGGGAGCTGGAAGCCCGGGGGTACGGCCAGTATGAGATCAGCAACTTCGCCCGCCCGGGCCGGGAGAGCCGCCATAATCTGCTCTACTGGCGGGACGAGGAATATTTGGGCCTGGGCCCGGCGGCCCATTCCTTTTACGAGGGACGGCGCTTCTACTGGCCCCGGGACCTGGCGGGCTTTTTGGCCGGGAGCCGGCCGGTAGAGGACGGCCCCGGGGGCTCGCTGGAAGAATACGCCATGCTGGCCCTGCGGCTGCGGGAAGGCCTGGGGCGGGCGGGCCTGCGGGAGCGCTTTGGGGAGCGGGGGGAAGAGGCCTTTCAAAAGGTTCTGGCCAATGCCGCCCGCTGTCCGGAGCGGCTGCTGCGGCGTTTGCCAGAGGCTTTGGCCCTGACGCCGGAGGGCTTCTTGGCCTCCAACGCGGTGACAGCGCGGTTGCTGGAGGGGCTATGACATTGGCTTACGCCAAGTCAACATCGGCTTACGCCAAGTCAACATCGGCTCATGCCAGGGAGTGTCCAAACCACAGAGACAATCATCTGTGTTCCCCCGCCCTACGGGCGGGGGAACACGAAAAACTCTCCGAAACGGACATTCCTTCATGCCAAGTCAGCGTTGGCTGGCGTTTTCCGCTCTGGGCGCGGGGCTTAAACATGAACTTAATCCACCGGATTGACCATACTCTTTTCCTGAGGAGGCGCATTATGAAACGGACATTATACCCCACCCCTGGGGATTTTCTCCAGGACAACCGTTTGTTTTTAGAAGAGCACGAAGCCCTCTGCCAGCTGAACCTGCGCAACGCCCAAGCCAATCGGGAAGACCCCTGCTCCCCCAGCCTGCTCTTTGGCCGGTATGAAGCGAATGGGGAGCCCGTGCTGCTCTTCGGCAGCGCCCTGCCCTGGAACCTATGCCTAAACGCCCCCTCCGGCACGGCTTCCCTCTCCGCCCAAGCGGCGGCGGAGTTGGCGGCCTGGCTCCGGGCAGAGAATATCCCCATTGCCGGGGTGACCGCCCGGGAGGAGCTGTGCCAGGCCTTTATGGGCGCCTATGGGGGAGAGTTCACCCAGCGCAGCGCCATGGACATCATGGTGCTCACAGAGCTGATAGAGCCCCCGGCGGTGTCCGGCACGGTCCGGCCTGCCCGGGGAGAGGACCTGGACACCATCTGCCAATGGGCGCACGCCTTTTACCGGGAGGCCCTCCACGAAGAGGGGGACCCGGAGACCATCCGCCAGCACAACCAGGAACGGATCCAGAAGGGCGAAATCCGGGTGCTGGAACTTCCCGGCGGGGAGCTGGCCTCTATGGCCTACACCAGCCGGGAGACGGAACGGGGCATTGCCATCAGCGGAGTGTACACGCCCCCGGAGCACCGGGGGAAGGGGTACTGCCAGGCCACAGTGGGGGCCCTCTGCCGGGAGCTGCTGGCCAGGGGTAAGGACTACTGCACCCTGTTTGTAAACCGGGAAAACCCCATCTCCAACCGGGTATACCGGAAAACCGGCTTCCAAGTGCTGGAGGACTGCTGGGAGTACCGGCTGGAAGAGCCCTCTTCCTCCCGTTGACATCCGCCCCGGAAAGGGGTATCATAACACTAGAAACTCTGCCCTAGAAAGGATGATTCCTATGCTCCTCTCCCAGCTTCTGGCCTCCTTGAACATCTCCCAAGATTTCTCCGATGTTTCCGTCAGCGATATTGCCTACGACTCCCGCCAGACCAAGCCCGGGTGCCTGTTTGTGTGCATCAAGGGCTCTGCCTCCGATGGGCACCGGTTCGCCGCTCAGGCCGCGGCCAACGGAGCTGCGGCGGTTTTGGCTCAAGAGCCTGTGGAGGCGCCCGGAGCCCAGGTCATTCTGGTCCCCGACACCAAAAAGGCCCTCAGTCTTGTGAGCGCCGCTTTCTTCGGCCACCCGGCCCAGCATGATTTAAAGGTCATCGGCATTACCGGCACCAAGGGCAAAACCACCACCGCCTATATGATCCGCTCCATTTTGGAGGCTGCGGGGCATAAGACCGGAATCATCGGCACGGTGGGAGCGGCGGTGGGGGAAGAGGCCATCCCTCTGCCCAACACCACACCCATCAGCTATGAGGTGCAAAAGCACCTGCGCCGCATGGCGGACATGGGCTGCCAGTATGTGGTAATGGAGGTGAGCTCCGTGGGCCTAAAGGACCACCGGGTGCACGGCCTGCCCTTTGCGGCGGGGGTGTTCACCAATTTTTCCGAGGACCACATCGGCGGGGTGGAGCACAAGGACATGGAGGAGTACCTGGCCTGCAAGGCCATGCTGTTCTCCATGTGTCCCGTAGGCGTGGTGAACGCCGACGACCCCAGCGTGGAAAAGCTGCTGGAAAACAGCGCCTGCCGGGTCTACCGCTACGGCATGGAGAACGCTGGGGACCTGCGGGGCGGGAACTGCCGCCACCTGAACCTGCCCGGCCTGCTGGGGGTGGAGTTCACGGTGGCCGGAGACCTGAGCTTTACCGCCCAGGTGGGCATACCAGGCCGGTTTAACGCCTATAACGCCCTGGCCGCCATTGCCTGCTGCCACCAGCTGGGCATTCCGGTGGAGGCCATGGAGCGGGGCCTGCTGTCCGTGCGGGTAAAGGGCCGGGTAGAGCCTGTACCCGTGCCCGGAAACTACACCCTGCTGCTGGACTACGCCCACAACGCCGTGAGTATGGAGAGCCTGCTCACCACCCTGCGGGAGTATGAGCCCCGGCGGCTTATCTGCCTGTTTGGGGCGGGAGGCAACCGGCCCAAGGTCCGCCGCTATGAGATGGGGGAGGCCAGCGGCAGGCTGGCCGACCTGTCGGTGATCACGGCTGACAACTCCCGGTTTGAGAATGTGCTGGACATCATAGAGGACATTAAAATAGGGATGCATAAAACCAAGGGCAGATACATCGAGATTCCCGACCGCCGGGAGGCCATCCGCTGGTGCCTGGAAAACGCCCAGGACGGGGACATTATTGTTCTGGCGGGCAAGGGCCATGAGGACTACCAGGAGATCGATGGGGTCAAATACCCCTTTGACGAGCGGGTGGTCATCCGGGAGATTCTGGACAGTCCCGGCCAATAAGGCTGCCTCCGCCTGTCGTTCAAATATAAGGGAACACCAAAAAATCAGGAGGAATTTCGAATGAGCAAAGATATCATCACCTATCAGCAGCACCTGGACGCTTTCCGCTTTCTGGGCAATACCAACGTGGTAGACGAGGCCTCCGATTTTGGAACGATTTGGGAGAATTTCTTCCAAATGGGCGGCTATAAGCCCATTCTGCCCTATGCGGTGGACGAAAAGCCCATCAATGTCTGGTTTCACGACCAACAGGGCCGGACCGTCTATTTCCAGGGCCTCTTTGTGAAAAACGTGGACCAGGCGCCCCAGGGCTATACCTTGATGGACTTCCCTGGCGGCGACTATCTGGCTGTTACCACGGAGTGGATGGAGACCAACCAGGAGGCCGTGGGCCCGGTCGGGAACGGCCGCTGCAATGAGTACGCCGGCACGCCTCAAGGCAGCCGCTATGAGGTGTGGGTGCCCATTCAAAAGCTGTCCGTATAAATTTTATATAATCAAAAATAAGGGAAATTGGAGGAAAGAAAATGAACCAGAATATTACCACCGCAGAGCTGGAGGGCTTTGAAAAGGGCTTTGCCGCCGACCCCGCCAAACGGGTGGCCCAGCTGGCCGTTACCGCCAACGGGGTCAACAAGTCCGCCACCGACCCCCTTGTCCAGCGGGAGGACCGGCACCAGTTCTCCATTCAGCTGGAGGCCGGCAAGATCACCAACCAGAAGAGCTCCGGCCGGTGCTGGATGTTCGCCGCCCTAAACACCATGCGGGTGGAGATTATGAAAAAGCTGAACCTGGAAACCTTCGAGCTCAGCCAGAACTACACCCTCTTCTATGATAAGCTGGAAAAGGCCAACTACTTTTTGGAGAGCATTCTCGACACCCTGGATGAGCCCACCGACGGGCGGCTGATTGCCCACCTGCTGAGCGCGCCTCTCAACGATGGCGGGCAGTGGGATATGCTGTGCAATCTGATTGAAAAATACGGCGTGGTACCCAAGGACACCATGCCCGAGACCGCCTGCTCTTCCTCCACCTGGGAGGTCACCGGCTACATGACCCGCAAGCTCCGGGAGTTCGCCTGCGCCCTGCGGGAGGGCCATGCCGCCGGGAAGACGGTGGACCAGCTTCGGGAGCAGAAGGAGGCTATGCTCTCTGACATCTACAACATGCTGTGCATCGCCCTGGGCAACCCACCCAAAACCTTCACCTTCGAGACCCGGGACAAGGACAAGAAATTTATCCGGGAGGAGGGCCTCACGGGCAAAAGCTTCTTTGAGAAATACATCGGCTGGGACATGTCCAGCTATGTAAGCCTCATTAACGCCCCCACTGCCGGTAAGCCCTATCACAAAACCTTCACCGTGAAGCTGCTGGGCAACATTGTGGAGGGCCGCCCGGTAAAGTACCTGAACCTGCCCATTGAGGATTTGAAAGCCGCCGCCATCCGGCAGATGCAGGATGGCAAGCCCGTGTGGTTCGGCTGCGATGTGGGCAAATGCTCCATCCGGGAGGGCGGCATTATGGATTTGAACATTCTGCGGCCTGACGCGCTGTTCGGCACGGGGTTCGGCATGACCAAGGCCCAGCGTCTGGACTACGGCGACAGCCTGATGACCCATGCCATGGTCTTCCAGGGGGTGAACCTGGACGAGAGCGGCAAGCCCACCCGCTGGCGGGTGGAGAACAGCTGGGGCAAGGACTCCGGCGCGGATGGGTACTATGTGATGAGCGACGAGTGGTTCAGTGAGTACACCTACCAGGTGGTGGTACATAAAGACTACCTGACCGAAGAACAGCGGGCGGAGTTGCAGCAGGCCCCCATCGAGCTGGAGCCCTGGGATCCCATGGGCTCGCTGGCGTAAGGGCAAACGGACGCAGGCCCGGCTCCATGCACGGTCCGCAAAAGCTCAAAACAAATAGATAGCATTTTAAACTGTGGGGGCCTTGCAAAAGGTCCCCGCTTTGTCATATAATGATATAGTTAATCCCGTTCAAAAGAGGTAGGAGCTCTTTTGAACCGGGCGGTGTGGGTGTGTGCCCGCACCCCCTGCTTGAAAATCGGTAAATACCGGCTTTCAAGCGCGTTTCCGATATGCACAGCCACAGCTGGCGGCAGTATGGCCAGCGCACCAGAAGATTTCCTTCTTCCTAATGAACAGCGATTGCAAAAAGGAGCCATGTACTTATGAAGCTGAAACTTGCAGAGATTGCAGAAATATGCGGCGGCCAACTGCTCTCCGGCGGCGGTTCCGCCCTGGTAACCGGCTTTGTCACCGATAGCCGCAAGGCCTGCCCTGGGGCCATGTTTGTGCCCATCCGGGGGGAGAATGTGGACGGACACCGTTTTATCGCCAACGCCTTTGCCGCCGGGGCGTCCGCCAGCTTTGCGGACCATCCGGTGGAGGCCCCCGGACCCCTGGTGTTGGTGGAGGACTGCCGCGCCGCCCTGCAAAAGGTGGGGGAGGCCTGGCGGGAGCGGTTCAGCCTGCCCATTGTGGGCGTAACCGGCAGCGTGGGCAAAACCTCCGCCCGGGAGATGATTGCCCAGGGCCTGACTGCGGGCCACCAGGTCTACCGGACGGATGGCAACGCCAACAGCCAGGTGGGGGTGCCCATCACCATGTGCGGCATTGGCCCCCAGCACACTGCCGCTGTCATTGAGATGGGAGTGAGCATGCCTGGGGAGATGGCCCGCATTGCCCAGGTGGTGAAGCCCACCTGCGGGGTCGTTACCACCATCGGTACCTCCCATTTGGAGTTTATGGGCACACGGGAGAATATTCTGGCGGAAAAAGCCCACATGGCCGATTACCTCCCGGCGGGGGCCCCCCTGTTTGTGTGTGGAGACAACGACCTGCTTCCCAGCCTGCGCTCTGAGGCATACCGGGTTGTGGCCTTCGGCCTGGGGGATCACTGCCAGTGGCGGGCCGTGGATTTGGCGGAGGCGGGGGACTCTCTGACCTTCACCTGTCTGGCCCCGGATGGCAGAAGCCAGACCGTTGTTCTGCCTGTGCTGGGGGAGCACAATGTGCGCAACGCCCTGGCCGCGCTGGCGGTGGGAGATCATCTAGGGCAGTCTTTGGCGGACACGGCCCGGGCTTTACGCGCCTACGAGCCTCCGGCCATGCGCCAGCAGATCAGGGAAGCGCGGGGCCTGACCATCATTGACGACAGCTACAACGCCAGCCCGGATTCCATGCAGGCGGCGCTGGACCTGCTGGCAACCAAGCCGGCCTCTGGGCGGCGGGTAGCCGTGCTGGCCGGTATGCGGGAGCTGGGCAGCTATGAGCGGGAGGGCCATTGGAAAACCGGGGCCTATGCCAAAGAAAAAGGCGTAGAGCTGCTGGCTGTTGGCCAGCTGGGCGAGCTGATGGCCCAGGGCTATGGAGAAGGGGCGGTGCGGGCACAAGACAACCGGGAAGCCGCCGCCTGGCTTCTGGAGCGCCTGCGGCCCGGAGATCTGGTGCTGGTGAAGGGCTCCCGGGGCATGAGGACCGAGGAAATCGTTCAGGCCCTGCTGGGCTGAGGATGAGATGAGAAAAAGCATCTAAAAAGGAGAATGGAATGATGACGCTAGGAAATTTTGCCAAGGGCCTCCAGCACATTGGCCTGCCCACCAACCATATGGATACCACCATCGCCTTCTATGAGGGCCTGGGCTTTACCAAAAAGTATGAGACCCTCAACGAAAAAGCCGGAGAACGGGTGGTCTTTTTGGAGCTGAAAGGTCTGGTCATCGAGGCCTATGAAAACGGGCGGGCCGCTCTGCAAAGCGGGGCCATTGACCACATTGCCATTGACGTGGAGAATGTGGAGGCCGCCTACCGGCTGGCCCAGGAGCAGGGTTATGAGATTGTCAGCAACGGCATAGAGGCCCTGCCCTTTTGGGAAAAGGGCGTGCGGTTCTTTCTTATCCTGGGCCCCAATCAGGAACGAATTGAGTTTAATGAAATTTTATAGCGAGGAACCCTATTATGCTGAGAAGTTTAAAAAAGGACGAATATAAAGCCTACCTGGACTGGGCCTATGGCCTGGCCCTGGATATGAGCCGTTCTGGCTACCCCACCTATGCCGACGGCCTGAAGACCCGGGCCGAGTTTGACGAAATCGCCGCCCTGGCCCACGAGCGGGAGCACGAAGGGGCCCTGCTCTTTGAGGACGGGGGCAAAGCCCTGGGCTACATCCACTACTTTGCCCTGCCCGAGGACGAATATCTGGACACCCGGGCTTTCTGCATTGAGGACAAAACCGAACAGGCCATCGATGAGCTGCTGGCCTATCTGGCCCCGAAATACCCGGGGTTCACCATGCACTTTGGCTTTCCGGAGGAGAACGTCCGGGCGGTCAACCACCTGATTGAGCTGGGCTGGCCCCTAAATGAGGAGAGCCTGGTGGCGGTGATGAAGTTTGAGGAATATGAGCCAAAGCCGGAGAGCGAGAAGCCCATCCCCATTACAGAGGAAAATTTTGACCGCTTCGCCGCCCTTCACGCCCAGTGGGACGGGAAAATGTACTGGGACAACGCCCACCTGCGGGAGGCCCTGGACCGGTGGCACATCTACCTGTACCACCGGGAGGACCGTGACCTGGCCAGCGTGTACTTCATCTATGTGGACGGGTTCCTGGAGATTTTCGGCATGGACTACGCGGAGGACCGGTTCGACCGGGAGGCGGTCCGGGCGCTGCTGGTGCGGGCCCTGAACCAGGGCAAGGCGGATGGCATGGAGAGCTTCTACTATTTCCACGACAAAGATGAGGCTCCCATCGTGAAAGAGCTGGGAATCCGGACTCTGGGCCGGTACGTAATGTACGCCAAGGAGCTGTAAAGAAAATAGCTAAATCAGTGGGCCAGTAAAAGTTTTGTCATTCTCGACCACCGTCTCGGTCAGGCCAGAACGCTTCCCACTGGGAAGCTTCCTCCTCCGGCGCAAAGGGCGCAGCCTTTTGAAGTTTTACGGAGTGGCCTCCGGCGGCTTAGGGACTCCGTCCCTAAGAACCCTGCCACCTTTGAAAAGGTGGACGAAACTTTTACTGGCTCTCTTCCCATGCTACGGGGGGCCTGCCAGCAAGCCCCAAACTGAGCGCCAAGCGCACGCCTCACACCTACGATAAACGTTTAAAAGTTTCGTCATTCTCCGCTGCCGCATCGGTCGAGTTGACAAAGTCAACTCGTGCGCTGGACAATCGCCACTGGCGATTAGCGCCCTTTTCAAAGATTGTAGGGTTCTTAGGGGACTTCGCGCAGCGAATGCCGTAAGTCCCTAAGCCGCCGGAGGCCTTCTAATACTTCCACAGCAAAGCCCGCCGTGCTCTTGTGAGAGTCCGGCGGGCTTTGTTTGTGCAAATATGTTTCTGAACGGCTTATTCCGCTTCCAGCTCCAATTCCCCCGCGGCCCGTTCTACCGGCAGGCCTGCCAGGTAGCGGCGGTGGAAGCGGGCGAAGCCCTCCCGGTCTTCCGGCTGGGGCTGGGCCGTCACGGTTTTGGCGCTGGCAAAGACCTTGGCGTTCAGCCAGTCCTCCAAAGCCTCGCCCGGGGCCTTTTCCTTGCGGAACATGGCCAGCAGGGCCATGCCCCAGGGTCCGCCCTCTCCGGCGGTCTCCGCCACGGAAACCGGCACGCCCAAGGCCCCGGCCATCAGGCGCTGGCCCACCATGGGCGTCTTAAAGAGCCCGCCATGACCGCAGAGCACGTCCAAAGCGGCCTTTTCCCGGTCCAGCAGCAGGTCCATGCCGGTTTTCAAGGGGGCCATGGCCGCGTACAGCTGGGCCCGCAGAAAGGCCCCCAGGCCAAAGGGCAGCTCCGGCTGGCGGAAGAACAGGGGCCGTCCGGCGGGCAGGTCCACCACCGGTTCGCCGGAATAGCAGTTGTAGCTCACCACGCCGCCGCAGTCCGGGGGACCGGCCAGGGCCTCCTGGTAGAGCAGGTCATAGAGGGCGGGCTTAGCCAGGGGGCTCCCCGCCTTTTCCAGCAGCTGGCCAAAGAGCTTAACCCAAGCGTCCCAATCGGAGGTGCAGGTGTTGCAGTGGACCATGGCCACAGGCCGCCCGGAGGGAGTGGCCACCAGGTCCAGCTCCGGGTAAACCCGGCTCAGGGGACGCTCCAGCACCACCATGGCGAAAATGGAGGTACCGGCCGACACATTGCCCGTGCGGGGGGCCACACTGTTGGTGGCGGTCATGCCGGTGCCCGCGTCGCCCTCGGGAGGGCAGAAGGGAACTCCGGGTTCCAGGTCTCCGGCAGGGTCCAGCAGCTTGGCCCCTTGGGGCGTCAGCTCCCCGGCAGGGGCTCCGGCGGGGAGTACGGTGGGCAGCACGTCCTCCAAGGTATAGCCAAGGCCGTTCTCCTTCAAGATTTCGTCAAACTGGGCCAGCATTTTGGGGTGGAAGCCTCCGCTGGCGCTGTCGATGGGGAACATGCCCGCCGCTTCGCCCACGCCCATGACCTTCTGGCCGGTGAGCTTCCAGTGGACGTATCCGGCCAGGGTGGTCAGGTAGTCCAGGTCCTTCACATGGGGCTCGCCCAGGCGAATGGCCCGGTACAGGTGGGCGATGCTCCAGCGCTGGGGAATGTTGAACTGAAAGCGCTCCGTCAGCAAAGCGGCCTCCTCTTCGGTGACCGTGTTGCGCCAAGTGCGGAAGGAGGCCAGCTGCCGCCCCTCCTTGCCAAAGGGCAGGTAGCCGTGCATCATGGCGGATACTCCCAGGGCCCCGAGACGGGTAAGGGTAACGCCATACTTTTGGGCGGCGTCCTCCTTCAGGGCCCGGTAAGCGGCCTGCACGCCGGTCCAGACGTCTTCCAGGCGGTAGGTCCAGAGGCCGTTTTCCAGGCGGTTTTCCCAGTCATAAGCGCCGGAGGCAATGGGCTGGCAGCCGGGTCCGATGAGCACGGCCTTGATGCGGGTGGAGCCCAGCTCCAGGCCCAAAGCGGTGCGGGCGGTTTGAATGGCGGTAGGGATGTCCATAATGGGAAACCTCATTTCTATAATATAATTGTATATCGTATGGCTAAAGAATCACGGGATGGTAAAGGGCGCGCGCCTCAACATGGCCACAGGGGGGGGCTTTGCCGCTTCCGCCTCAGCCTTTGGCCTCATACCAGGTGCGCCCCGCCCCGGCCTCCGCCAGCATTGGCACGGATAAATTCACCGCCCCCTCCATCTCTTCCTCTAAAATCCGCTTTACCTGCTCCGCCTCTTCCTCCGGACTCTCCACAATCAGCTCGTCATGCACCTGCAGGATCATCTTGGCCCGCAGGCCCTCCCGCTCCAGCCGGGCGCTTACCCGAATCATGGCAATTTTAATGATGTCCGCAGCGGCTCCTTGAATGGGCATGTTCCGCGCCACCCGCTCTCCAAAGGCCCGCAGGTTGAAGTTGGGGCTCTTCAGCTCCGGCAGATAGCGCCGCCTGCCGAACATGGTCTCCACATAGCCCAGCTCCCGGGCCCGCTCCGCCACGTCCTTCATGTAACTGTCTACCCCGGCGTAGTTGCGCAGGTACTCTTTAATATACTCGTCCGCCTCCTTGCGGCTGACTCCAATATCCTTGGAGAGGGAAAAGGCCCCAATGCCGTACACAATGCCGAAATTCACCGCCTTGGCCCGCCCCCGCAGCTCGGGGGTGACCAGCTCCTGGGGCATGCCGAACACGCGGGCCGCGGTGGCGGCGTGCACATCGTGGCCGGCCAGAAAATCCTCCCGCATGGCAGGGTCGTTGGCCACATGGGCCAGCACCCGCAGCTCAATCTGGCTGTAGTCCGCGTCCACCAGCACGCCGGTTTCAGCGGCGAAAAATTTTCGCAGCTCCCGGCCCACCGCCGTGCGCACCGGAATATTCTGCAAATTGGGCTCCGTGCTGGAAATGCGACCGGTCCGGGTCTCCGTCTGGTTAAAGTTAGAATGAATCCGCCCATCCGGGCCAATTACCTTTAAAAGCCCATCGCAGTAGGTGGACTTTAGCTTGGCGGCGGTGCGGTATTGAAGGATGTCATCCACCACCGGGTTCAGGTAGCGCAGGTCCTCCAGCACATCCACATTAGTGGACCAGCCGGTTTTGGTCTTTTTACCGTGGGGCAGGCCAAGCTTTTCAAAAAGAGCCTCGCCCAGCTGCTTGGGGGAGTTGATGTTGAACTCATAGCCCACCTGCTCAATAATGGCGTCGTGAAGCCGGTTTACCTCCCCTTCCAGCTGCCTGCCATAGTCCTCAATGCTCTGCCGGTCCACATAAAAGCCGATATGCTCCATCTGGGCCAGCACATAGGCCAGAGGAATCTCAATGTTTTCCAGCAGCTCCCGCTGGCCGTTGCTGTCAATGGCCTTGGAGAGAGCCGCGCACAGGCCGGGCATCACGGCGGCGGCGTTGAGGGCCTCATCCTCAAAGTCCGGCTGGGGCACGCCATATTCCGCGGCCAGCCGGGCCACATCGTACCCCGTGGCGGAGGGGTTCAGCAAATACCCGGCCAGGGCTGTGTCCATTGCCGCCCCTTCCAGCTTGCAGCCCAGCCCCAGGGCCAGCCGGTGCAGGGGCTTTAGGTCGTGGGTATGCTTTTCTATGAGCTTGTCCGGCAAAAAGGCCCGCAGAAAGGCCTCGTCCGGCTTTGTAACCCACAGCAGGTCCTTATGGGCAAAAACCATCCGCTCCAGCTCCCCCGCCTTGCTCCATTGGCAGACGAACCAGGCCGCGCCCTGGTCCTCCAGCCGGGGAAGCATGGGGGCTGGGTCCGCAAGCTCCATCAATTCGGGCTTCCCGGCGGCGGGGGCGTTGACCGCCGGAGCCTGGGCGGCGGTCAGGCCGAACTTCTCAAGCAGGGAGAAGAGCTCCAGCCGCACCATAGCGGCCCCGGCCTTTTGGGGGTCGCCCTCCTTTTTTACATAGGAGTCCAAATTTGTGTCAATGGGCGCGTCCCGGCGGATGGTGCCCAGCTCGTAGCTTAAAAAGGCGTTCTCCCGGGAGGCTTCCAGCTTTTTCCGGGCGGCGGGCTTCATGGCTGGGTCCTCCAGGCTTTCGTATACCTTTTGCAGGCTGCCGAATTTCTGAATCAGCTCTCCCGCGCCCTTGGGACCAATGCCCGCCACGCCGGGAATGCAGTCGGAAGCGTCCCCTTGAATGGCCTTTAGGTCGATCATCTGGGGCGGAGCCACGCCGTACTCCTCCTTAATTTTGGCCTCGTCATACAGGGTGACCTGGGGCTGGCCGAACTTGGTGGCCGCCAGCCGCACGGTGGTGCTGGGGGAGACCAGCTGCAAGCTGTCCCGGTCCCCGGTGGCAATGACGCAGCTGCCGCCCTGCTCCTGGCAGGCCCGGGCCAGAGTGCCCAAAATGTCGTCGGCCTCCCAGCCCTCGCAGGTGACGATGGTATAGCCCAGGTCCTCCAGCAGCTCCTGCAAAACCGGAAGCTGCTGGGCCAGCTCTGGGGGCATGCCCTTGCGGTTGGATTTATACCCGGCATAGCGCTTGTGCCGGAAGGTGGGGGCCCGCATGTCAAAGGCAAAGGCCACCGCGTCCGGCTCGGTCTCGTCGGCGATCTTTTTGAACATGGTGAGAAAACCATAGATGCCGTTGGTGTAGTCGCCGGACTTGGTGGACAGAAGCTTGATGCCAAAAAAAGCCCGGTTGAGTATGCTGTTGCCGTCCAAAACCAGTAGTTTCATGAGAAAAGAGCCTCCCAAGGTTGAAAATGGTTGCGCAAAAGGGTGAAATCTACAAAGAAACCCCGGAGAATACCGTCTCCGGGGTTCCACGAACGTAATGGGGAACTTGTGTTTATAGTGTAGCACAAAATAGAGGAAAAATCAAGGGAAATTTTGTCAGAGCGGCCCTTAGCAATACCTTGCGGCTCCGCGCCAGGGAGCGTCCGTTTCGGAGAGCTTTTCATGTTCCCCCGCGCCGCCTCGCTTTGACATTCCGCCCGATCTGTGGTATACTAATCCCCACCGGCACTTTTCACTACTACCATAACAAACTACCCATTTTCTAAGGAGGCCACTCTTTATGACCGCATTGGAAAAACAGGGCGCCGCCGCCCAAGCTGCCGCCAGGGTGCTGGCGCTGGCTTCCACCGCCCAGAAAAATCAGGCCCTGGAGGCCATAGCCCAGGCCCTCTCTGCCCAGGAAGACACCCTTTTACAGGCCAACGCCGCCGACTTGGCCGCAGCCCAGGCCGCCGGGACCCGCCCCGCCCTCTTGGACCGGCTGGCCCTGAACCCGGAGCGCGTGGCCAGCATGGCCCAGGGGGTGCGTCAGGTGGCCGCCCTGCCTGACCCCACCGCCACGGCCGGCCGGAGCTTCACCCAGCCCAACGGGCTGCGCATCAGCCGCCGCCGGGTGCCTCTGGGGGTGGTGGGCATGATCTATGAGGCCCGGCCCAATGTCACCGTGGACGCCGCCGCCCTGTGCCTGAAGTCTGGCAACGCCTGCATTCTGCGGGGCGGCAAAGAGGCCTTCCGCTCCAATCAGGCCGCTGTGGAGCTGATGCGCGGCGCTTTGGAAGCCGCCGGGCTTCCCCAGGACTGCGTCTCCCTGGTTCAAGATACCTCTCGGGACTCCGCCCAGGAGCTGATGCACCTGGATCAATACCTGGATGTGCTGATTCCCCGGGGCGGAGCGGGGCTCATCCGCGCTGTGGCCAAGGAAGCCTCCGTGCCGGTCATCCGCACCGGCGAGGGAGTATGCCACGTTTATGTGGACAGCTCCGCCGATTTGGACATGGCCGCCCGCATTCTTTACAACGCCAAATGCTCCCGGCCCTCGGTCTGCAACGCCGCCGAATGTGTGGTGGTCCACCGGGAGGCGGCAGAGGGCTTTTTCCAAAAGGCTCTGCCCCTGCTGGACCAGAACCAGGTGGAGCTTCGGGCCGACCCAGAGGCCCTGGCCCTGCTGGGAAGCCGGGCCCACCCCGCCCTTGAGGAGGACTGGGACCGGGAATATGGGGACTACATTTTGGCGGTAAAGACCGCCGCATCTTTTGAAGAGGCAGTGGCGTTCATTAACGCCCACAGCTCGGGGCACTCAGAGTGCATCGTCACCGAAAGCTACCGAAACGCCCAGGCCTTTTTGGACCAGATTGACGCTGCGGCGGTGTATGTAAACGCCTCCACCCGGTTTACGGATGGAGGCCAGTTCGGGCTGGGGGCCGAGATCGGCATCTCCACCCAAAAAATGCACGCCCGGGGCCCCATGGGCCTGGAGGAGCTCACCTCTTGGAAATATGTGGTCTACGGCAGCGGGCAGGTCCGGGAGTAAGGCACGCACAAAAACATCTACAGCAAGGAGGCAAATTATGAACATCCCCCCCATTGGATTCATTGGCACAGGCAATATGGGCTCCGCCCTGGCCCGTGCTGTCCGCCGGGCTTTGCCAGAGGCGGAGCTGTTTTGTTCCAACCGCGGCCCGGAAAAGGCCCAGGCCCTGGCCCAAGAGCTGGGAGGCCGCGCCGTAAGCGGCGAAGAGGCCGCCTGGCAATGCGGGCTTCTGTTTCTGGGCGTAAAGCCCAACGGGATCCCCGGCCTGCTGGAAAGCCTGGCCCGCCCCCTCACCCAGCGGGAAGACCCGCCCCTGCTGGTCTCTATGGCGGCGGGGGTAGGGCTGGACCAGTTGGAGGACCTGGCCCTCCGCTGCCCTGTGGTGCGCATTATGCCCAACACGCCAGTGTCCATCGGCCAGGGGGTGACGCTCTACACCTGCGGCCAAAGGGCCAAGAAGGAGGACCGGGAGCTGGTGCTGGCGGCTCTGGCCCAGTCCGGCAGTCTGGTGGAAATCCCCGAGTCCCAAATGGAAGCTGCCGGTGTGGTGGCGGGCTGCGGTCCGGCCTTTGTGGACCTGTTTTTGGAGGCCTTGGCAGATGGCGGCGTCTTTTGCGGCCTGCCCCGGGCGCTGGCCCTGACGCTGGCGGCGGAGATGACAGCGGGAGCGGCCCGGCTGGCTTTGGAGAGCGGGAAGCATCCCGGCGCGCTGAAAGACGCGGTGTGTTCCCCAGGTGGGAGCACCATTCGCGGGGTGCGGGAGCTGGAGCGGGCGGGGCTGCGCGGCGGCGTCATTGAGGCGGTCCTGGCAAGCGCGGGGGAGAGGTAGAGGAAACGCACTTGCGGTATTCCCGTTGACATCCTTCCCCGCTTATGCTAAAATTTCTATAAAATTCCCCTCATCTATCTTTACCGATTGGAGCGAAATCATATGAATCATTACCGCATCACCGTTCTAAAAGGCGATGGCATCGGCCCGGAAATTGTGGATCAGGCCATGAA